>NZ_CAMYOM010000003.1 GCF_947260015.1 uncultured Eudoraea sp. | reverse complement strand
GGGCCTTCGTTGCCTTTTTGCCCACGCTTTCTCTTTCTGATCCTTTGATTGTAATTGATTTCATTATCTAAGTTTAATTAATATTTACATTAAAAATTTGGAAGAAATTGAGGTGTTGTGATGAACTCTGTGCATAACATCTGCAAACAGCTCAGCACAACTCAAAACTCTTATTTTTCCACTTTCTTTTTTGATAGGGATAGAATCTGTAACGATCAATTCTAACAATTGTGACTTTTCTATTTTTTCATAGGCATTACCTGATAATAAAGCGTGGGTGGTAATAGCCCTTACACTTTTGGCTCCCCGTTCCATCATAAGATCGGCAGCTTTGGTTAATGTCCCGGCGGTATCCACCATATCATCTACCAGTACTACATTTTTATCCCTTACATCGCCAATAAGTTCCATATGTGATATTACGTTGGCCTTTGATCTTTGTTTATAACAGATCACCACATCGGATTTGAGAGCTTTGGAATAGGCATAGGCCCTTTTTGAGCCACCCATATCTGGAGAGGCAATGGTAAGGTTGTCTAAATTAAGGCCTTTCAGATAAGGAAGGAACAATGTTGACGCAAACAAATGGTCTACTGGTTTTTCAAAGAATCCCTGTATCTGATCTGCATGCAGGTCCATAGTAACTATCCGTGTTGCCCCGGCAGCCTCTAACATCTTGGCTATCAGTTTAGCAGCGATAGGAACTCTTGGTTTATCCTTTCTGTCTTGCCTGGCCCAACCATAATAAGGAATTACAGCGGTAATATGCCTGGCTGATGCCCGCTTTGCAGCATCTAACATTAGCAGCATTTCCATAAGATTTTCAGAACTTGGATTGGTAGAACCTATTACAAAAATTCTTGTCCCGCGAATAGACTCTTCATATGAAGGTTGAAACTCCCCGTCGCTAAAATGAGAAAACAAAACATTACCCAAATCCGTGCCATAAGACCTGGCAATTTTTTTACCTAATTCCATACTCTGGGTACAGGCAAAAATCTTTGGTTCTGGTACTTGATAAGCCATGGTTAATCTCTTGTTTACTAGTTTCTTAAAACCCCTGATTCTTAAGGAGGTGCAAATTTAAAAATTTATTTGGGTTGCTAAAGGATAAATGTGGGTTATTTTAGTTTTTCAACCGAAATAATTTTTTAGATTTGCAATCCCTTTGCCTCGGTGGCGGAACTGGTAGACGCGCTGGATTCAAAATCCAGTGTCTTTGGACGTGTGGGTTCGATTCCCACCCGAGGTACGGATAAACCACGATTAGGTGGAAATTCAAGCGAGTTTCAAAAATGGAGCTCGCTTTTTTTTTGAAGTGATGCTTTGTGTTTCCTATTGTGGTTTTCAAAACGACCTAGAAGGGAAGAATTACAGAGTAATTCAATCCCACCCGAGGTACTAAGCCTTCAGTATTTTCTGGAGGCTTTGTACTTTTTACTATGATTTACGTCTATGCCCTTCGCAGTTTTATCGCTTACAAATAACTAACAAAAAATCTAAAATTAAACCTTAAAAGCAAGGTATTAATCTATATCTCCTTTGGAAAATTTCTATACCTATCTAAGTTGTCACCATATTTAAAGACGGGTACTCTTCTACGCTATTGATATCGTTATCGCAAGCAGTAAAAGCGAGAACAATTCCGAAAATTGTAAAAATAGCCCCCCATTTTACGCTGGATTTAGAATGTGTTAAATTTAATTCTTTGACGACATTCATATACTTAGCTTTTATTATTGTGCTTACTCTATTCGGTTTTCAGCTTTCTTGTTTAGTCCTACAAATGTCAATTCTCAATCTGTTAAATCGTTTCGTTAGAAACTGTTGTCCTGACATTGCAAGAAACGGTTTGAATAAATGCCTGTTTCAATGGTGTTTCTTTTTTGTTGTAGGCAGTTTTTTAATTATACCTTAATTTCATAGATTCTGGATTCTTCTCCCCAAGGATGATATCCTTGTCCGATATATTTAAAGCCATATTTCTCATAATATCCTATATGTTCGGTACATAGATATAAATATTCAAACCCTGCCATTTTTGTATCCATTTTTGCTTTATCTATTAGCATAGAGCCATACGCCTTACCCCTGAGCTTTTCTTCAATGAATATTCCACAGATCCATGGGTATAAATCTCCTCTGCTAATAAAATCATTGGTTATAAGTCCGGCACAACCGATTATTTCATCTTCTTTTTTTAATAAATACCATTGTGGTAGACTATCCCTAGCGTCAATACTGTGACTTATACAATCTTCATATATTTTTGGCATTACACTAGGCCAACTCCTTTGGAAATACCCTATTGCCCGGTCTTTGTGGTCAGGATTTTCTCTTATCGATATTATTTCCATCATCTTCTTTATTTAACTATTTGTTTTACGACCAATTAAGTCACGGTTTCTACATGCTAATACGCCCCCTATTTCCAAATTTCAAAAATAAAAAGTGTTGCATTTACTCAACTCCACCCATGAACCCTAATACATTTTTGGCAGCTATAGCACCTTTACTCAACGCCTTTTTAATATCAACAGACCTATACCATTCTATAGCAAAAGCTGCTTGAAAAGCATCACCACAACCAGTAGTATCAATAATTTCATCAACGTCAATTGCATCTTGAAAATGTGACAATTTATCATAGAAAGCGACACTTCCTTTTGATCCTAGTGTAGCAACAATCATTTTTCCTGATTTCATTGCTAAAGCATTTAAGCTGGCCAGCATTTCCTCATTTGCACTGATAAATGTGATATCAATAGAATCAATCATTTGTTCAATGAAATCCAAAGTGAAGTAGTCCAAGAAATCAATGATCACTAATTGATCCTTTCGTCTTTTCAGCAGTTCCTTCAAATTCGGATCGCCTGCAGGCATGGCTATTATATCAGAACTTTCCAGAAGCTGCCAATCATTTTCAGATAATCGGAAAACATCAAATGCTCCACCATTCCAACTATCGGCTTTAAAATACCTATCGCCTTGTTGATTAATGAATATCTTATTGGAAGCTGTGGCTTTATCAATTCGGTACAAATGTGACCTGGGGATTTCGCAATTATCAAGATGCTGCTCAATTCTTACGCCATGCCTATCGTTGCCCACAGCACCAATAATAGATACATTGCTTATTCCTGAAAGTTTGCACTGGGTGGCAAAATTCAGAGAGTTACCTCCCACATAAATCTTGTCCAGTTCAGGATATATGTCAACACAACATGAAGTCAACGCTGTAATTTTCATTTAAGACAATTGGTTAGAATAAGGAATCAGAAAAAGTTGCAGTAGGCTTATATAAATGTTTTTCTCTTATCAATCGTTTTCTGGTTAATTGCATACAATGGTTTGTGTATGAAACGTAGCATTTTGATTAGCGCAAACTATTCGGATAGCGTAAATGTATTAAAAAAGCGCAAGCTATAATGACATGCGCTTAATTGGCTATTTTCTATATACTTTGCCAACAAACGTTTTTTATTTGATCTTTTTGAAATTAATTCCATCATATTTAAGGTTGGATATTTTATTATTTTCTATAAAGAATTGAATAATTTGACCACTTCCCGGAATTAATTCTACTCTAATTGATTCTTTATTTTTAAATGGAGTTGACACACATTGTAAATTTCCTATAGAGACTTTTAAAGCAGAGGGAGTTTCCTGAACAGTCAAAATTCCGTATTCATCAGATTCATATGATCCCGAATAGTCTGAAAGGGGTAAAGACAGCATTCTGGGACGATTATTTCTTTCAACTATACTAGCATTTATCATTTTTCTACCTTGATTTAATCTTTCTGTAAAAGTATTTATCTCTTTATCATAATCATCCCATCCTTTTTTTTCTAATAAATAATCATAAATAAAGGTGGCAATTAGATGCATCAGTTTATTTCCTGCCACAGCCTCATTGGCGATGACAGCTACTCCAATCTGTTTATCAGGCATAAAAGAGACATGTGTTGAAAATCCTGCAAATCCGCCAAAATGATGAATAACCTTATTGCCTTCATAGTTTCCATGTAACCATCCAAAACCATAACCAGTTGGTTGAAATAAACGTTCTGATTCTGATATATTAACCAATTCTTTCTGAGAGGACAGCATCATGATTTCTGGAAATATTTGCTTTCCATTTAATTTACCCTTTCCGACTTGGATTTTTAGCCATTTGGCCATATCATCAGGAGTAATGATCAAACCACCAGCGGCATGCATCGTATTGTCTTTCTTTTCAAGAGTTATTCTGCTTACCGAATCAAGAACTATGTACGGTCTTGCCAATAACCACTTCTCTTTTTCAGCTCGAGATATAAAAGCTGTAGTATGATTCATTCCTGCAGGGTCAAATATTTTTTCCTGCATCCAGTTTTGCCAAGATTTATCCGTTATTTTTTCCAAAATTATAGCATAGATATTGTAACCAATATTAGTGTATTCATAATTGCCATAACCTGTCTTGTTAGACTTAGAATATCTCATCAATTCAAGAAGGGTTGATTGATCATGTTCTCCGGAGAATGCAACACGCCAACCAATGGGATCATTCTCAAGACCGGAAGTGTGAGTTAACAAATCTCTAACTTTTATATTAGCAAGATTAAGATTGTAATCTATTTCTAAATCGGGAAAGTACTTCTTAAGTGGATCGTCTAATTTTAAGATCCCTTCATCATTCATTATGACCGCCAAAAGAGCAGTAAACGATTTGGTAGCCGATGCTATATAATAACTGGTATTGCTGTTTGCGATCAATTGATTTTCAAAATCTGCGTAGCCATACCCTTCTTTTAAAATCGTTTCGTTTCCTTGTGTTACAATAACTGCAAATCCGGGAATCCCTAATTTATTAATGGTCTTTTCGAAATGTTGTTTTGCTTCTTTTTGAAAATTTATGTTTGCTCCTTCTTGACCTAAAGCGATTGAGGTCGTTAACAGGTTGAATACAATAAAGACTAACTTAATTTTGTTTAATAGCATCATATAGTTTTTACATATGACGACGATATTTAGTTAGAGGTTACAAATTATGTTTGCTAGCGGTTTCGTGTATGAAACGCAGCAAGTGAAAACACACTTCATTTTCGTCCCGATAGCTCCTTCTCCATAGTAGTACGAAGGAAAAGCTATTTGGATAATACAGAGCCGAATTTTTAAATTTGATTTTATCTTTTCTATTTTAAGAGCCAAATTAGCACATTTCGCTATCGCGTAATATCCTATTTGGCGGTTTTTACAAACACCCATGAACCTTTAGATTAAACAATTACTAGATATGTTTTATACACCGTGTTGGCATTTCGTTGTTTTTTAAAATCGTAAGAGCGTAACTCATCAGTTCGGCAAACTTTCCTTATAAGACTACTGGTAAATTCTTATGTAGTCTATTTCCATCGAACTTTCAACGAAAGCTGAATCAATATCAGGTTCTACTGCTATATTAAATAAAATATATTGGTCAGAATCATACGGCCATGTGTCGGAATTTTTAATAGATGGGTTATAAACATAATGTTCGGCACCATCAACCCTAAAAACAATTTTCTCATCAGTCCATTCCATAGAATATATGTGAAATTGATCTGATACATTCTCTACATTTTGACCTCCAATATTTTCTACTTTATCTCCATAACTTGATGTGTTATGTACTGCGCTCTGTACATAATTGGGGTTTTTCCCCCAATGCTCCAGAATATCGATCTCACCACATGCAGGCCAATTAGTAGTTCCATAGCCTTGATTATCCCAATAAGCCCCATCCTCATCTATATTCTTACTCAACATCCAAATAGCTGGCCAAGTACCTATACCAGTTGGTAGTTTTGCACGAACCTCCACCCGTCCATAGGTAAAAGCAAATTTTGAATTTAATCTAGCAGATGTGTACTGCTTTATTTCACCCTGGTCATCAAATATTTCTTTTTTTGCAACAAGGTTTAATAGTCCATTTTTCAAATTAGAATTATCTTCTCGGTTAGTGTAATGTTGAATCAATCCGCCAAACCAATTTCCTCCTGTCGGAAGCTGCGTTTGATGGAACCAATTCTCTGGATTAACTGCCCCATTGCCATTAAACTCATCTGACCATATTAAAGTATTAAATTCAGGGCCATTACTCTTGGAATCATCTTGAACGGTTTTAACCTGATTGTAAATTAGGTATGAAAGGAGAATTAATCCGGCAATTATGGCAATATAAGAAAGTGTTTGTTTTATCATTATTAAATTCAATTTTCTAGTTTTTGAGTGTTCTCCAACAATTGGTGTATGGTGTCTTGGCATCCCTTAGGCGGCTATGAACTATAAACATTGTTATAACCATTTTCATTTATCAAACTCCATTTTGATGTTTCCTTACTTACTTCGTAAATGAACAGTTTGAATAGCCCTAGGTGCAATTTGCATCTCATAAATATTAGATTCCAGGGTTATCGATATTTCATGGACTTCTTCGTTTCTGTTAAAAACCACCACAGCAATTGAACCGTCGGGGTTTTTTGCAGCTGTATAGATGAGACCCTCTATTTCTTCGGCTTCCAATCCTATTCTGTGGGCACTTGGGCGGATGAACTTGCTAAAGTGACTTAATAAATAATAGAGTGGTGTATAAATCACCTTGTCAGTAACAGGGTTGATAAGCACTGGTGCGCTATTAAAATTGTCATAGGGATTTGGTTGACCCTGATTGCTAAGAATGATGCACCACTCGATGTATCCCTGAGCTCCGTGATTCAAATCTGAAATTATATCAAAAGCGTAAGTGTTGAATGGCACAAAAGTACCCGCATAGTCTGTACTCTCTCTCCAATATTGACCAATCGGATCATCGGCATCAATATCTATGCTCGATTCGGAATGAATCATCCCCTTGTCTGGCCAAGTTGACTGTAACTCGTCTAATTCTTCTGCATACCAGTTGTTTTCTTCCAGCTGAGAGTTTGCATACCAATGAAAGGCGGTACCCCATGCGTATTTAGAAGCTTCAGGGTCTTTGTATGTGGGAGCAACATAATCGTTCATGGTAGACTTATTGTGATCATAGATCAATACACGCAATCCGGCATCCAAGTCATCAAGATTTAGATGACCATCCTGTACCAGCTGAGGACCAAGGTGATCTCGCAAAAAATCTCTACCCTGTTCGGGAGTTAACCCATTACTATCCCAGCGAGCATCATGCGCATGCAGTGGCTCGTTCTGAGGAGTAATTCCCCAGAGGGCAATTCCCTCCTCGGCATAGGCGCTTACATATTTCGATAAGTATTTTGCCCAAATTCCGTAATATTTAGGAAGTAAGGTGCCATTTGTCATCTCAGCAGTTTCTCCTATTTTCATCCAGGAAGGGGGGCTCCAAGGCGAAGCGATAATCTTGAAGTTTGCTCCGGGAATGCTGGATGCTTCTAAAATCATTGGGATAATGTCATAACTGGGTTCAACGAGATCAATACCACGTACCTGATGGTTTTCGTCACCTGAAAATCCTTTCAAGTCTTCATAAACACTGAAAGTAGAAAGGTCTTCATCACCATCTTCAACGTATGTGTAGTGATTGTTGGAATAATCGCTGCTGTTAATATGAGTTCGCATGAGGGTGAAACCAGCCCCTTCTGTTGGGCTGAATAAGTTGGTTAACACCTCTTTGCGTAAATCAACGGGAATAGTAGCCAGATTCCATGCTGATGATTCGGTAAAGGAAGCACCAAATCCATAATACTTTTGAAGTTCTACTTCAGGGAGAAGACGTATAGAGACTTTCTTTCTTTCTATGGTAGGTGTTTCAACCTGATCGGTTGAAATTAATTTGAGGTTGTCACCAGCATGCGACGTTTGATAAACATCGGCTACATAATCTTCATAAGCACTTTTAGGTGTGCAGCTGACAAATACAACAGATATGACCAGAACCAGCAATCGTATAAACTGTGAAAGAGGTGATCGGGAAATTTGAAAAATTGTTTGGTCTATCATAATTATTTACTCTATTGTATATACTGTTCAGATTATTAATTCTTGAGGCAGGTATCGTGTTAGTGAGAAAGTTTATAATTATCAGTGTCAAAAGTAGAACTTGAATTTATCTATTCGTGGCTACAATGGGATAGCATCATTGATGATATCCTACTTATGTGTACTAAGATAATATTTCTTTGATTTTAACAAAGTTTCCGCCCTCCGAGTTACTTAAAATCTCTTAAATTCTTTAAAAATTTCTAAATTATTGATCCTGTTAGTCATCAGGATGAAAAATATCGTGGTCCTAAGGCAAAAAGTTGTCCTTTTTTTCTATTTCTATTTCTATCTTGTGAAATAATCTTTAACTTGTTACCGTATTAATCAATTAAACCTAGATACAATGAAGTTAATAGATAGCGAAATAGACCATTATTGGGTTCATTTTCAAGCCGGAGGAGCCGACAAGAATCGTGTTTACCCGCGTGCACTCGTAAGATGTTATAATCATGAGGATTTTGTTGTTCAGATAAACTTCTATCCTGATAACAAAAGCGTGCCTGAAAATAGTTACGATAAAAGAAATAAATTAGTGTATTTGCGCTATCCTATTTCAATGTATCCAAATATTATTGATATTTTGAGAAATGAAAAACCAATTTATTTTAGTTATTCTTTAAACTTGAATATGGGCTTTATCAGAACTGGTAAAGAGCCTATAGGAGAAGGAGATGCCGATGCTGATTTCCAATAAACCTGTTTTTAGGCATTTCACTTTTCAATTGATTATTGGTATATAGTAATCGTTAATTTCCGGTAAATATTAAAGAGCATACATTAATATTAATTCCAAATCAATAGTTTGCTAAAAATGTATTAACCCGCCGGGATTTCCCGGTGGGTTTTTTAGTTTAAAATTTAAACACTTTACAGAGGGGCTTCTAAGGATATAATTCAGGCGCTGTTTATCTATAAAGTGTACCCCCTAATTCCATGCACAAATTTTTAAGCCCGAAGTTGCTTCAGGCTGGTAGATCATTTGGGTGAATTTCAGCCTGCTTAACTATGCCTATAACTAAAATATATAAATAATGGTAAATCAGGTATTTTATTGGCAAGTTATCCGGCAGTACTCTTTTCCTGTTTTGTAATTTCCTTTGTCATCCTCATAATATATTCCTTTTAAAACCACTTTTTCTTTTTTGGCCTTGTTGATCGGTTTTATAGGGTTATTCACCCATTAGATGCAATATGGTAAAATTCGTTAATCTACTATTTTTATAGCTTTGCGTTAGTGAGAATGCATTTTATCAAATAAATATGTTTTTAACCTATAATTTGAAATTAGAATTGATAAAAGCCACAATTTGGGAGCATATTAATTTTTAAGATTTGGGATATGAAAACAGCTTTACTTATTAAAGAAATCTATCTAGAAGGTTTCAGGAATTTGGGAAATATTATTGTACAGAAGTATTTTAAGGCATTCGCCTGGTTCAGTTTTATTATGTTTTTTGTGGTCCTTTATGCCTTTATTTTCAGAGTGTATACAGGATTCGCATTTGATTAATTATTAACTCAAAATAAAATACTATGGCTCAAAGACATAAAGGAACTAGTCTAATCGACTTTTTTGTTGCTGCAGGATGTCTGTTTATTTCTGTGATGATGTTTATGATAATGACAGCTGCAGGAGTGCAATAATCCCTCCTTTGCCCTTGTGGGCTTCGGAGGATAAGATCTCTCCTTTGCCCTTACGGGCTTCGATGGACAAGATCGCGCCTCCGCTCTCACGAGCCAGGGGTAGATTAAATAAAAAAGGCATTAAATAACCAACCTAAATAATAATTAATCCCTGTAAGGATAGTCCTTGCAGGGATTTTTGTTGCTACTCCTCATACTTTCCTTAAAAATCCCTCTTTAAAGGCTAACCCATAGAAATTGTGCATTTTATCAGGGAATTTGGTTCCCTTGGCTAAAAGAGCGGCAAAAAACTAAACTTAGAACGGCTTTTGAAGTCTTATTAGTAAATTCTAAAATAAGAGCTATGAAAACGATGGTATTACTTAAGGAAATTTATTTGGAAGGATTCAGGAATATAGGAACCCTTATTGTACAAAACTATTTTAAACTTTTTGCGTGGTTTAGCTTTGCAATGTTCTTAATTGCACTCTATGCACTTATCTTTAGGGTGTCTACGGGATTTGCCTTTGACTAGTGCATGGAGAAAATCGGCTAAAATGATTTGAAATAAATATGGAAAAAATCCAAAGAATAGGAAATATTCCATAACTTAGCTGTCCTTTTAGACAGTTATGCAAAAGACCATTCTTCATCTGGATCTGGATACTTTTTTTGTATCCGTAGAGCGGCTCATTAATTCCGAGTTGCAAAACAAACCCCTGCTGGTAGGTGGTACCAGCGACAGGGGGGTGGTGGCTGCCTGCAGCTACGAGACCCGGGGTTTTGGCATACATTCCGGGATGCCCATGAAAATGGCACGGGAACTTTGCCCTGAAGCCGTTGTCATCCGCGGTAACGCAGGCACATACAGCAAGCACTCCGATCTGGTCACCGAAATCATCAAAGAACAGGTCCCCGTTTTTGAGAAATCGAGTATAGACGAGTTCTACGCGGACCTCTCCGGGATGGACCGCTTTTTTGGCTGCTACCATTACGCCTCTGAATTGCGGAAAATGATCATTAAAGAAACCGGGCTCCCCATTTCCTTCGGGCTGTCTGTAAACAAAGTAGTCTCTAAAGTAGCCACTAACGAGGCCAAACCCAACAACCAGCTGAAAGTAGATTTTGGCTATGAAAAACCCTTTCTGGCCCCGCTTTCTATCAAAAAGATCCCTATGGTGGGCGACAAAACCTACCAGACGCTTAGAAACCTGGGACTCAGAAAAGTAAAAACCGTACAGGAAATGCCTATGGATCTTATGCGACGCGTACTGGGGGCAAACGGCGCTGTCATCTGGAAACGGGCCAATGGGGTAGACAACTCCCCTGTGATCCCTTTTTGCGAGCGTAAGTCCATTTCTACAGAACGCACCTTTGACCGCGATACCATAGATGTTAGTAAACTAAAAGGCATCCTTATAGCCATGACAGAGAACCTGGCTTACCAGCTCCGCAGGGGGGAAAAGCTTACCGCCTGCATTGCCGTCAAGATCAGGTATTCAGATTTTAACACCTATTCCAAACAAGTCCGGATCCCCTACACCAGTGCAGACCATATTCTTATTCCCAAAATCCTGGAGCTGTTCAGAGTCCTCTATAGCAGGCGTTTGCTGGTGAGACTTATAGGCATCCGCTTTAGCCATCTGGTGCCGGGAAATTACCAGATCAACCTGTTTGAAGATACCGAAGAAGCCCTGAACCTCTATACCGCAATGGATAACATCCGGGAGCGCTTTGGCGATAAAAGCGTGCTAAGAGCCTCCGGCCTTGGCGCTAAAACTATTGGCAGAATGCACAACCCCTTTAATGGCCAACCGCCTATAGTGCTGGCCCATAGAAAGCAGTGAAATGACAAATGACAAATCACAAATGACAAATCACAAAAAGAGAAAGAGATATGAATAGAATATATGATCTGGAACAAAGGACCTACTTATTTGCTAGAAACTGCCGCTTTTTTGTTAAAGCGTTACCCAAAAGTCTAAGCAATATTGAAGATGGAAGACAGCTGATAAGATCTTCGGGCTCTGTAGGTGCAAATTACATTGAAGCTAATGAGAAATTAGGGGATAGAGATCTTACAATGAGACTCAAAATAGCCAGGAAGGAAGCCAAAGAATCAGAGTATTGGCTTAGACTTTTAAAAGAGTTAAATGCTAATCATAAGGAAAGAACAAAAGAATTAATACGCGAAGCCTTTGAGCTAAAAAGTATACTGTCATCCATTATTAATAAGACTTCCAATAAAAAATGATCTCTTATAATTTGGCATTTGAGCTTTGAAATTTATTAACCATTCTCTTGGAATTTGATATTTGAATTTTGGAATTTATACAGCTATGTATTTAAACTGCCACAGCTACTACAGCCTCCGATACGGGACTTTTTCCGAAGTAGCCCTCTTAGAACTCGCCCGGGAAAACCAGGTGACCCAACTGGTACTTACAGATATCAACAATACTTCTGCAGGCCTGAACTTTGTCCGTAAAGCTCCGGAATACAACATTAAACCTATTTTAGGGATCGATTTCAGGAACGGGGCAGACCAGTGCTTTGTGGGCATAGCCAAAAACAATAAAGGCTACCAGGAACTAAACGCCTTCCTCTCTGCCCACCTCCACGAGGAAAAAGAAATCCCCCAAAGAGCCCCGAAGTTTAAACACGCCTACGTAATCTACCCATTTGAAAAGGTCCTGCTCAATGACCAGAGCGATTTCCGGGAACAGGAGTTTATAGGAATTTCGATCAGGGATCTAAGAAGGCTGCCCTTCTCCAGCTTAGTGGAAAAAAAAGACAAACTGCTGGTGCTGCAACCCGTTACCTTCAGGAATAAGCGCGACTTTAATGCGCACCGATTGCTCCGGGCCATAGATAAGAACGTGCTGTTAAGCAAGCTCTCCAAGGAAGAAGAGGCCAGCGAAGAGGAAAAAATGTTTCCTATTCAAAACCTGGCCGCGGCCTTTGCAGAATACCCATTTATTCTCGAAAACACAGAATGGCTGATGAATTCCTGCAGCATCCATTTTGATTTTTCCAAAAACCGAACTCCCCAGAATCTGCGGACCTATTTGGGAAGCAAAGAAGAAGATGAAAAACTCCTGGAGCAATTGTGCCAGGGTGGCCTCCCTTACCGCTATCCCGTGGTGGACCAACCTATTCGGGAGCGACTCCAAAAAGAGTTGGGCCTGATTAAAGAAAAGAACTTTGTCTCCTATTTTTTAATCAACTGGGACATTGTTTCCAAGGCCCGTGAAAAAGGGTTTTTCTATGTGGGGCGGGGTAGTGGCGCCAACAGTATTGTGGCCTATTTGCTTCGTATTACCGATGTAGACCCCATAGAACTCGACCTGTATTTTGAACGCTTTATTAACCTCTACCGGGCCAATCCGCCCGATTTTGATATCGATTTTTCATGGAGAGACCGGGAAGAGATTACCCAGTATATTTTCGACCGCTTTGATCATGTTACTCTTTTAGGCACCTATGTCACCTTTAAACATAAGGGCATTGTACGCGAGCTGGGAAAAGTCTTTGGCCTGCCAAAGGCAGAGATTGATGTTCTAAGTGATGGACACTACCAGCTATCCCAATTAGATGAGGTATCCCTGCTGGTATTAAAATACGGACAATTAATAAAAGGCTTTCCCAACTACCTCAGTATCCATGCGGGGGGGATCTTAATTACCCAAAGGCCCATCCACTATTTTTCAGCTACGCATCTGCCGCCAAAGGGCTTTGCCACCGCTATGTTTGATATGGTCATTGCCGAAGATGTAGGCCTCTATAAATTTGATATTTTGGGCCAGCGTGGCCTGGCAAAGATCAAGGAAACCCTGCAGATCCTGCAGCTTAATAATCTGGAGGAGTTTGAAAAAATCGACATCCATAATATCAAAAGATTTAAGGAAGATCCCCGTATTAACCAGCTGATAAAAACCGCCCAGTGTATGGGGTGCTTTTACGTAGAATCGCCTGCCATGCGGATGCTGCTAAAAAAGCTGGAGGTAGATAATTATTTGGGTTTGGTAGCGGCAAGTTCCATTATCCGCCCCGGGGTGGCCAAGAGCGGGATGATGCGCGAATACATCCTGCGGCATCGCGAAGAGGGCAGGGCGGAGGAGAAGGGTCACCCGGTAATGCTAAATATTATGCCTGAGACTTATGGTATTATGGTCTACCAGGAAGACGTGATAAAAGTGGCTCACTATTTTGCCGGACTTACCCTTGGGGAGGCCGATGTATTGCGAAGGGGCATGAGTGGAAAATTCCGTTCCCGGGAAGAGTTCCAGAAGGTGCAGGACAAGTTCATGGACAACTGCCGCAATAAAGGTTATGAAGAAGGGCTGATTTCGGAAATCTGGCACCAGGTAGCCAGTTTTGCCGGTTATGCTTTTGCCAAGGGGCACTCTGCTTCCTATGCCGTGGAGAGTTACCAGACCCTGTTTTTAAGGGCTTATTACCCCCTGGAATATCTGGTGGCGGTGCTTAACAATGGGGGTGGTTTTTACCGTTCCGAGTTTTATGTGCACGAAGCCCGGATGATGGGTGCAAGCATACATGCGCCGTGTATAAACAAGAGTTTTGCGGTAAACTGCATTTATGGGACAGACATTTATCTGGGTTATATGTATCTAAAAGAGCTGGAGAGCAGGGTAATGGAGCGTATTTTAAAAGAGAGGCAGCTGCACGGGGTCTTTAATTCTTTGGCAGGTTTTTTAGACCGGGTACCAATTTCCATAGAGCAGCTGAGTATCCTTATTCGTATAAACGCGTTTAGGTTTACAAAAATTAACAAGCACAAATTGTTGTGGGAAGCGCATTTGTTTCTTTCCAAAGGCACTATAGTAGATCACCCCAAATTGTTCCCGCCTACCCACCAAAAATTTAGGATTCCACGCCTGCATACCACAGATATGGAGATGGCCTTTACCCAATTAGAGCTACTGGGGTTTTGCCTCTGTTCCCCTTTTCATTTGTTAAAGGAACCCCCTAAAAACACAAATGGCAGCAGGGATTTGGAGCGGTATTTAAAGAAGAATATAGATATCTATGGCTACCTGGTTACCGTTAAGAATACAAATACGCATAATGGCAAACGCATGCATTTTGCCACCTGTGTAGACCAGCATGGGGAGGTGTTTGATACGGTCCTTTTCCCCCCTGTGGCCGCCAAATACTATTTCAGGGGCAGGGGCATTTACAGGTTTTACGGCAGGGTGGTAAGTGAGTTTGGCTTTTTAAGTATAGAGACCATAAAGATGCAAAAGCAGGAAGTGATCCAGGATCCCAGGTATGCCGATATGAAGACCGCCAATAAAAGACTGTTGATAACTCCCAAAAAACAGGGTTAGTGAAAACGGATACAATTGTTACATTGCAGTTTAACAAATCTTCGTAAGCCTTTGAGAGTTAAATGATCCAAAAACTAAATTCTAAAAACCAAAACGTAGCTGAAACCATCCGCTCCGTTTTTCAGGCCTCCTATGCTATAGAAGCCAAACTTTTAAAAGCTACAGATTTTCCACCCCTTAAAAGAACAGCAGAGGAATTTTTAGATAGTAAAAATGCGTTTTACGGCTTTTATAAAGAAGAAAAATTGGCAGGTGTGGTGGAGGTAAAAGCAGAAGAAAAAAACACCCATATCCAAAGTCTGGTGGTGCACCCCAATTTTTTTCGGCAAGGGATAGCCAGTACCCTGGTGCAATTTGTACTGGAGACCTATACAACAAAAACTATTACCGTAGAAACCGGCCTGGCCAATGAACCGGCCAAAGACTTGTACTATGGTTTTCATTTTAAAAAAGTAAGGGAATATGATACCACCAATGGCATTCGCAAAATTGCTTTTTTGATGCGAAGAGGTTAGGTGGTTAGCGCCCAGGGGAACTAAGAGTAAAGATCTTAACTGTACGAGTTTACGGAGTTGATATCTTTTATGGCAATGGACAGGGGGCGACTTTTATCATGTTTCCCGTAAAGTTTGGGAGTAACTCAAATAAGTAATTTTATGCCCTTTTTTTGTTTTTCACGAATATTAATTTATGTCGACTTTTAGAGCTTTCTCTTTGTTCTATCTCAAATTTTCCAATTGATTTAATTAACGGAGTCAATTTCTGGAAACCGTAGTTTCTGGGATCAAAATTGGGTTGTTTCTTCTGTAACAAACTGCCGACATCTCCCAGGAAAGCCCATCCATCGTCATCAGATAAATCGTTAATAGTTGTGGCAATTAATTTAATTTCTTTTGAAGTAATTTTATCGACTGTGTCCTTAGATGAAGTTTTTTCATTTTCAACTTCTGTCTCTTTAGATTGGTTTTTCAGAATTTCTATGTATACAAATTTGTCACATGCTACAATAAATGGATTTGGTGTCTTTTTTTCTCCGATTCCAATTACTTGCATTCCAGCTTCTCTTAGTCGGGTTGCTAAGCGGGTAAAATCGCTATCACTGGATACCAGACAGAAGCCATGTACTTTTTCCGAATACAAAATATCCATAGCATCAATTATCATTGCAGAATCTGTGGCATTCTTGCCTGTTGTATATCCATATTGCTGAATTGGAGTTATTGCATTCTCAAGTAGCAGGTTTTTCCATTTTGACAAATGCGGTCTGGTCCAGTCACCATAAATCCTTTTTATCGTCGGGTTTCCGTATTTCGCTATTTCTTCCATCATCTCTTTTATATATGCTGATGGAATATTATCCCCGTCAATTAACACGGCTAAGTTGAAATTCATTTTATTTTATTTTGATTCAAATTTACTTAATTTTCGGCTTATCACTGACGCAGCCATTATTTTTTACCCGAAGTTATAGGAGAGTAGTCCCGGCACTGGGATGTCCTTCAAAAGAAGTCAGTTTAATATTAAATTCCTTTTCATACGCTTCAGATACTGATTGAATAAATGAATCTGCGGCATCTTCATGAACTAAATTGATTGTGCATCCACCAAAGCCACCACCCATCAACCGGGCGCCTAAAACCTCTACCCGATTTTTTGAAAAATCGACTAAGAAGTCCAGTTCCCGGCAACTTACCTGGTACAAAGTTCGCAGGCCTTCGTGAGTTTGATACATTAATGTCCCAAGGGTTTTTAAATCTCCCTTATTTAAAGCTTCTACTGCATCCAAAACCCTATTGTTCTCTTGCACTACATAAGTGCATCTATCCAACACTTTGGGATTCATATCTGTTTTACTTGCCTTTATCATCTCTAAACTTGCATCACTGAGAGATGCTACGTAGGGATATTTTTTTAGCAGGATGGCCACGCCCTCTTCGCACTCTTTTCTTCTGGTATTATACTCACTACTGGCCAGGCTGTGAGAAATATTGCTGTTTAATAAAACCAGTTTGTAGGGCGCTATGGAAAATGGTATATAGGAATACTCCATACTTTTGCAATCCAGTAGGATTACATGATCTTTTTTACTCATTACTGAAGCAAACTGGTCCATTATCCCACACTTGGTGCCCAAATAATTGTGTTCAGCGTCCCTGGAAAGTACTACAATCTCATGTTTAGTTAGTCCAAGGTCAAAAAGCTCATTAAGCCCGAAGGCCAGACCGCATTCCAGGGCTGCCGAAGAGCTGACCCCTGCACCAACCGGCAGATCACTTTCTATAGTACATTGAAACCCTTTTAACTCTTTACTTCTTTTATAAATTTCATACAATACTCCCAGGATGTAATTTTCCCATTGCGTGTTACTCGGGGCAATATGTTTAAGATCTACAACCAGTGCTTTTTCATATCCCTTACTTCTAATTTCACATTGGGTATCTGTATTATTTCTTTCAAGGGTAAAGCGAATTCTCTTGTCTATGGCTGTGGGCAGGACATATCCCAGGTTATAGTCGGTATGCTCTCCAATTATATTGATCCTCCCCGGAGAATCTACAATCACTTTATCCAAACCCTTATCATCCATTTACTTAATTGAGAACTTTGCTTTTAATTTTAAAATTTTCTGTCGGGGTCAAATGGTGCAATATCCATTGCAGTTTTTCTATTGTCAATAATTTCTGAAACCAATTTCCCGGTAGCCGGTCCAAGACTCCAGCCCATCATAGCGTGCCCTGTAGCAAAAGTGAGGTTGCTATAAGCTTTGCTCCTGCCAATATATGGCAAACCGTCCGGACTTACCGGCCGAAGCCCACTTTTGGCGTTTGCCATGTCTTCCTTGCTTATTTCTAATTCCGGGTAATAGCTTTTCGCAGCCTTGGCAATGGCCTCAATGCGCTCTTTTCTGATGGTACCATTAATTCCAGAGAATTCCATAGTTCCGGAAAAACGGGTAAATCCCAGCATAGGTGTTACCGCTGCTTTGGCTTCCAAAAGTACGGCCGGAATGCTAATCCCTGTAGATTTTTTAACATTAATTGAATACCCTTTCCCGGCCTGCAATGGAATTTTAACAGCCAATTGTTTGGATATCTTGCCACTCCAGGAACCGGCCGCCAAAACAACTTCGTCGGCATTATAGGATGTTTTGGAGGTCCTTATTTCTGTGATTTTGCTGCCGGAAGTTGAAATCTCCTGCACTTCTTCATTGGTTTTTAGAATCACCCCGGCATCCTTGAGATGTTTTACCATTTTAGGCATAAATTCAGTTGGGGTTGTATGCCGGTCACATTCATAATGAATGGCCCCTTTTACATCTAATTTTACATTGGGTTCCAGTTTCTTCAATTCTGCCAGGTCCAGGGCTTTTACTTCCAGTTCGAGAGAACGAACTTTCTGTGCCACTTCCAATTCTTCTTCCCCGGCTTTATCTGTTTTGTAAAGCATTAGCAGACCTTTTCTTTCCAGTTGAAATTCACCTAAATCACCAGAAGCATGGAGTTCTTCGAATAGGCCACGGCTTAAAATATTAATATCCTTGATCACCGGAATGGCCATTGCCACTTTGGCTTGAGTGGAAGACTTGTGAAAATACCAGGACCATCTGAAAAAATCGGGGTCCCAACGTGGTTTCATATAAAACGGACTTGCCGAATTAAACATCCATTTAATGCCTTTAGTAATCATACCCGGAGAAGCCAATGGAATAATATGGCTGGGTATAATATAACCAGCGTTCACAAAAGAAGCCCCGGCAGTTATGTCTGATTTATCTATAACGGTCACCTGATGACCTGCCTTATTTAGATAATATGCAGAACTCAAACCGACAATCCCACCGCCAATAATAACTATGTGCTTACTCATATTAAATTACCTGAAACCCCTCTGCAAAAGGGTCGTCATCGTCAATGTTTATTTTATTGTATCCATAGACCCTTGCCCATCCTTTAATGCTGGGGATAATGGCTGTTTTGTTCCCTAAAGTAGTAACTTCTTCAATACGTCCTATAAACTGAGACCCGATAAAACTCTCGTGGATAAAATCTTCACCCAGTTTCAAGAGGCCTTTTGCATGCCATTGAGCCATGCGGGCTGAGGTGCCTGTGCCACATGGCGAACGATCAATAGCATTATCCCCATAAAAAACGGCATTCCGTGCCGAGGCATTTGACGCTATGGTCTTACCGGTCCACAGAATATGACTCACATCTCTGATAGTCTTATTTTTCGGATGTATAAATTCATCGGAGTATTTTGTATTGATAGCCTCCCGTATTTCCCGGCTAAAATGGATGAGCTCAGCGGCATTATAATCTTGTATCCCACTAAAGTTTTCCTGAGGATCTATGATGGCGTAAAAATTGCCTCCGTAAGAAACATCAAAAACTAAAGTGCCTAAATTAGCGCTTTCAATACTTAAATCACTGGCTGCAAGAAACGATTTTACGTTATTGAATTTTACCCAGTCTACTTTTTTATCCGTTTGCTGATATTCAACTTCCACCAAACCTGCAGGGGTTTCCAAACGTATTTTTCCCGGGATTTTTGGGTGTATTAATCCTTCTTCAATACCTATAGTGATGGAACCTATTGTACCATGTCCGCACATAGGTAAACAGCCACTGGTTTCAATAAATAAAATCCCCAGGTCGTTTGAAGGATCTGCCGGGGGGTAAAAAATACTACCGCTCATCATGTCATGGCCACGAGGCTCATACATAAGACCTTTGCGAATCCAATCATAGGACTCCAAAAAATGCTGCCTCTTTTCACTCATGTTGCGGCCATTCAAATCGGGGCCACCCTGAACAACAACCCGTACCGGATTGCCGCAAGTATGAGCATCAATACACTTAAAGGTAGTTATAGCCATTGGCCTGTGGTCTGTTAAATCGCAGCATTCGTGTAAACTCCATTTACCAATCGTAAAATTTGAAGGGGATTCTCATCTTTAAGGGCATCAGGCAGAAAATCCTGTGGCCAGCTCTGAAAGGCCACTGGCCTTACCCAACGTTTTATAGAATAAGGGCCCACTGCCGTAAACCTGCTATCTGTAGAAGCGGGGAAAGGTCCTCCATGCACCATTGAAGGGCAAACTTCCACCCCGGTAGGAACGCCGTTAAAAATAATCCGGCCCACCCGACTTCCAAGGGCAGCGACTACATTTGCATGTTCACCTATTTCTTGCTCGCTTCCTAAAATGGTGCCGGTAAGCTGACCTTCCAAATGATCGAGTATTGTGGTAAGCTCAAGGGCATCCTCACATTCAACAACAATAGAAAAGGGGCCAAATACTTCCTGGTGTAGTTTTGGGTTCTCCAGAAAATTTTTCCCTTCAGTAGTAAGTACAAGTTGTTGGGCAAAATAGGGTTGTGGTTCTGTTTCAAAACTTGTTATTGGGCTGGTACCGGCTTGGGCAGCAGCTGTTTGCTTACCTTTTTCGTAATTTCCGTAAATATTGGGATGCAACATACAGCTGGGTTCCAGCTTCGCAATTTCTTTTCCCAGGGAACTGATAAAAGTGTCTAAAGCTTCGCTTTTCAGACCTAAAATAAGTCCGGGATTAGTACAAAATTGCCCTGCGCCCAGCATAATGGATCCCGCGTATTGTTCTGACCAATAATTTCCCTTTTCTTCGAGGGCAGAAGGCAATACCACCACGGGGTTAATGCTTCCCATTTCTGCGAAAACTGGAATTGGTTCTGTACGTTCATTGGCTAATTTGTACAAGGCGGTTCCACCCCTGATACTTCCGGTAAATCCAACCGCTTTTATCACCGGATGTTTAACAAGTTGCTGACCCACTTCTATTCCGCTGCTATTCAAGTTAGAAAAGACCCCATTGGGCATATCTGTTTTTTTTGCTGCTTTTAGAATTGCTGAGGCTACCAGTTCCCCGGTTCCTGCATGCATGGGATGACTCTTTACAATAACCGGACAGCCTGCTGCAAGTGCACTGGCAGTATCACCACCTGCGGTGGAATAGGCTAGCGGAAAATTACTGGAGCCGAATACCGCAACTGGTCCCATAGGGAAAAGCATCTTTCTTATATCCGGTTTTGGAACAGGTGTTCTGTCTGGCAAGGCAGTATCAATACTGGCCTCTACCCAGGAACCATCTTCCAAAGTGCCGGCAAAAGTTCTTAACTGGCCCATGGTGCGTCCCCGTTCCCCTTTCGCCCTGCCTTCAGGCAGACCGCTTTCCTTGCAATAGGTTTCGATAAGTAAATCACCCAGGGCTTCTATCTCATCAGCAATAACTCTTAAAAATCCAGCTTTGCGTTCAGCGGTGAAATTTCTATAACTTTCAAAAGCTTCTGAGGCCAATTTTGTTGCTTCATTAAGTTCCTCTTTTGTGGCTTCATGAAAAGTCCATTCGTTCTCCAGATTTAGTTTGGGGTTAAAAGTTTTATAGGTCTTGCTACCATTGGCAGAGAGTTTATTTCCAATATAATTTTTTCCTGTGATCATAGTTTTGTTTGTTATGCAGAATGATAAGATGTTTTGTTCAAGGCCTTATAATCGGGTAATGTTGGTCTGGATTTCATTCCTTCTCCGATAATCTTTAGAACCCTTTTTCGTTCGTCTCCTTGCAGTTTCAGTCTGGGAGCTCTCACATTTTCTGTACCTATTCCGGTGGCAAGTTCGGCCAATTTAATATTCTGAACCAACTGTGGGCTAATATCCAGTTCCAATAGTGGTAAAAACCAGCGGTAAATTTGGAGAGCCTCGTCAGTTCTGCCAGCTTTAGCCAGTTCGTAAATGGCAACGGTTTCCTGTGGAAAAGCACAGACCAGACCGGCCACCCATCCATCGGCCCCCATTAATATACTTTCAAGTCCAAGGGTATCTACACCAGTAAGTACTTTTAACCGATCTCCAAATCTGTTTTTTATCCGGGTGATATTGGAAATATCACGGGTAGATTCTTTTACGGCTTGTATGTTATCGCATTGCAACATTTCCTCAAACATATCTAAAGTAACTTCAATTCCATAGTCTACGGGATTATTGTAGATCATGATGGGCAGGTCTGTACTTTGAGCAATAGCCTTAAAATAAGTAACCGTTTCAAAATCATTTGCTTTGTAACGCATTGGGGGTAGCATCATAAGTCCGCTCGCACCGTACTTCGCAGCATTATTTACAGCCTTAATAGCCCCTTTGGTGGATTGTTCTGCAATGTTTATGATAACAGGAATTTTCCCATCTACAATGCCAACAGTAGTCTCGATCAGGATTCTTTTTTCATCATCAGAAAGCGTACTGGCTTCACCCAGAGTGCCTCCCAGAATAATTCCGCTAACTCCTGCCTGGAGCTGTGCATTTATATTTACCTCAAACATCTTTAAATCCAAAGTATCGGACTCTGTGAATTTCGTTGTTACAGCGGGCATAACTCCCTTCCATTGTACTTGCATAATTATCAGGCTTTAGTTGTAAAATATAAAATTACTTATTTTACCACATCGAATTTATAAATAGTTGTGGATTTGTATTTATCTCCCGGTTCTAATAAAGTACTAGGGAAGTTTGATTGGTTTGGAGAATCTGGATAATGTTGTGTTTCCAGGCAAAAAGCGTTTCTTTTCATATAAGGATTTCCACTTTTACCAATACTGCTCCCATTTAAAAAATTACCACCGTAAAGTTGAACACCCGGTTCGGAGGTATATACTTCCATTATTCTACCACTTATGGGTTCTGTAACCCTGGCCGCCAGGACAAGTCCTTCACTATTTTTAGGAGATTCATTGAGTACAAAATTATGATCATAACCTCCTCCTATAACCATTTGAGCATTATTGCTATCCAGGTCTGTGAGAATTGTTTTCGGGCTGGTAAAATCAAAGGGTGTGCCTTTAACACTCTCAAGGGTACCGATAGGGATAAGTCCGGCATCTACCGGGGTATAAGCAGAGGCGTTGATCATCATTAGATGATCATTAACATCCCCCTTGCCTTCACCTTTAAGGTTAAAATAGGAGTGGTTGGTTAAATTAATAATAGTGGTTTTATCTGTGATGGCCTCGTAGCTGATTTTTAGTTCATTGTTATCTGAAAGAATGTAGGTAACCTTTACATCCAGGTTGCCGGGGTAACCTTCCTCCATATCCGAAGAAACACGGGTAAATTCAATTTTGTTGGGTGCGGTTTGTCTGGCTTTCCAGATCACAGCATCAAAACCAATATTGCCGCCGTGCAAATGGTTTTCCCCATTGTTTTTTGCCAGTTTATACTTAGTGTTTTTAATAGAAAATTTACCTTTAGCAATTCGGTTTCCATACCGGCCAATTACAGCTCCGAAGTTGTTTTTGGGCCCATTCATATATCCGTCGAGCGTAGGTAACCCAAGAACTATATCCCCCATTTTTCCATCTTTATCAGGCACATGTAAAGCTATTAATCGCTGCCCGTAATTTGTAAAGTCTGCTCTTAATCCGTTTTTATTAGTTAGAGTATATAGGTTAATACTATCACCATCAATAACTGCCTTAAAATCATCCGGATTTATTGTATTGGCATAGGAAATCTTCTGTTCTTCCATCCCGGGTTTTTTATTGCTATTATTATCCTTACAGCCAAAAAATACCAGGGAAATAAGAATAAAAGAAATTAAGGAATTGATCTTCATAAATGAATTACTTTTTGGGCCAATAAAAGTAGGGAAAAGTAATCAGGAAAAAGAGATACAGGAAATATTATTACGGCAATAAAGTATTTAATTCAAGAGAACAATATGTATTAGGCAAAAGGCACATTGTATTAAATAAAATATTTATATTTTAGGCTAATGAGACCAGTTTTCTCCGGAATTTTTGTGTTATTACTATTTATGCAATTTACCTTAAGAGGCCAAATTGAAGAAGACAAGGCCCTTCATTTTGCTGCCGGCGCAGTTTCGGGGGCAGCCGGGGCTTTAATAGCTTCAAAAATAAGTAAAAGAAATCGTTTTTGGACAGTTACCGGCTCTGTTGCAGCCAGCCTAATAGCGGGCCTAGCCAAGGAGGCTATTGATAAGGGTAATGGAGGTAAATGGGATAATGGCGATTTGGCAGCAACAGTCTTAGGAGGGGTAACCGTTGGAGTTAGTATAGAATTGTTTTCCAAAAAAAGTGGGAAGTACTATGTTAAAAGAAAAAAGTCTGCCAAAAAGAGGAAAAAGAATGATAAGTTAATGGCACTCTATTAATTGAATAATCTATTGGATTAGTATCTGCATTTTAAAGCCACTCTCTGCGTTTAAAGTAGTAGAGCATACCTAAAAATACTACAACCATAACTCCCAATAGCACAAAATACCCGTATTGAAATTTAAGTTCTGGAATATTTTCGAAATTCATTCCATAGACCCCGGCAATAAAAGTAAGTGGGATAAATATGGTAGCCATAATGGTTAGCACTTTCATTACTTCATTCATCCGGTTACTAATGGTGGTCATATACATATCCATCAGACTCCAGATCAATTCTCTCTGAATATCTATGCTTTCTGAGACCTGAATAACGTGGTCATACAAATCTCTTAAGTACAATTGGGTTTTTTCAGTAATAAGTGAGGTCTCAACTTTATCCATTCGGTTTACGACTTCTCTAAGTGGATAAACAGCACGACGTATTTTTAATATTTCTCTTTTAAGACTGTGAATTTCCTGAATCAGATCATTATTTGGTTTTTCTTCAAATAAATTTTCCTCCAATTCTTCTATTTTTTCACCCAATACTTCCATGAGATTAAAATAATTATCCACTATGGCATCCATGAGTGTATAAAGAAGGTAGTCTGCACCCTGGCTCCTAACTCTGCCTTTGCTATTGCGCAATCGCTCCCTGACCGAATCAAAAACATCACCATCCGATTCCTGAAAAGACAATAGATAATTAGAGCCCTGAACGAAACTTATATTTTCAAATATCAGATTCTGTTCCTTATCATAATAAAGCATTTTTAGGACTACGAAGACATATTCCTCATGTTCCTCCAATTTGGGTCTTTGTTTGGTATTTGCGATGTCTTCGATTATTAGTGGATGCAGTTCAAAGTTTTTTCCCAATTTTTCAATTTCATTAACGTGATTAAGCCCGTTGACATTGATCCAGGTTGTAGTCTCCTTATCTTCATAGGTAAAAGCTTCTTCTATATTTTTAAGTTGTTTTTCATCGAGACTATCCTTGTTGTAATCAAAGACATCTATAAACAAATCTTTTTTGGCCTTGTTCCCAACATAAACGATAGTACCGGGGGCTAATCCTGTTTTTATTGCGGTTTGTGAAGAGCTGGCTTTTTTCATGTTCTAAGCTTAGAATATTACAATGTAAGTTATTTAAAAAAGCTTTACAACTGAATGTTTGATCCCCCATGTATGAGTGACCATCTACAATTCAACCACAAGTTTCCCTTTGGCTGAATTACTTTCCATATAAACGTGGGCTTCAACGATTTGGTCGAGACTGAAAACCTTATCAATATTAAGGGTAATCTCCCCATCCGCAACTGCATCAATAAAATCTTGTAATAAGTCTTTCTTTAGATTGACCGCGTCTCCCATATAAACCGTCAATCGTCCCAAAGAAGGAATGTCGCCCATGGGCGTAAATTCTTTAAGTGTCCATTCGCCACCCAGTATTCCTGTCATACATACTATCCCCCGCCGTTTTATACACTTTAAAGAATCCTTTAATGTTTTTATACCAATTAATTCCAACACCTTGTTTACACCTTCGGGGAACAATTCTTTAAGTTCCACGGAAATTGTTCCATTATCAATAAGGACATAGTCTGCCCCATTTTCTATTAAGAACTTCTTTTTCGACTCGTTCCTGGTGGTAGATATAACTGTTAATCCCAAGTGCTTTGCTAACTGGCAGGAGAGCATTCCTATAGAAGATGTTCCACCTCTGATAAGTAAGGTCTCTCCATTTCTGACTTCCAACGCCTGAGTTAAAGACCCTGAAACAGTTTGAAACATTTCCGGGATGGCTCCAAGGGTACTCCAGGGCAAATTGCTCTCAAAAGGAAATACAATCTGCAAAGGCACTATGGTATACTCAGCATAACTTCCGTCAAAAACCCTACCCATACCACCCATAATAGCAGCAACTTTCTGGCTTATACGGTAGGTGCCGGACGGGTCTTCCTCTATGGTTCCTACACATTCTATTCCCTGGATTCTGGGAAAAACAACATTGGGGGAATGACCTTGGCGAGTAAATAATTCAGATCTGTTTAATCCAAAAGCTTTTATTTTAATTAATACCCACCCCTCTTTTATCTCGGGGATAGCTCTTTTTTGTATCTCAATGACCTCAGGTGAACCCGATTGTAAAGTTACCGCTGCTTTCATGTATTCCCTTTTATATAAACTTAATGATATTATCTGATTTGAAACTCAATACACAGTTAAAAAAAAGGAACACATATCCGTTAAACCTCGGGAATATAATCGTTGAAGACGTGTTCGTTGAATTTTATCATGCAAATGGAACGCTTGTTAGTAAAGGAAATTCTCTATTTGTATGGAAAAAAGAGGAGGATGAGTGGAGAATTTTCCGTGATGTATATATGCCAATTAAATAATAGAAAGAATCCGACTTACACAAATAAAAAGGAATTTAAAGAACAGCTTACAATAATGGCTCCTCTGAAAAGCCCTAGACCATCCCGATAGCTTCTCCTTCGTAATACTATGGAGAAGGAGCTATCGGGACTCTAAAGTTAATCAATAAGTTCTTTTTTACTTAAACCACCTTTTTTTATTTTAATATAACTTGAATGCTAAGAACAGTAAGCAACGTATCATTGTTTAAAACCCTGCTCGTAAAGATCAACCCAGAAGATTTTGGGTGTCGCTTAATAGTTTTTTTGTTTTTAGTAAATTAGAAAATGGTGCGGCTACTTCAATACACTTTTCGTGCATCTTTGTTTTCCAGTCTTCTTTAATAGCTTTGATAACTGCATCTGCCAGATTTTTACTAAAGATATGTATGTCATCACTTTCAGGCACTAAATAACCCACTTCTTCAGTCATAAAATCCCTTGGTCCACCAGAATCAGCACCAATTACAGGAACACCGCATGCCAAAGCCTCTATTAACACCATTCCAAACGGTTCTGCTTTAGATGGAAAAGTGCAAACACTTGCAGCAGCGAATAATTTGGCCAATTCCGGCTGCATCAACGGTCCTACAAAAAAGGTATTCTTGTTTCCGAGGCTATCATTTAAATTCTGCAATTCAATATTGTATTCCTTTTTTTGTTTTCCAATAATCAAGGTAAGAAGTTCGTCACCAAATTCCTCCTCCCAGATACTGGCAGCACGTAATACAGCATCAATTCGCTTCCAACCTACAAATTGTCCCACAAAAACAATCATGTGTTTGTAATCTGTTCTAATAGCAAAGGTATTTTCTTTAGTCAAACCAAGGTGCTTTAGCTTTGCTTCTTTTAAAACATCTTCCAATTTAACATGGGGACGGGGAATAAAACAATTATTAAAACCTGGATTTGCCAAAATGAACTTTTTCTTGTCAAACTGTGGGAATAAATTGGAAAATACGTCCATATTCTCTTCCGAAATGGCATAGGCAAGATTTGCATTACCAGGTTTGTTACAATCCTCAAACACCTTCAAATCGGTGAGTTGTTTATGGAATGAGGATGGCCATTTCCTGTTGGAAGGTTCCAGTTGGCCAGAACTAATGAGCGAGGTTTCCCGCAATTCGTTTTCCATCATTATCATAGCGGTGCCATGTAAAAAGATGACAATCGGAGGTACCGAATAGCCGTTTTCAGCTCTCTTTTCCATTACCTTTTTCGCGATAATACTGTTAATGCAGATGTGATGAGCTACAAAGAGTTGGATCTCAGAACCCGCTTCAAAGTTGTTTTCAATTTCCAACATGTATTCATAAACAAGTTTTACATTATCAGAAATAAATTTATTTACATAGTCATCACTTACGCCGCCCCAACGGTGCCCATCGGGATGGCTATATTCGGGCACTTCAGAATCCATTTCGTAGATCCTGACATCATTCCGGTTCAGGTCTTTGTTTTTTTGACGGGCAAAACCAGAAGGAAATATTGAATAACTGGCTACACCATCCATGGTATTAAAAACTTCGTGTTGAGCCTCGTGCAATATTCCGGATCCCGAGGTTGCTTCCTCTGGAGATTGCCAGGGATAGGAACCCAACTGAAAGATCACATAATTTTTGGAAGAGTGGGTTTTACCTTTTACTTTGGGTTCTTCATTCATAAATGCAGGTTTGAATATTACTTTATAAAATATGTTTGCACGGTGAAATTTGAATTGTTAAGAAGATGTTGTTCTATAGTTTTATGTTCTTTGCCCTCTTTTAAATAATCACTAGTCCTAAACCATTAACTATTAATTCTTGCCAAAAAGTAATCAAAATAAATTTCTGGAGCCTATAAATTATTGAAAAAAACTAATTTATGCGAATCGAGGGTTAAAAAATTAGCTTTGTAAAGACCGCCGCCCACCTTCTCTAAGGGGATAGAGTCAAGCCCTTCGCCAACTGCGTTGGCTGGTACTTTTTTAGTTCCTTCACTTAAAAAGTAAACTTTTACGTTTCGCAACTAAAAAAGCCCCTCACTTTCGTGAAGGGCTCTGCTTCTATGCGGTCTGGACGAGATTGATTTCCTCGCTTACTCGGAAATCGGCCTGGATATGGTCCTGTAGAGAAGTGTGCCCGAGCCCTCCTGTCTGCTTCGCAAACAGTGGTACTTCTCCATTTCTACGTACTTGAAAGCAAGCTTTCGCACTGCGAAATGAAAAAGCCCCTCACTTTCGTGAAGGGCTCTGCTTCTATGCGGTCTGGACGAGACTCGAACTCGCGACCCCCTGCGTGACAGGCAGGTATTCTAACCAACTGAACTACCAGACCAATTTTGTATTAAGCGTTTATAAAAAGTACGATTTTTTTGATTTTTTAAAAATCGTTCTCTCTTTATTGCTTCGGTTCTTGTATTGAACTCTTCAGTATACACCAATTTCCATGGTATTTTCTTTGAAGTGTATTTAGAAAGGCCTTCATTATGATATTGCACTCTTTTTATCAAATCTTTAGTTTGACCAATATAAAAAGAGTTATCTACGGCACTTTCAATCATATATACAAAAAACATACTTCTAAGAACGTGTTTGCCTTGCGACAGGCAGTCCCGAGTACTCGGGATAACCAACTGAACTACCAAACCGTAGCGTTTAGCGTGTGCAAATATACGTTGCTAAATGAATTCCACAAACAATTTTTTTTAAAATTCCGTTTGTGCTATAAAAAATTCTGTCGCTCTATCATGAAAGTATTCAACACCTTGGTAAAGGGTTCCCTGATATCTACCTCAACATATTTTATTCGATACTGTGCACATTTTAGTTTTAAGTCAGTCAGGTATTCACCAAACCCAATCTCGTAGGCCTCTTTAACAGTATCTGCATAAAGATCAATATGGCTTCCTGTTTCTACATCAATAAATCTTTTGGGAGTATTCTCAAAGTTAAAATGCAACTCGGTTTCATTATCCAGCAAATGGAATAAGACTACTTCATGTTTGTTGTATTTTAAATGCCGCAGGGCTTCAAAAAGCTTTTCATCTGAAGTCGCAGTCTGGAACATGTCTGTAAAAAGAAAAACAAGACTTCGCCTTTTTATCTTCTCTGCAATCTGATGTAAATAGGTATAGATCTCTGTTTGCCTGGCAGGCTTTTTATCCAGGCTTATTTCACTGAGTTTAGACAATAACATCTGATGATGTCTTTCACTCCCTTTCTCAGAGGCGTAAAAGCTATAACTATCCGAGAAAAGACTTAGACCCACGGCATCCCGCTGCTTTTTAAGAATGTTCATTAAGGCTGCAATAGCAAGAACGGCAAAACCAATTTTATTTAAATGATCTATGGAAAGTTTCTGCAATTCCGGATAATACATAGAAGCCGAATTGTCCAATATCATATGACATCTCAGATTGGTTTCTTCTTCATATCTCTTTGTATAAAGCTTGTCTGTCTTTGCAAACAATTTCCAATCTATGTGCTTTGTGCTCTCTCCGGTATTATAAATTTTATGCTCAGCAAATTCTGCAGAAAAACCGTGAAAGGGGCTTTTATGGATTCCGCTGATAAAGCCTTCCACTATCTGCTTCGCCAATAATTCAAGGTTTTGAAATAAAGGGGCTCTATTTAATTCTGACCGCAAATCCATAAGACCAAGATAAACTAAAAAAGGTTTAGCAAATGCTAAACCTTTTTTAAAATAGAAGTCTCTTTTTTAATTAAAGAACGGCTTCTATTGCATCGGTATATACTTTTTTTGGAGATACTCCAACCTGTCTGGTAACAATTTCACCATCCTTAAATACAAGAACCGTTGGAATATTTCGCACTCCGTATTTTGCGGCAAATTCCTGATTGGTATCCACATCAACTTTTCCTACTACGGCCTTACCTTCATATTCAGTACTTACCTCATCTATAATAGGTCCTACCATTCTACATGGACCGCACCATGCAGCCCAAAAATCAACCACTACGGGTTTATCACTTTTTAAAACTACTTCGTCAAAAGTAGCATCAGTTATCTCTAAAGCCATATCGTTTTTGTTTATAATTACGCAAATTTAGTCAATTATTCTACTTGTTCATTACTCCAATAGTATTCCTTTTTCTTATTTCCCTATCGAAAAAGCTTATTTAATTTAATTTATAGTGCACGTCCTTTTCTTCCAAAGTGTGCAATAGTTCACTGGTGATCTCAACTTTTTGTTTTCTGCTGGACAGGTTAACTTTAATTTCTTCCTTCATTTCGTAAATAACAAAATTTAGCGGATGCTTCCCTTTATAGGAGATAAGAGTATCTTTTAGTTCGCTAATAGTTTCTTCTTTGAGTTGGTCAATATTCAATTTTATCGTCAATTTTTTAGCAAAGTTTTCCATAGTTTCCTGCAACAACATAAAATTGACAAACTGCAGCCGTGCATCTCCTTTTTTGCCGGTTTCGCGGTTTGTCCATCCTTCGCGGACAAATACTTTTACAAATACAAACGAATTAATCATAAAAAAGTGTCGGAATTTTAAATATTCTTCTCCAAAAATGCGAAACTCAAAAGTGTCTGTATAATCCTCCATGGTAAATAAGGCCCATCCCTTACCATTTTTAGATACTCTGTGTTGAACATCCGTAATAACTCCGGCAAAGGAAAGCTCCCTGTTTACGTGGTCTTCCAAGTTATTAAAGAAAGAAACATTGGCATTGCAAAAGGCATTAATCTCTGATCTGAAATCATCCAGCGGATGCCCGGAGATATAAATTCCAACCACTTCTTTTTCTCTTCTCAGTTTTTCCATAGTACCCCATTCCGCACAGGGAGGTACTTCAGGTTCCGGAATCTGCACTTCACTGGTGTCACCAAACAAGCTTACCTGAGATGAGTTTTCGCTTTCCTGAAATTTTGAACCGTATTTTATAACCATTTCAAGGAAGGTGCTACCATCTCCTTCCTTGTGAAAATATTGTGCTCTGTGTGTGTCTCCAAATGAATCGAAACCACCGGCCAGAGCAAGGTTTTCAAAGGCTTTTTTATTGGCTGCTCTTAAATCTATACGTTTGGTTAAATCAAATACCGATTTATAGGGCCCATTCTCTTTACGGGTTTCAACAATCGTCTCTACAGCTGAACGTCCTACCCCTTTTATAGCACCCATACCAAAACGAACCGCATTGTCCTTATTTACCGCAAATTTGTAATAGGATTCGTTTACATCAGGACCCAGAACTTCCAACCCCATTCGTTTACATTCCTCCATAAAAAAAGTAACCTGCTTAATGTCGTTCATGTTGTTAGACAACACGGCAGCCATATATTCTGCGGGATAATGTGCTTTTAAATAAGCCGTTTGATATGCGATATACGCATAGCATGTAGAATGACTTTTATTAAATGCATAGGAAGCAAAAGCTTCCCAGTCTTTCCAGATCTTCTCCAAAATTTCTCTTGGATGGCCATTTTTTTCGCCCCCGTCAAGGAACTGTGGCTTAAGTTTTTGAAGCAGGGCAAATATTTTTTTACCCATTGCTTTTCTAAGAACATCGGCGTCGCCTTTAGAAAACCCAGCAAGCTTTTGTGATAATAACATCACCTGTTCCTGATAAACGGTTATTCCGTAGGTTTCTTTAAGGTTTTCCTCCATAACCGGGAGGTCATAGGCAATTTCCTCCTCGCCATTCTTCCGCGCTATAAAACTGGGGATGTATTCCATTGGACCAGGACGGTAGAGCGCATTCATGGCTATTAGGTCATCAAATACAGAGGGCTTCAGATCTTTCAGGTGTTTCTGCATTCCCACAGATTCATATTGAAAGATCCCAACTGTGTCCCCCCGCTGAAATAGCTCATATGTGGCTGTATCATCCAGGGGAAATTCATCCGGATCTAGTTGAATACCGTGTTTGGCTTTTACAATTTTAACGGTATCCTTAATTAGAGTTAAGGTTTTCAGACCCAGAAAATCCATTTTCAATAAGCCTGCATTCTCGACTACAGAATTATCGAACTGTGTCACATAAAGGTCAGAATCCTTGGCTGTAGCAACTGGAACAAAATTGGTTATATCATCCGGAGTAATAATAACCCCACAGGCATGGATACCTGTATTTCGCAAAGACCCTTCCAATACTCTGGCCATATTTACCGTCTGCGCCTCCAGGTCGTCCCCTTCGGAAATATTGAGCAGACTATTCACTTTTTCCAATTCATCTGACCGAAACCGTTTTTTAAGATCAGCCTCCGGAAGACCAAATATTTTACTCAATTTGGACATATTGGGAATCAATTTCGCAATCCGGTCCGCATCATTTAAGGGCAGGTCAAGAACTCTTGCAGTATCTCTGATAGAGGATTTTGCAGCCATTGTACCATAAGTGATAATCTGAGCTACCTGATTAGCACCATATTTATTGATGACATAATCCATAACTCTTCCCCGGCCTTCATCATCAAAGTCAATGTCAATATCGGGCATTGAAACTCTGTCAGGGTTTAGGAAACGCTCAAACAGGAGGTCGTATTTTAGAGGGTCAATATTGGTTATCCAAAGACAATAGGCTACGACAGAACCAGCGGCAGACCCTCTTCCCGGGCCTACAGAAACGTCCATATTTCTTGCTTCCCTGATAAAATCCTCTACGATCAAAAAATAGCCGGGATAGCCAGAGTTCTCTACAGTTGTTAATTCAAAATCAATGCGCTCCCTTATTTCATCTGTAATTTCGTCATATCTTTTTTTGGCCCCTTCATAAGTAAGATGTCTGAGGTAAGCATTTTCACCGCGTTTCCCACTATCTGCTTCATCCTCTTTAATCTTAAATTCGACAGGAATTTCAAATTCGGGTAAGAGTACATCCCTTGCCAGTTCAAAAGGCTCAATTTTGTTTACTATTTCCTGAATATTCAAAATAGATTCAGGAAGGTCTTTAAACAATTCCTTCATCTCAGCACCGCTCTTAAAGTAGTACTCCTGGTTGGGCAGGCCGTATCTGTAACCACGACCCCTGCCAATAGGGGTGGCTTGTTTTTCTCCATCCTTTACACATAGCAAAATATCGTGTGCATTTGCATCCTCCTTTGCACAATAATAAGTATTGTTGGTGGCTACTAATTTTACCTGATGTTTTTTGGCAAATTCAACCAATACTTTATTAGCTCTTTCTTCATCTTCCTGACCATGCCTCATTATTTCAAGATAGAAGTCATCTTTAAAAACAGATTTCCACCAAAGTAAGGACTCCTCAGCCTGATTTTCACCAATATTTAAAATTTTGGAAGCTACTTCGCCATAAAGGTTTCCGCTGAGGACAATAATATCGTCCTTGAATTGGGTTATAATTTTTTTATCAATTCTGGGAACATAGTAAAATCCCTCGGTGTAAGCAATAGAAGACATTTTTGCCAGATTGTGATAGCCGTTTTTATTTTTAGCCAGCAACACCATCTGATACCCATGATCCTTGACGTTCTTATTGGAATGGTCATCACAAACAAAAAATTCGCAACCAATAATGGGTTTTATGTAATTACCCGGGCTTGGTTTTCCATTTTCCGTAGCCGTAGTTTCTTCTACCATTTTATTGTGGGCCTTAACCTCTTTAACAAAATGAAAAGCTCCCATCATATTGGCATGATCTGTCATTGCTACGGCAGACATCTTGTTTTCTGCAGCACTTGCTACAAGATTCTTTATTTTAATGGTAGACTGCAGCACCGAAAACTGGGAGTGGTTATGCAGATGTATAAATTCAGCATCTTCAAGTGACTTTATATTTTGGCTCAGGTCCTCCTCGGAAACATCTATTATATCTAAAGTTTTCAGATGTTTGGCTATTTTTTCAGAAGACTTCTTTAAGTTGATATGTTTTAAACCTATTAATTGAATTTCCTGTGGGTTGGCTTCTGTAAATTTTTCAAAATAATCTGGTTGTACATCTAATTGTTTTTTAGTGTATTGCTTTCTTCTTATTAGTTCCAGAAAACAACGCGTAGTTGCTTCCACATCTGCTGTGGCATTGTGCGCTTCTGTAAAGGGAGTCTTAAACAAATATTGATGAAGTTCAGTAAGGGTAGGAAGCTTAAATTTACCACCACGCCCTCCCGGAAGTGCACAGAGTGTGGCCGTATGTTCCGTACATGTATCCAGAACGGGCAATTCCCCTAACAGCGTTTTTAGATCTGCCCGATAAAATTCAGCCCCCATAATATTAATATCAAAACCAACATTCTGACCGACTACAAATTTGGTTTTAGTAAGGGCGTCATTAAACTTATCCAATACTTCGGCCAAAGGAAGTCCATTCTCCTGGGCTAATTCGGTGGAAATGCCATGAATTTTTTCAGCATCATAGGGAATATTGAAGCCTTCAGGCTGAATCAGGTATTCCTGCCGGTCTAATAAACTTCCAAGTGCATCGTGCAATTGCCATGCAATTTGAACACAACGAGGCCAATTATCGGTATCACTTACCGGAGCATTCCACTTCCTTGGCAGACCAGTAGTTTCAGTATCAAAAATGAGGTACATATTAGTTTTGTTTCGGCGTAAAAAAAGTAGCTAAAAATAACTAAATACGTCCTTTTGAGAAAGTGTATTTGTTAGTAGTTATCAACGTTGATTAACCCTTGTGTAAATTTGCTGTTTGTTATTGGGTATTTATTAAAATAGTGTATATTTGCAGCCCTTTTAGAGGAGAATAATTATAGAATTAATAATCGAGGGTCGGGCACCCTACAAAATTAATGTGATATGCCAGTTAGAATTAGATTACAAAGACACGGAAAAAAAGGAAAACCATATTATTGGGTAGTAGCAGCGGATGCACGCTCAAAAAGAGATGGCAAGTTTCTTGAAAAGTTAGGGAGCTACAACCCAAACACCAATCCTGCTACCATTGAATTAAACATTGATAATGCTGTTCAATGGCTTGTAAACGGAGCTCAACCTTCAGATACAGCCAGAAGAATTTTATCTTATAAAGGTGTTTTATACAAGCATCACTTATTAGGTGGTGTTCGCAAAGGTGCTTTAACTGAAGAACAAGCAGAAGCAAAATTCAATGCCTGGGTTGAGGAAAAAACAAAAACTATTGCCAAAAAAGAGGCGGGATTAGATAAAGAAAAGGCTGAAGCAAAAGCTAAAGCGTTAGAAGCTGAAAAAGAAGTAAACGAAAAACGAGCTTTAGCTGCTGAAGAAGCATTAAATGAAGATGTTGAAGCAGAAATAACTGAAGAGGCTATTGTTGTAACTGAGGAGGCTGGAGCTGAAACAGAAGCAACTGAAAAAGCTAGTGCTGTTACTGAAGAGCCTGAAGCGGAAGTAGCTGTTGCTGAAGAAGTAGTAGAGGAAGCTGCACCTGTTGCCGAAGAAGTTGTGGAGGAAGCTCCTGCTGTTGCTGAAGAAGAAGTTGCCAAAGAGGGTGCTCCTGAAGAAGAAGTAGCCAAAGAGGCCGCTACCGCCAAAGCAGAAGATGCTGCTGCAGAAGGGGACACGGAAGAAAAGCCCGCTGCTTCTGATAAGAAAAAATAATTTTTAGAACGAGATGCAAAAGGAAGATTGTTTCTACCTGGGCAAAATCGTTTCAAAACATAGTTTTAAGGGTGAGGTACTTGTAAAACTCGATACCGATGAGCCCGGGATATACGAAAACATGGAATCAGTTTTTGTTTCATTAGGAAACAATCTGGTTCCATTTTTTATTGAAAAGTGTTACCTTCATAAATCGAATCTGCTACGTATTCGATTTGAAGAAATTTCCAGTGAGACAGATGCCAACCGGATCATAGGGTCTCATTTATATTTGCCTTTGAAATTTCTACCCAAACTTTCCGGAAATAAATTCTATTACCACGAAATTATAGGGTTTACGGTTATAGATAAACAACATGGAGATATTGGGGTTATTACAGGAGTAAATGACGCTGTTTCCCAAGCTCTTTTTGAAATAGAAAAGGATGATAAGCAATTGCTGATCCCGGTTACTGACAATATCATTGACAAAGTAGACAGGCCTAATAAAACCCTTTATGTAACAACCCCTGAAGGATTAGTAGAGCTATATTTCAATTAGCAGGGGATTTCGGCACCGACTTCCAAATTTGCAGTTTGTGTTATTCAGATAAAATTCGCGGGTACATCATCAAAAGATATGTAGACATTTTAATCCGCATGTAGATTTAGAACAAACTGATAATACCATTCCTGGTGAATGAAAATTAATTATATTAAGCCCAATTTACAAGTATTTAGTAAAACTATACAAAACAGAATTTAGAAAAATTCGCTTTATTAATGTATCGTAGCCTTTCCTTTTGTATCCTGATCCTTCTTATTGCCAGCTGTAAAAATAAAACAGAAGAGGTTGCTTCAAAGGAGGTGAAACCCCCTAATGTAATCTTAATTTTTACTGATGATCAGGGCTATCAGGACGTCGGCGTATTCGGAGCTGATGATATCTATACGCCTCACCTGGATCGGATGGCCAGGGAAGGTATAAAATTAAGTAGTTTTTATGCTGCCCAGGCGGTTTGCTCAGCCTCGAGGGCCGGGTTATTAACGGGTTGTTATCCTAATCGTATCGGGATTCACAATGCATTTATGCCTGATAGTAAAATTGGACTGCATCCTTCTGAAACCACCATCGCAGAAATGCTCAAAAAAAATGGATATAACACCGGCATTTTTGGGAAATGGCATTTAGGGGATCATCCGGATTTTTTACCAACCAAACACGGTTTTGATGAGTATTTTGGAATTCCGTATTCCAACGATATGTGGCCTTTTCACCCGCAACAGGGTCCTCTATTTAATTTTGGACCTTTGCCTTTATATGAGAATGAAAACGTTGTTGACACTTTAACCAACCAGTCTCAATTAACCACGCAAATTACCCAGCGAAGCGTAGATTTTATAAACAGGAATAAGGATCGTCCCTTCTTTCTTTATGTACCCCACCCACAACCCCATGTGCCCTTGTTTGTCTCGGATAAGTTCAGGGGAAAGTCGGGCAGAGGATTATATGGCGACGTCATTATGGAGATCGACTGGTCTGTAGGGCAGATTTTGAATGCCTTAAAAGCCAATAATTTAGATGAAAATACAATTGTAATTTTTACTTCGGATAATGGTCCCTGGCTATCATATGGGAATCATGCGGGTAGTGCTTTACCATTTCGTGAAGGTAAAGGCACAGCATGGGAAGGCGGCCATAGAGAGCCATTTATAATAAGATACCCAAAGGGATTAAAAGGAGGCCGGAATATTGACACCCCAGTAATGGCCATTGATATCCTGCCTACGCTGGCCGAAATAACGGGTTCGGAATTACCTGAAATTGTTATTGACGGTAAAAGTGTTTGGAAATTACTTAGCGGAGATAGAAAAGAGAGTCCACAGGAGGCTTATTATTTTTATTACAGGGTGAACGAACTTCACGGCGTGAGATACGGTAAATGGAAACTTTATTTCCCACATAATTACAGAACTATGGAAGGTCAGCAGCCAGGTAAGGATGGTCTTTCCGGAAATTATGTGCATTTAGACTTAAAAGAAATTGAACTTTATAATCTTTCCGAGGACTTAGGCGAAACCGCAAATGTAGCCGCGGAATATCCGGAGGTTGTGGAAAAAATAAAACGGCTGGCAGATTCTATGCGAAAAAAATTAGGAGATTCACTGAAGGAAATAGAAGGAACAGAAAACAGACTGGCAGGTACCATTGAATGAGAAAACCATTTAAATTTAAACAATTCACCATTTACCAGGATCGCTGCGCCATGAAGATAGGCACAGATGGTGTTTTATTGGGAGCCTGGTCTAACATCTCTAATTCACCCGAATCAATTTTGGATATTGGTACCGGTACAGGCATCATTGGGTTAATGCTGGCTCAAAGATGTTATTCAGAACCCATAGATGCCATTGAAATAGATGGGGATGCTTTTGAACAATGTGTGGAGAACTTCGAAGCTTCACCCTGGGCAGACCGTCTTTTTTGTTACCATGCCTCTCTTGATGAATTCCTCGATGAAGTAGATGATAAATATGATCTTATAATTTCTAATCCCCCTTTTTATTCTGAAGAAGTTTCCAGCGGGGATAGTGCAAGGGACCTGGCCCGGCAGAATAGGTCCCTTCCTTTTAATCTTCTTTTAAAAGGAGTGTCTGAGTTGCTCTCCGAGAATGGCATTTTTACCCTGGTAATTCCTTATAAAGAAGAAAAGAATGTACTCAAAGAAGCTTTAAAACACGGACTTTATCCTGCGCGTTTAATGCGTGTAAAAGGCAATCCGGATTCAGAAGTTAAGAGAAGCCTTATGGAATTCCATTTTAATAATTCCGAGGTTTTGATAAATGAACTGATTATCGAAAAGTCAAGACACGAGTATACTGAAGATTATATTAATCTGACGAAAGATTTCTATCTGAAGATGTGAGGTTTAATCCTTTCTGTGGATTGGCCGGGTAAGGCATGTAGGGCCACCTCCACCTTTATTACTGATTTCCTTCCCCTCATAAGTAAAGACAGTACATCCTTCACTGCGTAAAGCATTTTCGGTATAAGGATTTCCCGCTACCATTATGCATTGCCTTGGTGCAACGGCCAGCACATTGCAACCCATAGATTTAAATTCATGTTCAGGCACCTCAACAAAACTAAATCCACGATGCAGCAATTCATTTCTGAATGAAATGGGCATCAGCGGGGAATAAATGACTGCCAGATCTTTATCTACCGGACTTAATATAGACATTAAATGAAAGACATCTGTAGCGCCTTTATAATGCGGAAGTTCCGCCACCACTACTTCAATTTTATATGGGGCCAGCAGTTCTTTTAGTTGTGCAATTCCAGATGAATTAGTACGGTAGGTATGCCCAACGGCCAAAGTATTTTTGTCTAACCAGGCTACATCACCTCCCTCAAGCGTTCCAGGGGCTTTAATTGTCCCTAAAACCGGAATATCATTGGCTTTAAATATTCTATGTTGCGCCTCAGGCTCCAATCTTCTTCCCTCTTTTCCCATTGAACAGATGATCATTCCAAAATCAGTAGCAATTGACGCATCTCGACAATAAATAGAATCAATCTTCGTGTTAGAATCTTTAGGAAAGTGTTTTACTTCCGTATAATTGTTTAATAGTAATGTTTCAAATTTTTCATATTCACTTATGCATTCATCAAATTTAGGTTTTGATATATAATTTAATTCCTGCCATTGTTCGGCTAAAACCTTATCTGAAACAAATCCGTTGCGGACAGATTTCAGGTAAACTGTTTCTAGCTTTAAATATTCTGAATGAGAAGTCTGCATCGTTATTTCTCGCGTTTGTTCCATTTCATCAACACATAGAATGGAATTCCTACCAATAGTAATAGAAAACCATAAAAAACGGTAACTGACCCTGAGCCAAAAATAGCCCATATAGAATATGTCCCCCCCAAAGTTCCCAATGTAAAAGTTTTAACCGCATTGTTGAAATGTAAATTCTTTTCGATCAGCACAATTATGTATGCTGCCGCAACGAATAAATATGGAACTAGTGCTGTGAAAACGGTAATGTTCAATAAAAAAGTAAAAGCTTTTACTAGTCCATCAGAAAGGTTCATGAGCACCAACAGGGATGTTAAACTACTTCCGATCAATAACCCAATATAAGGAGCTCCAGAACTGTTTTCCCGTTTAAAGATTCTTGGAAACATATTATCTTGTGCTGTTGCCATAGGCAATTGTCCTGAGAGTAGAATCCAACCATTTAGACATCCTATGCCGGAAATGGCTGCCCCCGCAGCAATGAAGTATCCTGCAAAATCCCCCCCAATTATTTGACCTGCATCTGCAAAAGGTTTTGGTGAACTAGCCAATTCATCAACAGGTATAATTCCAAACAAAACAACAGAGCTCAATAAATAAACCAATGTGACAATGATGGTTCCTAGCATCGTTGCCTTTGGAATTGTTTTTTCCGGATTTTCAATATTTCCTGCAGGAATCGAGGCACTTTCAATACCCAAAAACGCAAATAAGGTAATTGCAGCAGCACTTGAAATTGCAGTCCAACTTGATTCCCCCGTTAAATTAAAAGATGGAAAATTATTTATGTCAAAAAAGAAAATCCCAACAATTATAACAAAAATCAAGGGTAGTAATTTAAGAACGGTTGTAATCACTTGTATTTTTCCTGAAGATTTCATCCCTTTTGAATTGATCCAGGTCAACAACCAAATCATCACCAACCCCACCGAAACGGCAATTACTGGATTGGTGTCCAATACCGGAAAAAAATGACTTAAAGCACCAATGATAGCAATTACAATAGCGGCGTTACTTACCCAGATGGCAATCCAATAACCCCAGGCTACCAAGAACCCTATAAAATCGCCAAACCCAGCTTTTGAATAGAAATAAGGCCCCCCACTTTTATTGATAAAAATCTTGCTCATATTGCTAAATATTTTTGCCAATACCAATGCTCCCATTGCTGTGAAAACCCAAGCCACTAGGCTTATACTTCCAAAACCAGCTAGTGATGCCGGAATGAGAAATATGCCAGCTCCAATCATATTTCCTATGACAAGCGAAGTAGCTGTAATCAAACCAATTTTTTGAGGTTTTGAATTCATATAAAATGTTTTACGGGAGTTTAATTTATTACGTAAATTAGAAGCATAACCAATATACAATTAATAATCAATGTCAACTAAATTCTTTATAGACCCTGATATTTCAAAAGCAGAGACGTTACCAGCATCTTTTTATCGAGATACTGTTTTTTTTGAGGCAGTTAGGGAACGCATTTTTTACAGGTCCTGGCAATGGATCGGACATGATGGTTTAGTGGATTCCGGGCAGAACGTATATCCATTTATTTTGCTTGATCACTTTTTAACTGAACCCATGCTTTTAACCCGGGATAAGGAAGACAGGGTTTCCTGTCTTACAAACGTGTGCACACATCGAGGGAATTTAGTTGTTGAAAGCACAAAGACGACTAAAAAACTTATCTGCGGCTACCACGGGCGAAGCTTCGATCTTCATGGGAAAATGGAGCATATGCCAGAATTTGAAGACGTTGAGAATTTTCCAAGGCCATGTGACAACCTCAATAAATTTCCATTGCGACATTGGGGACCTTTTTTATTTGTAGGCCTTAATCCTGCATTTGAGCTACAAAAAGTACTGGATGCCATGAATGAAAGAGTGGGATTTTTGCCATTACAGGAGTTCGTTCTGGATGAAAAGCGAGGCAATGACTATTTTATTGATGCAAATTGGGCTCTTTATTGCGATAATTATTTGGAAGGTTTTCATATCCCTTTTGTCCATGAGGACCTGAATGCAGTTTTAGATTACGGCAACTATGATACACTTCTTTATGACTATATGAATTTACAGATAGGCTACGCTGAAGGTACCGAGGAGGTCTTTGATCTTCCAGAAAATCATCCGGATTATGGAAAGAAAATAGCAGCGTATTATTATTGGGTGTTTCCAAATATGATGTTCAATTTTTATCCCTGGGGTGTTTCCGTAAATTTGATCCAACCCCTTGAAATGAATAAAACCAAAGTTTCCTTTTACAGTTATGTTTATGACGCTTCCAAATTGGATAAAGGGGCTGGTTCGCAATTAGATAAGGTAGAAATGGAAGATGAGGCTGTGGTTGAAGGAGTTCAGAAGGGTATACGCTCCCGTTTTTATAAGGCAGGAAGATTTTCACCATCACGTGAAAAAGGGGTGCATCATTTTCACCGGCTTTTGGCAGATTTTATTAATTTATAAATCTTCATTTCAGATCTATTTTCTGTTATAAAATCTACTTTCTCTTGATTGGTTTGTTATATTCCTTTAACTACCTTTGACAAAAATTTTACGGATGAGGCCAGACTTATTTGAAGCACCAGACTACTTTAACCTTGATGAGCTTTTAAGTGAAGAACACAAATTAGTGCGCGATGCCGCCCGTCAGTGGGTAAAGCGTGATGTCACTCCGATAATTGAAGAATTTGCACAAAAAGCGGAATTTCCTCAGCAAATTATAGGTGGACTTGCCGAAATCGGGGCCTTTGGTCCTTATATTCCGGTGGAGTATGGCGGAGCAGGCCTGGACCAGATAAGTTACGGACTAATTATGCAAGAAATTGAACGTGGAGACAGCGGGGTTCGTTCTACGGCTTCGGTGCAATCTTCCTTGGTGATGTATCCCATATTTGCATATGGCACAGAGGAGCAAAAGCAAAAATACTTACCTAAACTTGCTACTGGAGAATACATGGGTTGCTTTGGTCTAACCGAACCTGATCATGGATCTAACCCTAGTGGGATGGCAACCAATTTTAAAGATAAAGGAGATCATTTTTTATTGAATGGGGCCAAGCTTTGGATCTCAAATTCCCCATTTGCGGATATTGCTGTTGTTTGGGCTAAAAATGAAGAAGGAAGAATTCACGGATTAATTGTGGAGAGGGGAATGGAAGGGTTTTCTACTCCGGAAACCCATAATAAATGGTCCCTGAGGGCTTCTGCAACCGGTGAATTAATATTTGATAATGTTAGAGTTCCTAAAGAAAACTTGTTACCCGGCAAAAATGGGTTGGGAGCTCCTTTAGGTTGTCTCGACTCTGCTCGTTACGGCATTGCCTGGGGTGCTATTGGAGCCGCCATGGATTGTTATGATACTGCGCTTCGTTATGCCAGGGAACGAATCCAATTTGGAAAACCCATTGCGGCAACTCAATTGCAGCAAAAGAAATTAGCGGAGATGATTACCGAAATTACCAAGGCTCAACTCCTGGCATTCCGCCTGGGACAATTAAAAAATGAAGGGAGAGCTACTACAGCACAAATTTCTATGGCTAAACGGAACAATGTTGAAATGGCTATTAAAATAGCCCGGGAAGCGAGGCAGGTTCTGGGAGCTATGGGAATAACTGGAGAATATAGTATCATGCGTCATATGATGAACCTGGAAAGTGTAATCACCTATGAAGGTACACATGATATTCACTTACTAATTACAGGTGCCGATATTACAGGCCATAACGCCTTTAAGTAAAACGGGGCTTTAAAATTTCTTAGCTATTACCTCCTGCATATAATCCATATGCTCTGTAGCTTTTTTAGTAAAGGCAAACAGGCTAAGGCACCTATCCAGATTCTGGGTTTCATAAGTCACTTTATAGTAGATATTTCCTTTTAAATAATCTGTTAATGCCCTAATTCCATGTATAAAAGGCATTAATTTTACGCCAAAAGACAAATGCTGAATTTCTTCTTTAGTCAGGAAATCTGAGTTCTTGCTCAGGCCATCAATAAAAGCTTCAAAGAGCCCTTTGTTAAATGTTATTTTACTGAGATCTTTTTCGTCTTCTTTCACGGTATTGACGATAGTACGCACGGCATCACCAAAATCGAAATGAAAATATCCTTTCATTACGGTATCAAGATCTATAAGGCATAGTGCTTTTTTATCCTCCTTATGAAAAAGAATATTATTTAGTTTGGTATCATTATGACATATTCTAATGGGTAAGTTCCCGGGGTCATAAAAACGTACTTCCTCAAGGGTCATTTTTGCAAAAAGAATCGCCTTTTCAGCATCTTTTAATTTGTCTGGCGCAGCGCGGTCTGTGGCTTCTGTAAACTGCCGGGCCCTGAGATTAAGATCGTGAAACCCGGGGATGGAATCTTTAAAAATATCAAGAGGAGCCTCTTGCAGCAGGGAATGGAATTTACCAATAATTTTACCTGCTTCTAAAGCTATTCCTTCATCCTGCGTAGTATTAAAAGCAACACTATCAGGAACCATTGTCAGCATTCGCCAGTAGTCACTTTTATTAATTTTTAAATAAGGCTTGCCATCAATAGTCCTTATCAGGGATATTTGGTTATAGTTTTTGTCATATAAGTACGGTAGTGCATACTGAATGTTCTGCATTAATAGGTCAATATTGCTAAAGACCTGTGCATTAAGCCTTTGCAAAATATAGGTAGGTACATCATCTAGTAGGAGGGCGTAAGTGTCATTTATATACCCTTGACTTATGGGCTTTATTTCATAGTCTTTTCTCTCAATGGAAAAGTAAGGCAAAACAGCGTTGGGGCCATTGCTATCCATTGATACTTAGTCTATACAGATTCAACCGGCCATAGTGGCGTTCTGTATTCTCCGATATTTGTCATGTCCTGCAATTCCTGCATTGCTATTTCCTTGTCATCAGCATATGTAATGCCAAACCAATTACTGTCTGAAGGAATTACATCAACTGTGGTTTCATTTTGAACTAACATTTTCTGTATCACAAAAGGTATATAAACTTCCCCACTGGCTATGTTTTCCTTATTCTCAAGAAAAATCCGAATGTCATTTTCAATATGTTCAAAAATAGTAGGATTGCAGATCCAAAAATTCATACTTACCAGTTCATTTCCACTAAAGTGAAGTCCGGAATCTGTATCTGTGAGTCCTCCATCAACTTTTTGAATTTTTGTGCGTTCCACTACCGAGTGCAATTTATTTCCATCTCTTTTACAAACTCCCCTGGAAACCGAACCATGCTCTGAAAGTGTGTCCTGAAGGGTATATGCCACCAATGCATATGCATCTTTGTTCTCGTTTGATTTTATGAATTCTGATGCATTTTTATATGCTCCCTTTCCATAGTAGTCGTCTGCATTTATAATTGCAAAAGGATTTTTAATGACATGTCTCGCAGTCCAAACTGCATGCGCAGTACCCCAGGGTTTACTCCTTTCTCCATTAAATTCAGTTCCGTCAGGCAGGTCTGTAAGTTCCTGTGATAGGACATCGAGCTTTATATTCTCGGGTAATTTTGGAGACAAGTAATTCTTTAAAAATTCAACATTGTCTTTTTGAGTAATTACAACTATATGATTAAAACCATTTTCCATAGCGTCGTAAATACTGAATTCCATAAGAAATTCACCTTTGGGACCTAAGCCGTCGAATTGTTTAAGTTTTCCATATCGGCTACCTCTTCCGGCTGCCATAAGTAAGAGAGTCATAGTTCTGCTATTATGGCCGCAAAAATAAGTTTTTATACGGGAACTAGTAAACTCGATTACGATTTTGCCTAAAATTAAACCTGATTTATGTCATATTATATTGAGCTTAAATCGAATAGATTTGTTTAAACACTTTTTCAGATGTGTAACTTAGTACGTAAATACAATATCCCGGGTCCGCGATATACCAGTTATCCTACAGTTCCCTACTGGAATATGGAAACATTTTCCGGAAAAGCCTGGAAAGCTACAATAAAGAGAAGTTTTGATGAAAGCAATTCCAATGAGGGAATTAGTCTTTATATTCATTTGCCATTTTGTGAACAAATGTGTACGTTTTGCGGTTGTCATAAGCGTATTACAAAAAGGCATGAGGTAGAAAAACCTTATATACACACCTTATTGAAGGAGTGGAGTTTATATTGCGAACTTTTTGATGCCAAGCCCAAAATTAAGGAATTACATTTGGGAGGAGGTACCCCGACTTTCTTTTCTCCTGAACACCTTAAAATATTAATCAACGGAATATTCAGGTTTGCCGAAAGAGCCCAAAACTATGAATTTAGTTTTGAAGGACATCCCAATAACACAACAAGGAAACATTTACAGGTACTATATGATCTAGGGTTTAGAAGAGTGAGTTATGGCGTACAAGATTATAACGTTACAGTACAAAAAGCAATACACCGTATTCAGCCTTTTGAGAATGTAAGAGATGTTACGGAATGGTCTCGTGAAATTGGATTTACATCTGTAGGCCATGATCTAATTTTTGGACTCCCACATCAAACTTTGGAACATGTTAAGGATACAATTTTAAAAACCAAATTGTTAATGCCTGATCGTTTGGCATTTTATAGTTATGCTCATGTGCCCTGGCTTAAAGGGAATGGCCAAAGAGGATATAATGATATAGATCTGCCCACTGCTGAAGAAAAGCGTAACCAGTATGAGAATGGAAAAGCCTTACTAGCTGAGGTAGGTTACCACGAAATTGGAATGGATCATTTTGCTCTGGAAAGCGATTCTTTGTACACTGCAATGGCTTCTGGAAAACTTCATAGAAATTTTATGGGATATACCGCCTCCAAAACGCAATTGATGATTGGCCTTGGAGTTTCTAGTATTGGTGATAGCTGGTATAGTTTTGCACAGAATGTTAAAAGCCTGGAGGAATATGAACACCTGGTTGGGAATAATATTATGCCTATTTACAGAGGACATATTTTAACAGATGAAGATCAATTTATAAGAAGACAAATATTAAATTTAATGTGTAGCTTTGAGTCAAGTTGGGATCAGGAAAGTGAAAATATGGATCTTTTTGAACAGATCCTGAACAGACTAAGGGAAATGGAAAAAGACGAATTAATTGAAATTAGCGTTAATAAAGTTAGAGTTACTGAAAAGGGAAGACCTTTTATAAGAAACATATGTATGGCATTTGATTTGTTGTTACATAGGAAAGCTCCTGAAACCAGGCTTTTTTCCATGACCATTTAATAGTGTTTTATTCACCTTAAAATCTAAGAACATGAAAACAATCATAGTACCTATTGACTTCTCCGAGCAATCTGAATACGCCTTAAAAGCTGCAGCCTCCCTCTCCAAAAAACATGGAGCAGAGATTATTGCACTTCATATGCTGGAATTAAATGAGGCAATGATTTCATCTTCGGAAGGATTTCATCCTGAACAAACCGTGTTTCTCATTAAAATGGCTGAAAAACGAATTACTGAGTTTTTAGACAAGCCTTACTTAAAGGATGTAAAAAAAGTAATTCCTATTATAAAACATTTTAAGGTATTTAGTGAAGTAAATGATGTTGCCGAAAAACATGGGGCCGATATGATTATAATGGGTTCTCATGGTAGTGATGGGCTTAAGGAAATATTTGTAGGTTCCAATGCGGAAAAAGTAGTGAGAAATTCTAAAATTCCGGTTCTTGTTATTAAAGATGAAATGGAAGATTTTAAAGCTGAAAATTTTGTATTTGCCTGCGCATTTAAAGATGAAAGTCTTATTGCATTTAAAAAAGCCAAGGAATTTGCTGATAAATTATCGGCAAAACTGCATTTGGTCTATATAAATACTCCTGGAGATAATTTTTTAAGTACGCAGGATGCTTATGAAAAAGTAAACAAGTATTTGCTAAAAGCTGGTGCAGGCAAAGAAGTGAATATTTATAATGATTATAGCGTAGAGAAGGGCGTTTTAAATTTTAGTGAAAGTATCCATGCCGATGTAATCGGAATCCCTACTCATGGCAGAAAAGGGCTATCACATTTCTTTATGGGCAGTATTGGGGAGGATATTACCAATCATTCCAAAATTCCTGTAATCACATTCAAATTATAGTTTTAGGTTAAATAATTAATTGATAGTTAAGGGAGAATCAAATAAAGATTCTCCCTTATTTATTTGCGACGTCATTTGAATTAGATAAAATAATAGTTTGGGACAGACCACGGAGCTTATTGAGTATTGAGCATCGGAAACAGCTTTTTTAATTCCTCATCTGTAGGTTGTTTTCCGTATTCACAAATTTCAAAACTCTCTGTATGCTTTACTTCAGAAGCTTTTTCTCCATACCATTTTTGTAAAGTCGCTATCGCAGTTTTATTGGGTGCAGATGATCGCCAGTTAGCCAGCATTACCAATCGTTCTTTTTCGTCCTTAGGAACCTTATCCAGATTTCCTGAAGTCCATGGAAGCCATTCGAAGAATTGGGATTCATGTGCGGCCATAGCGTATATCTTCTGATCGAATACCGTATCAATATTTATGACTATATCAGGACTAAAAGGATTAGGGCGTTGAAAGCTATCTTCAGAATATAAAAAAACAGGATTCTTTTTTAGCGGAGGTGTATCTGCGGCAATATTAGGTACGATAACCATATATGCCGCATCCTGAATTAATATACCCGTGTATCGGTGATCAGGGTGGTAATCATTAGGCCTGGGAGCAATAACAACATCTGCATTCCATTTTCTTATCTCACGGATGACCTTTAATCTGTTTTCCAGCGTAGGCATAAGTTCTCCGTCGTGATTATCTAAAACTGTATATTCTACCCCAAATCGCTGCCCTGCTTCTTTTGCTTCGGCAATCCTGACTTTGGCCAATGCTCCACCCCCTTTGTTATAGTGACCGGCATCGCCATTAGTAAGGGAAACAAATTTTACCCTATGGCCCATCCTGGCTAATAGTATAGCCGTTCCTCCTGTATCTATATCACAATCATCTGGATGTGCGCCAAAAACAATTACATTTATTGGATCAGTTTGGGAATTACTAAAATGTACAGTGAAAACAATTAAAAGGCAGAAAATCAGATTTTTCATAATTCATAAATTAGGTTAATTTCATACCACTTGGATCCCAGTTAACCGGCTTATTTTTGTAATAACTTTCATTTGCTAGTAAGGCGGCCCCTGCTGCCCTAAGGCCAAAATTAGGATCCTGAATTATTGTGTTCTTGCCACGAATGGCCTGAAAGAAATTGTAAAAATGGTCATAATGACCTCCTTTGTAATCATCTGGTGCCTCCCAAAGTGTTTCCCCGAGATTCAGAGCAGATTCTCTGCTTTCCAGGTTTTTGGATTCATATTCTTTCTTGATTTTCGCTTGTGTTGCTTCTGTATAAGCAACCAGGGAATATCTGCTGGGTGTCATTCCTAATTTGGTACGCACAAGTTTTACAGAATCGGAACTTACCTCCATTGCTCCTTCTGTTCCGACAAGCTTAAAACCTCCACCTCCACCTGATCCAGCAATAAAATTGACCCTGAATGAGGCATTAAATGCAGCATGTGTCTCAGATTCCGGATAATCATAAAAAGTCAATGTTACGTCCGGAACATCACGCCCGTCCTTCCAGTAGCGCAGACCACCAGTGGATAAGGCCCTGGAAGGCCCTTGTGAACTGATTATATAATTTAATGTTGAAAATGCATGAACAAAGAGATCTCCGGCAACCCCGGTTCCATAATCCCTGTAATTTCGCCATCTAAAAAAACGAGTGCTATCAAAGGGAACTTGAGGAGCGGTTCCCAGGAAGGTATCAAAATCTACCGTAGTTGGATCAGCATCGGGAGGAATGGGATACTGCCATGCTCCTTCTGAAGAATAGCGATCGTTATACATATCCAGCATCACCAGGTCCCCAATTGCACCATCCTCATAAAGAAGCCTTGCCTTTTCGTTTCCCAAAGAAGACATCCCCTGACTTCCTATCTGGCATAACATCCCGGTATCTTTTTGAGCCTTAATTATTTCATGGCCTTCTTTAAAATTTTGTACCATGGGCTTTTCACAGTAGACGGCCTTGCCGGCTTTCATTGCCTCAATAGTGATTTTTTTATGCCAGTGATCAGGGACGGCCACAATAACGGCATCTACATCACTGCGGTTAAGGATCTCACGATAATCTCTGGTAACAGTAATATCTTCTCCCCAAAGCTCTTTAGCCCTGTCTAACCTGCCAAGGTACAGATCACAGGCGGCTACAAGTTTAACGCCCTGTACTTTTAATGCAGCAGTAGTGTCGTATATCCCCTGGATACCGGATCCTATTAGTGCCAGATTAATCTGATCATTTATGCCATAGGTGTTTTCGGTATATGTTCTTTTTAGTAATAATTTTTGTTTATAGGAAGAGGCTAAAATTTGTGGTGCTGTAGAAATTGCAGCTGCACCTAAACCGGCCCGTTTTAAAAATAATCTTCTTGATTGCTTCTTTTTCATGTTGGAGTACTAAGGTTAATACTTTCTTTTTAAAGAAGCTTAAATTACAATTTTTTTAAGAAGTACTCCAAGAAGTTAATCAGACAGGTAAAAAGGTTTTGTTTAATTCTAAATCAGTGGCCAGGTCATTTATTGTTTTAGTTTCCAGAAGTGTAATCATTTTTGATCTTGAAGGGCTTATTAATCTGTGGATCGGACATGGTTTTTGCTCATTGCAGTCTTCTAAACCCAGTATACAGGATTCCAATTTTTTCTTGCCATCAATCACTTCTATAATTTGCATTATGGTTTCATTTCTATTGGATGCATTAAGATAAAATCCACCTTTAGGGCCTTTTGTGGAGGAGATGATTTTACGTTTGGAAAGTTCTTGTAATAGTTTGGCTATATAGGCTTTTGGTACGTTTATTCTTTCACTAATATCTTTTACCATTATTTTATTAATCTCATCGGTATGTAGCGCGAGATACAATACGGCTTTTAGGGCATATTTCGAAGAATTTGAAAGCATAATTCGTATTTAAAATTCAATTACAAGGATAATAAGATATTTTTATCTTAAATATGATTAATATCATGTTTTTATTGCCTTACCACTCCTATTTTTGGGCAATAATTAACAAAAATAAAAGAATGAAACAACTAATTAAGAATATCGTATTCCTGCTTGCACTTTTATTGATAGGTTGCGGTGAAAAAGAAGAAAAGAAAAAAGAAGGATTTAGTGTCACCAGACAAAAGACTGAAACGGAGAAGCCTGCCAGCACTCCTGCTACTGAAGTGACAAAAGCATCAGAGCGTATCGATCTAACTAACAAAGGTTTAGGGCCTGTGACTTCAGTCACCTTAAATCCGGAAATTGATCAGGCAATGGCAAGCACAGGAAAAGAAGTATATGACAAAATGTGCCTTGCATGCCATAGAATAGGCAAAAAATTCATTGGTCCTGCCCCTAACGGTATCCTTGAGAGACGTACACCGGAATGGGTTATGAACATGATTCTTAATCCGGAACAGATGGTAAAAGAAGATCCCTTAGCCAAAGATTTGTTGGTAGAGTTTAACGGTTCACCAATGGCGAATCAAGGTCTTACTGAAGAACAGGCAAGGGCTGTCCTGGAGTATTTTAGAACTTTATAATAAACAATCATATGAAAACAATAACTAAATTAAGATTGCTTGTGGGTTCATTTTTTATGCTGATTTTATTTGTCGGTTGTAAAAATGAAGCTAAACCAGAAGGAACAACTTCATCAACAACAACACCAACTGAAGTAAATAAAGAACGAGGCCAGGCCTTTATTGAAGATGACGGATCAACGCCCAATGTACTACAGATTGCTATTGGTTCTCCGGATCATACAACGCTGGTTGCAGCAGTACAAGCTGCCGACCTTGAAAATGTTCTGGTAAATGCCGGGCCATTAATGGTATTTGCCCCTACAAATGAGGCCTTTGACGCACTACCTGAAGGAACCGTAGATAATTTATTAAAACCTGAAAACAAGGAGGCTTTGGCAAATATCTTAAAGTATCATGTTACGCCTGGAAATTATTCTAAAGATTTTCTAAAGAAGTTTAAAAAATTAGGGCAGGCCAATGATCAAAGTGTAATGATTGTTGTTGAAGGGGATGATGTTTTTGTTGGAGGCGCTAAAATAATAGGGAGTGTCAAAGGAGGTAATGGTATTGTCCATGTAGTAGACAAGGTAATGTTGCCGCCGGAGGAATAGAAAACATTAATCAATTAAAACTAAAAATAAAACAATGAAAAATTTAAACTATTTAATTTGTATCCTCTTTGGGTTAGGAATTACCTTTAGCAGTTGCAACAATCAATCTCAGAAATCCAATGGGGCTTTATCCTCAAGCGCTGCTGAAAAGGTATACGTAGCTCCTGGTGAACAAGACGAATTCTACGCTTTCCTTTCTGGAGGCTATAGCGGTAACCTTACTGTTTATGGACTTCCCTCAGGACGATTGTTCAAGGAAATCCCGGTATTCTCACAATTCCCAACCTCAGGATATGGTTATTCGGAAGAAACCAAACCAATGTTGAATACTTCCTTTGGATTTATTCCTTGGGATGATTTACACCACCCTGATATTTCACAAACCAATGGTGAATTGGATGGTCGATGGATTTTTGTAAACGGTAACAATACTCCGCGTATAGCAAGGGTAAGTTTGAGTACTTTTGAGACTGAAGAGATTATCGAGGTTCCGAACAGTGCAGGTAACCACAGTTCGTCATTCATTACGGAAAACACCGAGTATGTGGTGGCTGGAACACGATTTTCGGTACCTGTACCACAGCGCGATATGCCTATTAATGAATACAAAGGAAATTTTAAAGGCGCTTTGTCTTTTATTAGTGTAGCGCCTGATAACGGGCGATTAAATCTGGAATTCCAGGTGTTGATGCCAGGGTTCAATTATGATCTTTCGCATCCAGGTCGTGGAAAATCTCATGGGTGGTTCTTTTTTACAACTTATAATACCGAAGAGGCCAGTTCTTTATTGGAAGTCAATGCCTCGCAAAATGACAAGGATTTTATCGCCGCTGTAAACTGGAAAAAAATAGAGGAGTATGTTAAAAATGGAGGAGGAACTAAGATGCCCGCTGACTATGCCCACAATGTATACGACGAGGAGACTCATACCGGAACTTCTACCATGAAAAAAGAGGTAATTACTGTAGATCCCACCCAAGTACCGGGATCTTTGTACTTTTTACCTACTCCTAAATCGCCACATGGTTGTGATGTAGATCCAACAGGACAATATATTATCGGTAATGGAAAATTATCTGCAGACCTAACTGTGCACTCGTTTGATAAAATGTTGGCCGCGATCGAAGGCGAAAAATTCGATGGTGATGCTTATGGCATTCCTATTTTGAAATTTGAAGATGTCTTGGCTGGTACTGTTAAAAGTGGAGGATTGGGCCCACTTCATACCGAATTCGATGACAAGGGCAATGCTTATACGACCTTCTTTATTTCTTCGGAAGTTGTAAAATGGAAAGTTGGCACATGGGAGGTTATCGATAGAAAACCAACCTATTATTCCGTAGGACATTTAATGATTCCTGGTGGAAATTCAAGGAAGCCTTTCGGGAAATATGTGGTAGCTATGAACAAGATTACGAAAGACCGGTATCTTCCTACTGGTCCTGAAATGGAGCACTCTGCTCAGCTTTACGATATTTCAGGAGAAAAAATGGAATTGTTATTAGATTTCCCAACGCACGGGGAACCACATTATGCTGCTGGTTGTCCTGCCGAGTTGTTAGCATCAAATTCGAAAAAGATCTATCGACTGGATGACAACAAACATAAATATGCTACGATAGGTGTTGATGATGCGCGTGTTGAACGGAATGGGAATGAAGTGCATGTTTATATGTCTACCATCCGAAGTCATTTTACACCTGACAATATTGAGGGTGTTAAAGTAGGGGATAAGGTTTATTTCCATATCACCAACCACGAGCAAGATTTTGACGTGCCACATGGTTTCTCCATTATTGGTCAGGGGACTTCCGAAATTTTAGTAATGCCAGGGCAAACCAAGACCTCGTTATGGGAACCTAAAAAGGTTGGGGTATGGCCATTCTACTGTACCGATTTTTGTTCTGCCTTACACCAGGAAATGCAAGGTTATGTTAGAGTATCTCCTGCTAATTCAAATATTGACCTTTCTTGGTCTTTAGGCGAATGAAAGTACTCTGGTAGATAATTTTATTTCACACATAAAAGCGGGCTGGGTCCTAGACCTGCCCGCTTTATTCACAAATTAAAGTATCCTTCCAAAGCCATGTTTGATTTGTAAACAATCAAAAAGTAGAAATGATGAAAAAAGCAAGTATCCTGATGATCATTGGTCCTTTGTTTCTTTTGGGATTGTACGTATTCCCGCTCTGGAACATAATGCTGGGAGCACCTCAATATCCAGAACCTTTGGGAATGAATATTTATATTGATGGTATTAGGGGAGTTGATGAATTTGATATTCAGAACATTGACGGTCTTAACCACTACATTGGCATGCGTAAACTACCAAAACCTGAAGAAATGTGGGAATTCAGCACCTTTCCATTGGTAATTGGAGGGATGGTGATCCTTGGCGTTCTGATAGGTCTGCTGGGATTCTTTGAAAAAATTAGTTATAATTGGTTTATGGGATGGTTCGTACTCATGAGTATTTTAGGAGTACTGGGCATGTATGATTTTAATGCCTGGATGGTAGATTACGGTACCAACCTGGATCCAAATGCTATAATGAAACTCACCAACGCAGATGGGACTCCTGTTAGTTACAAACCTCCACTTTTTGGTCATGTAAAAATGTTAAATTTTGACGTGACCTCCTTGCCTTCTACCGGTGCATGGTTGATGTTTGTTGGTATGATGCTGACTGTAATGGCATTTTTTGTGGGTAAAAAAGCATGGAAACCCGAAAGCAGTGCCAAGTCGGTAAGACCGATTAAAGTAAAAACAAATGAAAAGTAGATTCATTTTAGTAACTATTTCACTTTTGACATTTGTATCGTGCGAGGTTAATCCAAAACCAATTAATTATGGTTCTGATGGATGTCATTTTTGTTCGATGATCATTGTTGATAAACAACATGCTGCTCAAATAGTAACTAAAAAAGGTAAGGCATTTAAATTTGACGCGGTGGAGTGTATGGTGAATCATTTAAAGGACATTGATGTGACATCTATTGAACTTTTTTTGGTTAATGATTACCAAGCTCCTGGCAACTTAATCGATGCCACAAAAACTACTTTTTTAATAAGCAAGGAAATTCCTAGTCCTATGGGCGAATACTTGTCAGCATTTCAATCCAGAGTTGAAGCTGAGAAAATTGAGGCCGAAAATAATGGGGAATTGTACTCTTGGAACGAGTTGTTGACAAGATTTAATGTACAATAATTAGATTCAATTTAATGGTTAGTGGTATTGGGTCATTTTATGCCCGACAAATTCTGTTAACCATTATTTTTTTAAATAAAATTTTTAAATAATGTACAATATAAGCAATCAAATAGCTGATCAGCGATTCGATAATTTACAAATCCAAAAAATAGTAAAGACTAATGCTTTGGAGATTCTCAGTATTAGTTTGGAAAAAGGGGCAACCTTTCCTGAACACACGTCTCCCTCAGATGCACAATTGATTGTATTGGAAGGGGCTGTGATTTTTAATATAAATCAGGAAGAGTACGTTCTTTTGAAACATCAACTTTTTTGCTTTCCTAAAGAAACACCACATTGGGTAAAAGCCAATGAAAATTCTAAATTTTTAATCATTAGATAAAAAGTAATATGAAACATAGCTTATGTATTTCTATATTATTTCTATGCCTAATTTTGACTAAAGTATCTTTTGCACAATCTCATGAGCAATGTATTCATTGCAGTATGGCTGTCAAAAGTCTGCAGTTTAAAGCACAGGCACAAACCCAGTCAGGAAAATTAATTTGGTTCGATGCTATTGAATGTTTAGTAAATTATTTGAAATCCAAAAATGAAAATGACTTTCAAAAAATCCAGGTAACCGATTATAATAGCGGGAAAGTTATTGATGCGGCTAATGCATATTATCTTAAGTCTAAAGCTATTCCAAGCCCCATGGGTGCTAACCTTTCTGCCTATATGCTTCAATCAGAAGCAATAAGTGTGCAAAAAGAAAAGGGAGGAGATGTATATAACTGGGAAACCTTAAAAGAAAGATTTATTGATTCGGAATTTGGCGCATACGACTCGCATCATGACCATCACAACAGACCAGATGCCTATGCACCAAGTGGTATCATGGGAGATCACCTGCATCCCAAAGGTGGCTTCATGCTTTCGCTTAGATATATGAATATGTATATGAATGGAAATCGAGAAGGAAGTTCTAAAATTTCCGATGAAAGTATATATGAAAGGTACATGGTTGCGCCCCAAAATATGACCATGCAAATGTTTATGCTGGGAGTGATGTACGCCCCTTCTGATAAACTAACCTTGATTCTTATGCAGAATTTTGCAACAAAAAACATGGACCTTACAGCGCGTATGACCATGGCAAACGGGATGCAAATGCTAAATTCTTTTTCCACCTATTCAAGTGGAGTTGGGGATATGAAAGTGGGGGCATTATTTGGACTGTATAACCGAAATGAAGCCTCATTTCATTTGAATGGGGGTTTAAATATACCTTTGGGTGATATCACAAACAGAGATAATACCCCAATGATGAATGATGTAAAATTGCCCTATGCCATGCAATTGGGTTCGGGAACATGGGATATCACTCTGGGAATTACATTCAAAAAACTATATGATAAATTTTCTTTGGGGATACAACAATTAAACACTCTAAGGACAGGTACAAATAGCGAGGGTTATCGTTTTGGAAATTTGTACAAGCTTCATACCTGGGGTGCTTATGCTATAAGCCAATATGTGAGTACTTCATTGCGCTTGAGTGGTAGCATTGAAGGTAAACTAAATGGAGAAGATAGTGAGTTAAACCCAATGATGGTGACCACTGCTGATCCAAATAATTATGGAGGTGATTTAGTACATGGTACATTAGGTTTTAATTTTTTGCTTGCAGGAAGTAAGCTAATTTTGGGAGCTGAAATTGGAATACCTTTGCATCAGAATTACAACGGCATCTTTATGAATGAAAAATTTGTATTTAACGCATCTGCAAAATATAATGTATTTTAAGGGCTTCTTATGATGAGATACGGAGCTTTTCTATTTTTTTTATTTAGTATATTTTCTGGCTTCGCTCAAGTGCCAAAGACAATAGAAATCTGCCCATCTTGTAAAATTAAAACTATAAAGGATGGGATTTCTAATGCTTCAGAATTTGATACACTTCTCATTAAAAAAGGCATTTACAATGAGTTCAATATCCTTGTCGACAAACCCTTAACCTTAAAGGGTGAAAACTTCCCGGTAATCGACGGTGAAGAACGCGGTGAAATCTTACGCATTGTTTCCGATAATGTTACTATTGATGGACTATATATTATCAACGTCGGCACCAGTTACACTACAGATTACGCGGCCATACGGGTAGTCAAAAGTGAAAACTTCCTGATACAGAACGTAGTATTGGAAAGGCTGTTTTTTGGTATATATCTTGAAAAATCGAACAACGGTAAGGTGTATCACAACAAGATTATAGGCGATGCCGTAGATGAGTATAATTCTGGCAACGGTATTCAATTATGGTATTCCCACAATGTTCAGGTAGACCGAAATATCGTGCAAGGCGTACGTGATGGTATTTACCTGGAGTTTTCTGATAATGTTACCATCAATAACAATGTGAGCGCAAATAATCTTAGGTATGGCCTTCATTTTATGTTTTCGAACGATGATGTGTACACAAATAATACCTTTGAGAACAATGGTGCTGGTGTTGCCGTAATGTTTTCCAAACGTATCAAAATGGTAGACAATATATTCAGAAAGAATTGGGGTACGGCCGCATTTGGTATGTTGCTCAAGGAAATCAATGATGCTGAAATTGTTGGCAACACCTTTCAGGAAAACACAGTTGGTATCAGTATCGAAGGTTCAAATCGCATAGAATATAATAACAATAACTTTATTAGCAACGGGTGGGCAGTGAAAGTATTGGGAGCCTGTTATGCTAATTCATTTGTCAATAATAATTTCCTTTACAACTCTTTTGATATTTCGTATAACAGTAAATTGAACGACAATGTTTTTGAGAGAAATTATTGGAGTGATTACACGGGATATGATTTAGATAAAGACGGAATCGGTGATGTGCCCTATCGACCTGTGAAATTGTTTTCATACGTTGTGAACCGAACACCCGAAACGATAGTACTATTGCGCAGCATGTTTATGGATATAATTGATTTTTCCGAAAAAGTGTCACCCGTTTTTACACCAGATAACTTATTGGATGCAATGCCGTTAATGAAAAAATCAGAATGATACAGATAGAAAATCTACATAAAAAATTTGGAAGAAACCAGGTACTATTCAATTTGGATTTAGATATTCCTGGTGGTGGAATATTTGCCGTACTGGGTCCCAATGGATCTGGTAAAACCACATTAATCAAATGTATTTTAGGAATGGTAATTCCTTCATCAGGCGAAATTGAAGTAAAGGACAACACAATCAAAAATAATTGGAAATACAGGCAGGATATAAATTACCTCCCTCAAATTGCGAACTTTCCGGGCAATCTCAAGGTGAAAGAACTAATTCGTATGATCAAGGACCTTCGCCAAAAAGAAAGTAATGAAGAAGAGTTGGTAAAGCTTTTTGGTTTAGAACCTTTTTTGGATAAAAAATTAGGAACACTTTCTGGCGGTACTAAACAAAAGGTGAACATAGTATTAACTTTCATGTTCGATAGTCCCTTGATTATTCTTGATGAACCTACTACAGGATTGGATCCGGCGTCGCTGATAAAGTTAAAGGAATTGATCCTTCAAGAAAAAAACAAGGGCAAGACCATATTGATCACCACACATATAATGCAGTTTGTTGAAGAAATGGCCGATGAAATTGTATATCTTTTAGAAGGCAACATTTTTTTCAAAGGTAGTGTTGAACAATTGATGACCAAGACCAAACAAACAGATTTTGAACATGCCATAGCGGCCATATCAATACAGACAGCTGATGCTTAAGATTTTAAAATATAGCTTTTATGATTTAATGCGAAGTAGATGGAACTATGTGTATTTTCTATTCTATTTAGCATTAGGCTTTGTACTTTTATTTCTTAACAATGACCTTTCAAAAGCTGTAATTACTTTAATGAACGTTATCATTGTTCTTGTTCCGCTTATAAGTACCATTTTTGGGGTCATGTATTTTTATAATTCAAAAGAATTCACTGAGTTACTACTGGCCCAACCTTTAAAAAGGAGTTCCATATTCCTTGGGCAATATCTGGGCGTGGCCGGTTCTTTAACAATGAGTCTCGTATTGGGATTGGGAATACCTTTTATTCTTTATGGTTTGTTTAGGAGTGATACAATATGGAATTTTTCCTTATTATTGATAACCGGGGCATTTCTCACGCTAATCTTTACTGCTTTAGCCTTCAATATTTCCCTATCGAATGAAAACAAGATCAAAGGTTTTGGATATGCCGTATTGTTGTGGCTCTTTTTAGCAGTTATCTATGACGGCTTGTTCCTATTGTCATTGATCATCTTTGAAGAATATCCCTTAGATTCTTTTTCTTTGGCAGCAACCATGTTCAACCCAATCGACCTTTCCAGAACCTTGATCCTTTTAAAATTGGATATTTCAGCACTTTTAGGCTATACTGGCGCAATATTTAGGCAGTTCTTTGGCACGGATAAGGGTTTGATCGTTTCTATATTGATGCTGATCCTTTGGACCGTTTTGCCCATTGGGCGATTGACATACAAGGCAAAAAGGAAGGATTTTTAATTTGAAAAAGGCATTATAAAATCTTGATAAGTGCCCCGGGAAGGATGTTTCTTTGTCATCAACACCTTTTTACCCTTAAACGAATAAACAATCCTGAGGATGTCCTTTTGCCGTTTTAAAAACGGGTTGGTTTTGCCCCAGGCAACAATTACCATATTGGAATCCTTTATAGATTGCCTGATGAAACGGTCATTCTCTTTCCCAATTTTATTAGAAGAACCAATAAAACCATTGGTCTGTACATAAGCAAACTGATTAACTACTGTAATAGTTTTTACGTTTCTAAATTGCTCAACTTCTTTTTCAAAAATTAGTTTTTCCAGAAATTGAACAGATTTGTCCGCAAACTTTGCACTGGCAACACTGGGATTTTGCATAATAACACAGAGGGTGTTGCCGCTTGTTTTTGCTGTATTTTCTATAGTAAGCTGATATCGGAATTTTTTACAATTAGAAAATTCGGCTTTTACTATTACCTCGGGAATGTGTTTATAAATCATGGTTCAACTCGTGCTCAATTGTAATTAGCAAATGTTTAATGCTATTCGAACCATTTCTTCAAATGTACTTTCTCTTTCTTCAAAACTACATTTCTCTTTGGTTACCAAAGAGTCAGAAATAGTTAGAATTGTTAGCGCTTCAATATTATACTTTGCTGCAATAGTGTAAAGTCCGGCGCTTTCCATTTCAACACAAAGTACGCCATAATCAGCCCATTTTTCGTAAGCCCTTGCATCGTGCTCGTAATAGAGATCTGAGGAAAGTACATTACCAGCTATAAAAGGAATGTTATTATCATTCATATATGAAGCAGCTTTTATGATCAGATTAAAGTTGGCTGTAGGAGCATAAGTAACATCATTAAAAATGGCATTATTTATGCTCGAATTATGTGAAGCTGAAAGCGCTAATACAATGTCCCGGATCTTAATATTTTCTTGATAGGACCCGGCAGTACCTACCCTGATTATGCGTTTCACATCGAAATCTTTAATAAGTTCGTGATAATATATCAATGATGAAGGGATACCCATACCACTGCCCTGGACAGAGATACGCTGCCCTTTATATTCCCCTGTATAACCTAGCATACCGCGAATATTTGAGTAACAATAAGCTTTATCCAAAAATGTCTCAGCAATCCATTTGGCACGTAACGGATCACCCGGCATTAAAACTGTATCGGCAATCTCATTCTTTTTTGCATTGATGTGGGCACTCATAGATTATGAATTAGAGTCAGTAACTATTGCAATTCCTGAGGAGGTTCCTAAACGAGAAACTCCCATGTCTAAATAACGTTTGGCGGTTATTCTATCTTTAATACCTCCTGAGGCTTTGATCTGTATTTTGTTTTGAATTACACGTTTTATTAATTCAATATCTTCAAATGTAGCTCCGCCTGATCCAAATCCGGTTGAAGTCTTCACAAAATCTGCCTTTCCCTCAACAACCAGCATACTGGCTATTTTTTTTTCTTCAGCAGTTAAATAACAGGTCTCAATTATTACTTTCAATTTCCTGGACCCAATGGCCTGTTTTATTTTAGTTATTTCATCTTTTACCAGACGGTATTCTTCGAATTTTAACCAACCGATATTAATAACCATATCTATCTCATCTGCTCCATGTTCAATGCAGAATTGAGCCTCGTATAATTTAGATTCGGTAGACATGGCCCCTAATGGAAAACCTATTACCGCGGCTATTTTAATACCCGAATCCTTCAATTCCTCCTTTGCCAATGCAACGTAACAACTGTTGACACAAACAGCATAAAAATTAAATTCACGGGCTTCAGCGCATAACTGTCTTATTGCCATAGGCGTTGCTGTAGGCTTTAATATGGTATGGTCAATATATCGCTCTAGTTGCATTAATATTTCTTAAGATCGTTCAAAACGTTCATATGCGGCTTTTATCAACATTTCACGATGGTCCGGATGTGAAATAGATATCAAGGCTTTTGCCCTTTCATATAAATTTTGACCAAAAAGATTTACCACACCATACTCAGTTACCACGTAGTGAACATGAGCTCTGGTAGTAGTAACTCCTGCGCCATCTTTAAGGGTAGGGGTAATCTTGCTTACTCCCTTTGCCGTGGCTGCGGAAAGGGCAAAAATTGGTTTTCCTCCTTCTGAAATAGTGGCACCTCTTATAAAATCCATTTGACCTCCAACACCGGAAAAGTGTCGTTGTCCAATACTGTCGGCACAGACCTGTCCGGTAAGATCTATTTCAATGGCACTGTTTATTGCCGTTACTTTAGGATTTTGTGAAATTAAACTAGTATCATTAGTATATCCTGCTTCTTTGAAATGCACCAGTGGATTGTCATCTACAAAATCGTATAAATTTTTAGTTCCTGCGGCGAAACAAGTAACAATTTTACCGGTTTTAATCTCTTTTTCCTCACCCGTAATAATGCCTTTCTCAACTAAAGGTAAGAGACCATCGGAAAACATTTCTGTATGTACGCCTAATCTTTTATGGTCGTGTAAATTGCTTAAAACAGCATTGGGAATATTTCCGATACCCAATTGTAAAGTGGCACCATCTTCAATTAGTCCGGCAACATTTTTGCCTATTTTGTGTTCCAAATCTGTAATTTGGGTAATTGGTGCAACATGGATGGGCTCGTCAACTTCTATGGCCAGATCAATACTGTTTTTATGAATAATACCATCTCCGTGAGTTCTTGGTACCTGCGGATTAATCTGAGCAATTACTTTTTTTGCTGTCTGAACTGCGGGCAAGGCAATATCCACAGAAACTCCTAAAGAACAATACCCATGCCGGTCCGGGGGAGATACCTGAACCACCGCTACATCAAGGGGTAAAATATTTCGCCTGAACAGTAAATGTATTTCACTCAGAAAAATAGGGATATAATCACCTTTATTTGTGTTCACTGCCTTTCTGACATTGCCTCCAACAAAACAACTATTTATATTAAAGGCCTGATTATAAGGAGGTATTGCATATTTCACCTCACCTTCAGTATGTATTGAAATAATCTCTACTTGTTCTAATTCCTCATATCTTTCACAAATACTATTAATTAAGGTATTAGGAGTCATAGCGGCTCCTTGAAGAAATATCCGATCCCCGGATTTTACAATGGCGGCAGCTTCCGCTGCGGTAACAATTTTCATGTTGGTATTTTTACTTGATTTATAAAATGCCTCATTTAAATAATTTAAGGCTAATGACATTCTAATTCTGTAGAAACCACTTTAACCATAGGTTTTGGCGATACATATGGTATTCCCAAACCCATTCCTCTTAGAATAAAGAGTAACCCTATGATAACTACAAAAACTGGTATTAATTTACGTATTCGCTGCTTTGCAGAATCCTTTAATATCCCACTCAGGTAAACGGCTGTTGTCATTAATGGAACTGTTCCTAAACCAAACAAAACCATATATAACGAACCTTCAGCGGCTGTGCCCATGGCGATTGCCCCCAATAGAGCCATATAAACCAGTCCGCAGGGCAGGAAGCCATTTAGAAACCCAATAGTGAGAAAAGTATCTGCCGTTTTCTTCTTTAATGCTTTACCTAAACTGCTTTTAATTTTACCAATAATCCGATACACAGGTTTTGAAAGGCTAAGCCTACTCATATATCTATAGGGAATTATTACAGCTAATATCATGAGTACACCAACCAGAATTGATAGTTTTTGCTGTATTCCAAAGATGTAAAGTCCCTTACCTAATAGTCCAAATAATAAGCCAATAATACCATATGCCATTAGTCTTCCAAAATGGTAAATGAAGACCTGACCTGCTTTTTTATATTTATTATTATGACTTACAGGCAACATAAATGCAATGGGTCCGCACATACCTATGCAGTGCAAACTTCCCATAAGACCCAGGATTAAGGCAGACAATAACATATCATTAATTAATAGGTGATACTTTTTTTTACCAAGAGCTCTTTGCCTTGATAATTCCAGTAAATTTTTATGTCCCAACGACCATCCAACAAACGTTTGTCAGGTATGAGCAAATGTTTATTGGATAAACTTATAGGAAAGTCAAAATCCAAGTGTTTATTGGATGGCCTGTATAGGGACACTTTACCTTTTATTTTTTTATAATTCATTTTTGGTGGGAAAGTAATTGCCAACCCATCTTCCTGGTTTACAAAACTAAACTGGTTAGCATAATCTTTGGCATTGGTAAGCGCATCAATCTCATTCTGATAAGCTAGTTCTTCCTTGTAATACTCCTCCGTGACCAAATCGTGATTGGCACGGTTATATGTACTGGCAAGAATGACGAAATACATTATAAATGCAATAAATGCAACAAAAGCCAACACTATTCCTGTTCCCCAATTAAACTTCATACGCTTTGTTTCATATTAATGAATACTCCTAATTATAACTTCTTGGTGCCAGAAACCTGGTTGTTGTTGTTTCAATTAATAAATCCCCGCTGTATACACCTATCTTCAGTTTGTCTTTATCCCCATTTAAAGCAGCGTTATTAATTTCTATAAACAAAGTGCCTTCTGCCAATTCCTGTGCAGGGACCTGAAAACTACGATTTGATACCAAATCTATTTTTCCTTTATGTGAGAGAAGTTTAAAACTTACATCATCAATATCGTTGGATGTTTTATTTATCAGTTTGTAGGTGTACACATTGCTGATAATGTTTCCTTCCTTATGTTCATATAGTTGTCCGGGTAATCTTAAAATATTGGCTTCCAGATCATTACGCAAGAAAAGCATTCCAATAAATACTCCAATTAATATAGTAAGTACGGCAGCGTACCCTTTTAATCTGGGATTAAAAGTAAATTTCGCCTTTCTTTCTATATTGTCCTCACTGGCATAGCGAATAAGACCTTTTGGAAGATCTATTTTTTCCATAATCGTATCACACTCATCTATACAAGCCGTACAATTCACACATTCCAGTTGAGTTCCATTTCGGATATCAATTCCTGTAGGACACACATTCACACATTGAAAACAGTCTATACAATCTCCATGGCCAAGTGCATTTCTATCTTCATTTTTTCGAAATTTCTTTCGGCCATTTTCAGCTTCACCCCGCTTATGGTCATAAGCAACAACGATAGACTTATTGTCCAATAATACCCCTTGCATTCTTCCATAAGGACAGGCAATAATACAGACCTGCTCTCGGAACCATGCAAAAACAAAATAGAATACTGCCGTAAAAATGAGAAGAGATATCAATGTACTTACATGGGTGAGCGGACCATCTGTGATGTATTGTATTAATTTATCACTCCCAATAAGATAGGCGAGGAATACATTTGCAATTAAAAAGGATATTACAAAGAAGACAAACCATTTTAGCAATCTTTTCCTAATTTTTTCTGCATTCCACGATTGCTTTGCCAATCGAATCTGAGCACCGCGATCTCCATCTATCCAATATTCAATTCGCCTGAAGACCATTTCCATAAATATAGTTTGCGGACACATCCATCCGCAAAAAATACGTCCAAATGCCACTGTAAAAAGGGCAATAAAAATCACCCCAATGATCATGGAAATAACAAAAAGATGGAAATCCTGAGGCCAGAAAGGAAATCCAAAAATATTGAACCTACGCTCCAAAACATTAAACATCAGGAACTGGTTGCCATTTATCTTAATAAATGGAGAAGCAAAGAGAAAAATCAATAATCCGTAACTAACCCATTTTCGATATTTATAATACCTTCCACTAGGTTTTTTGGGAAATATCCAGGCCCGTTTTCCTTCTTCGTCAATGGTCCCAATACTATCCCTGAAATTCTCTCCCATAGCTTTATCTTCTAGGCCCTATTCATACCTTTGTATGAATTAGTCACTCAAAACAACCGAAGTAGAATCCGTTTCTTGTTTCGGAGCCTCTTCTTCGGTAGCACCTTCTGGTTGCGTAGCATTCTCGTCCACCCATAAATCACCTTCAGCAGCCTTAGGATTGGCAGGTGTAGTGCCCTGGAAAGTGAGTAAATAGCTTGAAACCTGCGCCATTTCTGCCGGTTTTAGTGTTTGCTTCCAGGAAACCATGCCTTTGCCTGCGCGACCACCTTCCGATATTGTATTGAATACATTTTTAATTCCGCCCCCCTGGATCCAATATTCGTCTGTAAGATTGGGCCCAATTCCTCCTCCACCATCTGCCATATGGCAGACAACACAATTGGCTTCAAAAATAGATTTACCTGCGCTAATATCAGAGGCCTCCGTTAATAATTCAACGCTATTAACATCTACCAGATCCTTAGCAGTTTTTTTATAAGCTTCTATTTCGGCCTGTGCTGCCGCTACCTCCATTTCATATTCCAAATCCTGGTCATAATCGCCATAAATTTCAAACCTTATAAGGTATATAACACCAAAAATAATAGTTGCATAAAAAAGATAAACCCACCATGGTGGTAACTTGTTGTCAAGCTCTTTTATGCCGTCATAGTTATGGTCTATAATGATTTCACCTTCAGCTTCTATGGGTTTGGAGCCTAATAGTTTTTGGTACATTTTCTTACCCCAACTCCATTCCAATTGTTTAGATTTAGATTCCAAATACCTTTCTTTACCTTCTGCAGAAAGAGTTTGAAACATAACATTTTCAATAGACTTTAAAATAAGTTCAATTGCAATTAAAATCAATAACACCATCAATAGAAAGAACTGTGTTATTGGATATTCAATAAATGCGGGTTTTTCTCCGGAGTCAATAAAGTACTCCATAAGTCCGAAAATGATAAAGAATATTACCGGGATTCTGATCCACCAGGGTGACATATTTTTCATAACTCTTATTGTTTTGGTTGATTATCTTCTAAGGGTAATTCACTTACTTCTTTTATATGCTCTTTGGAGGCGGTAAATACCCACCAAAAAAGGATGGCAAAAAATACAAAGAAGATAAGTAGTGATATCATGGGATATGTGGCAATGCCTTCCATACTTTCCATGTGATTTTTTACAAATTTTAGCATGATTTACTTGTTTTCTGACAATAATTCGTCGGTTTGCTTAACTTTTATATCCGTACCTAAGCGCTGTAAGTAAGCGATTAGTGAAACGATCTCACGATCACGCATTTCCACAAATTCCAATCCGTTTTCGTCGGCGTATTTTTTATCTGCTTCATAAGATTTTACAAAATCGGGATCAGCATAAAGGTTTTCTTCTATTTGTATGGACTGTTCTTCCATAGAAATGGCTGCATTCGCAATTTCCTCTTCTGTATAGGGTACGCCAAGACTTACCATAGCTTCCATTTTCCCCTGTATACCACTGCGATCATGTTCGTTGCGGACCATCCACTGATATGCCGGCATTATGGAACCTGATGAGGTGCTTTGCGGATCATACATATGATTAAGGTGCCAACTATCAGAATATTTACCCCCAATTCTTAATAAATCGGGCCCAGTTCGTTTACTACCCCAAAGGAATGGGTGATCATAAACAAATTCCCCGGCTTTGGCATATTCCCCATAGCGTTCCACCTCGCTTCTGAAAGGACGGACCATTTGAGAATGACAACCTACGCAACCTTCACGTATATAAAGATCTCTTCCTTCCAATTCTAAAGGAGTATATGGTTTTACACTTGAAATAGTTGGTATATTGGATTTTACCAGGATGGTTGGGACTATCTGGACAATCCCTCCAATAAGAATGGCTATCGTTGCAAATATTGTCAATTTAATAGGTTTACGTTCCAACCAGGTATGATAGGTTTCTCCTGCTGTTCTTTTCTTAGACACCCTTGTTAGGGCCGCTGCCTCTGCAAGTTCATCCTCCACCTTGCTACCCGAGCGAACAGTAACCACTATGTTGTACAACATTACAATAAACCCAACAATATAGAGACTACCACCAATTGCTCGCATCCAGTACATTGGCATAATTTCATTTACTGTCTCTAAGAAGTTCCCGTAAACAAGGGAGCCATCCGGGTTAAAATCCTTCCACATTAAGGCTTGTGTAAAGCCGGCCACATACATTGGCAATGCGTACAAAATAATCCCTAATGTCCCAATCCAAAAGTGAAAATTCGCCATAGGCACTGAATGCAATCTTGTTTTAAACATTTTAGGTACCATCCAGTAAATCATTCCAAAGGCCAGAAAACCGTTCCAGGCAAGAGCACCAACATGTACATGCGCAATAATCCAATCACTAAAATGTGCAATGGCGTTTACATTTTTTAAGGATAACATGGGACCTTCAAAAGTGGCCATCCCGTATCCTGTTATTGCAACCACCATAAATTTAAGGGTTGGGTCTGTACGCACTTTATCCCAGGCACCTCTGAGGGTTAATAACCCGTTTATCATACCACCCCAGGAAGGCGCAATAAGCATAACTGAAAATGCCACACCTAAATTTTGTGCCCATTCTGGTAAGGCCGTATAGAGTAAATGGTGAGGTCCGGCCCAGATGTAAATAAAAATCAATGACCAGAAATGGACTATAGAAAGTCTATACGAGTAAACGGGCCTGTTGGCTGCTTTAGGAACAAAATAGTACATCAATCCTAAAAAAGGAGTAGTGAGGAAAAAAGCCACAGCATTATGGCCGTACCACCATTGAACCAGAGCATCCTGAACCCCGGCATATACGGAGTAGCTTTTTAAAGCACTAACCGGTAACTCTAAACTATTGAAGATATGAAGTACAGCAACTGTTACAAATGTTGCCAAATAGAACCAAATGGCTACATAAAGGTGACGTTGTCTTCTTTTCACCATTGTTCCAATCAGGTTCCATCCAAATGCCACCCATACAAGCGCAATTGCAATATCAATTGGCCACTCCAACTCAGCATATTCTTTAGAAGTACTATATCCAAGAGGAAGCGTGATTGCTGCCGCGACTATTATGGCTTGCCACCCCCAGAAGTTAAACTCACTGAGGAAGTCACTAAACATACGGGCTTTGAGTAAACGCTGGGTGGAGTAATAAACCCCGGCAAAGATAGCGTTCCCTACAAATGCAAAGATTACGGCATTGGTGTGCAGCGGGCGAAGTCGCCCAAAACTAAGGAATGATATCCCATCTGTAATATTAGGGAAAAGAAACATAAATGCCAGCAATAAGCCTACCAGCATACCAATGATTCCCCAAAACAAGGTAGCGTAGAGGAATTTTTTTACGATTTTATTATCGTAATAGAATTGTTGTACTTCCATAATTACAATTTTTGCTTTTTATTTAGTTGGATTGATTTTTAATATCAGGTTCTGCGGTTGTATTTTTTACAACTTCATCTTCAAATAAGATTCTTACTGATGGAGTATACGAATCATCATATTGCCCACTTCGTACAGAAATGATAAAAGCAGCAAAGAAGATCAGCGCTACAATAATACTAATCGCTAGCAATAAATAAATAACACTCATACCTACCTGAATTCTCGCGTAAAACTACATTTGTTAAAAATTTCAAAAAATGACATATGTCAGGTTTATAAATTAATTTAATTTTTTTCCTACCACATTTGTGGCAAGGGTCGCAAAAGCCACAATGCTAATTGAACTCAATGGCATTAAGATAGCTGCAATTACGGGTTCTAATTGCCCTGTGACTGCAAAATAAAGCCCTATTACATTGTACATCAATGAGAGGACAAAACACAATTTAATAATTTTTATGGCTTTTTTTGAGGCCAGAACATAATCGTTAAAATATTTAAATTTTGTGGCGTCAAGAATTCCATCACAGGCAGGGGAGAAAACGTTTATGTTTTCTGATATTGCAATACCCACATTACTCTGTGCCAGAGCACCCGCATCATTTAAACCATCACCCACCATTAGGACCTTTTTGTCATTGGCCTGTAATTCACTTATAAACTCCAACTTATCTGTCGGTTTTTGATTAAAATATAAAGGTGTCAATTTTGGTAATAACATTTCCAATCTTGTTTTTTCACCTGGATTATCTCCGGATAAAACAGCTAAATCCATATAGCGCCCCATTTGTTTAAAAACTTCCGCAACTCCTTCCCGGTAATTATTATGAAAAACAAAGCGCCCCTTGTAGGCGTCATTTGTACTTATGTGAACAGACGTGTTATTATAATCACTTTGTTGTTGATGTCCCACAAAATCTGCTGAACCAACCTTGATATCACTTTTATCCTTAACACCTTGCACTCCTTTGCCGGTATATTCTTTGTAATCATCAAGGGTTTCAATATTGTGCTCTTTTAACAAAGTATAGAGCGATCTGCTTAGTGGATGGTTTGATGCTCTGAGGGTATTTTTTAAAAGTGATTCCTCCTCAAAAGTTAGTTCCATACCTTCATAGGAGATTGAGCTTGACTGAGTTGTCGTTATTGTACCGGTTTTATCAAATATCGCTGTATCTATTTGAGCCAGTTGCTCTATAACACTGCTGTCCTTCAGATAGAGCTTTTTACGTCCGAAAATCCGCAACATATTACCCAGAGTAAAAGGAGCTGCAAGGGCAATGGCGCACGGACAGGCTATTATGAGTACAGCTGTAAAAACATTCATTACTTTACTGCTGTCCTGGTACATCCAAAATGATGCTGCAATAAAAGCGATAGCTAAAACAGCAATTGTAAAGCGTTTACCAATGCTGTCCGTTAAAGTCTGAAAAGTGGTTGTCTTGTCTTTTTGGAAAACAGAATTACTCCACAATTGTGTAAGATAACTCTGAGAAACACTATTTAAAGTTTCTATTTCAATTGCGCCATAACACTGTCTTCCTCCGGCAAAAACTTTATCGCCGGAAATTTTTTGGACAGGTTCAGATTCTCCGGTTACAAAGCTATAATCTATTTGTGCCCTTTCGCTCATAAGGATTCCATCAACCGGAATTAGTTCCTCATTTCTTATTAGTAGTCTATCACCACTTTTAATATCATATACCTGAACTGTTTCTTCTATCTTTTTGTCAATTAATCTGGTAACTGCAATAGGGAAATACGACTTGTAGTCCCGTTCAAAAGAAAGGAATGAATACGTTTTTTGTTGAAAGAACCTCCCCACCAGCAGAAAGAAAATTAAACCTGTAAGACTGTCAAAGAAACCGGAGCCCAGATCAAAGAATATTTCGTAACTACTGCGAATAAAAAGAACCAAAACTCCCAATGCAATAGGTACGTCAATATTTAAAAGTCCCGATCGCAATCCTTTATATGCTGAAATCAGATAATCACTGCCTGCATAGAATACTACAGGTAGTGAAAAAGCAAACGTCAGCCATCTGAATAGACCCTTGTATTGATCAAGCCAAAATTCCCCAACTTCAAAATACTCAGGAAAAGACAAAAACATTATGTTCCCAAAGGCAAAACCTGCAACACCCAGTTTATAAAGTAAACTTCTGTCTGTTTTATTCTTACCCTTATCATAATCATCAAGGGAGATATAGGGCTCATACCCAATTCTTGCCAGTAATATTACCAGTTCTTTTAATGAAACCAGTTCCATGTTAAAAGTAACTCTAACTGTTTTTTTTGGGAAGTCTACCAGTGAATTCGTAATTCCGGGATGTAATTTTTTTAAATTCTCCAATACCCATATACATGAACTGCAATGTATCCCAGGAACAAAAAGATTTACAATTTGAACTGTTCCATCATCAAATTCAATTAACCTCTGAGTAATGCCATCCGAATCGAGAAAATCATATTTGCCTTCAATAGCTAAGGGAGTAGTGCCTGCGGCTGATTGAAGATCATAGTAATAGGAGAGATCATTAGTTTTAAAAATCTCATATACCGTTTTACAACCGTTACAACAGAAGTCTTTATCATCAAATACTATCGCTGTAGTGTTACAATCATCACCACAGTGGTAACATTTAGTCATATTCTAAAACATTTGCTTAATACCTGAACGCGAAATTGTAGTAATTTACTTAAAATATATATGATATTTGTCACCTTTTCGATAATTTTGCATAAGTCTAAATTAAAATCAATGAGTTCTGAAAGCAGGTGCGAGAATTGCATAATTCGTCAATTTAATTCTTTGCGTGCGATGAGTAAGGAAGAATTAAAGCAGGTATCAGATTCAAAGACTTCCAAAAGCTATAAAAGGGGTGAGGCAATTTTCGAAGAAGGTGAAAAACTGAATGGTGTTTTTTGTGTTCGGGATGGGGTTTCAAAGCTTTCCAAGTTAAGCTCCAATGGAAAAGATCAAATAGTGAAGTTGGCTACGAAAGGAGAAGTTATGGGCCAGCGTTGTGTTATTGCAGAGGAGACTTCAAATTTAAGTGCAGTAGCTGTAAACGACATGGAACTTTGCTTTATTCCCAAAGAAGTTATCATTAATACCCTACATAAGAATCCCGATTTTACATTTGAAGTCCTTCGTCTTATGGCTCATGACTTAAGAGAAGCAGATGATGTGATTGTAAATATTTCGCAAAAAACTGTAAAACAACGAATCGCAGAAGCATTCCTTTATCTTAAATCTAACTATGGTGAGGATGCAGACGGATATTTAGTTCTTACCCTTTCAAGGGAGGATATTGCTAATGTTGTAGGCACAGCAACGGAATCCTGTATCCGGATTATTTCAGAATTTAAAAAGAAGGGCTTGCTGAAGAGTTCCGGTAAGAAACTTGGAATTTTGGATGAAAAGAAGTTAAGAGAACTTGCTGAAGGATTTTAGTTCAACGCATATCATAGTTCCGGCCTTAAGTAAATAGGCACTTATCATTAATTATAAGGGATTTAAAAACCTGACATATATCATTGTTTCCATCTAATCCCAGAGGTATTTTTACACCATCATTTCTTTAATCAGGTGTATGAAAAACATATTATTACCTACAGATTTTTCCAAAACTTCCTTAAATGCTGCAAAGTTTGCAATTGAATTTTTTAAAGAAGAAGAATGCGTTTTTCATCTTTTAAACACATATACCCCGGCTATTGTACATAGTCGTTTTATGGCCACTACCATTCATGGTGGCATTCTGGAAGATAATGTTCGATCTGAGTCTGAGAGCGGATTGGATGAGTTGTTGAATCAAATCAATACTTATTATAAATACCCAAAACACAGTTTTAAATGCGTTTCTTCATTTAATCTTCTTACCGATGAAATCAAGGAGATTGTGCAATCAGAGAAAATAGATTTTATAGTAACAGGTACAAAGGGCGCATCTGGCCTTGAGGAGGTATTTTTGGGAAGTAACACAGTAAGAATAATTAAGGCGGTAAGATCATGTCCGATCCTTGCTGTTCCAGAAGATTTTAAGTATGACAAACCTGTTAGAATTGGTTTACCGACGGATTTTAAGAGAAATTTTAGCGCAGAAGTAATCAAGCCTCTTATTCAGCTGACTGCCACATTTGGTGCTACCATAAATATAATGCATATTAGTGAGGAGGAACAATTGAACAAGCACCAGCAATCAAATAAAGATATACTACTGGAGTATTTTTCATCAGTCTCACATAAATTACATAGTATGCCTTATTTTGCCAGTAAATCAGATGTAATTGAATTCTTCATAAAGGAGTTTGGCATACAATTGCTCACCCTGGTTCATTACCGACATGGATTTTTGGAAGAATTGGTTAGAGAACCTGTTGTCAAACGCATTGCGTTTCACACCCCAATACCTCTTCTGGTATTATCCGACTAGTTCAGATATTAAGGAAAGAAAAATTTGTCCTTCGAATAGAAGAGGGTTATTTATTTGCTTATAGGGTAATCCTCATAGAAATCTTCAAATGTTTTTGAAGTTTTGTAGTTGTCTGTAAGTACTTTATAGACCATATAAACAATCATTATCTGACCCAGTACAGTGAGGTAAAAGACCCAGCTAAAAGCGAAATTCATAGTGGCCATTATGGTCACTATTATTAGAAGTATAGTGGTTGCTCCAACCCAGAACATAGCTGAATTCATTTTTTATTTTAAAGTTATTTAAAATTATAAAACGACTATGTTAATACAATTATAAATCCACAAAGTATCAGAGATTCCAAAATTTATCTTCATTTGGAATGTTCTTTTGTTTACCAATATCTAAAGGGTTAAAGCTAAGCATGTTAAACAAATACCAAATGCTTGATGAAAGTGCAGGAGTGCTCGGGGCATCTTCCCACAACAATGAAGAACCATAGCTGGTCCCTGCATTTGTTACATACGGAATGCCTGGTAAATTTTCTTGAGCTGAATTATTCATTTGCGCTTTTTGTAGTTGTCCTATAAATTCATTTGCTTCATTGCCCATATTTGCTTGTTTAAAAGCAAGTGCCATTTGCGCAGTACCTTCTAACCAAATTACATCTTTATCCTCATCAAAACAATAACCGGTAATTACCTCTCCGTTAAAACTGGCCACCCGGGTATTTTTGTAACGGTCAGCCTTATAAAGTACATCTTCCGGGAAATTCTCAAAAATTAAATAACCCAGGGAATGAAGGTCCATAGCATAATAATGGGTCTCATTTTCCGGCCATGCAACCAAAAGCCTGTCGGTTATGTTCCAACGTTCTTGTTTAAGATAATTTAAAATACCCTTATGAAAATCATCGTAACCCTTAACAGCATTGAACGCCATTATAATGCCTTCTGTAACTTTATGTATTTGTGTCCCATCTTCATTAAATCCGCCCCAAAGGCCGCCATCTTCATCCTGTAAACTCCTGATCCAGTTTTCTAATAATACAGTCAGTTCATTATACTTATCATTTCCTGTTATTTGGTGATAATTATTCAGAGCTATCAATAACCAGGCATTATCTCCCATCCAGGTTCGCCTGCCGTTAGAACCATCACTATTTCTTAACTGGTAGAACCCTCCGTTATTCTGAGCGAATTCTGAATCGATCCGTTCATTAAAATAATCAAAGACTCCTTCCGCTTTTTCAATTTCTCCTTCGGCCATAAATGCCAAGGCAGCCAGGGAATTATCATATAAAGATACATAGTCTGTTTTTTCAGAACTTGTCAGTAGCCCATTGGAAAGCTGCATATTGTCGATCCATTGTGATATTTGAAGTGCTTGACTTTCAAAAATTTCTTCTGAATTATTTTGAGGTAAATCGGGAAGTACGTTTTCAATATAAATTAGATCCTCATATTCTTCAGTTGTATCAAGGGTACAGGAGAGGATTAAAAAACCTAGGATTGTAAAAACAAGTAACTTTTTAAGCATGATGTAGGTGGTTTTAGAACTTTGGGAATCTTTTATAAAATTAACAATGAAAGACAGGCCAGCCTAAAGTTTACGACTAACGCTAGGTATGTCCGACTAAAACCATTACTATTAGCAGATTATCCCAGAAATGAGTTTTTAACTGAAATCTGATCTAATCAACTCAGTTAAAAAACATCGATGAACGGTAAGAGTTTCCTTATTTTAGCTTTAAATTATTTTATGAATCTTCCGGAGACCACAAGAAAAAGAGTAGTAATTATAGGAGCTGGTTTCGCAGGAATTTCACTAGCCAAGAAACTGAGGAGACTTCCGGTTCAGGTTGTTGTTATAGATAAGCACAATTACCATACATTTCAACCCCTTTTGTACCAGGTTTCCACTGGAGGCTTAGAACCAGATTCTATAGCCTATCCCATTAGGAAGATCTTAAATAGGCTTCATAATTTTTATTTCAGGCTGGCTACGGTGGCTAAAATAGACCCTGAACTTAAAGAAGTACATACAGATATAGGTAAAATTTCCTACGACTATTTGGTTATTGCAACCGGTACAAAAACCAATTACTTTGGCAATACGGAGATCCAGGAAAATGCCATGTCCATGAAAAGCGTTCCACAGGCTTTAAATATTCGAAGTCTTATGCTTCAGAATTTCGAATTAGCAGATAATTGTCAAGATCTGGAAGAGCGCAAGGCGCTCCTCAATTTTTGCATAATTGGCGCCGGCCCTACCGGGGTTGAACTTGCAGGAGCATTCGCGGAATTGAAAAAACATGTATTTCCAAAAGATTACAGACATCTTAATATTGATGAAATGGAAATTCATCTATTCGAAGGAGCAGATGTTGTTCTACCACCCATGAGTGCCAAAGCTTCAGCAAAAGCAAGGAAATTTTTAGAAGCTTTTGGGGTTCAGCTGCATTTGAATACCATTGTAAAAGGATACAATGGCGATCTCGTGAAAATGGATAACGGTGAAGAGATAAGAACCAGGAACTTTATCTGGACTGCCGGTGTTACGGGGGCAGCTGTTGAGGGCGTAAATTCTGATGCTTTGATAAAAAGAGTTAATCGGTATAAAGTAGACCGATATAATCAAATTGTAGGACTCCCGAATATTTTTGCCATTGGAGATATCGCTTATATGGAAACTGAAGCTTATCCAAAAGGACACCCTCAAATGGCACAACCAGCAATTCAACAGGGGGAACTTTTGGCCATGAATTTGGATAGCTTATTGAAAGGCCTGTCTATGAAACCTTTTGTCTATAGAAATAAAGGTAATATGGCAACAATAGGCCGTAACAAGGCGGTAGTTGATCTTCCGGGAATTGAATTTGGAGGCTTTTTTGCCTGGTTTATTTGGATGTTTGTACACTTAATGTCGCTCGTTGGATTCAGGAATCGCGTAATAGTATTTTTTAATTGGGTTTATAATTACATCAATTATGATAAAGCAGCGCGCTTAATAGTCAGACCTTTCAAAACAAGGATATAAAACGACACAATTATAACCACAGATTTGAAATCCTTTTGTATCTTTGACATGTTGTGTTGTGCATCATTAATAATGGTGTATGTGTATAGATGCCGATATTGATTCGGTACTTGCCAATGAAAGGCTTTCCAATTTGGGAGGCTTTTTTTGATTAAAACAGAACTTCATTAAAGGGAAGTAATAATTGCCTGATATTTATGAGGCTTTATTTTACAAAACCTTCATTTTGTCGTAATTTTAGTGTTGACATTTAAAGAGATCTGCTTATGCCATTATATCATAAACTTGGAATTTTACCACACAAAAGACATACTATTTTTAAGAAAAAAAATGGCAGCTTGCACTATGAGCAGTTATTTGGAACTATAGGTTTTGACGGGATGTCTTCCCTTATGTATCATTTATACCGGCCTACTATGGTTAAAGAAATTGGTGACACAAAGGACATTTCCCCCAAGGCGGCAGTTGAGTATAACATTAAATCCAGATTGCTTAAAGGTTTTCAGGTATCCCCGGAGGATGATTATCTCGAAAGCAGAAAGGTTGTACTATTCAATAGTGATGTTCATGTTGGTCTTGCGGCTCCTAAAAAATCTATGACAGATTACTTTTATAAAAATGCTGATGCCGATGAACTGCTCTTTATTCACAGGGGAAAAGGAACTCTGAAAACTATGTTGGGTGAAATTCCTTTTGGATATGGGGATTATATTTTAATACCTCGTGGAATGATCTATCAAATAGTTTTTGAAGATGAGGATAACAGACTATTTATTACAGAATCTTACCATCCTATTTACACCCCAAAGAGATATAGGAATTGGTTTGGACAGCATTTAGAGCATTCACCATTTTGTGAGCGCGATTTTAGACTGCCGGAAAATTTGCAAACGCATGATGAGCTCGGAGATTTTCTTATAAAAGTTAAAAAACAAGGCCAATTACATCATTTAGTATATGCTTCACATCCTTTTGACATAGTTGGCTGGGATGGTTATAACTACCCTTATGCTTTTTCCATATTTGATTTTGAACCTATTACAGGGAGGGTGCATCAACCGCCACCGGTTCACCAGACTTTTGAGACAAGTGCCTTTGTAGTTTGTTCCTTCTGTCCCCGACTTTATGACTATCACCCACAGGCCATACCAGCACCCTACAATCATTCAAACATCGATTCGGATGAGGTGCTCTATTATGTTGAGGGCGATTTTATGAGCCGTAAAAATATTGATCAAGGATATATTTCTCTTCATCCTGCAGGCATCCCTCATGGTCCGCACCCCGGAACCTACGAGGCCAGTATTGGTAAGAGTGGCACTGAGGAATATGCGGTAATGGTTGATACATTTAAACCACTGCAATTAACAGAAGCTGCCCTTGAAATTGACGATGGCACTTACTATCAGTCCTGGTTAGAGTAGGTCAACTTTATGTATAATAAAATGAAGCAGACTTGCAGCCAGTTTAGCCGTTTGATCATCGCGGTCATAGGTGGGATTGAGTTCAGCCACATCTGCACTTATTAATTTATTTGTTGCGATGAGTGTATCTAACGCTACCAATGCAATATCTACCGAAAACCCCATAGGGGAGGCAGCGCTAACACCGGGGGCAAAGGCAGAAGAAAAACCGTCTAAATCTATTGTCAGGTATATAAAATCTACTTCCTTACAGAACTCATTAATTTTATTAATAACATAAGAAGTATTCTGCTTATGAAAGAGTTCGGCCTCAATATATTTTACGTTCCATTCCCGGGCCCGCTCAAACAAAATACTATCATTGGCATCATTTCTTATCCCCAGACATAAATAAGGGAAGTCGAATTTTTGGTTGTTATTTTCGGTCGCAATTTGGTAAAACGGCGTTCCTGAATTATTGCCATCTTCATTGGATCGGAGATCAAAATGAGCATCCAGGTTAACTATTCCAATTTTTTGGTCATTGCCAACAAATTTTTTGATTCCATTATAATGTCCGTACGCTATATCGTGACCTCCTCCTAACAATAATGGTAAGCCTTTGTAGTTCAAAATCTGAGCTACTTTTTCAGCCAATACACTTTGAGCATTCTCCATATCATCTCCTACACATAGTATATTACCAGCGTCAAAAATAGCAGAGCTTTCATTTAAATGATGTGGTAGTTTTGCCAACTGCCGGCGGGCAGTCTGCGGACCTTCTTTTGATCCTGTTCTGCCCTTATTTCTCTTTACCCCTTCATCGCATTCATAACCCAGGATCACGAAAGTTTTATCTGCCGTAACTGGGATATTTTGCAACTCCAGGTCAATTTGTTCTACCTTCTGGTAAACATAAAGATTCTGCCCCGCTTTGCGCCCGGTCCAAATATGTTCATCTGTTGGTTTGTAAAGATTCATTGGTTTTATTCAAATAATCCATCTAACAATTTATCAGCCACTATGTTGGGTAATGTAACTTTTAAATTAGGGCTGCGTTTCATCTCCCTTTTAATGGCGAATAGTGCTTCTTTATTTCTGGCCCAACTTCTGCGCGATATCCCATTATTTACATCGTAGAACAGCATATTCTTCAATCGTTTTGAGGCCGCTTCTGAACCATCAAGGACCATTCCGAAACCCCCGTTAATAACTTCGCCCCATCCAACGCCACCACCGTTGTGTATAGAAACCCAGCTTGCTCCTCTAAAACTATCTCCTATAACATTGTGGATAGCCATATCTGCCGTAAACTGGCTTCCATCATAGATATTACTTGTTTCCCTGAATGGAGAATCTGTGCCGCTTACATCATGGTGATCCCTTCCCAAGACAATAGGTGCAGAAATTTTCCCGGAACTTACGGCCTTATTAAAAGCCTCGGCGATCTTAATCCTTCCTTCGGCATCTGCATACAAGATACGGGCCTGTGAACCTACTACCAGATTATTGGACTCAGCCTCATTAATCCATTTGATATTATCCTGCATTTGCTGTTGAATCTCTTCCGGCGCAGTATCTCTGATTTTCTCCATAACACTTAAAGCTATTTCATCCGTCTTTTGCAGATCTTCAGGATTACCCGAGGTACAGACCCATCTAAAAGGGCCAAAACCAAAGTCAAAACACATGGGTCCCAAAATATCCTGAACATAGGACGGGTATCTGAAATCAATATTATTTTCAGACATAACATCCGCACCAGCCCTGGAGGCCTCTAACAAAAAGGCATTCCCGTAATCAAAGAAATAAGTTCCTTTTTCCGAATGTTTATTGATTGCATTTACCTGCCGCCTCAATGATTCCTGAACCTTCTCCTTAAATAGTTCCGGGTTTTCGGCCATCATGATATTTGCTTCCTCAAAGGATAATCCGGCCGGATAATACCCTCCTGCCCATGGATTGTGCAAAGAGGTTTGATCGGACCCCAGGTGAATAAACAATCCCTCCTCATAAAATCGTTCCCATACTTCCACTACATTGCCTACATAGGCAAGGGATAATATTTCATTCTTATTTATGGCTTTTTTGGTTCGGGCAATCAGGGTATCAATAGTGGTATGAAGTTCATCAACCCAACCTTGTGTATATCTTTTAGTTGCAGCAGCCTCATTTACTTCGGCACAGACCGTAATGCAGCCAGCAATATTCCCTGCTTTTGGCTGAGCTCCGCTCATGCCACCCAAGCCGGCAGTGAGGAATATTTTGCCATTCGGGGATTCAGATTTTGGTAATACCTTTCTAAAAGCATTCATTACCGTAATGGCAGTTCCATGCACTATTCCTTGCGGTCCAATATACATATAAGACCCGGCAGTCATTTGCCCGTACTGGGTAACCCCAAGGGCATTGAATTTTTCCCAATCGTCCTGACTGGAATAGTTGGGGATCATCATTCCATTGGTAATTACAACTCTGGGTGCTTCTCTGGAAGAAGGGAATAAACCCATAGGATGTCCGGAATACATATGAAGGGTTTGCTCTGTGGTCATGGTAGCCAGATACTGCATGCTAAGAAGATATTGCGCCCAATTCTGAAAGACCGCTCCATTACCCCCGTATGTAATTAATTCTTCAGGATGTTGTGCAACTACAGGATCCAGATTATTCTGTATCATTAGCATTATCGCTGCCCCCTCTACGGTTTTGGCAGGATATTCTGAAATTGGCCGTGCATGCATTTTATATCCGGGTTTAAAACGATACATATAAATTCGACCATATTTTTCCAATTCCATAGCAAATTCTGCAGAAAGTTCAGAATGCCAGGCTGAAGGAAAATAGCGAAGCGCATTTCTTATCGCCAGCTTTTTTTCTTCCCTGCTTAAAATTTCTTTTCTTTTTGGGGCATGATTTAATTCCTGGATTCTTGGCCTTTGGGGGGGTAATACCTTAGGAATTCCCAATAGGATTTCATCTCTAAAACTCAATTCTGTTTTGGAACTTTGCATCTTCCTTATGGGTTATGTTTATTATAAATCAATTTTCCCTCTTTATAAACCATACATGGTTTAAAAGCCCCTTGGTTGTATAGAATTTCATTAAAATTGTCAGTATGAAACAGGTTAAAATCGGCGAGATAACCGGCTTTCAATTTGCCTCTATCCGGCAATTTAAGTGCCGCCGCCGCCCTGAATGTTATTCCTGCTAATACTTCGGCATTTGTTAATTTTTGCATGGTTCCCAATATGGCGCACTGGGTAAGAAGATCGCCCATAGGGGCAGAGCCCGGATTATGATCACTGGCAATAGCCAGAGCACCACCTGCATCCAGAATTTTCCTGGCAGGTGTAAAACTACATCCTAATCCCAATGATGCCCCGGGAAGTGCTGTGGCAATCACATCACTTTTTGCCAATAATTCTATTTCATGGGATGTGCTTGCCTCTAAATGATCTGCACTAACAGCATTAAATTTAACAGCAACCTTACTTCCACCAACAGAGAACTGATCTGCATGGATGGTAATATCAAAACCCATTTCAATGGCTTTGGAAAGGTAAGGCGCGATTTCTGAGTTGTTAAATGCCCCTTTTTCAATAAAAGCATCAACTCTGTTTGATAATTTTTCCTTCTTTAAAATAGGGAACAGTTGCTCGCTTATTTCTGATAGATACTCTGACGAACTACCCCTAAAATCCCTGGGGAGCATATGAGCGGCTAAACAAGTGGAGACAAAATCTAACGGAAACTGTTCATCAGCCTCCTTAATTGCCTGTAACATTTTAAGTTCTTCCTTTATTGAAAGGCCGTAACCACTTTTAACCTCAATGGTGGTTACGCCATTTTTAAGATGCTGTTTGGCTCTTTTAATTATTCCCTTGATCAGCTCTTCTTTAGTGGCCTTTCTTGTTTGTTGTACAGTATCCCAAATACCACCACCTTCCTCCGCAATTTCCAAATACGTCTTGCCTGCATTCCTCATGGCATAATCCCTTGCTCTGGATCCTCCATAACAAATATGTGTATGAGAATCTACAAATCCCGGAAGGCAAATATGATTTCCTTCTAACCGAATTAATTTTACATTCAGATCTTTTACTTCGGTTGCGAGTTTTTTATATCTGCCAATAGTTTTTATACGGCCATCAGCAAAAAGAATTCCTGCATTTTCAATTATCCGTAGTTGACTATCGGGAACAGCACCTTTTATGGTTATTCCTGTCATGGGAATTACCTGGCTTAAGGGACCAATAAGTGTTAATTGCTCCATAGTAATCAGTAGTTTTCAAACTCTTCTGAAAAAGTTGTCTGTAAGGAGAGATTCTTTCTTTTACAAACCTTTTTAATACGCTTTATTATGGTTTGGTTTTTTACCAATTCTATTCCTTGTTCTATGTCATCAGCAAAAACCCTGTCTTTTTTTGCGAAGGCCACTTTTTTACGAACTTCCTTATGTACTTCTTCAAGCAATATTCCCGATTTTAATGGTTTTCTATATTCAAAAGCCTGGGTAGCAGTAAGTAATTCGATAGCTAATATTTTCTCTAAATTCCCAAGTACTCTTAAAGCTTTTCTCCCGGCAATAGACCCCATACTTACATGGTCTTCCTGCCCCATGGAAGTGGGAATGCTGTCGGCGCTGGAAGGAAAACAAAGTCCTTTGTTTTCACTGGCCAAAGCCGCGGTGGTGTATTGAAGGATCATGTATCCTGAATTTATACCCGTATCTTCCATGAGCAATTTAGGAACACCCGGGCTATTGCCCTCCAGTGCCAGATAAATCCGCCTGTCTGATATATTACCAAGTTCCGAAGATGCGAGGCATGCATAATCCAGTGCCATGGCAAGCGGTTGTCCATGAAAATTACCCCCACTAATTGTCAAGTCTTCATTAATAATAATTGGATTATCTGTTACAGCATTTAATTCTATATGTACCAATTCCTTAAGGTGTAACCAGGAATTTCTGGATGCTCCGTGAACCTGAGGGATACAACGCAGTGAATAAGGATCCTGTACCTTCTCACAATCAATATGATTCTCCATGATCTCAGAACCTTTTAAAAGTAATTTAACCCTTTCTGCTACATGAATGTTTCCCTTAAATGGCCGCAGGCTATGTAATTCATTGTAAAAGGGCTTAACGGAGCCCTGCAATCCTTCTATCATCATAGCACCTATAATATCGGCATGCGAGAGGCAATTGTGTAGTTTTTCCAATACTTTTATAGCATGTGCAGCGATAAACTGAGTACCGTTGATAAGCGCCAATCCCTCTTTGGGGCCAAGTTCCAGAGGTTTCAAGCCTGTTTTTTTAAATAGTTCTTCGGTGAGTATAATTTTGTTTTCAAATAGCACCTTGCCAAGACCTATTAGAGGTAAAAACAGATGGGCAAGAGGAGCCAGATCACCAGAGGCTCCTACTGATCCTTGAGAAGGAACCAGTGGGATTGCATCGTTTTCTATATGCCATAGAATTCTGTCTAAGGTTTCTTCTGCAATACCTGAATACCCCCTGGCAAGCGAGTGTATCTTTAAAATGAGCATTAGTTTTGCCAGTTCCGTCTTAATGGGCTTGCCGACGCCAACACTATGGCTTTTAAGGATGTTTGTCTGTAAAACTCTGGTTTCTTCTTTAGAAATATTTGTAGTACACAAAGGCCCGAACCCAGTATTTATCCCATAAACAGCCTGCCCTTTTTCAACTATGTTTTCAACCACAAGTTTGCTGTCCCGGACCCGTTTTCGCGCAACATTTGATAATTGGCCTTGAACTGTGCCTCTTGCAATTCTCAATGCAAGGCTGCAACTAAGTGCTTCTTCTCCATACAGAAAGTTATCAGTTGTTGAAACCATTAAATAGAATTTTTAGTACTATAAATGTATTCATTAAGTTTCAGAAAAATGGAATTCTAGCCCCACTTTAATTTGAGCATTATATCAAGGATAGAAATTCTAACTTTGCAAACCTAAAATGTCTAGAATGGTATTTGAATTGATTAAAAAGAGGCGATCTGTATTTCCCGCTCAATATACGAACCAACCTATAAATAGATCGGAGATTGAAAAAATCCTGGAAGCAGCTAACTGGGCACCAACACATAAAAAAACAGAACCCTGGAGGTTTAAGGTCTTTTTAGAAGATTCTAAAGAGCAGCTCGGACAATTCCTTGCAAAGAAGTACGAAGAAACAGAGGCGAACCCAAAGGCTTTTAAAGTGAAAAAACTCCTTGAAAACCCTGGCAGGTCCGCGGTTGTTATTGCAATATGTATGCAAAGAGACCCAAATGAAAGTCTTCCGGAATGGGAAGAAATTGCAGCCACAGCAATGGCTGTTCAGAATATTTGGCTTTGCTGCACAGAAATGGGGATAGGATGTTATTGGAGTTCACCGGGTCTGATAAAATATATGGGTGAATTTATTGAACTGGGTGATGGAGAACAATGTCTCGGGTTTTTATATATGGGACGTTACGAAGAAGAAATCTCTGTTGGGGAAAGAAAACCTGTTGAGGACAAGGTGGTTTGGTTTAATTAGGAGCTAGTAAAAAAATGAAAATAATTCTTCCTTATATTCCCAGCTTTTGGCTATAAAGAGTCCAAAATAAATTATAGTTACCACAAATTTTAAGAAGGTCCCGGTAAGAAAACCAATAAAGGAACCAAAAGCGGCTTTAAGCGCCGTTTTGCTCTCTGCCTTATTTATTAACTCTCCAATCAATGCACCAATAAACGGCCATATAACTATACCAAAAATACCCAGTATTGGAAATATTATTGCTACAAGAAGCCCAATTACGGTCCCAAACATTCCAGCCTTACTGCCCCCAAACTTTTTAGTGCCCATTGCCGGGATAATGTAATCTAATGTCAATACAATTAACGCAACTAAAAGAGTAACCCCCAAAAACCACCAGTCATTAGGTACTGCTTTCGTAAGAACCAATAATAAAAGACCTAACCAGCTTATTGTAGGGCCGGGTAAAACAGGTAAAAAACTTCCTAAAATTCCTATAAGCATAAAGATAAATCCCAATAAGAATAAGGCAATGTCCATAAAAACTATTTGTTATTGGACGAAGATAGGATCTATTTGTTACATGTCTTTTCAGGGATGCACGAAATCCTGAATTTCTGAAGCTTAATTGCCCGAAAAAGTTGTAATTTTCCGCAAGGAATACCGCTTATATGAGGAAGTTACTAATTTTGTCTTGTCTTTACTTGCTGTCTTCCTGTAATTTGTTTACTTCTACAGATGTGAAAACCCAAAGACTGGTGGAAAAAGAATTACAGGCAATCAATTGGAACGATGTAGACCAATATCCACTCTTTGATGATTGCGACGAAACAGTATCTAAATCTGCCCAAAAAGAGTGCTTTGAAAATACATTGCTTTTGCATTTTTCTATGATCCTACAGGAATTCGAATTTATATTGGACAAAGATGTTGAGGAAGTAGTATATGTAGATTTTCTGGTGGATAAAGAAGGAAAAATAAGCGTTTTAAATATTGATAAAAACAGTATTATTCAGGAACAGATTCCCGAATTTGATGGGATTATCAGTAGAAGTCTTAAAAGTCTGCCCCCGGTGGAGCCGGCTTTAAAAAGAGGAATACCTGTGAATGCCAAGTGCAGGATCCCTATAATTTTAAATTCAGAGGAAACAAAATAAATTGCAAAACGAAAAAATCATATTGGGGATTGACCCGGGAACTACTATCATGGGATTCGGCATCATTAAGGTGAAAGGGAAGAAGATGACATTTGTTCAAATGAACGAATTATTACTCAAAAAATACAAGGACCCATTTACCAAACTCAAGCTTATTTTTGAACGAACCATTGAACTGATTGACACCTACCATCCGGATGAAATTGCCATTGAAGCCCCTTTTTATGGGAAAAATATCCAATCTATGCTAAAACTTGGCCGGGCACAGGGAGTGGCCATGGCAGCCGGACTCTCCAGGCAAATTCCAATAACAGAATATATGCCAAAAAAAATAAAAATGGCGATTACGGGTAATGGCAATGCCAGTAAAGAACAGGTAGCAAAAATGCTTCAAAGTACCCTTGGATTAAAATCACTCCCAAAAAATCTTGACAGTACAGATGGCCTTGCGGCTGCGGTATGTCATTTCTATAATGAAGGAAGGGTGGAAGCAGGAAAGGGTTATACCGGATGGTCTGCATTCGTAAAACAAAATGAAGATCGGTTAAAATAAATAGTATTGACTTCAGACTCCAAATATTGCAAGAATTGTGGTGCAATAACAAAAGATTCCTTTTGCGCACATTGTGGGCAGCGGACATCGGTTTATAAGGTTAGTTTTAAGGAAACTATCCACGACTTTATGGATGCTGCTTTCTCAGTAAATGCACCGCTTTTTATCACTTTAAAACTCCTCTTGGTAAATCCCGGTATTGTATTAAGGGAGTATCTTGAGGGCAAGCGGAAGAAATATTACAAGCCGGTTGCCTTTTTTATACTTACCACAGTAGCATATCTCCTTATTCGTTCTGCGATTGGTTTTGACCCTTTTAGCGATACCGTAGTTGTAGTTGAAGACACCCAGGATGGTCAACTTTTAACCAAGGCACGTGATTTTATGTTATTTAACATAGATAAATTACTCTTTTTTTTTCCGTTTACATTAGCCTTATTTTCCAAACTATTCTTTTATAAGAAATATACCCTTGCAGAATTTTTAGCGGTATCATTTTATTTAACCGGCATGTATACCTTATTCACTACCCTAAACATGTTTTTGGTAGTTTGGGGGAAAAAAGAATTGCAGCCCTTAGGCATGCTGGTAATGTTAGTATATTTTATATATTCAATGGTGTCCTTTATACAAACAAAAAGAATAGCTACAATTCTAAAATCTATTTTGGTATTTATACTTTCCTACATTTCATACGTGGCAATAAGTTATGGGTTGTCTTATCTTATAGTTTTATTTCAAAATAGTTAATGGCTGGCATCTACATACACATTCCATTTTGCAAACAGGCCTGTTATTATTGTGACTTTCACTTTTCCACTAACCTGGCTAAAAAAAACCAGTTGATTTTGGCTCTGGAGCAGGAGTTGATATTGAGAAAGGAGGCGTTTAAGAAAGAGGAGATAGGAACCATATATCTTGGTGGCGGAACTCCATCTGTATTGCAAATAGCCGAAATTCAGTACTTGGTGGATGCAGTTTACAGGAACTATAAGGTGATTGAAGCGCCTGAAATTACATTGGAAGCTAATCCTGATGATTTGTCGGTAATCAAAATTAAAGAACTCAGGGATTCGTCTATCAACAGATTAAGTATTGGCATACAATCCTTTTTTGATCAGGATTTAAAATTAATGAACAGGGCGCATAACGCGAATGAAGCAGAGCTCTGTCTTAGGGAAGCCAAAAAACATTTTGATAATATTTCTATTGACCTTATCTACGGAATACCCGGGATGACGAATGATCGCTGGGAGGAGAATATCGCCAAAGCACTATCCTATAGTTTGCCTCATATTTCAAGCTACGCATTGACCGTGGAACCCAAAACAGCATTAAAGGTTTTTATAGAAAAGGGGGTAATTCCGGATGTTGATGATGAAATAACGCAACAGCAGTTTTATATACTGCTCGATCTTTTAGAGGGTGAAGGATACGTTAATTATGAAATTTCCAATTTTGGAAAAAAAGGCTATTTTTCAAAGAACAACACCGCATATTGGCAAGGGGAAAAGTATATAGGGATAGGTCCTTCTGCACATTCATATAATGGGATTAAAAGAGGATGGAATATCAATAATAATTCAAAATATATAAAGTCGATTAATCAGAAGCTCCTCCCATTAGAGGAAGAAACACTAACCAAAACCGACAGATATAACGAATATGTGATGACTGGCTTGCGTACAATTTGGGGGATTTCACTTTACAAAATTCAAACAGAATTCGGCAATTCGTATTATGAATACCTATTGCAGCAATCAGATAAACATTTAAAAGAAGAATTGCTCTTTACTGATGGGGACAAGTTATGTGTTACTAAAAAAGGAAAGTTTTTATGTGATGGGATTGCAAGTGATTTATTTATGATTAAATTGAAATAAGAATTTTGATTAGAAACCATGCTCGCACGAATAAAACATAGTAGCAAAGAATACAAGATAGATTTGTCTAAGCCTCTGGATATTTCGATTCCATTGAGGGGCAATGAATCGAATGTGAGGGCCTGGAATCTGGATTCACCTATAATAGAACCTCATACAGAAGAAGGTTTTATTGGGAAAGTTTCTGAAGGATCATCTACTAATTTTAACGATATCAGTTTTAATCCTCATGCACATGGGACTCATACAGAATGTATTGGGCATATCACAGAAGAGAGCTATTCCATAAATAAGCAATTGTCAGACTATTTTTTCCTAGCTGAGGTGGTCACCATCGCCCCGGAAAAATATCAGAATGATTTGGTAGTCTCCAGGAAGCAAATTCAATATGTGATTGGAAATAAAAAATGTGAATCGCTCATCATCAGAACCTTACCTAATCTTCAAGAAAAATTATCAAGGAAATATTCCAATACAAACCCACCCTATTTATTAGAAGAAGCAGCTCAATATTTAGTAGATAGGGGAATAAATCACTTGCTCATAGACCTCCCTTCTATAGACAAGGAAAAGGACAATGGAGCGCTTCTGGCCCATAGGGCTTTCTGGCAAGTTGAAGGCAATTTGAGAACCAAGGCAACTATTACAGAATTTATTTATGTAAATAATTCTATTAAGGACGGTACTTATATTTTGAATTTGCAACTGGCCCCATTTGAAAATGATGCTACGCCAAGCAGGCCCGTCTTATTTAAACCTATAGAGTCATGAAAACTCTTATCAAGTTAGAGGAATGGGCAATGTTAGGATTTGGATTCTATCTTTTTACCTTCCTGCCTTTTTCCTGGTTGTGATTTTTTGTTTTTTTTATTGGCTCCCGATATTGGAATGTTGGGATATATTTCAGGAAATAAAATTGGAGCTGTTGCATATAATATCTTTCATCTTGAAGGTTTGGTGATAGTTATTATATTTTAAGAGCATATTTTTCACTTTCTTTGTTAGAAGGAATCCGGATAATATCATTTTCTCATTCCTCTATGGATAGAGCCTTCGAATATGATTTAAAATATGAGAAAGGATTTAAGTATACGTATTTAGTATAAGTGGGGAAGAACTATGGATAGTATTTTTGAACTTTTTTTTGGATTAATACTAGGAGCAATCTTAATGTATTGGATGTACTCCTTATTTCGAATAAAGAGGAGCAAAGAACTCACAGAGCATCAATCCACAATAATATTGGAAAAGATAAAAAGCGTTTGTAAATTGATATCTGTGGAAGGTGATTTTGCAGAGATATACAAATATGAAAATACCCGGGAACACTTTATGAGCTTGCTTAGCAGCAAGAAAAAGGCCCTGATAGTAATTAATGCAAAAGCTCAAATAGGTTACGATCTTAAAAAAGTATTAATGCACGCTGATACGGATAAAAAGAAAATAATTCTTACTAACTTTCCTCAGCCGGAAGTGCTTTCAATTCAACCGGAGCTTGAATTTTACGATATAAAAAATGGGCTTTTCAATTCATTTACTCCAAAAGATCTGACGGCCCTAAACCAGGAAGCTAAAAAACATGTCATGGAGAAAATTCCTGAAAGCGGGCTCATGGATACAGCCCGGCGGGAAGCTTTGGAAGCTGTTTTATTGATCGAGAAAATTGTTGAAACCATCGGGTGGAAATTAGATTACTCGACTTTGGAATTAAGCGACCATAAAAAACCTTTTATTGAAAAATAAAATAATAACTTTAAATCATACTCAAATGAAAAAAACGATATGTATTATAACACTTTTGGTAATCTCCGGAACAACATTCGGCCAGGCGGCAGATAAACATATGAAAAATTTAGACCCAGGATTTGTACACGTCGTTAACTTCTGGCTCAACAATCCCGACAATAAGGATGACCAAAAGCAATTTGAAAAAGCGTTGAAAAAGCTTATGAAGAAATCAAAACATGCAAACACTCAATATTTTGGTAAACCTCCGACCGCTACCAGGGATGTGGTAGATGATTCTTTTACATATACCTTAATCGTAAGTTTTAAAAATGCCAAGGAACAGGAGAAATACCAAAAAGAAAAAGCGCATGAGAATTTTATAGACGAAGCTCAAAGTCTTTGGAAAAAAGTGGTCGTTTATGATTCTGAAGGAATCAAACTATAAGTTTCACGGCCGACACCAGATCTGTATAGTATTATTTTTTAGCTGAACTTTGGATAAATGAACATTGAAGAATTCAGAGAGCTTTGTTTGCGAAAAAAAGGGGTTACAGAAGAATTTCCTTTTGATGCAGAAACTCTGGTATTCAAGGTAATGGGTAAAATCTTTTCAATAGCCCCGCTTGAAAGGATTCCATCTCAGGTAAATTTAAAATGTGACCCGGAAAGGGCCATTGAGCTGCGGGAAACCTATGATGGAATTATAACCCCCGGCTATCATATGAGCAAAGTGCATTGGAACACATTGTTTCTGGAACAGTTGCCCACTAAACTGATATCAGAACTTGTGAATCATTCTTACGAATTGGTAGTTTCTAAGCTAACCAAAAAACAAAAATCTGCGCTCGAGGGTATGATTTAATCTTTATATCCCTTTGAGAATACCATATCTTTACCACCTCAATTCAAAGAGCTAGTTTATATGCTTAATCCCATCACGTTCTACAAAGAAAGAAAAGACAAATTGAGTAAGCAGCATGTTCAGGTGAAACGGCAATTATGGGTCTCCAGTATGGTTAGGTTGACGGTTTTTGTCCTTGCAATTTTAGGGATATACCTGTTTTATGACAACTCAAATTACATTCTTTTAATTGTTCTTTTTGCGGCAATACTTTTTCTTTATTTGGTTTCAAGACATAGCGACCTGTCGTACCAAAAAAATAAATTGCTGGCCTTGATCTCCATTAATGAAACGGAGCTGCAGGTATTGGGTCGGAAATTTTATCAGCTCCCGGATGGAAATGAATTCTTAGACCAAGCACATTTTTATAGTCAGGATATAGATCTTTTCGGCAAGGGATCTTTTTACCAATATTGCAACCGAACATCCCTGTCGGAAGGCGGCCAAACCCTGGCAGACTTGTTAACTGAAAACAGCATTGAAAAGGTCATAGAAAAACAAGATGCTATTAAAGAATTGGGCTTTTTAGCAGAATGGAGGCAGGATTTTTCGGCAGTTGCCAAATTGATAAAAACGGAAGTCTCGTCGGCTAGTTTAATAAGAGGGCTGAAAACGTATCAGTCATTCGTTCCTAATCTGATGAAATGGTTACCCACGGTGTTTTCTATTTTCTCACTGGCAGTTATTGGGCTCTATTACTTCAATTATGTTTCGGGATGGGGGTTGCTGTTGTGGTTTTTTATAGGACTCGGTATTGGGGGGAGATATTTACGCAGGATAAATGTGTTATCCCAGAAGATATCTAAAGCACAGAGCAGTTTTCAACAATATCAAAAACTGATTTTACTTTTGGAGAATATAGAATTCCAATCCGGATATTTGAATCATGAAAAGGACAATATTCTTGAGGAAGGAGTTAAGGTTTCGCAAGTTTTAAAACAATTCTCCCAGATGCTAAATGCCTTCGACCATAGGAATAATATGATTTTTGGTATTGTGGCAAATGGGTTTTTGTTATGGGATTTAAGGTATTGTTATGCTATAGAAAAATGGATTAGTCGTCATGGCGACCAGGTTGGACAATGGCTCAATGCCATCGCTTTTTTTGATGCTTATAGCAGCCTGGGTAATTTTGCTTTTAATCACCCCGATTATACTTTTCCAGAAATATCAAAAAATGATCTTATCATAGAGGCCGTAGATGTCTCACATCCAATGCTGGACCCATCGGAAGGGGTAACAAATAATTTTAAAATTTCCAGGGAAGAATTCTTTGTAATTACCGGCGCAAATATGGCGGGTAAGAGTACATTTCTGCGAACTATCTCCCTTCAGATTGTTATGGCCAATATGGGCTTACCGGTATGTGCTGCCTCGTTGTTCTACCAACCCATAAAACTGATTACCAGTATGCGCACTGTAGATTCTTTGACAGAGCATGAATCCTACTTTTTTTCTGAACTTAAACGCTTAAAGTTTATTATTGATAACATTAAGGAAGATGAATACTTTATTGTGTTGGATGAAATTCTAAAGGGAACTAACAGCACTGATAAAGCCATAGGTTCTAGAAAGTTTATTGAAAAGTTAGTCAGTTCCAATTCAACCGGTCTGATTGCGACTCATGATTTAAGTCTTTGTAAGGTAGCCAAAAGTTTGGAAAAGGTTGATAACTACTATTTTGATGCTGCAATTGTAAATGATGAATTGCATTTTGATTATAAGTTTAAAAAAGGCATTTGTCAAAACATGAATGCTTCATTTTTGTTGAAGAAAATGAATATAGTTGAATAGTATATGGATTCACTAACACAAATAGTTTTAGGTGCCTCCGTTGGCGAGGTGGTACTTGGTAAAAAGGTGGGGAATAAGGCTATGCTCTATGGTGCTATTGCCGGTACTATTCCTGATCTTGATGTCTTAAGTCGCTATTTTGTAGACACGGTTACCTATACAGAATGGCACAGGGGGTTTAGTCATTCTATTCTGTTCAGCCTTCTTTTTGCACCTATTTTCGGTTGGCTGATTTCTAAAATTGAGAAAAAATCCGGCATAAGCTGGCAGCAATGGTCCAAACTTATGTTTTGGGGTTTGTTTACACATCCTATTTTGGATTCCTTTACCACCTGGGGCACACAGCTTTTTTGGCCTTTTGACCTGCGCTTGGCTTTTCAGAATATTTTTGTAATAGATCCATTATATACGTTTCCTTTTCTGTTTTTCCTGATTCTGACTATGAGACAACACAGGCTGTCACCGGCCAGAAGAAAGTATAATCGAATGGGTCTTATTGTTAGTAGCGGCTATCTAGTGGTAACCTTACTATTGAAGGGAATTACATATAAGAAATTTACTGATAATTTGGAGGATCAAGAAATTGCTTATGAGCAGATTCAAACCAGGCCAACCCCATTTAATTCAATACTATGGAATGCAAATGTAGATACAGGAAAAGAATATTTAATAGGAGAATACTCATTGTTTGATACCAAGCCAATTGTATTCAGGGCCTACCCTAAAAACCACGCTCTATTGGGAGAACTCGCTAGCGAAGACAAAATCCATCGCCTCATCAAAATAGCAGAAGGCTGGTATACTATTTCTCACAAGGAACAAATCTTACTTTTTAATGATCTTCGTTTTGGTTTGATAAGCTTAAATCCCATTGATCCCAAATTTGCTTTTAGTTATAAGCTGTTTAAATTAAATAATGAGGTCATAGTTGAGGAAACCCCAAAATTCAAAGAAGACGCGCAAAACGTTCTTATAGAATTATGGGCGAGAATCTGGGGCAACTAATCCCCGATTTCCTAAATCTTATTATTGGTTATGATTTCTTATAAGCTTTTTATCTGCAGATCATGAAAGGTATCTGCCTGTAACCGTAATAACTCTTCGGCTTTCTGCTTTTTATACGCGTAAACGGCTTCTTCTTCAGCTATTTCACCATATATTTTTTCATTCAGCGAAGTGTCTGTGGCCAGGATTTTTTGCCGTTGCAACACTTTTTGCATCACCCAGGTCTCTACGGCGCTTTCCTCATCTTCCAACTTAAGGTCATATGGCCCTTTAGGTGCCAGAAGTTTTACTATTATAGGTGATGTTTCTATTGCAAGGAATAAAAGGAAAATAAAGAAGGATGGAAACCATGGAAGTTCACCAAGCGCACTTATACGGGCCATTAGACCATCAAATCCGTCGATAATGGGTTGAGAATCATCAACTGCCTGAGAATATTCTGTATTAAGCCCGACGATCTGGGTTTCTATACCAGCTATTTTATTTGCATTTGCTTCCTTTAACTGTATTAATTCCAATATGTACCTGCTCTGCCTTCCGCCTCTGAAATATAGGTGTCGTACAGGGCGTTTGTTTCAGCCTCTTTTATATTTATCTCATTCTTAAGTGATCCAATATCCTCATTTAGGCTTGCAACCACCGGAGTGTATTGCTGAGCAATCTGTGCTTTATTTGCCAGAGTGAGTTCGTTTTTTTGTTCCAATAAAACCTGGTTGATTTCCTTTTCGAAAATTTTCATTTCCAAAGGCTTGGAGATTACCACGGCAATAATGACTGCCAGAATTATCCTGGGGGTAGCCTGTAAAAATTCACTTTTAATGCTGTCTCTTTTTTTAATAGTGGAAACAATAAACCGGTCCAGGTTAAAAATTAAAAGGCCCCAGATAAGGCCAAAAAAGATGGCGGTATAAACGTTGTCAAATACAGTGTATAGTGCGTAACTACCTGCAATAAATGCCATTACAGCGGTAAAAAAAACAGTAGCACCTATGCCGGCGTATTTGTTTTGTTCTCCTGAAGAACAGGATTCGAGAATGCCCGTGTCCGCTCCGGAACAGAGGATAAAAAAGCGTCGTATCATTATAGTGTTCGTTTTTGATTCTAATGGTTAGAACGCAATTTGCATAGATTTGTTACACTATATCGAAATAAAAATGCCTCATTAAGAAGGTTTTATGAATTCCAGGAATTTTCCCTCAACATTTTTGAACAATTTGGGCTGTTTCTCAAATCCGAATTTACTTAGAAAGAAGTTCCGTATAGTATTTATAGAAATATGGTATAGTTTCAATTCCTTTTAAAAAATTCCATACTCCAAAATGCTCATTCGGAGAATGAATGGCATTACTGTCCAGTCCAAAACCCATTAAGATGGACTTAGTTCCTAACTCCTTTTCAAATAAGGGGACAATGGGGATGCTACCCCCGTTTCTCTTGGGTACCGGAACTTTTCCAAATGTTGACTCATAAGCCTTACTGGCTGCCTGGTAACCTATACTGTCTATGGGCGTTACATAACTTTCGCCGCCGTGGTGAGGAATAACTTTCACCTTTACTCCGGCAGGTGCAATATTTTCAAAATGGGTTTTAAAAAGTTGAGTGATCTCATGCCAGTCCTGATGGGGTACGAGCCGCATGGAGATTTTTGCATGTGCCTTGCTCGCAATAACAGTTTTTGCGCCTTCTCCTGTATAACCACCCCAGATGCCATTCACATCAAGTGTAGGTCTTATAGAGTTTCTTTCATTTGTTGTATACGAAGATTCACCATAGACATCATCAATGTCCAGCGCCGCTTTATATGCCGCCAGGTTAAAGGGTGCTTTTTCCATGGCGTTGCGCTCCTCTCCGGTGAGTTCATCTACCTTATCATAAAATCCGGGAATGGTAATATGATTATTTTCATCATGCAAAGAGGCAATCATTTTTGTTAGGATGTTGATTGGATTGGCAACTGCTCCTCCATACAATCCCGAATGTAAATCCCTGTTTGGTCCCGTTACTTCCACTTCCACATAACTCAATCCTCTAAGACCTGTCGTTATTGAAGGAACATCATTAGCGATCATTCCGGTATCTGAAATTAATATAATATCATTTTCCAGTTTTGCATGATTCTCTTTAACAAAGTCCGACAAGCTTTCGCTTCCTACTTCTTCTTCCCCCTCAATCATAAATTTAACGTTGCACGGAAGCTCATTGTTTGCAACCATAAATTCAAGCGCTTTTACATGCATATATACCTGTCCCTTATCATCAGAGGCTCCACGGGCATAAATAGCACCATCAGGGTGGAGTTCCGTTTTTTTAATAACCGGGTCAAAAGGTGGGGAATCCCATAGATCTAATGGATCCGGGGGTTGTACGTCATAATGGCCATATACCAGAACCGTTGGTAGATTCTTATCAATTGTTTTTTCTCCATAAACGATCGGATATCCCTGAGTTTCACAAATCTCAACAAGATCACAACCGGCATTTTTTAAAGAAGTGGCAAATGCCTCAGCAGTATCAAGAACATCCTGAGAATAAGCAGAATCTGCACTAACAGATGGCATTTTCAAAAGCTGTATGAGCTCATTTATAAAACGTTCTTTGTGTTGTTCCAGGTAAGCCTTTATGTTTTGCATTATCAAAAATTTGAAGAATGATTAAATTTACGAAAAGAAGGTTGATAATTTTAAACTTCGATTATTTTTAAATTGAAATTTTGCTTTATATTTGCAACCCCATAATACTGATAGTTCCTTTTCCATAGAATTGGGAAAGAGAAGCTATCAGGACGGGTAATGCAGGCGTGGTGGAATTGGTAGACACGCTAGATTTAGGATCTAGTGCCGAAAGGTGTGAGAGTTCGAGTCTCTCCGCCTGTACGAAGTAAAGGCCCATCCATTTTTGGATGGGTTTTTTTATGAAAGACGGAGAGGGGAGAAGTTTATCCGGCTAAAAGCGGGAAGTCTCTCTGCCTATACAACTAAAGAAAGCCGACTTTTGCGTCAAATGACCTTGAAACCTCTTTAAAATCACAAAAATAATGGTTTGATAGCGTCCCACAAATGGTTGGTTTTACGAGACTATTGAGAAAATTATGTTTTGTCCATGAATTGAAATGTGAACTATAATAACATTCTAAATTGAAGGCTTCCCTATTTTTGGGTATTTTAATTATCTTTTAAAAAAGAATAGAATTATTAATGGTTTCTACAACCCCTAAAGCTGCTCTTTCTCCAGAAATCATTGCAGCATTTAATGAAGCATTGAGCTGCGCGTCACCTGCTAAAAAGATACCGGATGTTAAATGTGTCTCCGATGGAGGAACCTCATATTGAATGTTCTTCAATTCAGGTAAAGCCATTGGAATAGAATAATGCTTTAAAAATTTATATGAATTGATACCACAATGGTCTCTGAGTTCTCTTTGAACACGAGATATTAAAGCTTCATTCGATAAATCGTGATTTTTGACAACAGTTACCGAAAGTAACTCAGTTTGTGGTTTGGTAGCCATCTCTAAACTAGTATGGAAGAAAATATTGTTAATCAGTGCCCCTGAATCTGTTATAAGACCTATTAGGGGTTTATCGATAACGCGGGTTTTGGTTTCGAAATATAAGGTATCACAGGATTTCCATTTGGTAGACTGTCTATTTAGGTTTTGAATCAGGTTACTGGCATCCGTGGCTACAATTGTGAAATCACTTTTTAGGCTTTCACCATTGGTCAAAAGTATCTCACCATCTTTAATAGAACTTACCATTGTATTATATTTAAATTCAGTTCTTGTCAAACTTTTTGCTAATTGCCTTGGAATAGCCTCCATGCCCAACTTAGGTAGTGCGGCAGAACCCTCACCAAACATTTTATATACAAATTCGAACATCCTACTTGAAGTATGTAGGCTTGGCTCAAGAAAAATACCTGAAAAGAAAGGTTTGAAGAATTGATTTATCATTTGGAAGGAAAATCCAAAATCCATTAAATAAGACATCGTGGTTTTTTCTTCTTCTTCAAATATTTCAGATAAGGTTTTTCGTTGTAGAAGTTTGTTCAACTTAAGCACCTTAAGCTTATCCGTCATTGTTCCAATGCGAGAGACTAATGTTGAAAACAACAAAGATACATCTCTTGAAGGATCTCCGATTATAGATTGCCTGCCTCCATTGAATATGGCGGCGCCAGGGGTGAATTTCTGTAAATCCAAAGCATCTAGATCAAGGTATTTCTGGGCTGCTGGGTATGCCGTCAATAATACTTGAAACCCCCTGTCTAAATGACACCCTTCTATAACATCTGTCTTTACACGACCACCCGCTCTTTCGGTCGCTTCTATTATAATCGGGCAAAAGCCATTGGCTTCTAGAACCTTTGCCGCTATTAGACCACTTACTCCCGCACCAATGATATGTAGATTAAAATCTTTTTTTTTCATTTTCTTTTTAGTCTTCGCTTATGCTGTGTCATTTTCAAAATTAGTGTATTTAATTTATGTTTAACATTATATATTTATTTTTAAACAAAATATAAAATACTTTTTATTTCATAAATGTTACAAATGAATAAAACTTCAATAGTGCGTTGCCAACATTTTAATGCGGCCCATAGATTACATATTAAAAGATGGAGTGACACAAAGAACGAAGAAATCTTTGGAAAATGTAACAACCCGAATTATCATGGACATAATTATGAATTAGAAGTAAAAGTCATTGGAGAATGTGACCCAGAAACGGGCTATGTCATTGACACAAAAATTCTTTCTGATCTCATAAAGGAAAATCCAAAATCCATTAAATAAGACATCGTGGTTTTTTCTTCTTCTTCAAATATTTCAGATAAGGTTTTTCGTTTTAGAAGTTTGTTCAAGTGTTTTAATAATCATAATATTCCAGCTGTAAAAAATCGTTTTTAAGCTGAACCATTCTATCTATAAATTTTTTGTTTTCAATGTAGTTTTTGTTTTTTAAAAACTGGATGAAGTTTCCATTGGCGTGAATGCTAAAAGACTGTGCATTATAGATGACCAAACGATAATAAGGAATAATCCACGAAAAACGTTCTAATTTACAAGTATAATGTACAATGACGCCTTTTGGGCGTAATTCAATATTGCCATAATCGAGCTCTGAAAATTTCAGTTTCCCAAGATTTAATTTAGGACTCGTTTTATAAATTATAAGTCTACTCGAACCAATACCGCCTTGTTTGATTCGTTGCAGTAAAGAGAATTTTTTACCTACTAAACCCGTGCTTTCTATCTTGTAATCTTCGTTGTTGTAAGTTGTGTTAAATACCATCCTTATGTTTTAAAAATTTAAATCCTTAAGATATTCCTCACCATTTTTAAGATGTATGTCCTTTTTCTCCTCCGTCATTTTATCGAACATATGTACAAGCATTCCCAATCTTGGGTTTTGTAGAAAAAAGGAACGGTGTGTATCCATGAAACGCCAAAAGAGTCCGTCCCAAATCTGTTGCCACCCGCCTTTTTTGTAGTTGCTCATCTTCATTAGATAATTACTGCCACTTATATATGGTTTGGTAGCCATTAGCCCGCCATCTGCAAATTGGCTCATTCCATACACATTGGGTACCATTACCCAATCATACGAATCGATAAACAGCTCCATAAACCAGCGATATACTTCATCTGGGTCGAATTCACAAAGCACCATAAAATTACCCAAAACCATTAAGCGTTCGATGTGATTACAATAGCCTGTTTTCAATACTTTTTTAATGGTTTGATCTACAGGATAAATTCCAGTACTACCGTCATAAAAGGACGGTGGAATCTTTTTGGTAAAGCCCCAAAAGTTTTGTGTGCGTTCATCACTACCACGACTTTCGTAGATGCCCCTAATGAACTCGCGCCAACCTATTATCTGGCGTATAAAACCTTCGGTAGAATTAATCGGGACATTATTTTTTTCAGAATACGCTAAACTCATTTCTACAATCTCCTTGGGCGTAATTAATCCGACATTTAAGATAGGCGTTAGCACGCTATGGTTGAGGATTGATTGCTCCGCTACAATGGCATCTTCATAGACACCAAATTCCATAAAACGGTATTCTAAAAACTGTTGAAACCAAGCGTCTGCTGTTTCAAAATTAGTTGGATACAGGCAATGCTCCGTAAGACTTCCCAAATGGTTTGAAAAGTTCGTTTCTGTATACGCTAAAGCTTCGGTATAAAAATTGTCTACATCAGGAAATTTAATGGATGGAGGCGTTTTGTTTGCCGGAAACTTCTTTCGGTTTTCAGTATCAAAAGTCCATTTTCCACCAGTGGGTTTTCCATCAGGTTCGATAAGGATATTTCGCTTTTTTCGTTGTTCTGTATAAAAGGAAGTTTGGTGGTATTTTTTCTTATCGCTTCGGAAAAAAGTGGAAAGTTCTTCTTTGGTATTTAAAAACAAAGGCGAATCGAAAACCGTAGTGGTTATATTATGTTTTGCACAAGAACTACATATGCGTCTATCCAACCAAGTGTCTACAGGGTCGATGTAATTGATATGCGCAATGCCTTGGCGTTTCAATTCCGGAATGAGCTTTCGTATATCTGCAATAGCACTGGTAGCTTCTATATAAAGAACTTCTATTTTTTTAGATTTCAAAAATGCCTCATAGGCTTTCATCGTAGCTCTGTGAAATGCTATTTTCTGTTTGTGAAACGGATACTGTTTAAAAAACAAGAATTCTTCAATTATGTATATAGGCGATGCTACCTCAAAAAGTGGTGAGACTTTGAAAAGCTGATGCGGAAAAACAAGATGTACACTTTTCATTTATGCTTTATTTCTTCTGCAACGTTCGCTACAATATTTAACGGCCTCCCAGTTCGTTTCCCATTTCTTTCGCCAAGCGAAGGGCCGTTGGCATACCACACATATTTTTTCTGGGAGATGCTGCTTTTTCATTTCTTAAAATTCTGGCACTTCATTCACTCTTACATATGGATATTTTGCTATTTTCTTTACTTCATAGTAGCTATTCAATCCTGAAATACCTACACTTTTGGTTTGCTCTAAATCTATATCACCATCGTTCATTCCCGTTTCAGGGAGTATTAAATGGTGTATTTCACCTATAATGAGCATCGTTCCATTTAAAGGAATAGCAATAGCCTCTTTAAAACGCATTCCCATTTTTAGGTAACTCTCTTTAACAAAAGGTGCTACAAAGCCATTTTCATATGCCTCTGTAAGCCCACATCGTGCAAATTCTGAAATGTTCTTATCAAATTTCGCTGAGGTATAATGTGCCTGTTCGATAAACTCAGGATGAATGTGATTGATGGTATACAGGCCGTTTTCCTTTATATTTTCAAGTGTATGCCCCACCTCTTCTGTTTGTGGTCTACAAATAAAGCCTAATAGTGCGGGGTTACTTCCCAGATGAACCAGGGAGCTAAATACGGCAAGATTGGTGTTGCCATCCTTGTCTAAGGTTCCTATTAAATTTGCGGGCTTGATGCCGGTGACCGAATTAATGATTTTGAGCCTTGTGATACTATCCAAATCCGCTATGTCCTGTTTGCTATAGTGCATCTTAGTTATTTTTATTTACGTGCTTTTGCAATAAACGTTTTTTCTCTTTTTGGACTGCAGGATGTTTTTTGTGTCCCCATATTTTTTCTCTGGCCACTCGTGCGCTTTCTTTTAAATCTAAAATCGGTAATGGATAGTCAACACCAATACTTACATTACAAAAGGTTTGTTCCATGGCGGTCATTTTCCAAGGTTCGTGAATATGGGTTTCAGAAACATTCATAAGTTCTGGCACCCATTTTTTTATAAAAATACCTTTAGGATCGTGTTCTTGTGAGTTTTTTACGGGATTGTAAAGGCGTACGGTATTGATACCCGTTGTACCCGCCTGCATTTGAAATTGCGGATAATGTATACCTGGCTCATAATCTAAGAACTGCCGAGCGAGATGATACGCTCCATCACGCCAATCTTGGTCTAGATTGAGCGTTAAAAATGAAACTACCATAGCGCGCATTCTAAAATTGATCCATCCTGTCTGTTCCACAGCTCTCATACACGCATCAATGAGCGGATAACCAGTCATGCCCATTCTCCACGCTTTAATAAACACCTCATTTTTGTTGTGTGGCAATAATTCAAAGCCTTTATTGATGCATTGGGTTTCATAGCTACATTCCATCTCGAACTTCTGTATAAAATGACAATGCCAATGTAATCGGTTAAGCATTGCAGAAAATGCCCTGCTGTTTTTTGTGCCGTTGGGATGTGTACCGATGTATTGAAAAGCTTGCTTAATACTCAAATTTCCCCAAGCGAAATAAGGAGACAATCTGCTGCAAGCAGTTCTGCTTTCGGTAGGTTTAGAAATATGCTTTTGATAGTTGAACCCTCTTTGAGTGGTAAAAGAATGCAAATAACGCCATGCGTTTTGTTCGCCCGCAGGTTGGTATTGTTTTGGGTATGCCTGTAGTTGCGCTGCTAATTTTGAAGGTAAGGTAAATGAATGCTCTAGAACACCTATTTTAGAGACTGAATAGGTATTCAGTACTATGGGCCGATGCATGGTTAAATGCCATTGCTTATTCCAATTATCCCTGTTTTTAATACCGCGTATAATCCCGTCGCGTTGCGATTCTTGCCACAAGATGTTGTTTTGCTTGCAAAATTCAGCAATTTGTTTGTCACGCTGCCAAGTGATTTGCGTGCCGCTTTCGCAAAAACTATACAAGTTTCTTATATCGAACTTCTCATTTAGAAAATTGAAAACATCCGTCGCCTCTCCGCAGAAAATGGCTACTTGCCTTTTAAACCGCTCTAGACTTTTGTTCATAGCCATTAAAGAGTGATATACAAACTGTAAATGCCTTAAACTTATATCTGGATGCTTGATAAGGGATGGCTCGAACATGTAGATAATTAGATACGGAATACTTGCTTGCTCGGCCATAAAAAGAGGTTCATGGTCTTGCAAACGAAGATCACGTTTTAACCAAACGATATTGACGGCATCCCTTTTCAATAGGTCAGTTGTTTTTTACACTTCTTCCAAAAGGCAAAGAATGATGGGTAATACCCTTTGATATCGAACATCCAATCTCTAGGCTCTTCCGTGCCCTTATAATGCCCATTTAGTGGATGTTCTTTGTAATGGATGTTAAACAACGGGTATGCGGCTACCAATTCATCGAACTCGCCAACGTATATTTGAATGTTCTCGATATTTTCTGAAAGCGCCAACACAAAATCCATCGAGTTCTGTGAAACTGGATAGTGCTTGAAATGCGATGGTTCTAACAATAGGATTCTGTTTGCTTCGATGTCATTTTTCCAACAAGGGTCTAAATTATAAAAATTATAGAGCAGTGTTGGTAGTGTATCACTTACTGAAATACCCTTTGATAGGGGCAATGTTGTTGTTAGTTCAAGAGCAGTGGTAGCCAATAATACCTCTGGAATTTCAAGGGTGTGGAATGTTTCGTACGGCACATCTAAAAAAGTGCCTTTTTGATCGGTATAAGCGTATTTGTTGATGTTATCTTGATTAGCATAATATTTCTTGTTACTGTTGGATCCTGCCACCCATTGCCAACTTAGGGCGTTGCTTGCCCAATCCGCGTCAAGCAAATGAAAATACATCCATTGGGCTGGAAGCTTCCAGTGTGATTGACCTATATTGGAAGCTATGGATGCTATGTACATTCTTAGATGATTGTGCAAATACCCGGTACTGTAAAAGTTTGTAATGGCGGTATCTATGGCTTCAATTCCTGTAGATGCATTTGCAATAGCCTCTGGAATATCCGTATTTGAAATAGGGTTTTGTTTATTTTTTAAATCCGAATTGATGTCATCGCCTTTAGCAATCCAAACTTGTTGCCAGTAGTCGCGCCATGCGAGTTCTTGAATGAATTTTTCAATAGCCTCAGGTTGATGCCCTCGTTTTAATATTTCGGAAAGAATCTGTTTTGTAGAAATAACACCACGAGAAATATAGGGTGATAGATGTGTTACCGCACCATCTATGAAATTTCTAGTTTTACCATACTTTAGAGGATTGATATCGCGAATACGTTGTTCTATTTCATTGTAAGTAGTAGGAAACAATGGTATTTGATTTTCAAACAAATCATTCATTAGCGTTTACTGATTTTATTTCCTGAAATAGCTTTTTGTCGCGAACATTTAAATCGCGTAATATCTGGATTGCGCTTTTTTAAATGTTTTTGACTTACGCCGCTGTTTACGCGTTTACGCCAGCGTTTAAAACTGGATTCCTTCAGATTGGCTCGCATAAGTTTAATTACTTCTTTTTCGGGTAATCCAAACTGAAAGTGTATGGCTTCAAAAGGAGTACGGTCTTCCCAAGCCATCTCTATGATACGGTCTAACTCTCTTTCTGTGAATTCCCTAGCTTGAATCAAAGTTGTACCGTTTTTTCCCAAATCTGGTCTGAATTTAAATAGAAACTGCCTAGCGCATTGAAGCTGCATTGGTCAGGCTCAATGATGGAAAGAAACGATTCTCCATTTCCCCTTTTATATAAATGATAGGTTTCTCCAATTATTGGCTCAAACGAGAATTTTGCACTGAAAATAAGGTTGTTGTATTCAAACTCTTCCATCATTTTTTCGTATTCGGCTTTCAGTTCCAGATATTTTGTTTGAACTTTATGATTTACTTTATTGATACTTCTATTTTTCCATGCAAGGGTATCGGTTGCTGTAATTACAGGGGCACCAACATTAGTCGCATAGGGTTTTAATGCGGCTTCATAGGTTTGATTTGCTACATTGAAAACCACATTATCTGGTTTTTTCTTTTCTGCAATGCTCAAAATGAGGATTATTTTAATTTTTCTAGATGCTTCATCACTTCTTCTGCTTCAAATACTTTTTGGTCGCTTAACTTTCTATTTGTGGTAGAAAGACCATGTGCTTCTTTTAAGAGTTTTGCATATTGCTCTTGTAGTTTTTCTTTTTCCGATTTCTTTTTAAATAGTCCGATCATATTTTAAATTTATATAAAGTGTATTCTTTAGAAAGCATCGGGCTGTCTGCCTTTCAGGCGTTTATCAATTTTTTTCTTCTTTGCGGTAAGTCGCTTCATAACATCCATCAGGCTTGTATCCTTCGTTTCCTTGTAAATTTCATTGATGGCCAAAATGATGCGTTTAGCCTCTCTGGAAGTTTCAACTCGATTACTTGTGGTCATACCGCTCATCTTGGCGTTTTCTAAAGCAAATGCTTCTTTTAAAATGTCCATAATTAATATTGTTTAAAGTTATACAAATATAGTCAAACAAAAAATTAAAATAAAATCGAATGCCCAATAAATATCCTTTTAACTTACATTTAACGGCTATTTCTATGGATTGGGTTAATTCGAGGTAATGAAGTGCTGCTGTAGCCCTTTTAAAAGATATTTGGCCTCATTGTTTCATAAAAGTACAAAGCAACAATATGCTCGTTTAATTTGGTTAGATTATTCTCTGTCTTTGAAGGCTTCAGAAACACGAACATAACTTTTAATAAATTTATATAGCCAAGTTAATTTAGATTCACTACTTTATTCAAAAAATTAGTTGCTTATGAAAAATTTTACATTGCCTATACGATTTGGGATTGCTGCGAGTGGTTCACTGATTGGATATTTTTTATTGTTGTCACTGTTTGATTTTCATACTAATATTTTTTTCAGTCTCTTTAACGGGGTGATAACAGGTTTTGCAATTTATGAGGCCATTAGGTATAGAAGAATTGAGGAAGGTTCGAACTTCAATTATACTAAGGGTTTTTCAACTGGTATTGTTACTGGTTTTACCGCTACCATTATTTTTACAGTTTTCTTTACACTTTACGCTACTGAAATTAACCCAGAGTTTTTAGCCAACCTTTCAAAAGCTTGGTTCAAGAATTTTGATTTTGAGGCCATTGTGTTTTTTACTATCGCTATTATGGGTTTTGCTACCACTTTAGTATTAACACTCTCATTTATGCAGCTTTTCAAGTCTTCTAGCAACGCTATTAAAAAATGATTTAAATCAAAACTATACAGTTTCCCAATGCACTAAGGCCACCTGGAGATAATCCCACGGATGGCCTTTTTTTATGAAAGACGGAGAGAGGAGAAGTTTATCCCGCTAAAAGCGGGAGGTCTCTCCACCTGCACAGACTAAAGGCTTCTCTTAAACGAGAAGTTTTTTTTGTTTTAAAAAGTTGAAAATTATCTTGGTGGAAAGTGATTGTTTGCAAAATCAATGTTCAGTGATGATAAACTAGAAATTATACATATTGTAAAAGCCAAAGGCGACCATGCAGTCTTAAAGCTATATTAGCAAAAAAGGAAAAAGCCTTATTCTTCTGGCGTATAAGATTATTTCGCAACTCAGGAAATTTTGTTGTGAACTAAACCCTATGGAATATCTTTCCATGTGAAATTCCGATTTGATACTTGTATCTTTATTCTAATTAAATTACCTCCAGTGGTTTTAGTTAAAAGATCCTGTCTTTTATTCGGATTATTATTTATCTACTATTCTACGGTCTGGAGCCAGACTATTGAACGTCCCACACTTCAGGCGGGCAGGTTGACAGGTGAAATTACAATAGATGGAATCCTAAATGAAGAGGATTGGCAAAATGCTCAGGTTTTGGATTCCTTCCTTACCACAGAACCGGCAGAAAAGGGTACGCCTTCTGCACCTACCTTAGTACGGGTTATAGCAACCAAAAAGACTATTATTATTGGTGTAGAATGTAAAGATCCTAATCCGGAAAAGATTATCAGGTTTTCTAAACTTAGAGATACAGATATTTCCAATGAGGACCATATCAAAGTAGTGATTGATCCGTTTAAGGACGGACAATCGGGGTACATTTTAGCTGTAAACGCTAATGCTGCCCGCTATGACGCTTTGGTTTCCAATAGGGGGGAATCTGAAAACAAAGACTGGGACACCATTTGGGAAGCCCGGGTATCTATCAATGAAAATGGCTGGATTGCAGAGATACGATTGCCCATTCAAAGCATCTATTTCAAAAAAAGTTTAACAGAATGGGGATTTAATGTAGAACGGCGCATACAAAGAAATCAGGAAACGATTCGCTGGGCAAATGTACAACGAGATCAGTTTTTTGGACAGACGAGCAGAGCAGGTCTTTTGACCAATTTACCTGTTTTCAATTATGGATGGGGTTTAAGTATGAGGCCATCATTAGTAAGTTCATTAAATAAAGAAGGAGCTGATGCGGCGACAATTTTTGATCTGGAACCTAGTCTGGACGCTAGTCAGCGTATAGGTCCAAACGTATTGGCGACCATTACCGTGAATACCGATTTTGCCGAAACGGAAGTAGATACAAGACAAACAAATTTGACACGCTTCCCGTTGTTTTTTCCTGAGAAACGAACATTTTTTCTGGAAGGCTCAGATATATTTGAGTTTGGTTTCGGAACAGGAAGCAGCACCGTCCTGCCGTTCTTCAGCAGGACAATAGGGCTTGTTGGCAACGAACAAGTGCCTATTATTGCAGGAGCAAAGATTAATGGCAGGATTGGTGGTACAGCTTTCGGTGGGCTAGGCGTGCGGACCGACACTTTTGATTCGGAGGGCATACCATATGATGCCACGACTATGGGAGTAATGCGCATACGCCAGAATGTTTTTAAAGAAAGTTCGGTGGGATTTATTGGATCCGTGGGAGATCCTTTAGGGCGTGATGGCAGCTTTATGTCAGGGCTTGATTTTACCTATCAGACTACCCGATTTAACGGAAATAAGAATTTTATTGCCGGTGCATGGGCATTGTATGCAGATAGGGAGGATTTAATGAATGACAGATCTGCCTTTGGGTTTAAATTAGATTACCCTAATGATAAATGGGATTTATCTTTATCGTATTCTCGTATAGGGGAAGAGTTTGATCCCTCCCTTGGATTTGTTCCCCGCCTGGGAATTCATTATTCAAGATTAGGAGCTGTTTATGCCCCAAGACCCGATTGGCCTTTAGTGAGGCAAATGTTTAATGAGCTTTTTGCTACTTACATAAAAAATATTAATGGAGAATGGCAATCCTATAGTGTGTTTATGGCACCTGTTAACTGGCGATTGGAAAGTGGTGACAGAATAGAAATGAATGTAAGACCGGTAGGTGAAAATATCACGGAACCCTTTGATATAGCTGATAATGTTACTATCCCTGTAGGTAAATACAACTTTATGAGATACCGACTGGAAGCTCAATTTGCTGCTAAAAGACGCCTAAATGGTCAGGCAAGTTGGTGGTTTGGTTCTTTTTATGACGGGAGGTTAGATGAACTGGAATTGGAATTGAACTGGAATCCCAGTTCATTGCTGGGATTTGAATTTAATGGGGTTCGGAATATTGGCCGATTGCCCTGGGGAGATTTTAACCAGACCCTTGTGGGTATGCGTGTGCGGTTTAACGTTACTTCCGATCTGCAGTTAAATGCTTATACACAATATGATACAGATAGCAGGATTTTAGGTGTGAATGGACGTATTCACTGGATATTTTCTCCCTTAGGAGAAGTTTTTCTTGTGTTTAATTACAATACATTCAATGATATGACAGACCGATGGACCCTTCAGGAAGAACAGATTTTGTTAAAAGTGCGGTATACCTTCAGACTGTGATCAACATAATATTCAATTTTAATTTTTAGCTGAGGTTTTAGAATTGGCTTTTTATTTTTAGAAACACAATAATTCCTTCCATTACAAATCAAACAAACCTGGTAACCAAAGGCTTAATTGAGGGAAATAGGTGATCAGGAACAGCGCAAGTATCATTACCACAAATAAAGGCAGGAGGGGTTTTATTACTTTTTCGATAGTGGTATTGGCGATTCCTACACCTACAAATAACACAGACCCTACAGGCGGCGTGCATACTCCTATACAGAGATTTAATATCATGATGATACCAAAATGGACCGGATCTAGTCCAAGCTTCATGACTATCGGTAAAAATATTGGGGTGAAAATAAGGACGGCAGGAGTCATATCCATAAATATTCCAACGAACAGAAGCAGAAGGTTTATGATAAGTAATATTATAATCTTATTATCACTAATACTCAACAAACCTGTACTGATATCCTGAGGAATATTTTCATAAGACAATGCCCATGACATACTCATTGATGCCCCTATTAGTAGCATCACAATGGCCGTTGTGGAACATGAATCCAATAAAATTTGGGGCAGCTTCTCAAAGGTAATTTCCTTGTAAATAAAACCAAGGATAAGGCTGTAGAGGACCGCTATAGCCGATGCTTCTGTAGCAGTAAATATCCCTGTAACAATACCTCCGATTACTACTACCAACATAAATAAACTCGGTACGGCAACGATAAAAGTTTTTGTAATATTCCTGAACGTACTTCGCTGGCCAACTTTATACCTCTTTTTCTTTGCCCAAATATAAGCTACCAGCATTAACAACAAACCAGTAAGTATTCCGGGAATATATCCGGCTAGAAATAAGGCTGCTATAGATGCACCACCACTAGCCAGGGAATATACTATCAGCACATTGCTGGGAGGAATAAGGAGTCCGGTGGTTGCCGAAGTAATGTTTACTGCAGCACCAAATTCTTTTGAGTATCCTTCTTTCTCCATTTCAGGGCCTAATATACTGCCCATGGCCGATGCTGATGCCAAGGCAGAACCGGCAATAGCGCCCATAAGCATTGCTGAAATTATATTAATAAGAGCAAGTCCACCGGGTAGGGCCCCAACTAATGTTTTTGCAAAAGCAATCAACCTGTGCGCAATACCTCCTTTGTTCATTAACTCGCCGGAGAGTATAAAAAATGGAATAGCGAGGAGTGCAAAACTGTCTAATCCTGTACCAATGCGTTGAGAGACTGTTGTAAATGCTGGTAATGCGGGAATACTGACTAACATGGTAAGCAATGCGGATATTGTTATACTCCAGGCCACAGGAGTACCAATTGCTAATAAGCATATAAAGCTGATCACCAAAACAAGTATAGGAATATATTCCATAAACATTATTGTTTTAAAATATCGGAAATCTTATAATATATGATGAGTATACCACTAATTGGAATAATGATGTAAACTGCAGACAAGGGCAGCTGTAATGCCGGTGAATATTGTTCTAAAATATAGGTGATATAGACCAATCTGGAACCGCCAATAACCAGGGCAAACAGACAAAATAGAATAATTAAAACACGGACGATAAGTCTTAACTTTTTTTGAGTTTTAGTACTTAATCGTGATGGGAGTACGTATATGGCAACATGCTTGTTACGGCCTGAAACATAGGCAGCTCCCAGTATCCCTACCCATATCATTAGGTATCTGGCGAGTTCATCGGTAAAGGAACTGGGCGCTCCTAACAAATATCTGCTAAATACCTGCCATAAAACATTAATAACCATAATACTCATTATAATTATTAATAAGTTGGCCAAAACCTTGTCGATCGTATTCCTTAATTGCATTTTATTGCGTTTCTTGAATATCTTGTATTATTTTATATAAGTCTTCCCGGTCTTTATATTGTGCGTAAATATCTGCGGATTTTTCAGAAAACAGCGTTTTGTCCGGTCTTATTATTTGAACCCCTGCCTGCTTAACTGCATTAAGCGCTTCTTCTTCAGACTCCATCCATAATTTTCGCTGGTAGCTAATAGAATTCTCTACCGCTTTTGTCAGCCATCCCTGTTCTTCCGTTGAAAGCTTTTTCCATAAATGAGTGCCCGCAAGAAGTACATCGGGCATAACGGTATGTTCATCCAACGAATAGTATTTACACACTTCATAATGGCGTGAAAGATAAAAACTAGGGGGATTGTTCTCTGCCCCGTCTACAACCCCTTGTTGTAACGCTGTGTATAATTCACCCCACGATATAGGGGTAGGTGAGCCTCCCAGACTCGTCACCATATCCATGGACGTAACACTCTCCATAACCCTTATTTTAAGGCCTTCAAGATCCTTTGGAGAATTTATAGGTTTGTTTATTGTATAAAAGCTCCTGCTACCGGCGTCGTAATAACCTAAACCTTTAAGCCAATATTTTTCCCCGTCTTTAAGAAGCATCTTGCCTATAGGTCCGTCTAAAACATTAAATGAATGTTGTCTGTCTCTGAATAGAAAAGGAAGTCCTAACACTTTCATTTTTGGGGCAAAATTTTCCAATACTCCAACTGAAACTTTAGTCATATCCAGACTTCCAATTTGTAAAAGTTCCAAACATTGACGTTCCGTTCCAAGCTGCTGACTCGGATAAATTTCGAGCTGGAGCTTTCCCCCTGAGAGTCTTTCTAAATCAACTCCCATTTCAACAAGAGCAAGATGAACAGAGTGTGTTACATCAAGGCCATGGGCCAATTTAATGGTCCTGGTTTTCTCCAAATTTTCACAACCAAATAGCCAGGATATTATTAATAGAAAATATACCAGCGTGCGAAAGCGCATTAAATCCCGTTTAAAGTTTCTATTTGCAATATACATAAGTAGATTGTTATAATCCGGAGTATTTAATTATGGTAATGAATTGATAAGAATATATGTGGAAATTTATATTCCTAAAGGCTTTCAGGAAACTAATATCACCAGACTTATTAGGAACACTAATTTTTTCAATCTAAAGTTAGTCAACGATTGATTGAATGTGAATTCATTCAAAATAAGATAGGTAGGATATATAAGTTATAAGCAAATATTATCGGGTAAGATTAGGGAATATTGGATTTGTGTCTTGCCTAAATGAAGCCTAAACCTGCCAAAATAAGGCCAATCACAACAGCTGCCAGAATTAAGACTAAAACCACTACCATTATGCTAAGGAACCCGTTAAGGAGCTTTGTGCCAAAAGATAATTCATCTTCCATAATTCATATAATTTCCTACAATGTACATATTTATGACAATAAAATTACATTTGGAATGCCATATTTCGACTAAAAGTCAATCAGAATGGACCTTTTTGAGATGTAATACCTGAATTTTCGGTAAAAGGTATTTTACTTTTTTCACGATTTTTTATCCGGACTTAATTTTTTTCCTAGTTCTTCAAGTGAAATTCCCTTGGTTTCAGGCATCATAAATAATACAAATAACAATTGTAGTACCATCATAAATGCAAAAAACAGAAAGATTGGCCATGGGTTGTCCTTAAAGATACCATCATTGGCATCGAGGAATATGGGAGTAAGGAGAGTGATTAATGCCGCAAAGACCCAATGTGTGCCGGTACCCCATGATTGGCCAAAAGCTCTGACTTTATTTGGAAAAATCTCGGAAATAAAAACCCATATGACAGCCCCTTGTCCAATGGCGTGTGAGGCGATAAAAACGAGAATGAAGACAAGAAGAATAGTAGAACTGGCTCCGCTATAAAAACACCAGCCAACCATTGCGAGACTTATGATATAGCCCACAGACCCTATTTTCATCAATTCTCTTCTTCCCACTTTATCAATTAATCTTATCCCTACAAGGGTAAAAATTAAATTGACAACTCCTATGGAAATAGAACTGAATAAAGATTCACTGGCGGCCAAACCTGCTCTTTCTAAAATCTCCGGCGCGTAGTAAAGAACAAAATTAATTCCGGATAACTGATTAAAGAATGCAAGTAAAAAAGCGAGAATAAGCGGCTTTTTGTACTTGCTTGTAAATAATTTTTCTTTTTTTTCTGAAGCAATAAAAGAATTCTTTATTTCTTCGAGTTTTACCTGGGCATGTTCTTTGTTTGAAAGATATTCCAATACTTTTAATGCGCCCGCATCATCCTGTTTTTTTATCACCAACCAGCGTGGGCTGTTAGGTATTTTTAGAACCATTAAACTGTATATTAAAGCAGGAACAGCCTCTACTCCAAGCATCCAACGCCAATCATTAGCTCCATCAAAACCTTTAAATAAATAATTAGAAATAAAAGCAATAAAAATTCCAAAGACAATATTGAATTGATATAAAGCAACCAGCTGTCCTCGGTTTTTAGATGATGAAATCTCTGAAATATAAATTGGAGCTGCGACAGAGGAAGCGCCTACCCCGAGACCACCAATAAATCTGAAGAACGAAAACATGTAGGGATCAACGGCCAAAGCAGATCCCATAGCAGAGACAAAATATAAAACACCAATCCAGAATAAGGTTTTCTTTCGACCAAAAAGGTCGCAGGGGATACCTCCAAAAAGAGAACCCACAACCGTGCCCCATAAAGCCATAGACATTATGAAAGTACCATGGAACCATGGTGAAGTGTTCCACAATTCTTTAATTGGCAAATTGGCACCACTTATTACTACGGTATCAAAGCCAAATAAAAAACCCGCCAGCGCGGCGGTTAATGAAATTCTGAAAATCCTTTTGTCCATGGTTTGCTGAGTTTCGTAAATCTAGCAAAAAAAAGGAAGAGAAAATAAATTTGGAATGGAAGTCAGGCAGTCTTAGGTTTCAAAGAATCTAAAATACTTGTTTTTTTCTTTTTGTCAATTGCTCGGTCTAGCTGTTCTTTGGTCGGCTTTTTAGAGCCAGGTTTTGATTTTAAATCCCTATCTTTCTTAATGTCGTTATAAGGTAGAGAATCTATAGTAGTATTTTGATTTCTGTTGGGGTCATTCACTTCTTTTGCACTCTCCTTGCAGGAAATAGCACAAAACAAAAGACATAACAATAAGGTATGAAAAGGGGCAAATTTCATCAGTCTTATTTTCTGTTTAATCACAAAAGATATGCCAGTTTTTTATTAACAGGATTTTCCTTTGAACCACTACTCCATTAGGCGGATGATCTTATTTTGGTTTTCCATCCGAAATGCAATGAATAGCTATATTAATGTACGGATATGATTCATTACTTGGATGCTTGCCCCTTTGTTTTTATTAATATAGGAAACATTTATATTACCAGCCGTAAGTCTGAATTGAGAATCCAGTAACAGTTTATCTGCCAATTTGGTAAACTCTGCTTTATTATGCACAGGAAAGATGCCATTAAGCTTAACTAATTCTTCAGCTTCCTTAAACCCTGCATAATTAGGTCCAATAATTACCGGAATTCCAAATACTGCAGGTTCCAGAGTGTTATGAAGTCCATCTTCTGAGAATGCTCCTCCCACATAGGCTATATGGGCATAACTATAAATTTTTGTCAATTGTCCAATGCTATCCACTATCAGAACTTGCGGGTCTCCGGAAAAATTTTCTGAAGTTTCTGATAATAAAACAGAACTCTTATTAATACTTTGCCGCAGACGTTCTATATCCTTAGGGATAATTCTGTGCGGTGCGATTACATACTTTATATCATGCGAAGAGGCATTGATATAATCAACCAAAATTTCTTCATCCTGAGGCCAGGTACTGCCCATTACAAAACAGCTGTAATTTTGCGTTAAACTATCCATAAATTCCATTGAATTATTTTGCTGCAAGATTTCAGAAACCCTATCAAACCTTGTGTCACCACTAATCGTGGTATTATCCAGGCCAATAGAATTCAATAATTTTACGGATTCCGAATCCTGAATAAAAAAATGGGAAAACTTTTGCAATGCATTTCTCATAAATCCTCCGTACCATTTGAAATAGATCTGATCACTTTTAAAAATTGCTGAAATAAGAAGTGTAGGAATACCTTTTTTATGAAGTTCATTGAGCATATTAGGCCATATTTCATATTTTATAAAAATTGCAATCTTTGGTTGCAGGAGTTTAATAAATCTCTTAACATTATTAGTTGTATCCAGAGGAAGATAGGTTACCAAATCGGCCTCAGTCCTGTGCTTTATTATTTCATAACCCGATGGAGAAAAAAATGAAACTACAATTTTGAAAGATGGATATTCTGCTTTTAATTTTTCTACAATTGGCAAGCCTTGTTCATACTCACCAAGGGAAGCAGCGTGTATCCAAATAGTGGAATCTTTATCTGTAATATGTTTTTTTAATTCCGTAAAAACATGCTTTCTTCCATTTATAAAAAGGCTGACTTTGGGGCTGAAAAAAGCAATTATAGGTAAAAAGAGTGAGGTAATATTTATTGCTAAATTATAGAGGATATACACGTACTGAGAATTTGTAGCTAAAATACGCTTCTTTGTTAAATTTCATTGGTAGCAGTTCCTTATTTTTGTATTATTGCTCACTTAACAAGCACTTATGAAAAAGCTACAAATGGTAGACCTGGTTGGCCAGTACCAGGCGATTAAAAAGCAAGTAGATGAGTCCATAGCACAGATATTGAATTCTGCAGCTTTCATAAATGGCCCCGAAGTGCATGCCTTTCAAAAAGAACTGGAAGACTATTTACAGGTGAAGCATGTAATTCCTTGTGCTAATGGTACAGATGCCCTGCAAATTGCAATGATGGGTCTTGGACTTCAACCAGGGGATGAGGTAATTACTGCAGACTTTACCTTTGCGGCTACTGTTGAAGTAATAGCCTTATTAAGGCTAACACCAGTATTAGTAGATGTTGAGCCTGATACCTTCAATATTGATCCGATTGCCATTGAAAAGGCCATAACTTCCAAAACCAAGGCCATTGTACCTGTTCATCTTTTTGGGCAGTGTGCAAATATGGATGTCATTATGGAGATTGCCCAAAAACACGGGCTCTTTGTTATAGAAGATAATGCCCAGGCAATAGGAGCCAATTATACCTTTAAGAACGGAAAAAAGAAAAAAGCCGGCTCAATTGGACATGTGGCCTCTACCTCATTTTTCCCATCCAAAAATTTGGGTTGCTATGGAGATGGGGGAGCAATATATACAGATAATGACGAATTGGCTCATACAATTAGAGGAATTGTAAATCATGGAATGTATACCCGTTACCATCATGATGTCGTTGGAGTGAATTCGAGGTTAGATACTATCCAGGCAGCCGTTTTAAGAGCAAAACTGCCACATCTTGACTCTTATTGTAACCAGCGAAGAGAAGCTGCCCGCAAATATGTGAACGCTTTCCAGGGGCAGGATTTTATTATTTTACCTAAAACAGGGATTGATTGTTCCGGTATCTGTGAAAACTGCGATTGTCATGTATTTCATCAGTTCACAATTCGAATTATGAATGGTAAAAGGGATGAGTTGGCAGCGCATTTGGCGGAAAAGAACATCCCCTTCGGAATTTATTATCCAATACCTTTACACAAACAGAAAGCGTATATAGATAAACGCTATAAAGAATCTGATTTTCCCGTGACCAATGAACTTGTTAAGGAGGTTATATCCTTGCCTATGCATACCGAATTAGAGGATGATCAAATCTCATTTATCACCGATACGGTAATTCAATTCTTAAAAAATTAAATTATACACTTCCGTAATAACAGCAAATTGACCATCCATTTGAACTAAAAATATTTATATGAAAATACTTGTAACTGGCGGACTCGGATTTATTGGTTCGCATACCGTGGTAGAGTTGCTAAATTCCGATTATGAAGTTGTAGTTATAGACGATTGTTCAAATTCATCTGAAAATGTTTTAAATGGCATCTTTGCAATTACAGCAAAAAAGCCAGTCTTTGAGAAAATTGACTTACGAGAAAAAGAAAAGGTCAGGGATTTTTTCAAAAGACATACCGATATTAAAGGAACAATACATTTTGCCGCTTCAAAAGCGGTTGGAGAAAGTGTAGAAAAACCTTTATTATATTATGAAAACAATTTAAGTACTCTAATATATTTACTTCGTGAAATAACCGCAAATAAGAGGCAGAGTTTTATTTTTAGTTCATCATGCACTGTTTACGGACAAGCAGACCAAATGCCCATTACGGAAGATGCTCCTGTAAAAAAAGCCGAATCCCCTTATGGTAACACAAAACAAATTGGAGAGGAAATTATTAGCGATACATGTAAAGTAACTTCTGAATTGCAAGCTATCTCCTTAAGATATTTTAACCCTATGGGAGCCCACCCCAGCGCGGAGATAGGAGAATTACCCATTGGTGTTCCACAAAATCTGGTTCCCTTTATTACGCAAACGGGGGTTGGTTTAAGGGATCAACTTTCTGTTTTTGGCGATGATTATCCAACACCGGATGGTACCTGCATTAGAGATTATATTCATGTGGTTGATTTGGCAAAGGCCCATGTTGTGGCCTTAGAGCGACTATTGGCCGGCAACAATCCCCAGAACTATGAAGTATTTAACGTGGGTACAGGTATGGGTAGTTCAGTTTTGGATGTCATTTCAAGTTTTGAAAGGGTTTCAGAAAAAAAATTGAATTATAAAATTGTGAACAGAAGGGAAGGAGATATTACTGCAGCCTATGCTGATACTAATAAGGCCAATGAAATTTTGGGCTGGAAAGCAGGTTCTACTTTAGATCAGGCTATGAAATCTGCCTGGGATTGGGAACAAAAAATCAGGAATTAAATAAAATCTTTTGGGGATGAAAAAATTTATAGTTTTAATTGCCCTCATGATTACAGCAGGTATATATGGTCAAAAAACGTATATACAATGTGGTAATTTGTTAGATGTTCAAACAGGCAAAATATTAGCAGAACAGACCATAATTGTCTCGGGAAATAGAATAATAGAGATTCGGGATGGTTTTGTATTAGGTGATTCCGGCGATGAGGTTATAGATTTAAAGAATAAAGTTGTATTGCCTGGTTTTATTGATATGCACGTACACATTGAAATCGAATCCAACCCTAAAACGTATATAGACAGATTTACCTTAAATGATGCTGATGTAGCCTATAGGGCCTCAGTTTATGCCAAAAAAACACTTATGGCTGGTTTTACAACAGTTAGGGATTTAGGTGGTACCGGAGTCAATATCGCATTAAGAAATGCAATTAACAGGGAATTGGTTATTGGACCACGAATATATACGGCAGGTAAATCAATTGCAACAACCGGGGGACATGCAGATCCGACCAACGGACGCAGAAAAGAATTAGCCGGAGACCCGGGTCCTAAAGAGGGGGTGATAAATTCTCCGGAAGGTGCAAAAAAAGCTGTACGCCAGCGTTATAAAGAAGGTTCAGACGTAATTAAAATTACAGCAACTGGTGGTGTACTGAGCGTAGCTAATAGTGGTAAAAACCCCCAATTTACAATTGAAGAAATCAAAGCGGTTACACAAATTGCAAATGATTATGGCATGCTTACGGCGGCACATGCCCATGGCGATGAAGGAATGCAAAGAGCCATAAAGGGAGGCATAAAAACAATAGAACACGGGAGTTACATGAGTGAAGAAACCATGGAACTAATGAAAGAATACAATGCCTATCTGGTTCCAACAATCACAGCAGGAAAACAAGTGGTTGAAAAGGCAAAAATACCGGGTTTTTATCCAGCTGTTGTTGCTGAGAAAGCACTGGAAATTGGGCCATTGATCCAAAATACATTTGCCAAAGCCTATAAAAAAGGAGTAAAAATTGCATTTGGTACCGATGCAGGAGTTTTTCCCCACGGTCTTAATGCTAAAGAATTTGGTTATATGGTTGAGGCTGGGATGCCTGCAGAAGAAGCCCTACGTTCTGCCACAATAACAAATGCAGAATTATTGGGTATGAGCAATGAACTTGGACAACTAAAAGCAGGATTTTTGGCAGATATCATAGCTGTAGAAGAAAATCCGGTTAAGAATGTTACAACATTGGAAAATGTTGTATTTGTAATGAAAAATGGGATAATCTATTCAAAGTAAGTATACAAGAGTAAGGAGCTAGTTTCTATATGATACCTGAGTTTAATGAAAGTGAAGAACTAATAAAGTATGCTGATTCTAATAATCTGTATTTAGATCTTGTTTTACAATTAAAAAAGGATTTTGCCCTCGCTAATTTAACTTTGGATTTACCTGCTGATTGTAATCCGGATGAACTAAAATATTTACTTCAAAAAAATATTCAGTTTCTTATAGAGGAAAAGTTTTCAGATTTTTTGACACTTCTTTATATTGTGGATTTACCCGAAAATACGGCCAGACAAATTTTGGACACCGAAAAACAGAATATCAGTGATCACTATACCTTCCTTATATTAAAGCGGGTATGGCAAAAAGTGTGGTTTAGAAAACAGTACAAATAGAAGAAGTAGAGAATGCTATTTTAAAAATACATTCTTATAAAAGGGACCCAGGGATCGGCATAAATACTTCTGTCATCATGCAGCACATCATATTGTATACCAAAAGTAACATTCCTGGTACTGTATCCTACTCCCAAAAAAAGTGCTGTGGTCCAGTAATTTTCATCCAATAACAGGGAAGCCGAACTATAATTTGTGCTAACCCTTAACGGTTGAAGTACAGCTGATAATTGAATGGCACGGATTGGATTAAAAAAATTCAATATGCTTCCACCGTATGCCGTAAATTCAGAATCTCCAAATTTAGAATATTCAAAATTCAAAGATAATCCGGTAGCAAACTTCTCGCTTACCTGATAAATAGCACTTGGAGCAACAGCAATACTAAAACTATCACTTCCAAAACCAAAGCCCAATGCTCCTCCATATCGGACATTTCTCCAAAACTCATTTTGTGGCTTTAATTGCTGCGCAAAAGAAGTTAAACTCATAAAGGAAAATACTACTATTAAAGCAAAAGTTATATATCGGGATAAACGTTTCAATGCCATAAGCTATGATTTTCAATTAATACACTCCTAATATAATCTCATAAACTATTAATTATTGTATTTTTGATCTACTTTTTTACAATTAATTGAATTGGCGTACATGGATAGATATTCCTTTTTAAACACAGCACATACGTCTTTCTTTGCAGAATTATATGACAGGTATCTCACAAACCCTGACAGTGTAGAACCCAGTTGGCGTGCTTTTTTCCAGGGTTTTGATTTTGGAATGGAAAGTGCCCTGGATGAAGTGGGCATAGAGAGTCATAATGGACCATCTATGGTTGTTGACGGGAAATCAGTAGCGATTCCTGAAAACTTGTTCAAAGAATTTCAGGTGGTAAAATTAATTGATGCTTACCGTAGCAGAGGCCATTTGTTCACCAAGACCAATCCCGTTAGAGAAAGAAGAAAATATACACCTACACTTGATATAGAAAATTTTGGATTAACTCAAGGCGACTTAAACACCGTATTTAGTGCCGGTGAAGTGATTGGATTAGGTCCGAGAAAATTGAGTGATATCCTCAGCCATTTACAGCGCATATATTGTGATGCAATAGGTGTGGAGTATATGTATATAAGAAAGCCTGAAAGAGTTCAATGGATTCAGGAATGGCTGAATGTAAATGACAATCATCCCAATTTCGGCCAAGACCGAAAGAAACAAATACTTCGAAAACTTAATCAGGCTGTATCTTTTGAGGCATTCTTACACACGAAATATGTGGGTCAAAAAAGATTTTCACTTGAGGGAAATGAATCGCTTATCCCGGCAATTGATGCTGTTGTTGAAAGAGCAGCTGAAATGGGTGTAAAGCAATTTGTAATGGGCATGGCCCATAGAGGAAGACTTAACGTATTGACTAATATTTTCGGAAAATCTGCCAAAGATATTTTTAGTGAGTTTGATGGCAAGGATTATGAAGAGGAAATTTTTGACGGGGATGTAAAATATCATTTAGGATGGACCTCTGAACGTAAGGCTGATAATGGCAACAAAATTAATATGAACATTGCACCTAACCCTTCACATCTGGAAACTGTAGGTGCGGTGGTGGAAGGTATTAGCCGGGCAAAACAAGACACACATTATCCGGAGAACTTTTCTAAGGTTTTACCTATTGTGGTTCACGGCGATGCCGCAATTGCCGGACAGGGAATAGTCTATGAAGTAGTGCAGATGGCACAATTAGACGGTTATAAAACCAATGGGACCATTCACATTGTTGTAAACAACCAAATTGGTTTTACAACTAATTATCTAGATGGGAGATCTTCCACATATTGTACGGATGTTGGTAAAGTTACATTGAGCCCTGTATTACATGTAAATGCGGATGATGTAGAGGCAGTAGTCCACGCGTCCCTATTTGCTTTGGAGTACAGAATGCGTTTTAAAAGCGATGTTTTTCTTGACTTATTAGGATACAGAAAGTATGGACATAATGAAGGGGATGAGCCACGTTTTACACAACCTAAATTGTATAAGGCTATTGCCAAACATAAGAATCCGAGAGAGATATATTCCGAAAAATTAATTGACCAAGGTATTATTAATAAAGATTTTGTTAAAGAGTTAGAACAGGAGTATAAAGCAAGTTTAGAAGAAGAATTAGAAGATTCAAGAAAAGAGGATAAAACCATTATTACTCCTTTTATGGCGGATGAGTGGAGTGGTTTTCAAAATGTCCGTGAATGGGAAATGTTGGACGCTGTGGACACTTCTTTTGATAAGGCAAAATTAACTGAAATAGCAAAGACTATTACCCAGCTACCCAAGGATAAGAAGTTTTTACGTAAGGTTGAAAAACTCGTGGGGGATCGTAAAAAAATGTTTTTCGAAACGGATAAACTGGATTGGGCAATGGGAGAATTACTCGCTTATGGAACCCTATTGGATGAGGGTTTTGATGTTCGTATGTCCGGGCAGGATGTTGAAAGAGGAACTTTTTCACACCGTCACGCAGTGATGAAGGTGGAGGAAAGTGAAGAAGAGATAATGTTATTAAATAATCTGAATGATAATCAGGGAAGGTTTCAGATTTATAATTCTCTTTTATCTGAATATGGCGTAGTAGGTTTTGACTATGGATATGCCATGGCCAGCCCAAATACTTTAACTATTTGGGAAGCACAGTTTGGGGATTTTAGTAATGGCGCTCAGATTATGATAGATCAGTATATATCTGCAGCAGAAGATAAATGGAAATTACAGAACGGATTGGTAATGCTCTTACCTCACGGATATGAGGGTCAGGGTGCAGAGCACTCATCGGCAAGAATGGAAAGGTTTCTTCAATTATGTGCAAGAGACAATATGTATGTTGCAGATTGTACTACTCCTGCCAACATTTATCATTTACTAAGGAGGCAGATGAAGGCCAACTTCAGAAAACCTTTGATTGTATTTACACCTAAAAGTTTGTTGCGTCACCCAAAAGCAGTTTCTAGTGTTGAAGAATTTTCGAGCGGCGGTTTTCAGGAAGTAATAGATGACGCCGGTGCTGAAATTAATAAGGTTAGAAGCCTGGTTTTTTGTACAGGAAAATTCTATTATGACTTGCTGGCATTTAAAGATGAAAACAAACGTGATGATGTTGCTTTGGTGCGAGTTGAGCAATTATTTCCTGTTCCTGAGCAAAAAATGACCGCTATTATTAATAAATATAAAAAGGCAGATGATTGGGTTTGGGCGCAAGAAGAGCCCAGGAATATGGGAGCATGGAGCCATATGTTTACTCATTTTGGTGAAACACAAAAGTTTCGTGTAGCATCTAGACGTTTTTATGCATCGCCTGCAGCAGGCAGTGCTGTTCGTTCTAAAATAAGACAGCAGCAAATCATAGATTATGTCTTTGATAAAACCAAAGACAATATGACCAGGAGGGTTGTTAAAAGTGATTATAAGAAATGATGAGACCAGTACTAATCTTATTGATATTCTTTACACTTAAACTATTCTCTCAGGATGAGCAACCTAATTATGAAAGGTTTGTTTCAGTATTTACCGAACGGTTTAACAGTGGGGATTACGATGGCATTTACGATTTGTACGATGCGGGGATGAAAAATACATATACAAATATCGAAACCAGAAATTTCTTTGAAAATAATATAAACCGGTTGACGGGTGATATTAAATCCATGCAGTTTTATACGCTACGGGAAGGTGCTCATGTTTACAGAGTGGTTTTTGACAAATCGGTAGCAGATTTGACAGTTACACTATCGCCTCAGAGTAAGATAAACGGTTTGTTAATCTCCACACCAAAGCAGCTGGGGATCCCGATATTGAATAGGAATACAACATTCATGAGTTTACCATTTAATGGGGAATGGTTTGTATATTGGGGAGGTGTTACGGAAGCGCAGAATGATCATGTGAAAGAGGTGACACAGCAATATGCCTATGACATCATGAAGGTAATAGATGGTTCCTCTCACGATGGAGATCCTTTGCTTAACGAAAACTATTTTGCTTTCGGAGAAGATATCATTGCTCCATGTGATGCCAGGGTGGTTACAGTTATTGATGGGGTCCCTGATAATATTCCGGGAGAAACGAATCTGCAGCAACTTACAGGAAATACGATAGTTTTGCAGACTAATAAGGATGAGTTCATACTTCTGGCCCATTTAATGAAAGGTTCTATTTTTGTTGAGGAAGGGCAGGACATAAGGCAAGGAGAAATCCTTGCGAAATGTGGTAACTCCGGAAATTCAATGGAAGCTCACTTACATTTAAACTTGCAAAATGCTGCAGATATGGAAGATTCAATAGGGGCCAAATTATATTTTGACCGCATAAAGGTCAATGGAGAGATTAGATTGGATTATCTTCCGGTTAAAGAAGATTTTATTAGTAATAGTAATTAAAGAAACCATTATAAAAGTGTAAGGCATGATTTTAGAAATGAAAGTTCCATCTCCGGGTGAATCCATTACTGAAGTTGAAATAGCAGAATGGCTGGTTAGTGATGGAGATTATGTGGAGAAGGACCAGGCAATTGCTGAGGTAGATTCAGACAAAGCGACCCTGGAATTACCGGCTGAAGAAAGCGGTATAATTACCTTGAAAGCAGAAGAAGGTGACGCTGTAGCTGTTGGAGCAGTTGTCTGTCTTATAGATACAAGTGCTAAAAAGCCAAAAGATGGAGCTGTAAAAACCGAAGAACAAAAGGTTGATAAAACTAAAGTTACAGTTGAACATAAAGAACCTGCCAGGAAAGAAATTGAGAAAGAATCCTATGCTAAGGGAGTACCTTCACCTGCTGCCAGGAAAATACTTGACGAGAAAGGTATAGATCCTGCAAGTTTGAACGGAACCGGCAAAGAAGGTAGAATTACCAAAGAAGATGCAGTGAAATCTGTGCCTTCAATGGGTAGCCCTACAGGTGGAAGTCGTGGTGAGCACAGGACTAAACTTTCCATGCTAAGACGTAAAGTGGCGGAACGCCTGGTAGCTGCTAAAAACGAAACAGCCATGCTTACTACTTTTAATGAAGTAGACATGTCGGCAGTTTTTGCTTTGAGAAAACAATACAAAGAAATTTTTAAAGATAAATATGATGTAAGTCTTGGATTTATGTCGTTTTTTACCAAGGCAGTGATAAGGGCTTTGGAGATGTACCCTTCTGTAAATTCGATGATTGATGGTAAAGAGATGCTCTCTTTTGATTTTTGCGATATAAGCATTGCCGTTTCCGGGCCTAAAGGTCTAATGGTACCTGTTATAAGAAATGCCGAAAACCTTACTTTTAGAGGTATAGAAGCAGAAGTGAAACGCCTTGCATTGAGAGCCCGTGATGGACAGATTACTGTTGACGAAATGACAGGAGGTACTTTTACCATTTCTAATGGCGGGGTTTTTGGTTCAATGTTATCAACGCCAATAATAAATCCGCCGCAAAGCGGAATTCTCGGAATGCATAATATACTAGAACGACCTGTGGTTAAGGAAGGAGCAATAGTTATCGCGCCAATGATGTACGTTGCACTATCCTATGATCATCGAATTATTGATGGTAAAGAATCTGTTGGATTTCTGGTTGCCTTAAAAGAGGCTTTGGAAAACCCAGTGGAATTATTGATGGAAGGATCTCCCGAAAAAGCGCTTGAGTTGTAGATGCTTTTCGAGTAGAATGTCGCAAAGGTTATTTTTTATTTTTCAAAAATAAATTCCCGGAAGCATAATCAATCACAGCCTTACATTTTATTAGAATATCTGCCCCTATAATCCCGTCAACGGGAAGACACTTATGTGCTTTGAGGGCTTCATTTACATGAACCAGGTCAAAAACAACTATCTTTTGCTTTTGCTTTTTCCAACTGCCAATTTCAATTTTATTTTTTGTTGAAACAAGGGTTTCCATATCGGTAGCACCAGCCCCCGCTGCTTTGATTTTAGAGTCTTTTGAAACAAGTTTAAAATAACTGGCTTTATCAACCCCCACACATGTATTCGATGCTCCCGTGTCTAAAATAAAACGTCCGGTAATACCATTAATACTGGCATTAATCTCTAAATGATTAGTGCCGCTTATTATCAGGGGAATTTTAGAATATCCTTTATTCTTTAAAACTTTTTTCAGATTGAGCATCTAATATTTTTTTTGACAAAGATAATTCTATTTTTGCTCTATGATCATTACAGACACACACACCCATTTATATAGTGAAGCCTTTGATGAGGATAGGGATAAGGTTATACGAAATGCCATTGAACACGGAATTGAACGCTTTTTCATTCCGTCTATTGATGCTTCCTATACCAAATCAATGTTGGATCTTGAAATGCAATACCCCAAAAACATATTTCTGATGATGGGATTACACCCAACTCATGTAAAGGAGAATTATAAAGAAGAGCTCTTACATGTTGAACTTATGTTATCAAAAAGGCATTTCTATGCTATAGGCGAGATAGGAATAGATCTCTATTGGGATAAGACTTATTTAAATGAACAGCAGGAGGCATTTAAATTCCAAATACACCTGGCTAAAAAGTATGGCTTACCTATAGTAATTCATTGCAGAGATTCTTTTGACGAAATTTTTGAGGTGCTCGAGGAGGAAAAAGCAGAAGATCTTTTTGGAATATTTCATTGTTTTACTGGTACAGAAGAACAAGCCAAAAGGGCTTTAAGTTATAATATGAAGCTGGGAATAGGAGGGGTAGTTACCTTTAAAAATGGAAAAATCGATACGTTTTTAAACAAGATTGACTTGAATCATATTGTATTGGAAACAGACAGCCCTTATTTAGCCCCTGTACCCTATAGAGGTAAACGCAATGAAAGTGTATATTTACTTCAGGTATTAAAAAAACTCTCACTGATCTATGATTTGGATGAAAAGGTGATTGCAAATATCACGACGCAGAATTCAAAAGAGGTGTTTGGGGTATAGTGCATTTTTTAGTTTTTAAAGCATTTATTCTAGAATAATACAAAATAAAAAATCACTTTGCTAAATGAGCAAAAAAGTTAGCATTTTACTTATCTATACCGGAGGCACAATAGGAATGGTTAAAGACTACCCTTCGGGAACTTTAAGGGCTTTCGATTTTAATAAGTTGGTCAGTAATATCCCTGAATTAAGTCAGTTAGAGTGTAAAATTGAGAGTATTTCATTTAAAAAACCATTAGACTCTTCCAATATGAACCCTTCACATTGGGTTTCTATAGCTACTATAATTGAGAAGCATTACGACAGATATGATGGCTTTGTTGTACTTCAGGGCAGTGATACCATGAGTTATTCTTCATCTGCTTTGAGTTATATGCTTGAAAACCTTTCTAAACCTGTAATTTTTACCGGTTCACAATTGCCAATTGGGGATCTTCGTACAGATGCAAAGGAAAATCTAATCACTTCTATTCAAATAGCTGCCTTGCAAGAAAATAACCAAGCGGTAATACAGGAGGTTTGTCTGTATTTTGAATATAAATTATACCGTGCTAACAGAACTACTAAAATTAATGCGGAGCACTTTGAGGCATTCACATCATTAAACTTCCCTGCTCTGGCAGAATCAGGTGTTCATTTAAAGATCAATCAAAATTATCTTTTAAAAAATCAAAAAAACAAAAAGTTTAGAGTCCATAAAATAATGGATAGCAATGTTGCAATTTTTAAACTTTTTCCAGGTTTTAGTCGGGAATTGCTACAGGGAATATTGAACATACCTAACTTAAAAGGGTTGGTTTTTGAGACCTATGGTGCAGGCAATGCGCCTACCGATGATTGGTTGTTGTCAGATTTAAAGGGTGCTATAAATAATGGACTGCATATTGTCAATGTAACACAGTGTTCAGGGGGTTCAGTAATTATGGGCAGATATAGTACGAGTGAAGAGCTTAAGAAATTACAACTTATTGATGGAGGTGATATCACCACCGAATCGGCAATTACCAAACTTATGTATCTATTAGGTAGTGGTGTTTCGCATAAATCATTTAGAACAATTTTTGAAACGTCATTACGCGGAGAATTGACTTAAAATTAAATGGGTAAAGTTTCTTAAACCAATTTTTTTTTTGTTAATTGCTCGCCCTGTTATTTACAGAATAGAGAGGTGGCCGAGTGGTCGAAGGCGCACGCCTGGAAAGTGTGTATACATCAAAAGTGTATCGAGGGTTCGAATCCCTTCCTCTCTGCAATAAACTAGAAATTAGTATTTTACTTCGGGATTTTAAAGAAGTTAAATTCAGCTTTTTTGTTCCTAACATGAAGGATTTGACAAATTCAATTGCATCAGCCTTTTAATAGTATGAAGTTTTAATTTTTTAATTGTATTTTTTTTTTTAATTTTTTAATTGTATTTTTTTTTTATCTTTAACCCTATTAACTAACTAAATTTAAGTTTGAAAGAAATGAAAAGATTATTCTCGATCCTGGCCATAGCCGGGTTATTTGTTCTAAGCACAAATACAGTAAGCGCGAAAGCGAACGCAATAGTTTCTAATTTATCTTCAACTGTAGCCACGGCTGCAATTATGCTTCAGGATGAAGCAGCAGAAGAATCGGCCAAAGGTTTTACCCAGGTTTTAAAAGAGCAGTTTATTCAAGGTGGAGCTGGTTTTATGGGGATTGTTTTATTATGTTTGATTTTAGGTTTGGCTGTTGCCATTGAAAGAATCATTTATTTGAATATGGCAAGTACGAATACTACAAAATTGAAACAACAAGTTGAAGATGCTTTGGCATCAGGAGGTATCGAAGCTGCAAAAGAGATATGCAGAAATACAAAAGGACCGGTTGCTTCTATTTATTACCAGGGCTTGGACAGAGCAAACGAGAGTATTGAATCAGCTGAAAAAGCAGTTGTTGCCTATGGTGGTGTTCAGATGGGACAATTAGAGAAAAATGTTTCCTGGTTATCTTTATTTATAGCTATTGCACCTATGTTAGGATTCATGGGAACGGTTATTGGTATGATCCAGGCCTTCCAAAAGATTAGTGCTGTTGGTAACCTTAGTGCATCATTAATTGCAGGGGATATTCAGGTAGCTTTATTAACTACGGTTTTTGGTCTTATAACTGCTATTATTCTTCAGATTTTCTATAATTATATTATTGCTAAAATAGATAGTATAGTAAATGATATGGAAGATTCGTCGATCAGTTTGATCGATATGTTGGTAGACAACAAAAAATAAATCGCACACTAAATAATAAATATTATGAATAAAATTATTAAAATAGTATTGGTTGTTTTAGGAGCGTTATCTGCGATACTTTGGTATCAACTGCCAGGAAGAGATGTTCCGGCTTCAGAAGCGGTAGGAAGTGGTGCGATGAACTTTATGTTCATTATCACCTACCTTCTATTGGGTTTTGCAGTAGTCGTAAGTCTTGTTTTCACACTTAAGAATTTATTTGCAAATCCGAAAAGCCTGAAAAAGACCCTAATGGTAATTGGTGGGTTTGTAGTGGTTGTTCTCATTTCTTATGTTCTTGCTAGTGGTACGGATGTAAGTATTGAAGAAATGGCCGGCAGGGGTATTGAAACTTCAGAATCTACGATAAGAAGAATTGGGACTGGTCTCAATATGTTTTTTCTACTTGTGCTAATAGCAATTGCAGCTATGGTAATGGGTGCATTTAAGAATATGACTAACAAATAAAACATTTAAACTATGCCCAGAAGAGGAGGACCACCAGAAGTTAATGCAGGATCTATGGCAGATATTGCTTTCTTATTGCTTATCTTTTTCTTAGTTACTACTACTATTGAAACAGATGCGGGATTAGACAGGATGCTTCCGCCAATGGAGCCGCCAGACACAGACGTTGTTATTAAGCAAAAGAATATTTTTACGGTTAATATCAATAAAAATGGTCAGTTGCTGGTTGAAGAAGAGTTGCTTGAACTTAAAAATCTAAGAGCGAAAGCTATCGCATTTCTCGATAATGGAGGTGATGGTAGCTGTAGTTATTGTAGGGGTAAAAAAGATGCCAGTTCTTCAGATAACCCGTTAAAAGCAATTATATCTCTAAAAAATGATCGTGAAACCAAGTATGGCACCTATATAACAGTACAAAATGAGTTGGTAGGTGCTTATAATGACCTTCGAAATAGAGAAGCACAACGTCTTTACGGAAGAAACTTTACGGAAATGGAATCAGAATTTCTTAATCCTGAAACACCAGCGAGAATTAGGGATGAATTAAAAGAAAAGGTTCAGAAAGTACAGGGAATCTTTCCTCAAAAATTATCCGAGGCAGAAACATCAACTAGTAATTAACCTTGAGTTAAGTTATAATTATGGCAAAATTTAATAAGAAAAAAGATGGGGATCTACCCGCGGTATCAACGGCTTCCTTGCCTGATATTGTTTTTATGCTATTGTTCTTTTTTATGACTGTAACCGTAATGAAAGATAGCTCGTTAATGGTTATGAATACCTTACCAAATGCTAGTGAGGTGAAGAAGTTGGAAAAAAAGGATAGAGTATTGTACATCTATGTGGGTAAACCCACTCGGGAATATCAGAAGGTTTTTGGTACTGAACCAAAAATACAACTGAACGATAAATTTGCAAACGTTTCAGAAGTTGGAGATTTTATTTTGCAGGAAAGAGCTAAAAAATCGCAGGAATTACAGAATGTTCTAACTACTGCCCTTAAAGTGGATAAAGGTGCCAACATGGGTCTTATAGCAGATATTAAACAGGAGTTAAGAAAAGTTAACGCTCTAAAGGTTAATTATACTACCTATGAGGGTGATGCTTTTAGAAATTTGGAGTAAAGAATTAACTTTCATATTTAAATAATAGTAAAAAGCGCTTCAAAATATATTTTGAAGCGCTTTTTTTATACTCTTAGTTTCGTTTATTATTTACCTTTAAAGTCCTATGAAACGCTTTACACTATTTTTAATTTTGGGTTTCACTATAAATCTTTGCGCGCAGGAGAATGCTGAAGTCGAAGATCTTAAATACCTGGAAGATCAATTTTATCTTGGTATAACGTATAACTTTATACTGAATAAACCTAATGGAGTCACTCAGGGTAATTTTTCTTATGGATTACAAGGCGGATTTATAAAGGATATTCCTTTAAACAGCCGCAGGAATTTTGGAATAGGTATAGGTTTAGGTTATGCATATAATAACTATTACACGAACTTGTTTGTTAATGAAACCGAGAGTGGTCTCGAATATACTGTTCTTGATTCCGATGTATCTTATAAGCGCAATAAATTAGATACTCATGTTATAGAAATGCCCATAGAATTCAGATGGCGCACATCCACACCTAGTGATTATAAATTTTGGAGAGTTTACGCCGGAATGAAATTGGGCTATGTTGTAGGTAGTAGATCCAAGTTTGTCTCCAATGAGACAAAGATTTCTTTTAATAACTCCGATATTCGTAATTTCAGATATGGTGTTATGCTAAACTTTGGCTATAGCACCTTTAATGTGCATGCTTATTATGCATTAAGTAATTTGTTTAACGATGGTGTAACTACTATTGAGGGAGATTCAATTGAATTCCGACCTTTAAGAATTGGAATTATCTTTTATATTTTATAAAGCTATAACCAGAATTTGATAGTTAATAATTGGGACCCAAATCCAATTAGAAAACCTATAAAAACTTCAGCTCTGCTATGCCTGTTTAGATAGAGCCTGGCCGTAGCCAGGATTCCCGTTAACAAGGTAAAAAGACTTATGGCAATAATTATATTAATTTCAAAATGAATACTCAGGGCTATTAAAAACATGAGATAGCTACCTATTCCCACCATATGCAGACTGGTTTTAAATTTAAAAAAAATCAATAAAAGACACGCCATAGTAGCGCTTAGTAATCCAACAAAGAAAAAATTCACTTCAAGAATATAATTATTGGGAATTACCTTTATTATTATCATTAGTAATAAGGCAATTTCGATAATCAATGGATATTTACGTTCATTTATGCCCGGTAAAAAAATTGAACTTACAACTCCCAGGTTTTTCAATATAAGAAAGCTAATAATGGGAATGATGACAGTAAGTATGAAAATAGGCAATACATTGCCACTTTGAAGTTCAAGTGGGCTGTATTTCGGGGTTATAACAAAATAAGTAATGGTGCCGGCAATAGGCACAAAAATAGGATGGAATAAATGAGAAATTATCTTGAAAAACAGTCTCATTAAATCTGTTTTCTAAGACGTGCAACCGGTATGCCTAATTGTTCTCTATACTTGGCTACCGTTCGCCTTGCAATGGGATATCCCTTATCTTTTAGCAAAGCAGCTAATTTATCATCTGTGAGTGGTTTCTTCTTTTCTTCATCGTTTATTACAGTTTCCAATATACTCTTGATTTCCCTGGTAGAGACATCTTCCCCTTCTTCATTCTTCATTGATTCGGAGAAATATTCCTTAATTAATTTGGTGCCATAGGGAGTGTCAACATATTTGCTGTTAGCAACTCGTGATACTGTAGATACATCCATATGAATAGTATCTGCAATATCTTTTAAGATCATTGGTCGCAATTTGCGTTCATCACCGCTAAGAAAGAACTCTTTTTGATATTGCATTATTGCATTCATAGTGATATAGAGAGTTTGTTGCCTTTGCTTTATGGCATCGATAAACCACTTTGCAGAATCCAACTTCTGTTTTATGAACATAACAGCATCTTTTTGTGACTTGGACTTATCCTTTGCACTTTTATAACCAGCTAACATATTACTATACTCATTCGAAATATGAAGTTCTGGAGCATTTCTTCCATTTAAGGTCAATTCCAGTTCTCCATCCATTATCTTAATAGAAAAATCGGGAACAATATGTTCAATAACCTTATTACTGCCGGCGTAAGATCCACCTGGTTTAGGATTTAATTTTTCAATTTCTAATATAGCTTCTTTAAGCTCAGATTCATTTATATCATATTTCTGAAGCAATTTGTTGTAGTGCTTTTTGGTAAATTGCTCAAAGGACTTATCCAGAATGTTAATAGCTAATTCAATATTTGATGTTCTCTCTTTACGTTTAAGCTGAAGAATGAGACACTCATCCAATGTTCTTGCAGCAACACCAGGAGGATCCAATTCCTGGACAATTTTTAATACTCTTTCAATATCCTCTACTTCGCAATAGATGTTTTGGGTAAATGCTAAATCGTCTGCAATATCAGCTATAGGTCTTCGTATATAACCACTCTCATCAACACTGCCAACTAAAAATTCGGCAATAGCCCATTCCAGGTCATTAAGATATACCGTATTTAATTGATTAATTAGGTATTGATTGAAAGAGATACCGGCCGCATAAGGAATGCTCTTTTCATCATCATCCGGGCTATAATTATTAGCCCTCGTTCGATAATCAGGCACTTCATCGTCGCTTAAATAGTCATCAATATTAATATCTTCTGCTGTTATGCTTTCACTATCTGATTCCACTTCATAGTCTTCACTAAAATCATCGTCCAATGAACTTTTTTCTTCCTTGCCACTTTCTAAAGCCGGGTTTTCCTCAAGTTCCTGATTTAGACGCTGTTCAAATGCCTGTGTGGGAAGCTGAATTAGCTTCATCAACTGAATTTGTTGAGGAGATAGCTTTTGCGATAATTTAAACTGTAAGTGTTGTTTTAGCATAAGCTTGTATTCTTTTCCTATCTATAAAGTTAAAGAATTAATATTATGTAAAGACTTAGGCCTTAAAACTCCGCATTTTGTGGTGTTCTTGGAAAAGGAATCACATCTCTTATATTACCCATTCCTGTAGCGAATTGTACCATTCGCTCAAAGCCAAGTCCAAATCCGCTGTGAATGGCAGTTCCAAATTTCCTTAGATCAAGATACCACCAAAGTTCTTTTTCATCGATCCCTAGAGCGGCTATTTTTTCTTTTAAAACGTCAAGTCGTTCTTCACGCTGAGACCCTCCTGCAATCTCACCTATTCCTGGGAATAGAATATCCATGGCTCTTACTGTTTTCCCGTCTTCATTCAAACGCATATAAAACGCCTTTATTTTGGCAGGATAATCAAATAAAATAACCGGGCATTTAAAGTGTTTTTCTACTAAATAGCGCTCGTGTTCACTTTGCAAATCTGCACCCCATTCGTCAATTTGATATTTAAATTTTTTCTTTTTGTTTGGCTTGCTATTCCTTAAAATTTCAATTGCTTCAGTATATGTAATTCTTATAAAATCATTATCCACTACAAATTTCAGCCTATCTATTAGCGCCATTTCACCACGTTCCGCCATAGGCTTTGTTTTCTCTTCATCGAGAAGACGTTTTTCGAGGAATTCCAAATCCTCTTCACAATTTTCTAACACATAAGAAATGATATTTTTAATAAATTCTTCTGCCAGATCCATATTATCCTTAAGATCATAAAATGCCATTTCAGGTTCAATCATCCAAAATTCGGCAAGGTGTCTTGATGTATTTGAATTTTCTGCCCGAAAAGTAGGGCCAAAAGTATATACTTTACCCAATCCCATGGCATAGGCTTCGGCTTCAAGCTGCCCTGAGACCGTTAGATTGGTTTCCTTGCCAAAAAAATCTTCTTTATAATTTACGTCACCATTTTCAGTCAATGGCGGGGTTTTAGGATCTAATGTACTAACTCTGAACATTTCACCTGCCCCTTCTGCATCTGAACCTGTAATTATCGGGGCGTGAAAATAATAAAATCCATTTTTTTGAAAATATGCATGGATTGCAAATGAGAGGGCAGATCTGACACGCATGACGGCTGCAAATGTATTTGTGCGTATCCTTAAATGGGCCTGTTCCCTTAAAAACTCCATTGAATGCCTTTTGGGTTGAATAGGATAGCTATCCGGATCAGCCTCCCCATGAACAAAGATTTCCTGTGCTTGTATCTCAACGTTTTGGCCTTTTCCCAGACTTTCTACTAAGACACCCTTTATTTTTAAAGCAGCACCTGTTGCAATTTTCTTTAGCAGGTTTTCATTGAATTGTTCAAAATCAACAACACATTGGATATTTTTAATAGTGGAGCCATCATTTAAAGCGATAAATCGATTGCTTCTAAATGTTTTGACCCATCCATTTACTTCTACCTCCTGTTTTAAAGGTGGAGACTGAATTAGCTCATTTATACTGTATGATTTCATACGAGATCAATTCTAAATTTGAATGGCAAAGATAACTTTTTGGTAAAAACATTTGGTTCTAAAGCGCTTATAAAATACATGTCGCAAATCAACGACTCAATCTTCCGATCTACTTCCGGGTAACTCCTCTTTAGGAAGAATATCTATTATAGGTTTTTTGAGGACTTCTTTGTTTGCGATACTCCGTTCTAATGAAAGAAGAAGTGAAGGGAGCAAAATTAAATTGGCTAACATAGCAAAGAGCAATGTAGCGGATACTAATGCACCCAGAGCAACAGTTCCCCCAAAACTTGAAATTGTAAATACCGAAAAGCCAAAGAAAAGAACGATAGAAGTATAGAACATACTAACACCTGTCTCACGTAAGGCGGCATAAACAGATTTTTGAATTCGCCAATTGTTAGCAGACAGTTCTTGCCGGTATTTCGCCAGAAAGTGAATGGTGTCATCAACTGAAATCCCGAAGGCAATACTAAAAACTAATATCGTGGAAGGTTTAATAGGAACGCCTACAAAGCCCATAACCCCGGCGGTTATTGCCAAGGGTAAAAGATTTGGGATTAAAGAAATGACAATCATTCTGAATGAACGGAATAAATAGGCCATAAATAGAGCAATTAAAAGAATGGCAAGGGATAAAGAAAGCACTAAATTCTTCACCAGATATTTTGTGCCTTTTAAAAAAAGCAATGCCTTACCGGTCACATATACATTAAAACGATCTTCCGGAAAAATCTTCTTGATTTTATCTAGCATGGATTTTTCAATTTCCTCCATTCTTTCCGTGGGTACGTCTTTAATGAAAGTGGTCATCCTGGCAACCTGTCCAGTACTGTCAACAAAATTCTCAATTAAGCCCTCATTTCCCTGGGATTTTCGGGCCACATCCATAATAAAATTGTATTCCTGCGATGTGGGTAATTGATAATATTTAGGAATTCCGCTATAAAAAGCCTGTTTGGAATACTTTACCAAATTAACCACGGATATGGGTTTCGATAATTCAGGGGTCTCTTCAATCATTTCCCCCAACTCATTCATTTTTTTCAGAGTCACGGGTTTTAGAACTCCTTTTTTCCTTTTGGTATCTATAACAATTTCAATAGGCATGATTCCGTTGAACTCTGCATCAAAAAATTGAATGTCTTTATAAAACCCCATATTTTTAGGCATATCTTCAACAAGATTCCCGGAAATTTTAATTTTATAAATCCCAATAATACTAATTATTAATGCTAGTAAAGAGATTGAATAAATAGTTATCCTTTTTTCCCGAACTATATACACCATCCAGTTTACAAAAGCATCTATCCATTTTTTATTGAGGTGTCTCAGATGTTTTGTTTTTGGAGGGTACATAAAACTATACACGATTGGTATAATAAGTATGGAAAGCATAAAGATGCATAGTATATTTATGGAAGCCACTATACCAAATTCGGTCAAAAGTTTACTGTCTGTTATAATAAAAGTTGCAAAACCGCATGCGGTTGTAACGTTGGTCATGAGTGTTGCATTACCAATTTTTGATATTACCCTTTTTAAGGATAAAGCCTGATTTCCATGTTTTTTTACTTCCTGTTGATATTTATTGATCAGAAAAATACAATTGGGAATCCCAATTACTATTATGAGAGGTGGAATCAATGCTGTTAGAACTGTTATTTCATATTTCAATAATCCCAGGATCCCGAAGGCCCACATTACTCCAATTAGTACTACACACATTGAAATTAACGTTGCACGTATACTGCGGAAAAAGAAAAAGAAAATTAGGGAAGTAACAAGAAGTGCCGCTGCAATGAAAATTCCTATTTCGTCAACGATATGTTGAGTGTTCATTGTTCGTATATAGGGCATTCCGGATACCCTAACATCCATTTTGGTTTCCTTTTCAAAATCGGTAATGAGTGTATGAAGGTCCTTTAGAATAAAATCTTTCCGAACGGAAGTGTTTACAATATCCTTGTCCATATAGACAAGTGTTCTTATCGTTCCCGTTTCTTTATTATATAACAGGTTATCATAAAAAGGTAAATTATTGAACATAAATTGAGTTAGACTGTCCACCTCAATATTATTGCGCGGAGTCTGCTCAATTAACGGGCGTAGAATAAATTGTTGTTCTTCCTTGTCCCTTATAAGTTCCTTAAGATTATCTACAGATACAACATAGTCCACCTCGGGAAAAGCAGCCAATTGTTTACTTAATCTGTTCCATCTGTTAAAATTTTCAACTTCGTAAAGTAAACTGTCTTTAATAGCAAAGGCAATAGTATTTCCCTCTTCACCAAATTTATCAAGAAAATCTTCATAAGCAATATTCAGCGGGTGATCATCAGGGAGTAGATTAGCCTCAGAAGTCGAAAATTTCATATTCTTCCATTGAAGCGCCAAGAGAACAGTAGCTGCAACAATTAGAAAGAGGATAAGAATTCTATTTCTAAGAATAATTCTTCCAACCTTTGACCAAAATCCACTTGTAATCTTACTAACCATACTGTTATTTATGAATCCAGATTTTAAATACAGCTATAAATTAAATTATATGTGCTTCATTTGAAAGCCTGGTACTTATGCCCAATTGAATTATGAATTTGGACAATCTTTATTTACTATTGTATTTTAATCGCGGCAAAGGTAGAAAACAAGGAGGACTGTACCTAGAAACGCTTTATAAAATAGCGATTACAATCATATGTAACTCAAAGTACCATTTGCTTAAGAATTTATGTAAATTAGGGAGAAGTAAAAAAGCCAATAACGAAACTCCAATTAAGTAAAATTGGTTAAAAGGAATGATGTTATGCCGGATGAGAAAAATTATAGTAGAATTGCCATTATACTATACCGGGTATTAATAGTCATTTGTGCAATTATCGTTATTGCAGCAGTTATTGCAATTTATTTTGGAGGATAAATTAAACCTCCTTAAAAGCTTAGGTAATAACGTAAGGTCAATGACCGGTTATGGTGTGATATGCATTTGGTAAAATCAAGAATTAGACTTTCATAATCTCTGCTTCCTTTACATGAAGTATGCTGTCTATTTTTTCTGTGTAAGTGTTGGTCATTTCCTGTATATCAATTTCCGCGTTTTTTTCAAAATCTTCAGATATCCCCAGGTCTTTTATTTCTTTATTAGCCTCTTGTCTTGCGCTACGAACACTTATTTTAGCATCTTCTGCTTCCGATTTCGCCTGTTTTACTAATTGTATTCTCCTTTCCTCGGTTAGGGGAGGAACATTAATAATTACCATCTCACCATTATTCATGGGATTAAAACCCAGGTTGGCATTCGTAATGGCCGTTTCTATTTCGGAAAGCATACTTTTCTCCCACGGTTGAACAGATAGTGTTCGGGCATCAGGGGTATTTACATTTGACACCTGTGACAAGGGAGTCTGTGAGCCATAATACTCCACCATTATCGTCGATAACATCGAGGGGTTAGCTCTCCCTGCTCTAATTTTAACTAATGCCTTTTCCAAATGTAATATGGCTCCGTCCATACTTTCTTTGGTGGCCTCTAAAATAAATTTAACATCTTCGTCCATAATAAATTCTTATAACTTATTTACACAAACTATACCATACTAAAGATCTACTACCGTTCCAATATTTTCACCTGATACTATTTTCATGAGATTCCCTTTTTTATTCATATCAAAAACGACAATTGGAAGATTGTTTTCCTGACTAAGTGTAAAAGCAGTGGTGTCCATTACTTTTAAACCTTTGGTAAGAACATCATTAAAGCTAATAGTATCAAATTTGGTAGCAGTTTTATCTTTTTCAGGATCACTGGTATAAATACCATCAACTCTGGTTCCTTTTAAAATAACGTCGGCTTCAACTTCAATCGCTCTTAAAACTGCAGCAGAATCCGTAGTGAAATATGGGTTTCCGGTGCCACCTCCAAAAATAACTACCCGTCCTTTTTCCAGATGTCGCATTGCCCTTCTTCTGATAAAAGGTTCCGCAACTTCGTTGATTTTTATAGCAGACTGTAATCTTGTTTGTACACCATTGAGTTCTAAAGCACTCTGTAAAGCCAGACCGTTGATGACTGTAGCCAGCATCCCCATATGATCCGCTTGTACCCTGTCCATGCCGTTACTTGCCCCGGCCAGACCTCTAAAGATATTTCCTCCTCCAATAACAATTGCTACTTCAACGCCCAGTTCTACTACTTCCTTAATCTCTTCTGCATAGGCAGCCAGTCTCATCGCATCTATACCGTATTGCTTATTGCCCATTAGTGCTTCACCACTGAGTTTTAGAAGTATTCGTTTGTATAACATATTGTCTTAAGCTGATTTGCAAACAAAAATAGTCAAAAATATTTATGAGAACTCTTCGTTCATAGGTTTAATGTTCATCTTAATTATTTCCTAATAACCATTATAATCTAGATTAATTTTAATATTCTTGTTTTTTAATTTTACTATCTCTGGAACAAATGAAGAAATTTATTATCCTATACGTTTTCCTTGTATTATTATATGGCTGTGGCACTTCAAAATCTGTATTATCAGCAGATAAAGCAGTTATTGAAGCAACAATAGATTTGGTGAACGTTAATAATGACAGAGTAAGTGTAACTATCAACCCAGGATCATTTAGTAATCAAAAAATTTCCTTTTTTATTCCAAAAATGGTTCCTGGGACTTATAGAGAGGATGACTATGGCAAGTATATACAGGACCTTAAGGCTATTGATTATCAAGGCAATGAGCTTTTGGTTACTGCAGTCGGAACCAATGAATGGAATATCTCCGATGCAACAAAATTAGATAAGATCACTTATTATGTAACAGATACTTATGATACTGAAAGCGAAGTAAACGATCAGGTATTTTCTCCTGCTGGAACTAACATATTAGAGGGCAAAAATTTTGTATTGAATCTTCATGGTTTTATAGGTTATTTTGACGGATTAAAAGAAGTGCCCTATGAATTAGTTATTACTTCTCCATCAGACTTAGTACCCACAACATCATTAATGAAAAAGCAGGATGAAATCAATAGTATGACAGATACTTATCTTGCTTCCAGATATTTTGAGGTAGTAGATAACCCTATTCTTTATTCAAAATCAAACACTGCTTCTTTTGTCATTAATGATATTACGGTTAATTTGAGCGTATATTCTCCTAATAGTATATATTCCGGCGCAGACCTGCAAGAGAGCATGGAACGTATGATGAAGGCTCAAAAGGCGTTTCTTGGTGAGATTGACGGGACTAAGGAATATAATATTTTGTTGTATCTGTCTACACTAGATGAAACAGATGCCTCCGGTTTCGGAGCATTGGAACATCATACTTCTACCCTTGTCGTACTTCCTGAGCAAATGCCCATAGAAGCTCTGGAAAAAGCAATGATAGATGTTGTTTCACATGAATTTTTTCATATTGTTACACCCTTGAACGTGCATTCAAAAGAAATACAATACTTTGATTATAACGATCCTAAAATGTCTGAACACCTATGGATGTATGAAGGGACTACCGAATATTTCGCCAACCTTTTTCAGATTCAACAGGGTCTGATAGATGAAGCTGAATTTTACAAACGAATTGTCGATAAAATTAACAACGCAAACTCATATGATGATGAAATGTCCTTTACCACTATGAGCAGAAATATTTTGGAAGACCCTTACAAAGCAAATTACGCCAATGTATACGAAAAAGGGGCCTTAATAAATATGAGCTTGGATATTAGGCTAAGAGACTTGAGTAATGGAGAAAAAGGAGTATTATGGTTAATGAAGGAACTTTCTAAAAAATATGACAATGACACCCCATTTGAAGACGATGAGCTTATCGGAGAAATTGTGGATCTGACATATCCTGAAATAAAATCATTTTTTGATACCTATGTAGCAGGTAATACGCCATTGAATTATGACGAGATTCTAGCATCCGTGGGTCTGAAAACAGCTGAAATTCAAGAGCGGAGCGGTTATTTTTTAAATGGGGAAATACCATTTATAGATATTGATCAAAATAATAATGATGCGATAATCATTAGAAGCGGTATTGAGTTAAATACTTTCTTTACAGGTCTTGGAGCACAGGGAGGTGATACTATAAAGAGTATTGATGGGATGCCTATTTCATTAGAATCCATCAGGCCAATTATTGGACAAAGTTTTGGGTGGACATCCGATAGGGAAATTACTATGGTCGTCCAACGAGGCGAGGAAGAATTAATACTGCAAGGAAAAGTTGGGACACCAATGCTAAAAATAACCACTATTGTACCCATAGATAATTTGGAAAACACTCCTCAATCCAAACTAAGGAGATCCTGGCTCAAAGGCTAGCGATTAAAATAAATAAGCTAATGTTTTTTGCCTGAATAATTGGCTATTCGAATCCTATATGCGCATAAAAAGTAAAAATAATTTGTCTAAAAGTAAAAAATACTTTACATTTGATTTAAAATTTAATCATGGAAACAAATTATTTACTTTCGTCAAAATTTAAGAGGATAGGTTGGATAATTCTTATTCCTTCATTGATTTTAGGGTTATATACACTTTTTACAGATTGGGAGCCTGCATTTTTTGATGCGAATGTATTGGGAATATTTATTGAAGACCTTTCGGGGAACAATAGATTTATTGGCATGGTCGAAAATAATATCTTAAATGAAATACTGGGTATTTTGGTCATCCTAGGAGGCATTATGGTGGCATTTTCCAAGGAAAAGGACGAGGATGAATTAATTGCCAAAATTCGACTGGAATCTTTGGTATGGGCCATGTATTTGAATTATGGGATCTTACTTTTGGCATTCCTCTTACTTTATGATTTCTCTTTTTATTGGGCTATGGTATTCAACATGTATACGATGTTGTTTTTCTTTATTATAAGATTTAATATCAAAATTTGGCGATTAAGAAAATCTGTGAGTTATGAAGAACAGTATTAAAGTTCAAAGGGCAATTCAAAATATGACCCAGGCCCAGCTGGCTGAGAAGGCAAAAGTAAGCAGGCAGACAATCAATGCTATGGAACTTGGTAAATATGTGCCTTCTACTGTTCTTTCTTTAAGGCTCTCTGTGATATTTAAGATCTCGGTAAATGAACTTTTTGAACTGGAAGAACAGGATTGGGTAAAATAGATCAAACAAAAAACCACTTTTCTTTTTGAAAAGTGGTTTTTTTATTAAACATTAAATGGGTGTTTTATCCTAAAGATACCCTTTCAAAACCTGTGATTTCCAAATCAGGATTGACAGATTTGATGTATTGAGAAACACTCTGTTTATTATCCTTAATAAAATCCTGGTTAACCAGAGTATTGTCTTTAAAGAAACGTTTTAATTTTCCCTTTGCGATATTATCCAACATGGCCTCAGGCTTTCCTTCCTGACGTAATTGATCTTTGGCTATTTCTATTTCCTTGTCAATAACGGATTGATCTACTGCAGATTCATCTAGCGCAACAGGATTCATTGCGGCAGCCTGCATGGCTACATCTTTAGCGGCAGCAGCAGCACCTTCAACCGCACCCGAAAGTCCAATCAATGTTGCAATCTTGTTGCCTGCATGAATATATGATCCCACAAAAGGAGCATTTAGTTTTCTAAAGCCACCAATTTCAATTTTTTCACCAATTACACCAGTCTGTTCAGTTAATTTTTCCTGTACTGATATGCCATTGTAATTAGCATTTAGGAATTCATCTTTACTATTAAAATCAAGCGCAAGTTGAGCCAGCTCATTAGCCAGGGCAACAAAACTATCATTCTTTGCAACAAAATCGGTTTCACAATTCAGGGAAATAATAACTCCACTAGTTTTGTCAGAATTAACCTGAGCTATAGCGGCTCCTTCAGAGGAATCTCTGTCTGCTCTCTTAGCAGCCACTTTCTGTCCTTTTTTGCGAAGGATTTCAATAGCTTTCTCAAAATCTCCTTCGGCTTCAACCAATGCATTTTTGCAGTCCATCATTCCTGCACCTGTGGTCTTTCTTAAATCGTTTACTTCTGCAGCGGTAATTTTTACCATTTTATTTTATTTTTGTAGAACACGAGTGTAAGTGTTCTGTTGTCAATTAATTAATCTATAATTTTTCTACTCCACCTTTAGCTTTATCCTGCCAATCTTTCAATTCATCCCAGTTTCCATCAGCAGCCATTTTTGCTTGTTTTGGCCAAGAATCCGGATCTAAATGTGCCATTCTAGAACTCGCTTCAGTCAGGACTTCTTTGATTTTTTCCGCATTTACTTTCGCTAATTTCGCATATGAATCAATACCTGCCTTGGTAAGTGCTTCAGCGGCTTTTGGGCCAATACCTTCAATCTTTGTAAGATTGTCAGAGTCCACTTTCGCTGTTTTTTTAACCGCTGCTTTTTCCTTTTTCTCGGTTACCGGCGCAATATCTTCTTTTGTTTGCTTAGGTGCATCTTTTTCTACAACAGTTTCAGCTTTTTCTTCTTTAGGAGCTTTAACAACTGCCACTTTTTCTTCCTCTGCTTTTTCTATAACTGCTGTTTCGGCTTTTGCAGTAGTTTCTTCAGTACCACCTTCTTTTTCAGACTGTTTTTCGGATTTACGCTCTTCCAGGCCAGCTGCAATTGCATTTGTAACTTCCGTTAATATAACATCGATAGATTTGGACGCATCATCATTAGAAGGAATTACATAATTAATGGGTCTTGGATCTGAGTTGGTATCCACCATGGCAAATATGGGGATATTCAATTTTTGGGCCTCTTTTACGGCAATATGCTCACGCATAGTATCTACAATAAACAAGGCGCCAGGTAAACGTGTCATCTCAGATATAGAGCCAAGATTCTTTTCTAATTTAGCACGAAGACGATCTACCTGCAAACGTTCTTTTTTAGAAAGGGTCATAAATGTTCCGTCTTTCTTCATCCTATCAATGGAAGCCATTTTTTTTACAGCCTTTCTAATAGTCACAAAGTTGGTCAACATACCACCGGGCCATCTTTCCGTGATGTATGGCATGTTTACGTTGGATACTTTCTCAGCAACAATATCTTTTGCCTGCTTCTTAGTGGCGACAAATAAGATCTTCCTGCCAGAGGCCGCAATTTTAGACAAGGCTTCATTAGCCTCTTCCAACTTAGCAACCGTTTTGTATAAATTGATTACGTGAATTCCATTCCGCTCCATGTAGATATAGGGAGCCATATTCGGATTCCATTTTCGTGTAAGGTGTCCAAAGTGCACACCTGCTTCTAATAATTCTTTAACTTCAGCTTTCTTAGCCATTTTTAATACTTAGTTTACGTTCTTATGAATTAGCAATGTTGAAGTGGTATTCCTTATTAACGGAAAGCCTCCAACATTTAGATGCTAAACTAAATTCAACCTTTACCTGTTTTTATAGATACCTATAAAATATAGGTAATTAACAGGTTTAGATTTTTAATTGTCCCTTTAACGAGAGACTTTCAATGAACTTGGGTTAAAAATCCTGAATTCATTCCAGGACTATATATATATTTATCGTTTCGAGAATTGGAATTTCTTTCTTGCTTTTTTCTGACCAAACTTTTTACGTTCAACCATTCTAGGGTCTCTTGTAAGCAATCCTTCTGGTTTTAAAAATACCCTGTTTTCAGCCTCAATCTCACACAGAGCCCTTGACAAAGCTAAGCGTACTGCTTCTGCCTGTCCAGTAATTCCACCTCCGTAAACATTAACTTTCACGTCATAATTGTCCACGGTATTGGTTAAAGCAAAAGGTTGTTTTACTTTATACTGTAAAGTAGCTGTAGAGAAATAATCTTCTAATGTTCTTTTATTAACAGTAATGTTGCCTTTTCCTTCTGACATATAAACGCGTGCAACAGCCGTTTTTCTTCTGCCTATTTTATGAATTATGTCCATTTAATTAAGGTCATTTAAGTTAATTGCCTTTGGTTTTTGTGCTTCCTGATCATGATCGGTTCCAGCATAAACTCTTAAGTTTCTAAACATTTCAGCCCCCAATTTGTTTTTGGGAAGCATACCTTTTACTGCTTTTTCAATGATACTCGCAGGATTTTTCTCTAAGAGTTCCCTGGCAGTGGTTGATCTTTGACCTCCGGGATATCCCGTATACCTAGTGTAGGTCTTGTCTTCCCATTTATTACCGCTAAGTTGAATTTTCTCCGCGTTCACAATAACAACATTGTCCCCGCAATCAACGTGTGGCGTAAAATATGGTTTGTATTTGCCTCTTAAAATTTTCGCCACTTTAGAAGCAAGACGTCCTAATGTTTGGCCCTCAGCATCAACTAATAACCACTGTTTTTCAACAGTATTCTTATTAGCAGATTTGGTCTTGTAGCTCAATGTATCCACTACTTTTTTTTTATTAATTAAACACTTCAATCCCTTTTAACGGGCTGCAAATGTACAACTATAAAGTTTAAATGCAAACCGTTATTTCTCTATTTTTTGAAAATAATTATGTCTGTTTAAATGTGATATTTTATACAATATTGTGAGAATAATGTGCAAAGTATCATATAAAGGCGGTTAAACTAACCTTAAATCGCTCTCTAATCTAACTATCAAAATATACTATAGGACCTTTTTTTACGTTTTTCATCAAATAAAACATTTATAAACCAAAAAAAATGAAACGTAACTTATTAACACTTTTTATAGCAACAACTCTTTTATTTTCCTGCTCATCAGACAAAGATGATTTAAATCAGGAAAATGGTATTATTGGGTCATGGGAACTTACCGCATTGGAAATTGATGACAGTACGGCAAGTGATGATGAAAAATTTGCCCAGGATATTTTAAGCTTTTTATCTGAAATAAATTGTTCTCTTATGACAATTACTTTTAATGCAGACCTAAGCGTAATTACGGAAAATTCAGGAAACTACCTGGACATAAACGTAAATCCTGGAGGGACAGGGCTCGATGTTCCATGTCCAACGGAGAAAGACACTAGTGTAGATAGTTATATGTATGAAGGAGGAGTACTGACCTATATAGATGAGAATCAGGTTGAGACTACTGTGAATGTAGAGATTTCAGGAAATACTATGAGAGTAAATGCCACAGAATTGAATTTTGCTGATTTTAATGATGGTGGTGTTTTGATCTTTACAAAAAGGTAATAAGAAATTCAACTGATACTAAAAACCCTTCGTTTTTTTACGAAGGGTTTTTATTTTTTATAAAACTTGGTTTGTAAACTCTGTTCTTTAGATGAAATAGAAATTATATATATGCCAGGGTTAAGGGTGGCAATCGGAATATTAAGGGCACTGTTGCGAATTTCCCATCTATATTGTTGAATGATGTTACCGGATATATCAGATATAAGGATATCTGCTTTTAAACTATTCTTAAGACCGAGCAGATTAACGACATTGGTTGCCGGGTTGGGAAACACCTTTATCCCGGATTGATAATTTCTATCGACCAAATTAGCATCCTGCTGAGCATTTAAACATAAAGTGCTCAAAACCAAAAAGAAGAGACACGCAGGAACTTTTGTCATGACTTAGTTTTATTTTGAAGTGGTTAATATCCTCTTTTTTCGAGGCAAATAATCATATAATAGAGTAATACTCTTGCCCTAAATATAAAACGGATAATTCCTGTTTTTCGTATTAGTGGGCTTCAAGCCAATTTTCCCCAATACCCACTTCTACATCTAAGGGTACAAGTAGTTCATAAGCGTTTTCCATTTCGGTTCTGATCATAACCTGGACATCTTCCAGTTCCGGTTTAAATACGTCAAATACCAGTTCGTCATGAACCTGGAGAAGCATCTTAGTTTTAAAATTACCTTCCTTAAGCTTTGTATGGATATTGATCATTGCTATTTTTATAATGTCAGCTGCGCTACCCTGTATGGGTGCATTCACGGCGTTCCTTTCAGCAGCACCGCGGACAACAGCATTACTTCCATTAATATCTTTTAAATAGCGTCTCCTGCCCAGCACCGTTTGCACATATCCATGTTCCCTTGCAAAGTCTATTTGATCGCTAATATAATTTCGCAGTTTTGGGTACGTCTTGTAGTAAGTATCAATTAATTCCTTAGCCTCCGTCCGTGATAAATCTGTTTGATTGCTCAATCCAAAGGCCGATACTCCATATATTATACCAAAATTCACAGTTTTGGCATTACTTCTCTGATCTCTGGTAACTTCATCCAGCGGGACGTTGAAAACCTTTGAAGCGGTTGAAGCGTGTATATCTTCCCCATTTTTAAAGGCCTCAATCATTGTTGTTTCTTCACTAAGGGATGCAATTATTCTAAGCTCTATTTGGGAATAATCAGCGGCTAAAAGGATATAATTATCATCTCTTGGAATAAAAGCTTTTCGCACCTGCCTGCCACGTTCTGTGCGTATTGGTATGTTTTGAAGGTTGGGATTATTGCTGCTTAACCTTCCCGTTGCAGCTACAGTTTGCATATAATCTGTGTGTACCCTGCCCGTAATCTCTTCAACCTGTTCCGGTAATGCATCAATATAGGTGCTCTTTAACTTGGCAAGGCCTCTGTAATTCAGAACATCTTTAATTATTTGGTTTTCTTTGGCATGATAAGAAAGCACATCTTCCGCAGTGGAATACTGACCTGTTTTTGTTTTTTTTGGCTTGTCTGCAAGTTTTAGTTTATTAAACAAAATATCACCTAACTGCTTTGGGGATGCAATATTAAATTCTTCACCGGCTTCCTTGTAGATCTTGACTTCCAGATTTTTTATATCATTTTCCAAATCTTTTGATAACGAATGAAGAAATTCCTTATCAAGGTTAATCCCCTCTAATTCCATAGCTGCCAGAACATTCACCAAAGGAATCTCAATATTTCTGAAAAGCTCTTCTGTATTTGCTTCCTTAAGCTCCTTGGCAAACTGTTTTGCCAATTGAAATGTTATATCAGCATCCTCTACAGCGTATTCAGTTTGTCTTTCTAGACTAACCTCGCGCATGCTCAATTGGTTTTTACCTTTTTTCCCTATCAGCTCGGTTATAGATACTGGGGTATAGTTAAGGTAAGTTTCTGACAGCACATCCATATTATGACGCATATCCGGATTTATAAGGTAATGCGCTAACATGGTATCAAATAAACTGCCTTTGACGGAAACATTGTATTTGTGAAGTACCTTTATATCATATTTTAAATTCTGTCCAATTTTCTCTATTTGTTCCGCCTCGAAAAAAGCTCGGAGTTGTTCAATTAATGCCTGGGCATTTTCTCGCTCTTCCGGAAAAGGAACATAAAAACCTTTACCGGCCTCCCAGGAGAAGGCAATTCCAACTAGCTCAGCTACAAGAGGGTTTAAAGAAGTTGTTTCCGTATCAAAACAAACTACAGATTGTTTCATTAAATTTTGAAGGAATAATTTCATACCCATCCCTGGTGAGACACTCTGATAAACATGTGGTACATCCTTAATGGTTTTTCTGCTCGAAAATTCTTTCAAAGTAGCAGCAGGAGAATCCCCATCACTTCCAAATAGCGAAAACTGACCACTTCCAGCAGCCTGGGGCTCTTTTTTTTGTTTTGGTTCTTCATTGTTGATTTTTTCATCTGCAACATCAGCTTCCTCTGAAAAAATCCTTAGGAATTGTTCTTTAAGCCTTCTAAATTCTAATTCCTCAAATATTTTCTGTACTTCTTCACTATTGGGTTCAGAGAGTTCGTAATCCTTGGCGTCAAAAGTAACGTCACAAGTCACGCAAATAGTTGCTAACTTTCTTGAGAGTCGGCCCAACTCGGCATTTTCCTCCACCTTCTCTTTCATTTTCCCCTTCAGTTTATCCGTATTCGCAAGCAGCCCTTCAAGGGTTCCAAATTCGGCAATAAATTTTTTGGCAGTTTTATCGCCAACTCCGGGAAGTCCGGGAATATTATCACTGGCATCCCCCATCATTCCCAAATAATCAATTACCTGTTCAGGACGCTCTACTCCAAATCGATTTTGTATTTCGGGGATTCCCCAAATTTCAATTCCATTGCCCATACGAGAAGGGCGGTACATAAAAATATTTTCTGACACCAATTGCCCGAAATCCTTGTCGGGTGTAACCATATATATTTTGTATCCTTCTTTCTCTGCCTGCTTGGCTAATGTGCCAATAATGTCATCTGCTTCCAAACCAGACACCTCCACGCAGGGAATATGCATGGCTTTCAAAATTTCCTGAATTATGGGCACAGCCACCCTTATGGCGTCGGGAGTTTCATCGCGGTTTGCCTTATAATCTGCAAATAACTCTGTCCGTTCCACACTGCCGTCCTTATCGAAACAGACAGCAAGGTGGTCTGGCTTTTCTCGCTTAATGACATCAAACAAAGAATTTACGAACCCCATAATAGCCGAGGTGTCCATTCCTTTAGAATTTATCCTGGGGTTTTTAATCAGGGCATAATACCCCCTAAATATCAATGCATAAGCATCCAATAAAAAAAGTCGCTTCTGGTCTGCCATTTTTTGTGTTCTTGAAGAATTTCAAAACTACAAAGTTTAAGTGCTTTAGTAAAGTATTTAAGCGTTTATATAGCTACTTGCTTTATTATTAACATGTCCTTTTTCAGAATATACCCTATATGTAAAGCCTGGCTGTATGCAATACCCACCGGTTTCTCCTTTCTTATTGATGGCAATAAAGCCAATTTGGAAATCCAGTTTCTCCTTGTTTTTAGATATGATGCGTTTGACCCCTTCTTCACAGGCCTGCTGAGGTGTTTTACCCTGCCTCATCAATTCAACAATAAGAAAACTCCCTACAGTACGAACAACTTCTTCACCAACCCCTGTTGCAGTTGCTCCACCAACTTCATTATCAATAAACAGACCAGCTCCTATAATTGGAGAATCGCCTACCCGCCCCGCTATTTTATATGCCATTCCGCTTGTGGTACAAGCACCTGCGATATCCCCTTTATTGTCAATTGCGAGCATCCCAATGGTATCGTGATTTTCTATGTTTATAATAGGTTTGTATTTCGAAGTTTTTTTCCATTCTATCCATTCTTCCTTCGATTTCTCAGTAAGTAAGTTTTCTTTTTTAAATCCCTTTTGATAAGCAAACAATTCTGCCCCTTGCCCTGCAAGCATTACATGAGGCGTATCCTCCATTACCTTTCTTGCTACTGAAATGGGATGGACTATATTTTGAAGGTATACAACAGCACCACAATTACTGTCTTTGTCCATTATGCAGGCATCCAGAGTAACATTGCCTTCACGGTCCGGTCTGCCACCCTTACCTACAGATTGATTTTTAATATCTGCTTCTTCAATCATTACACCTTGTTCAACTGCATCTAAAGCTGTGCCGGCATCACTTAGTACCTGCCAGGCTTTATTTGTTGCATTGGGCACATCCCAGGTTGCAATTACAATTGGTTTTAGCATTTCATTAACCGATGGATGCTTCTTATCAGTTTCACAGGCTGATAATATTGAAGCCGAAAAGATACCGGCTGTACTTAAGGAAGAATTTTTTAAAAATTTTCTACGTTTCATCTGGCTGGGTTGCTTATTTTTATATGCCTAAATATATGAAATGATCGTAGAAGTATGCGCTAATTCCTATCAATCTGCTGTCAATGCAGAGGAAGCAGGAGCCGACAGAATTGAGCTCTGCACCGAATTAGCAGTGGGAGGTATAACACCGTCCTTCGGTCTGATAAAGAAGGTGTCAGAAAAACTTTGTATTCCCATTCATGTTTTAATTAGACCACGAAGTGGTGATTTCACTTACTCCAGGGACGAATATCAGATCATGAAAACAAATATTGCACTCTGCGCAGATCTCGGTATTTCTGGAATTGTTTCAGGAATTTTGCATTCCGATGGGACTCTGGACAAAACACGAACCGGGGAATTAATTTCTGCAGCCGGAGATTTACAATTTACTTTTCATCGGGCATTTGACTGGGTAATTGATCCAGTAAAAACACTGCTGGAACTTGAAGATTTAGGGGTTGACTGTATTTTAACATCCGGAGGAGGACAATCAGCTGAAGAGGCCATAAATAAGTTGGTCTTGTGGAAAGAGAAAGCAAAAAAATGTGTTATCATGCCTGGCGGAGGAATACGAGAACACAACGCATTGTTTTTTAAGAATAAAGGATTTGAAGCCATTCATCTTTCGGGATTAAAGTTCAGTAAAACACTTGAAAAAAAGCCTGAACTTTCAATGAATAATGCCTCCTATCTCAGAGATGATGAAATAGCCCTTACGGATCCCGAGATTGTTCGTGCACTAATTCAAAGCGTGAAATAAAGGTAAAGATGTGAAGCGAACCTCTTTTAAAGAAATATATTTGTAAAAAAAGCATATGCTACGCTGGATTGTTTTTGTACTAATTTATTTTATTTTAGGCTTCTACACTTTACAAGCCTTGAAGACCGCAACCAGGTTTCCTTGGGTTTACTTTGTTTTTATTGCCATATCGTTATTAGTACTTGGGAACTTTATTTTTCAATTTACCTGGGGTGAAACAGCTGGCCGGGTTTTAAGCAGGCCTAAAAGTTATGCTTTCGGGTTTTTAGTGGCCATCCTTACTTTCAAAATCATTACAATTATATTTCTTTTTTCTGAAGATATTTTCAGGTTCATTGCGGCGGGGTATCAGAAATTTTTTGGCGCGACCAGGGTGTTCAGCCTGCCGGAGAGAAGGAGGTTTTTAAGCTTAATTGCCATGGGGATCGCAGCAATTCCTTTTGGGGCATTACTATACGGAATGTATAGAGGAAAATACAATTTTAAGGTATTAAAGTACAAAATGGAATATGAAGATCTACCTCCAGCTTTTGATGGATATCAGATTACTCAAATTTCAGATATTCACAGTGGAAGTTTTGACAATAGAGGAAAAATCGAATATGCTGTTGATTTGATTAATAAGCAAAAGAGTGATGTTATATTATTTACCGGAGACATGGTAAATAATAAAGCGGAGGAAATGAAACCATGGGCTGCATTGTTTTCAAGCCTTAGTGCCGCAGATGGGAAATATTCAATCCTGGGAAACCATGATTATGGCGATTACGTAAGTTGGGAAACCGAAGAGGAAAAGCTGAAAAATTTGGATGACCTTAAGCTTTTGCAAAAGGAAATGGGTTTTGATCTTTTGCTGAATGAGAGCAGATATCTGATAAAAGAGGAAGATAAATTGGCTTTAATTGGGGTAGAAAATTGGGGAAGAGGAGGTTTTAGAAAGTCGGGTGACTTAAAAAAGGCAGCCTCTGAAATTGGCGAGGATGATTTTAAAATCCTATTAAGTCATGATCCATCACATTGGGAGGATGTAGTTTTAAAAGATAAGTATCACTATCATCTAACGCTTAGTGGTCATACTCATGGGATGCAGTTCGGGATTGAAATTCCCGGATGGGTTAAATGGAGTCCGGTCAAATGGCGTTATAAATATTGGGCCGGTATTTATGAAGAACTGGGAGAATTTATAAATGTAAACCGTGGATTTGGATTTTTAGGCTATCCGGGAAGGGTAGGTATCTGGCCGGAAATCACTGTTATTACATTAAAAAAGAAAGAATTAACTTGAATTTAACTTTCAAGTAATGGGCAAAATTATCGACATACCGGATTTTTTAACATTTTTTCATACATTTGATCTATAACCCAATGTATTTTATATGTCCAAATTTGGTGAACTTATAGATCTAAATACCCCTGTATTACTTGATTTCTATGCGGAATGGAACGAGCAATCTACTTCCATGCACCCTGTTCTTAGGGATGTTGCAGCTGCATTAGGAGATAAAGGAAAGGTTATAAAAATAGATGTAGATAAGAATAAGGAACTATCACAGGCACTTAGAATTAAAGGTTTGCCAACCCTTATGATCTATAAAAAAGGGGAAATGGTTTGGAGACAAAGTGGAGAGCAAGATGCAAATACTCTTATTGGAATACTTAACGAATACCTCTAAACAGTAACTGTGCATTTATATCAATTTTCTTCTAAGTGAAGAATTAATTGCCCAATGTTAACCCTATCAAGTACTTTCCGGGAACCATGCTCAGTCTTCTGAAAATGAATCTTGTTCAACTTCCAAAGTATCTCTCATATCCGGATTCGATTGCTCCAATAAAGGTGGCTCTTCTAAAACTTCATCTTTATAAAAATGACTGAACCTGTCTATATGTTCATTAAAAATTAAGGTTTCTTTTTCTGCCATCTCCCGGTCATTATTTTCGATAAGAATATCAATGTTTCTTCTGTAAGCTTCCATATCGCCAATAATATCTTCAATATTATCATATTGTTCATCTAAGGGAATGCTTGAATAATAGTCTAATCGATCCTGATAAATATTTCTTAATTTATAGAATAAATCCCGGGCTTTCTGTGTTTCTCCTACTTTATAATATCCGTCCACATAAGGTTCGACAAAAGCGTAAAAACCATAGTATTCCACAGGCATATTTGTCATAGCAATGTTAATGACATCCTTTGCTTTGTCTATTTCGTTTTCATTTATCAGAGCTTCTGTCAATCGTGCAAGATTGCCACGGAAAGATAAACCTTGTGTTCTGGTTTGTGTATCATGATAGATATCTGAACTGCCAGAATTGCCCCAATCCCATCCTTTTACGATATTGTACATCAGTTCTGTATCTATTCGCCCCATCTCATAAGGACTTTGATTTTTCGTTTGGATAGGCACTAATTTATAGGCCAATCCCTCAAGCTGTAAATACTCTTTCATCCAGATGTATTCTGCTTTGTCAAAACTACCACCTGAAAAGTATATTGGACGTTTCCAATCATTATTAGCAATGATGTCCAACATCATAATTCTGTTTTTAGGCAAGGCGCTTTTCGGTAGGTCAATATCAATATAATCAACAATTAATGCCGAATCTTTTTCTTTAACCAGGCCGCTTTCAAGTACATTTTTCTTGTTAACCGGGACTCTGATTTTGTTGGTTGGATAATATACAAGGTCTAATGTGCTCTCAGAATATTCACTTATATCAGCACCCTGTTTTTCAAGTATATACTTGAATTTTGTCTGAGGTTTATTGCTCCCCACCCAATTCATAAAATCTTTGATATTCCATCTTTTTTCATCCAAACCAGGAAGGCCCTGATAATAAATTACATCCCTGTTGCCATATCTATACAGATCATGCGTTAGTTGAGAGGGGATAGGTTCACTTTTATAGGCCTTTCGTTTCATTTGGTCCACATACCAATCAGTTGCAAATAGGCTTGTACAAATTATACGTATATCCGTACGGTACCCCTCAATTTCCTGAGCATACCAAAGTGGAAAAGTATCATTATCTCCAATTGTGAATAACATGGAGCCTGCATCTTCCTGACAGGAATCAAGATATGCCTTTGCGCTGGTTCGCGCCGAAAAGCGGTTAGATCGGTCGTGATCATCCCAATTCTGAAAGGCCATAACCCCCGGAACAGTCAAAAGACATATCACAATAACTAACGGTCCAAGTACCTTTGGGGTTATCAATTTTTTAAATTCTTCGTAAAGGCCATAAACACCTAAACCTATCCACAAAGCGAAAATATAAAAGGAACCTACAAGCGAATAATCCCGTTCGCGTGGCTGAAAAATATAAGGATTTGTGTAGAATTGAATTGCAATTCCCGTAAAAATAAAAAACACAAAAAGAGCCCAGAATTGCTTAGGATTTTTGGTGAGTTGAAAAACCAGACCTATAATCCCCAGGATTAAGGGCAAAAAGAAATACGTATTCCTTCCTTTATTTTCCAGGACATCCTTGGGGAGATTTTCCTGGCTCCCCAAGCGCAGGCTGTCTATAAATCCAATCCCGCTTAGCCATTCACCATTACCATTGTATCGACCCTGTACATCATTCTGCTTTCCAACAAAGTTCCACATAAAATAGCGCCAGTACATATACCCAAATTGGAATTGAAACATATATTTCACATTCTGCCAAACGCTTGGTGGTTCTACTTCCAAATACTCACCAAACTGCCTTAAAAAACCAATGTACTGTTCCTCATCTATTTCGCCATTGGCAAGACCAGATTTAACCTGGACAACTGCTTTGCGTAACTCCTCATTAGAGGTCTTCATCTTAAAATTCAAAGGGCCGAAATATTTCATGTAGTTTTCAGCATTCTGATCGCTCCACATTCGCGGTAATATACCCCTGTGCTTTTCGTTAGGGCCCTGCATGGCATTCTTGTATTTATTTACAATAATATATTTGCCCAGCTCTTTATCTTTTTCATATTTGGGTTTATCATCCTTCTCAGGACCTGCCGCGGCAAATGTATCGGAATAATAAGTGCCATAAATTGGGCTGTCTACCTGAGGATATTGTTCTCTATTGTAATACGCGAGCAATGAGCGGGCATCTGACGGATTATTTTCGTTGACAACCACATTGGCATTCGCCCTGATTGGCAGCATTAGCCAGGAAGAAAAACCAAGGAATAAATACATAGCACAAAGCACAAAGGTATTAGCGATCCTGAAATTATTTTTTCTTGTATATCGCAATCCAAAGTAAAAGGCACCAATAAAAATCAAAAGCATAATCACGGTACCCGAATTAAAGGGCAGACCAATACTATTGATAAAGAAGACTTCACTCCAGCCAAATAATTTTAGTACGTAGGTCAATGAAAATTTATAAACCAATAATAAAATGCCAATAACAATGATATTAGCTAAAAGAAAATTCTTAATGGTAGTGGTCTTATATTTTTTGAAATAATATAACAAACCAATAGTTGGAATTGCCAAAAAGCCCATAAATTGAATTCCGAAGGTAAGTCCTACAATAAAGGAAATGAGTATCAGCCAGCGATTACCTCTGGGGTCCTCGAGGTCATCAGTCCATTTTAACCCCATCCACAACAGCAGCGCCATAATAAAACTAGCCATTGCGTATACTTCAGTTTCTACGGCATTAAACCAAAAGCTATCTGAAAAAGTAAACGCCAAAGCACCAACAAAGCCACTGCCCAAAACCGCTATGGCATTGCTGTTGGTAAACTTTTCTTTTTTGGGTATTAACTTACGTGTAAGATTGGTAATTGTCCAGAACATGAACAAAATGGTAAATGCACTGGAAACCCCGGAGACATAATTTACCATTCGTGCAATCTGGTCTGGTTCCATAGCAAACATGGCAAAAAAGGCTCCAATCATTTGAAGCAATGGTGCTCCTGGTGGGTGAGCCACCTGCAATTTAGCGGAGGTTGTAATGTATTCTCCTGCATCCCAAAAACTGCTCGTAGGCTCAACCGTAATAGTGTAAGTGATAAGGGCTATAAAAAAAACGACCCATCCAAGGATGGTGTCCCATTTCTCGAAGTTCTTTGAAAACATGTATGATGAAGTTTACCAGTCTCGGCGAATTTACTAATTAAAATAGATATCAGCTTATAATTTTGTCAAACCTTTAACAGGAGGCTGCGGTTCTTTTTTTGATCGATTGTATCCAAAATACTTGTGCAAATAAAAGTTTGTCTTAAATTTGCAGGCTCTTATGCGTTAATGGCCTATGGTGTAATTGGCAACACAGCTGGTTTTGGTCCAGTCGTTCTAGGTTCGAGTCCTAGTAGGCCAACAAAAATAAAAAGCAATCCCAGCCCTTAGTCAGAGTTGGGATTTTTATTTTGCCGTCCTATTCTAATTCTTCGGGAAGTGGAGGTTCATTCTGTATTTGAGATTCATTTTCTTTAATACTTTTGTTGACTTCTTGTAATTCATCTATTTCCTTGTCTTCCATATCCAAAAGGGTACTCATTTTTTTCTTATCCTTAATCATGGCCCAGGTCATAATAAGACTTGTGCCTATAATCACAAAAAGTAAAATCCCCGGTTCAAAAGTGGCTACTTGTGCTTCAGCGGGAATTGCATAAAACAGTAGTATTGTAATAAGTCCTCTTGGAGCAATAAATAGTTGTGGAAGAATATCGCTACCGATAAAAGTTCGTAAGATTACAAATCTAATTGCATAAATAGAAAGAATTATAAGCACACTAACCATGGCTACCTGAACGTTAAACAAGGATGCAATAGCGATGGTCAACCCAAAAATTACGAAAAAGAAAGTGCGCACTACAAATGCCGTTTCTAGTGTAACAATATGAAGTTCATGATAAATGCGATGTGCTTTTTCATATTCAAGAAAGTGCGATAGTTTTCCTCCAAAGAACAACTTCATATTGGCAATTACTAAACCGAATATTAAAATGATAAGCAGAGAGGAGAGATGCAGTTGTTTCCCGAGTGCGTATAAAAGAAGTAAGACAGCAATTAGCAGGAATAGTTTGGCCTGACTTTTAATCTGTTGGAAAATAAGAATAATTGCATAACTCGCAATAAGTGAGATAACAATGGTAAGAAGAATATTAAGAGCAAAACCTCCGGCACCTGAATCTTCCGCAGGATTTAACCCGCTGACGAGGAAATAGAACATCATAATTCCCATTATGTCAGAAAACGTACTTTCATATATATGGAATTCCTTTTTCTTTTCGGCAAGAGCACTAACACTTGGAATAATTATAGCGCTGGAAAGAATGGATAAAGGTGTCGCATACAACCATGAAGCCTGCATAGACATATCCGGGATAAATTGATGTAGAATTAGGGCGGCTACCCATGCAGAACCTATTAGCCCTGTCAGGGCTATGGCCATAGATTTTAAAATAGGAACGAGTTTTTCCTTTTTTAATTCAAGTTCAAGTGCAGCTTCAAGGACTATCATTATAAGACCAATTATACCCAGAACTTCTAATGCAGGAAAGAAATCAACTTCTTCAGACGTAAAGGTTTTAAGTACAAACTGCAAAATAAACCCAAGAAGTATAAGCATTAAGACAGACGGAATGTTTGTTCTTTTTGATATACCATTAAATAGAAAAGAAAGAATAAGTATTACTGATGCTTCAATAATAAGGTTGTATGAGTTAAAGATGTCCATTTAAATGTTGATTAATGCGATTAGTTTTATTTCGTGTATAATAAAGTTACTACTATAATTGTAACGTTGGTGGTATTGCTTTAAGTATGTAATATAAATGGAATAAGCTTCTGTTTTAAAATCAAAAAAAATTGTATATTTGCGGCACTGAAAGGATATAATTGTATTCATGAGGGGACAAATTGTCCCCTCTTTTGTTACTTATGGTTATGTTAAAAGCACAAGTAGAAGAGCTTTTGGGAAAAGCACTGAAGGAGAATGAAACCTTGTTTTTAATTGATTTTTCAATTACTCCCGATAATACTATTAAGATAGTTCTTGATGGGGATGATGGCATAAATTTGAAGGATTGTATGGCCGTAAGCAGGGCTATTGAACATAATTTGGATAGGGAAGAGCATGATTTTTCATTAGAAGTTACCTCATCTGGTGCCGCGGAACCCATTGTAATGGCACGTCAGTATCCTAAAAATATTGGCAGAAAGTTAGTTGTAAAAACAGCAGCCGAAAATTTCGAAGGCGACCTTACCGAAGCAACAGAGGACACCATAACCTTGGAGTGGAAGGCTCGAGAACCTAAACCGGTGGGAAAAGGAAAAATAACCGTTCAGAAAAGAAAAAAAATTGCCATTTCTGAAATTGAAGAGGCAAAAGTTAAATTAATATTTTAATTACAGCGCAAAATGGAAAATATTGCATTGATCGAATCTTTCTCGGAATTTAAGGATGATAAGTTTATAGACCGGGTAACCCTAATGGCGATATTGGAAGACGTTTTTAGGAATGCTTTAAAGAAGAAATTTGGCTCCGACGATAATTTTGATATCATTATTAATCCTGATAAAGGAGATTTGGAAATATGGAGGAATAGGATTGTTGTGGTAGATGGAGAAGTAGAAGAACCTAATGAAGAAATATCTCTTTCAGAAGCCCGTAAGATAGAACCCGATTTTGAAGTTGGTGAAGATGTTTCTGAGGAAGTAAAGCTTATAAACCTTGGAAGAAGGGCAATTTTAGCCTTGCGCCAAAACCTGATATCTAAAATTCACGAACACGACAATACTACCATTTATAAACAATTTAAAGACCTTGAGGGTGAGATTTATACAGCTGAAGTTCATCACATAAGACATAAGGCAATTATCTTGTTGGATGATGAAGGAAATGAAATAATTCTTCCTAAGGATAAACAAATACCTTCGGACTTTTTTAGAAAAGGAGATAACGTTCGCGGAATTATAGAAAGCGTAGAACTTAAGGGTAACAAACCAATGATCATAATGTCAAGAACTTCGCCAATCTTCCTTGAGCAATTGTTCTTCCAGGAGATTCCAGAAGTATTTGATGGGCTAATTACCATAAAAAAGGCTGTTAGGATTCCAGGTGAAAAAGCTAAAGTAGCAGTAGATTCATATGATGACAGGATAGATCCCGTAGGAGCATGTGTGGGAATGAAAGGCAGCCGTATTCATGGAATAGTACGCGAACTTGGAAATGAAAATATAGATGTGATTAACTGGACAAATAATCCTCAGTTAATGGTAACCCGCGCACTTAGTCCAGCACGTGTTTCCACCGTCACCTTAAACGATGAAAAAAAGACCGCACAAGTTTATCTAAGGCCTGAGGAAGTTTCAAAGGCCATTGGAAGAGGCGGTCATAATATACGACTGGCTGGTCAACTAACGGGTTATGAGATAGATGTGTTCCGTGAAGGTGTAGAGGAAGATGTGGAACTAACAGAATTCTCTGATGAAATTGAAGGCTGGATAATTGAAGAACTTAAAAAGATAGGTCTAGATACGGCCAGAAGTGTTCTGGAGCAGGATGTAGACGATTTGGTAAAACGTACCGATCTGGAGGAGGAAACTATTTCAGATGTTGTGCGTATCCTTAAAGAAGAATTTGAAGATTAAGCTATATATTAGCAACTTAAAAGTAGAGAGTAAACAGTATTTATGGCAGACAATGCAACAATAAGGCTTAATAAAGTCTTGAGAGAACTTAACATTTCTTTGGATAGAGCGGTTGAATACCTTGCATCTAAAGGACATAAGGTGGACGCAAGACCTACCACAAAGATTTCTGAAGACATACATCAGGTTCTTTTAGACGAATTCCAGACGGATATGAGCAAGAAAGTTGCATCCCAGGAAGTTGGTGAAGAAAAGCGCAAGGAAAAAGAAGCTATAAGACTGCAGTTGGAGCAGGAGCAGGAAGAAAAAAGACTTGAAAGAGAAAAAAGGGCTGCTTCAAGGGAGGTAGTGAAAGCAAGGGTTGAACTTTCCGGACCGAAGCAAGTAGGTAAAATTGATCTTACACCAAAGAAGAAAGTTAAACCCGAGCCTAAAAAGACTGAAGATAAACCGGCTCCAAAGGAAGAGGTAATTGCTGAAGTAAAGGATGAGGTAGTAGCCGAAGAAGTAAAAGAAGAATTAAAACCTGAAACGGTTCCGGAGATAACGCAGGCAGACGAGAAAGCCCCTGAGGAGGAAAAACCAGAGGAACCCAGTTCTATTGCTACAAAGTATAAAAAGCTTTCCGGACCAAAGATTATGGGAGATAAAATTGATCTCTCTAAGTTTAATAAGCCAAAGAAAAAGAAAGAACCCGCAAAGGAACCTTCCAAAGTAGAGAAACCCAAAAGACGGAAGCGGATTGTTAGTAATAAAAGTGCACCAGGTGGTGGTGCCAGAGCGAGAACCACTGCTAAAAAAGGACAACGTTTTACGTCTACTCCAAAGGCTGAGCCGACAGAAGAAGAAGTACAAAAACAGGTACGTGAAACTCTTGAAAAACTTCAGGGTAAATCCAAAAAAGGAAAAGGAGCAAAATATAGAAGGGATAAGAGAGACCAGCACAAACAGCAGACGGAGAAAGATCTGGAACAACAGGAGCTGGAAAGTAAAATACTTAAGGTCACTGAGTTTGTAACCGTTGGAGAAGTTGCTACCATGATGGATGTTGCCTCTACAGAGATAATTTCTGCCTGTATGTCTCTTGGGATTATGGTTACCATGAATCAAAGATTGGATGCTGAAACACTCTCCATTGTTGCCGAAGAATTTGGGTATGAAGTAGAATTTATTACCGCAGATCTGGAAGAAACTATTGAAGAAGAAGTGGATGCGCCGGAAGATTTAAAGCCCAGGGCCCCTATTGTTACTGTAATGGGTCACGTAGATCACGGTAAAACATCATTATTAGATTACATCCGGGAGGAAAATGTAATTGCCGGGGAGAGTGGAGGAATTACACAGCATATTGGTGCCTACAGTGTTGCTTTATCCGGAGGTCAGAGAATTTCCTTTTTAGATACTCCGGGCCACGAAGCATTTACCGCTATGCGTGCCCGTGGAGCCCAGGTAACAGATATTGCCATAATCGTGATTGCTGCGGATGATGACATTATGCCCCAGACCAAGGAAGCAATCAGTCACGCACAGGCCGCAGGTGTTCCTATAGTTTTTGCGATTAACAAAATAGACAGGCCTACTGCGAATCCTGAAAAGATTAAAGAAGGTTTGGCTGCTATGAATTTACTTGTAGAGGATTGGGGCGGAAAAATTCAATCTCATGATATCTCGGCAAAAACTGGCGATGGTGTAAAAGAACTTTTAGAAAAAGTGCTTTTGGAAGCAGAACTTTTGGAATTAAAGGCTAATCCCGACAGATTAGCTACCGGTACTGTTGTAGAAGCATTTCTAGATAAAGGAAGGGGGTATGTCTCTACTATTTTGGTACAAGGAGGTACTTTGGAAATAGGTGATTACGTTTTGGCGGGAACATGTAGCGGCAAGATAAAGGCAATGCAGGACGAACGTGGTAAGATTGTTAAAAAAGCTGGTCCTTCTACACCAATTTCAATTTTGGGATTAGACGGCGCGCCTCAGGCCGGGGATAAATTCAATGTGCTTGAAGATGAAAAAGAAGCTAAGCAAATTGCCTCCAAAAGGAGTCAGTTGCAACGTGAACAATCCGTAAGGACACAGCGGCATATTACGCTCGATGAAATTGGCAGACGAATTGCGTTAGGTGAATTTAAAGAGTTGAATATTATTCTAAAAGGAGATGTTGATGGATCTGTTGAGGCATTGACGGATTCCTTCCAGAAATTGTCAACAGATGAAATACAAGTCAATATTATTCATAAAGGAGTAGGTGCAATTACAGAGTCTGATGTATTATTGGCTTCAGCATCTGATGCAATTGTTATTGGATTTAATGTGAGACCCATGGGTAATGCCAGAGATATTGCAGATAAAGAGGAGATTGATATAAGGATGTATTCTATTATTTATGATGCCATTAATGATCTTAAGGATGCAATGGAAGGCATGCTATCTCCGGTGATGAAGGAAGAGATTACAGGGACCGCTGAAATTAGAGAAACCTTTAAGATATCTAAAGTAGGCACTATAGCCGGTTGTATGGTAACCACTGGCAAAATCTTTAGAAACTCGAGTATTCGTCTTATTAGGGATGGTGTCGTAATATTTACGGGAGAGCTATCATCTTTAAAAAGGTTTAAAGATGATGTTAAAGAAGTGGCCAAGGGTTATGATTGTGGACTTCAGGTAAAGAACTACAATGACATAAAAGAAGGAGATATCGTGGAAGCCTTCCAGGAAGTAGCGGTAAAGAAAAAGCTTTAATCTGAAAATTAGAAAAATTTTAGATGTGAGGCGAAGGCAAATTCTTATTCCTTAGATAGACTTGGATGAATATATTAAAACAAAAAACGACCTATTTGGTCGTTTTTTCTGGTTTTAATAAAAGCGATTCAGGATATTTTATCCGAACCTCTTTAAATTTACGTTCCGCATCCAACTTAGATTTAAACTGACCAATCTGAACTCTGTAAGTAGGAGAATCAAAAATAATTTTCGCTTTTAAGTCAGGAAAATCAATGTCTACCTGCTGTTTAAGTTCTTCTGCTTTGGAATAAGAGCCAAACCCAACCTGAATTGTATAGAAATTAGATTTTGAATTACTAATCTTATATACTTCAAGAAGGCGGGTAATATTGGCGTCTTGTTCAATGCTAATTTTCCCACTTTGAGCCATTCCACAAGTAATGAATCCAAGAAGTACTACTGATAGAATTGCTGTTTTCATGATATAAACTTTATTAAGATCTAAGATAAAAAGCAAAAGTAATTTATTGAAGGTTAAACAAAAGATTTTATGCTTATTTAGAATTAATATAAATTATAAATTATAAAACCCTTAACATTTCTCAAATAAAGTCAAAGTCTTATTTTTGTCGTCAATTTGAGCGGCGATAAATTACCCTTTTGTCTTAAACTTATAGTAATTATCGTGCCAGAATTAAGATAGAAATATTTTAAATATGAAAAAGGTTTTGTACCGCCATCAGATTTCTAAACTTTTCACTTGCACTCTAGTAGTTTATCTACTCCTTTCCTATTCTATTTTTGCCCAGGAAGAAAACCAGGATCAAAACGCTGTGGCTGATACTGAAGTTACCACTGAGCCAAGTGATTCGGGCTCTGGAGATGTAGCAAAAGGGAAACAATTATTTAATCAGAATTGTGCGGCTTGTCATGCATTAAATCGAAAAATGACGGGACCGGCATTAGCCAATGTAGAATCGAGACTTGCAGAAGATGAAGGATTGGATAAGGAATGGTTGTATACATGGATTAAGAACAGCGCCGGGATGATTAGTTCTGGTGATGCCTATGCAAATAAAGTATACGCAGAATACAATCAGGCTGCAATGACAGCTTTTCCAACTTTGTCGAATGCAGATATTGATGATATTTTGGCTTATACGGCTGCGCCACCACCGGCACCGGTTGCAGCTGCTGCCGCAACGGCCACAAGCGAGGGAGGTAGTGATTCTTCCGGAATTACCAATGAAATTATTTTAGGAGCACTTGTACTGGTTTTTGCCTTGCTGGTGATGATGTTGTTCTTAGTCAACAATACTTTACAACGCATAGCCGAGGCTAACGGCGTAGTATTGGAAAAAGATAAAGCTGTTAAACGAATTCCATTATGGAAGGCATTTGCACATAACCAATTCCTGGTACTCGTATCTTCTATTTTCCTGTTATTGGCGAGTGCATACTTTGCTTATGGTTGGGTAATGCAAATTGGGATAGATCAAGGATATGCGCCTATTCAACCTATCCATTATTCACATAAGATTCATGCGGGAGATAACAAAATTGAATGTAAATATTGTCACTCCTCTGCAAGAGTATCAAAACATTCAGGTATTCCTTCCTTAAATGTTTGTATGAATTGTCATAAATCAATTTATGAATATAAAGGAAATCCGGAAGGTCCGAGTGCTGAAGATTTGGCTAATGGGTATACCAACGAATTTTACACCGGAGAGATTAAAAAGTTATATAAGGCAGTAGGTTGGGATGAGGAGAATCAACAATATACAGGGGATAGTCAGCCAGTTGAATGGGTAAGAATTCATAATCTTCCAGATTTGGCTTACTTTAATCACTCTCAACATGTTTCCGTTGCAGGTATTGAATGTCAAACCTGTCATGGTCCTGTTGAGGAAATGGAGATCATGTATCAGTTTTCTACATTGACAATGGGTTGGTGTATTAATTGCCATAGAGAAACAAATGTTAAGGTAGAGGATAACGCTTACTATACTAAAATACATGAAGAGTTATCCAAAAAATATGGCGTTGAAAATCTTACCGCTGCTCAAATGGGCGGTTTGGAATGTGGCAAGTGCCACTATTAGAAATAAATAAGCATCTAATTACAGATATATAGTATGGCATCAAAAAAGTATTGGAAAAGCGAAGCGGAGTTAAATCCCAACGATTCCATCGTGGAGGCGCTTAGACAAAACGAATTTCCGGAAGAAATACCAGTTGATGAATTTTTAGGAGATAAGGAGAATTTGTCTGCCAGTACAACAAATAGAAGAGATTTTCTTAAATATGTTGGGTTTAGTACTGCTGCTGCTTCTTTAGCAGCTTGTGAAGGTCCGGTTAGAAAGTCAATACCTTATGTAATAAAACCTGAGCAAATAATTCCAGGTGTAGCAAACTATTATGCTACTACCATTGCTGATGGCTTCGATTTTGCCAGTATTTTGATAAAAACAAGGGAAGGAAGACCTATAAAGGTTGAGAATAATAAAGATGCTAAAAGCAATGGTAATGCCAATGCAAGAATACAGGCATCTGTTCTTTCGTTATATGATAGCACCAGATTGCAAGGACCCTTATCAAATGGAGAACCGGCAGATTGGAGTGAAATAGATACAGTAGTAAAAAATAAATTAAACGGATTAAAAGATACAGGTAAGCAAGTAGTTTTGCTTACACAGACTTATGCAAGTCCATCTACCACCAAATTAATAAATGACTTTAAAGAAGTTTACGGTAACGTAAAGCATATAGTTTATGATGCAATAAGCGAGGATGCGGCTTTATCTGCTTTTGAAGCTAAATTTGGAGAAAGGGCATTGCCTACGTATGATTTTGAAAAAGCCGAAATCATCGTTTCTTTCGGTGCAGACTTCCTGGCCGATTGGCAAGGAGGGGGTTATGACAGTGGTTATTCCAAAGGGCGTATTCCCAAAAATGGCAAAATGTCCAGGCATATTCAGTTTGAATCCAATATGTCTCTTACCGGGGCAAATGCGGATAAACGAATTGCAATAAAACCATCGGAGCAGAAAAAGGCGCTGGCGAGTTTATTTGGTAAATTAAATAATAGTTCAATTAATGTTGATCTTAGCGATAATGTTAGCAGAGCTGTTGAAGATGTTGCCACCGAAATAAAGAAAGCCGGGAATAAGGCGGTTGTGGTAACAGGGTTGGATGATGTAAATGCCCAGGCGGTTACTTTGTCAATAAATGAGATGCTGGCCAGTAATGCTTTTAACCCAAGTGCAACAAGATATATCAGACAGGGAAATAACCAGGCTGTTAATAGGCTCATTCAGGATATGAATTCCGGAAATATTGGGGCTTTGATTATGGATGGTGTTAATCCTATGTATACATTGCCTAATGCTTCTGATTTTTCTGAAGGTGTTGCAAAAGTAGATTTAACGGTCACTTTCTCTACAAATTGGAATGAAACCACAGAAATTACAGAATTTACCGCAGCTACTAATCACTTTTTAGAATCCTGGGGGGACGCTGAATTGATAAAAGGACACTACAGCCTTATACAACCTACTATAAAACAACTTTTTGACACCAGGCAGTTTCAGCAGTCACTGCTTCAATGGATGGGTAGTGATTTAAATTATTACGACTACATCAAAGAGACATGGAGTTCCGTTATTCTGGGTGATGCTTCCTGGAATAAAGCACTTCATGATGGTGTTTTTGTATTGGAATCAAATACAGAAGGAGAAGATATTATTGCAATTGAAAACGCCACGGATCAGGAAATAGCGGATCAAGCTATGTCTGATAACGCTATGACATCAATTTCTTCTGCAGTAGGAGCATTGGCAAATTCTGTAGGAGAAGGGATGGAATTAATTCTTTATCCAAAAATTGGAATGGGTGACGGTCAGCAAGCTAATAATCCTTGGTTGCAGGAATTTCCAGACCCTATTACCCGGGTTTCCTGGGATAATTATGTTACTGTATCCAAGGCAGACGCTACAAGTTTGGGATTGATAAATGAAAATGTTGCAAATGGCGGACTCAACGGAAGTTATTCAAAACTTACCGTTAATGGTATCTCACTTGAAAATGTTCCTGTAATCATTCAACCAGGTCAGGCCGCAGGTACTGTGGGATTATCATTTGGTTATGGCAGGCAAGTTGGTATGAAAACTGAAATGCAGACTGGTGTTAATGCTTATAAATTGTATCAAGGGTTTAATACGATTCAGAATGTAACTCTGGAAAGGGCATCTGGCATGCATGAATTTGCTTGTATTCAGCTGCATAATACTTTAATGGGCAGAGGCGACATTATAAAGGAGACAACTTTAGAGATATTTAATACCAAAGATCATTCGGAATGGAATCATGTGCCGCATGTGTCATTGAATCATCAGGAAGTTCCTGCAACAACTGTAGATCTTTGGGATAGTTTTGACAGGTCCATAGGGCATCATTTTAATATGTCCATAGATTTAAATGCTTGTACGGGTTGTGGTGCATGTGTAATTGCCTGTCACGCAGAAAATAATGTACCTGTGGTAGGTAAAGAGGAAGTACGCAAGTCCAGGGATATGCATTGGTTGCGAATAGACAGATATTATTCCTCAGAAGACACCTTCGATCAGGACAATACCAAGAAAGATGAATTATCAGGTCCTTCAGGGACAAAGTCGGGCTTTGAAGAAATGGAGATTGCTGCAGTCAATCCACAAGTTGCATTTCAACCTGTAATGTGTCAGCATTGTAACCATGCACCTTGCGAGACCGTTTGTCCGGTAGCTGCAACAACACATAGTCGTCAGGGTCAGAATCATATGGCCTATAACCGATGTGTGGGAACAAGATATTGTGCGAATAACTGCCCGTATAAGGTACGGAGGTTTAACTGGTTTTTGTCGAATAACAATGATGAGTTTGATTATCATTTCAATAATGACCTTGGTAAAATGGTAATTAATCCTGATGTTACCGTTCGTTCAAGAGGGGTTATTGAGAAATGTTCACTTTGTATCCAAATGACACAAAAGACCATTTTAGATGCCAAACGTGAAGGAAGAGAAATAATAGATGGAGAGTTTCAAACAGCTTGCTCAAATGCTTGTAGCAATGGAGCAATAGTGTTTGGAGATTCGAATGACAAGGAAAGTCAGGTCACAGAATTGAAGAAAAATGACAGGATGTACCACTTGTTGGAAAGTGTGGGAACCAAACCAAATGTGTTTTATCATGTTAAAGTGAGAAACACAAATGAAGCATAATCAATAAAGAAAGAATACAACTATAATAAAACTATATGGCGTCGCATTACGAAGCACCAATACGTAAACCCTTAGTTCTTGGAGACAAAGGCTACCATGATGTATCGGTAGATATTGCAGCTCCGATTGAGGGACGGGCTAACAAATTGTGGTGGATTGTTTTTTCCATTGCATTGGCAGCACTCCTTTGGGGAATAGGTGCTATAATTTACACAATATCCACAGGGATAGGTACCTGGGGGCTCAATAAAACGGTAAACTGGGCCTGGGATATTACAAACTTTGTCTGGTGGGTTGGTATTGGACACGCTGGAACGCTTATTTCTGCGGTCCTTTTATTATTCCGTCAAAAATGGAGAATGGCAATCAACCGATCTGCGGAGGCCATGACCATATTTTCTGTAATCCAGGCAGCCCTTTTTCCTGTTATACATATGGGTAGGCCATGGTTGGCATATTGGGTAGTGCCCATTCCCAACCAATTTGGATCCTTATGGGTTAATTTTAATTCTCCCCTGCTATGGGACGTATTTGCCATATCTACTTATTTGTCGGTTTCACTTGTATTTTGGTGGACGGGATTACTTCCTGATTTTGGGATGCTCCGAGACAGGGCCGTAAAACCTTTTCAAAAGAAGATTTATAGCCTGGTAAGTTTTGGCTGGACGGGACGTGCAAAGGATTGGCAACGATTTGAAGAGGTTTCCCTGGTTCTCGCTGGTTTGGCAACCCCACTTGTTCTTTCTGTGCATACTATAGTATCTTTTGATTTTGCCACTTCGGTTATTCCGGGATGGCATACTACCATTTTCCCACCTTACTTTGTTGCCGGTGCTATTTTCTCGGGGTTTGCTATGGTACAGACTTTGCTAATTATAATGAGAAAGGTAAGTCATCTTGAAGATTATATAACAGTACAGCACATTGAATTGATGAACATCGTCATAATGATAACCGGTTCAATAGTGGGTTGTGCCTATATTACCGAACTTTTTATGGCCTGGTACTCTGGAGTGGAGTATGAGCAATATGCCTTTTTAAACCGGGCAACAGGTCCCTATTGGTGGGCTTATCTTTTAATGATGAGCTGTAACGTTGTTTCGCCTCAGATCATGTGGTTTAAGAAAATCAGGACCAGTATTGTCATCTCATTCATTATTTCCATTGTAGTAAATGTAGGTATGTGGTTCGAAAGGTTTGTGATCATTGTTACCTCATTGCATCGCGATTATTTGCCTTCTTCATGGACCATGTTCTCACCAACATTTGTCGATATTGGAATTTTCATTGGTACTATTGGATTCTTCTTTGTACTCTTTTTATTATATTCAAGAACCTTCCCTGTAATTGCACAGGCTGAGGTAAAATCAATATTAAAATCGTCTGGAGCCCGTTATAAGGCGCTGCGAGATGCCGGGAAACCATTATATACAATAAGGAAAAATGGAATCGTAAGAGAAACCATTGTTAACAATAATCAGGAGGCTGCAGTCTCTTCGGAATCAAATCAAGAAGAAAGTTTACTTAGTTCATTAGGTAGTTTTGATTCAGGAACTCAGGATCCCGACGATCTTAAAAAAGTAAAAGGGATAGGTCCTTTAATGGAAAAGACCCTGAATAAATTAGGAATTTTCAGCTTTTTACAAGTGAGTAAAATGGGCCAAAAAGAATACGATTTGCTTGATTCACTCACTGGTTCATTCCCGGGTAGAGCTCAAAGAGAAGACTGGGCGGGACAAGCAAGAATGTTTTTAAACAACGATAAATAATTATGGCAGCTACTGTTATCCACGCATACTATGATGATGATGATGTATTGATGCACGCCGTTAAAAGGGTTAAAGCTGAAAAACATCATATCGAGGAGGTATATTGTCCGTTTCCTGTGCATGGTTTGGACAAAGCAATGGGCTTAGCCCCAACCAGAATAGCAATTACATCCTTTATGTATGGCTGCTTGGGATTAATAGTTTCTGTTGTTATGATGAAATACATAATGATTGACGATTGGCCCATGGATATAGGGGGCAAACCCAGCTTTACCTATATAGAAAATATGCCTGCTTTTGTACCAATTATGTTTGAATTAACGGTCTTTTTTGCCGCACATTTAATGGTGATCACATTTTATTTGCGCAGTAGATTATGGCCATTTAAAAAAGCAGAGAACCCGGATGTGCGAACAACAGACGCCCATTTTATTATGGAAATAGAAGTACATAATAATGAGACCGAATTAAAAGATTTGTTGTTGGATACGGGAGCAGTAGAGTTGAACATTATTAAAAACAATCATTAGATAATGAAGCGTTTAATAAAAATAGTAATGATTCTGGTAGTAATTGGTTTTGTTTCTGCCTGTGCGGATAATAGTCGGCCAAATTATCAATATATGCCAAATATGTATGAACCTGTGGGTTATGAAACCTATCAACCTGTTGATTTTCTCCCTAATGGATCTGAGGCTATGACCCCTCCCGAAAATACTATTCACAGAGGATGGTTGCCTTATGAGTTTGCAAATGATCTGGAGGGCAAGGATATGGCAAGATTGCAAGCAAGTCCGTTGGATTCGTTACAAATGGAAGCTAATCTTGCAAAGGGCAAGGAACTTTATACCATATATTGTGGTATTTGCCATGGCAATCAGGGTAAAGGACAGGGAACTCTTGTAAAAAGAGAAAAAATACTTGGCGTACCCGGCTATGACGATGCCGCGAGGAATATTACTGTTGGAAGCACCTATCATACGATTTATTACGGGTTAAATTCCATGGGATCCTATGCGGGTCAACTAGATTTTGAAGAACGTTGGCAGGTATCGGAGTACGTAATGCAACTGAAACAAGACTTAACAAAATAATACATAGACATTTAATATGTACACGTTTTCAAACAGATTAAAAATAGCTTCTTTTATTCTCATGGCCGTAGGGGTATTGGGAATAGGCATTGGCTTTGTATCCGCACCTGGAACGGTAGAGGAAGCCAAAGCTATGGTAGCCGCACATGATGATGGTCCTGGAGATTCACATGGGGACGAGGCATCCCAAGCAATGACCTCTGATCATGGAGAGGCCGCTGATCACAATGGTGCTCATGATGAACACCTGTTGCATCAACTGCAAAACAGACCTTGGTCTGCCTTATACGTGGCAGCTTTCTTTTTCTTTATGATTGCCTTAGGGGTTCTCGCGTTTTATGGAATTCAAAGGGCATCACAAGCTGGGTGGTCACCTATGTTATTCAGGGTAATGGAGGGAATTACAGCTTACATTGTTCCAGGAGGGATAATAGTTTTTGTTATCCTTGTACTTTCTGTGCTGCATTTTAATCATTTGTTTACATGGATGGACGCTGATGTTGTAGCTCATGATAAATTACTACAAAATAAAGCAGGGTATCTTAACCCTACTTTCTTTCTAATAAGAGCTGCAATTTTCCTTGGAGGATGGATTGGTTATCGTGAAATTTCGCGAAGGCTCTCTATTGCACAGGACAAGGCTGACGATAATTCTAATTTTAAAAAGAATTTCAAATGGTCCGCAGCATTTCTGGTATTCTATTTAATAACAGAATCCATTATGTCGTGGGATTGGATTATGAGTGTTGATCCGCATTGGTTCAGTACCTTATTTGGATGGTATCTTTTTGCCAGTATGATAGTTTCAGGTATTACAGTAATTGCCATGGTAACTATCTATTTAAAATCTAAAGGGCATTTACCTGATGTAAATGACAGTCATATTCATGACCTGGCTAAATTTATGTTTGGCTTTAGCATTTTCTGGACCTACCTTTGGTTTAGTCAGTTTATGTTGATATGGTACGCAAATATTCCTGAAGAAGTCACTTATTTTGTAACGAGGATTGAAGACTATAATCTACCGTTTTTCGGTATGGTTGCTTTGAACTTTATATTTCCCGTGTTACTATTAATGAATAGTGATTATAAAAGAGTGAACTGGTTTGTGATTATGACAGGTATCGTTTTACTTGCAGGGCATTATTTAGATATATATAATACGATAATGCCGGCAACTGTTGGTGACCAGTGGTATATAGGGATACCTGAAATAGGTGCTATCCTCTTTTTCGCAGGAGCTTTTATTTTCTGGGTATTCCGAGCATTAACACATGCTCCCTTGCAACCTAGCCGCAATCCTTTTATAGAGGAAAGCAGGCATTTTCATTATTAGTAATTTTAAAGTATAATTTCAATACATACGATGACTACATTATTGATCTTAATTGTTTTAGTACTAGTGGCAATTGCAATTTGGCAAATGACCAAAATCTTTGAATTGTCCAAACTAAAGACAGTAGATTCACAAGTGGCGACCGATAAGGATAATAAGTATAATGGTTACTTGTTGTTTGCTTTTTTGATATTTATTTATGGGATTACCATATTCAGTTTTTATAAATACACTAAAGTCTTATTGCCTGAAGCAGCTTCAGCCCATGGAGCCGATTATGATTACCTATTGCTTGTTTCATTTATTATTATATTTTTTGTACAAACCCTTACCCAGGCTTTATTGCATTATTTTGGGTATAAATATCGTGGGGAAAAGGGAAAAAAGGCCTTATTCTTTGCAGATAATGACAGGTTGGAATTCATATGGACGATAATACCAGTGATCGTGTTAGCCGGATTAATTTTGTGGGGTTTATATACCTGGACCAACATAATGGATATCAATGACGAGGATGACCCTCTTATTGTAGAACTTTATGCACAACAATTCAATTGGACTGCAAGATATGGTGGGACAGACAATGTATTAGGAAGTGCAAATGTTAGAATGATAGATATTGATAAGGCAAATGTTTTAGGATTGGATGAATCTGACCCTAATGCCTCTGATGATGTTATCGTAAAAGAATTACATCTGCCGGTTGGTAGAAAAGTAAATTTTAAAATGCGTTCACAAGATGTATTACACTCAGCATATATGCCACATTTTAGAGCCCAGATGAATTGCGTACCCGGAATGACCACTGAGTTTTCTTTTACACCAACCATAACTACTACTGAGATGAGGATGAATCCGGATGTAGTAGCCAAGGTAAAAAGAACAAACAAAATTAGAGCAGAACGAGCAGCTAATGGAGAAGATAACTCCGATCCGTGGGAATTTGATTATATCCTGCTGTGTAATAAAATTTGTGGTAAATCGCACTATAATATGCAGATGAAAATTATAGTAGAAAGCGAAGAAGATTATAATACATGGATAGAAAGTCAGCAGACTTTTAGCCAGACTATGGCATCCATGCAATAAATAGAGCTATACAAAAGGAAAATTAATATAAAAAAAAATCGATTATGTCTGTTACTGCACATGCCCATATTGATGATCACGCGGATGATCATGTACATCATCATAAAGAGACATTTGTAACAAAGTATATATTTAGTCAGGATCATAAAATGATTTCAAAACAGTACCTTATTACTGGTTTGATTATGGGTATTATTGGTATTGCCATGTCTCTTTTATTCAGGATGCAATTAGCATGGCCTGGTGAATCATTTCCTATTTTCGAGGCATTATTAGGAGGTTGGGCACCCGGCGGAGTTTTGGATGCAGATATGTACCTTGCATTGGTTACCATTCACGGTACTATAATGGTGTTCTTTGTCCTAACAGCCGGCTTAAGTGGTACTTTTAGTAATCTTCTAATACCGTTGCAGATTGGTGCAAGGGATATGGCCTCCGGTTTCCTGAATATGTTATCGTATTGGATGTTCTTTGTGTCTAGTGTAATTATGCTTATCTCACTTTTTGTGGAAGCAGGACCTGCAGCTGCAGGGTGGACTATCTACCCTCCGCTTAGTGCACTGCCAATGGCGCAACCTGGATCGGGGATGGGAATGACACTATGGTTGGTTTCTATGGCAATCTTTATTGCCTCTTCCTTATTAGGATCATTAAACTACATAGTTACAGTAATCAATCTAAGAACCAAGGGGATGTCTATGACAAGACTTCCTTTAACCATTTGGGCGTTTTTCGTAACCGCAATAATTGGAGTAGTTTCTTTCCCTGTATTATTATCCGCAGCCTTACTTTTGATAATGGACAGAAGTTTTGGAACATCTTTCTTTTTATCTGATATTTTTATTCAGGGTGAAGTCTTGCATTATCAGGGCGGTTCCCCAGTATTGTTTGAGCACTTGTTTTGGTTTTTAGGACATCCTGAAGTGTATATTGTACTACTACCTGCTCTTGGAATTACTTCGGAAGTAATGTCTACTAATGCACGTAAACCAATATTTGGATATAGAGCAATGGTGGCATCAATTTTAGCAATTGCATTTTTATCTACAATTGTATGGGGCCATCATATGTTTGTTTCGGGGATGAACCCATTCCTTGGATCCGTATTTACCTTTACTACACTTTTAATAGCTATCCCATCTGCTGTTAAGGCATTTAATTATATAACCACTTTATGGAAGGGTAATTTACAATTGAATCCCGGTATGCTTTTCTCAATAGGATTGGTGTCAACGTTTATTTCCGGAGGATTGACGGGTATTATTCTTGGGGATAGCACATTGGATATCAATGTTCATGACACGTATTTTGTTGTAGCTCATTTTCACCTGGTAATGGGTATTTCAGCCTTGTATGGATTATTTGCCGGAGTCTATCACTGGTTCCCCAAAATGTTTAAAAGAATGATGAATAAGAATTTGGGATATGTACACTTTTGGATAACAGCGATCTGTGCATATGGGGTATTCTTTCCCATGCATTTTGTTGGAATGGCAGGCGTCCCAAGACGTTATTATGAAAATACAGCCTTTCCTATGTTCGATGAACTCACAGATGTAAATGTTCTTATTACTATTTTTGCACTGATAGCCGGTCTGGCTCAATTAGTCTTCTTATATAATTTCATCAGTAGTATTTTTTATGGGAAACCTACTGAACAGAATCCATGGAAATCTAATACGCTGGAATGGACTGCACCAATTGAGCACTTCCACGGAAACTGGGAAGGTAAGATTCCAGAGGTGCATCGTTGGGCATATGATTACAGCAAAACTCAGGAGAATGGAGAATATGTAATTCCGGGTCAGGATTTTGTCCCTCAAAACATACCTCTCCAACAGGATGAAGAGGAATTGAATCATTAAAAGTAAATTGTTAACTCATATTTATATAGCCCATCTTTTGATGGGCTTTTTTTATGCTGGTAATGGAGGATTATGTATAAGGCTTTTATAAAATAATTAGCTTGACTTATTTTTAGCGGGAATAATTATTAAATTCGTTATCGTGAAGAACATCATTATATTTTTTATAGCATTCTGTACATTAGCGGTAAGTGCCCAGAGAAAGCCTAAAATTAAGGGCAATAAATCCATAGTGGAGGTAAATGAAGATCTGCCCTTCTTTAATGCCATAGAAGTCAGGGATGATCTTGAAATATTCTTAAAAGAGACCACTATTCCGGGATATTCAATTTCAGCGGATGATAATTTGATAGATATTTTGAGGTTTGATGTGGTAGACAGCACACTTGTAATAAGGTCATTTTATAAGATTACGACCAAAAAGCAGCTGGAGATAACGGTAAATTTCAATGAACTTAAGAGCATAATATTACAGCAAGGCAAGATTATAACAAAAGATATGATAGATTCTGATATACTGAATATCAGTACTTATGGATCTTCTAAACTTGAGTTGAATGCCAGGGCATCTATTATGAATATTATTATGGAAGGTAATAGTGCTGGTGATTTTAATGTGCAATCTGATTCTTTAGATCTGATGTTAAGAGATAAAGTAAATCTCAATTTATACGGAATAACAGGTAAAAGTAACATTGAGATGTATAATAATGCCTCAGCAGTGGTCGAGGGAACTGCGGATACTTTGAATATTAAGTTGTTTGGAAGCAGTAACCTCAAGGCCGAAAAAATGGAAGCGGGAGTAATTAGTGCTGGTCTGGAAGAGACTACCAGAGCAAGATTATACGCTAATAAAAGTATAGAGCTTTCGTCAAGCGGGGCTGCAAAGACTTATTTGTGGGGCAACCCCAAGATAATTTTAAATGAATTTCTGAATACTTCAGAGTTATATAAGAGGGAAGAATAATATTTTAGGTAAGCTTTAATATAAAAAAACCCCATCGACATAGACGATGGGGTTTTTTAGTAACCTTAACTTGGTTAGGACTGTAAAGAAAAGTCTGCTTTAGGACCTGCCTCTACAATTTTGGTATTTACGTTAGCTGCAAACTTTTTAAAGTTTTCATTAAAAAGCCCTACAAGCTTTTTCTTAACTTCCTGATATTGCTCCTTATCTTCCCAGGTATTTTTTGGTATGAGAATTTCAGAAGGTACATTTGGGCAGCTAAGTGGAATTTGAAAACCAAACTCCTCATCTGTAGTAAATTCAACATTGTCAAAATCATTATGGTGAATTGCATCAATCATTGCACGGGTATACTTTAGGCTCATTCTTGAACCTACACCATGTGCTCCACCAGTCCATCCGGTATTGACCAACCAGGCAGTTGCTTTATGTTCTTTTATTTTTTCTGCCAGTAATTCTGCGTATTTATTTGGATGCCACATCATAAATGCTGCGCCGAAACAAGCACTGAATGTTGCCTGAGGTTCAGTTACACCCATTTCAGTACCGGCTACCTTAGCTGTATACCCCGAAATAAAGTGGTAACTGGCCTGTTCAGGTGTCAGTTTGCTCACTGGAGGCAATACACCGAAAGCATCACAGGTAAGGAAAATAATATTTTCCGGATGACCTGCAACACAAGGTATTTGTACATTATCTATATAATGAATTGGATAGGAGGCTCTGGTATTTTGTGTTATAGTAGTATCTGTATAATCTACTTCTCTGCTAAACTTATCATATACCACATTTTCCAGAACGGTACCAAATTTAATGGCGTTAAATATATCAGGCTCTTTTTCTGCTGAAAGGTTTATAGCTTTAGCATAACATCCTCCTTCAATATTAAAAGTACCCTGGTCTGTCCAGCAGTGCTCGTCGTCTCCAATTAATTTACGTTTAGGATCAGCACTTAAAGTGGTCTTTCCTGTTCCGGATAAACCAAACAATATAGTAACGTCATCTTTCTCACCAACATTTGCAGAACAGTGCATTGGTAATACATTTTCCAACGGCATTAAATAATTCATAACAGAGAAAATACCTTTCTTCATTTCGCCTGCATATTGTGTTCCAAGAATTACAATCTCTTTGCGTTCCAAATTAAGATCTACACTCGTTTTAGAAGTCATTTCTGAAGTATACCTGTTAGCCGGGAATCCACCTGCATTTAGGACAACATAATCCGGTTCTCCAAAATTTTCCAGTTCTTCAGCTGTTGGCATGATTAACATATTCTGCATAAACAGAGCATGGTAAGCTCTTGTACAGATAATCCTAACTTTAATTCTGTATTTAGGATCCCAACCTGCATATGCATCAACTACAAATAGATGATCGCAAATATTTAAGAAATCTAATGCGCGTTCATGATTTACCATAAAGGTATGTTCATCCAAACCAATATTGATAGGACCCCAGTCAATATTATTTTCGGAATCGGGGTGTCTTACGATTCTTTTATCTTTTGGACTTCGGCCAGTTTTTTCGGCAGAGTAGGTCATTAGTGCTCCTACGTCGGAAATAGCAGTTCCCTTTTCTAATCGCAATCCTAATTCATAGAGGACAGGAACACTACTGTTCCTGTACACCTGCTCCGTTTCTATCCCGTATTTTTGAAGATTAAAAGTTGTTTTCATTGTTTTTTTGTTTTTAAAGATTGTACTTTCCTAACCATTGATAATTTAGTGATAATTCATAAATTCTATGCAAAGAAGCTAATAAATTATTGTAAAAAAGATGATAAATATCATGTGGTTCCGCAGAATTGTCAAATTATAAAGAAGCAGGAACATTTTGTGATATTTATCGCTTTTCTTTTTTACTATCTTTGAAAACATGAACGATAATCTTGATCCTACCGGCTCCACATTTTCACAAGAGGAATTGGATATTGAACGGGCATTAAGGCCCATTACTTTTGATGATTTTACAGGTCAGGAGCAGGTATTAGAGAATCTTAAGGTGTTTGTGCAGGCAGCCAATCAGCGTAATGAAGCCCTGGATCATACTTTATTTCATGGCCCACCGGGATTAGGAAAAACTACATTGGCGCATATCCTGGCCAATGAATTGGGGGTTGGAATTAAAATTACTTCGGGACCAGTTTTGGATAAGCCCGGAGATCTTGCAGGACTTCTGACAAATCTGGATGAACGCGATGTTTTGTTTATTGATGAAATTCATAGACTAAGCCCAATAGTTGAAGAGTATTTGTATTCCGCTATGGAGGATTATAAAATTGATATCATGATTGAAACCGGCCCAAATGCCAGGTCGGTACAAATAAATTTGAACCCTTTTACATTAATAGGTGCTACCACACGCTCTGGTTTGTTAACTGCCCCGATGCGGGCAAGATTTGGAATAACAAGCAGACTTGAATATTACAGAACTGAATTACTATCCACTATTGTATTGAGGAGTGCAGAAATTCTAAAAGTTCCTATTGTGGATGATGCGGCCATTGAAATTGCGGGAAGAAGCAGGGGAACACCAAGAATAAGCAATGCTTTACTAAGAAGAATAAGGGATTTTGCTCAGATAAAAGGTGATGGTAATATCGATATGAATATATCCAGATATGGATTAAAAGCCCTTAATGTAGATACCTACGGATTGGATGAAATGGATAATAAAATATTGACTACGATTATTGATAAATTCAAGGGAGGCCCGGTAGGCATTACAACATTGGCTACAGCGGTATCAGAAAGTGCAGAAACAATTGAAGAGGTCTACGAGCCTTTTTTAATCCAACAGGGATTTATCATGCGTACACCTAGGGGGAGAGAAGTAACAGAACTGGCCTATACCCATTTAGGTCGAATAAAAGGAGGTTCACAACCCGGTTTGTTTTAGTTTATCAATAGTAAGTCAGGCTGAGCGCAGTCGAAGCCTTAAATAATACAAGATTCCAATAAGTCAGGCTGAGCGCAGTCGAAGCCCAACCAAAAAAAATAATGTATAGTTATTACGTTTATATATTAAAATGTTCAGATCAATCCTATTACACAGGAATAACCAATGACCTTGAAAAAAGATTTGAACAACATCAATCGGGATATAAAAAAGATAGCTATACTTAAAATAGAAGACCTCTGAAACTTGAATTTTATCAGGAATTTGTTGATGTATTGCAAGCTATATACATAGAAAAACAAATTAAAGGATGGACAAGAAGAAAAAAAGAAGCTTTGATTCGTGGTGATGACAAAATGCTTCAAATTCTGTCGGAGTGTAGGAATGCAACACATTATAAATACTATGACCGTTACGAATAAGGGCTTCGACTGCGCTCAGCCTGACAGATAGTTTATCAATGAAAGACCTCTCAACGATCTCTCAATTCCAGGTATTTAAAAACAGAAAGGCAATTCTTAAAAACCCTTTGCCTTTCCACAGGGCTAATTTTGAAAAATATGGCGATATCTTTAGGGTCAGAGTTGGCTTTAGGAAGGCCGTAATTTTCACTCGAGATGCTACTATAATTAAACATATACTTCAGAAACAGCACAGGAAGTATCAGAAATCAGAACTCCAAACGGTAGATCTCGCAAAATATATCGGGCATGGAATCCTGACTTCCAATGGAGAGCACTGGCGCGTTCACCGGCGGATGGTACAACCTGCATTTCACAAAAAGAAGCTTCAGGGTTTATTGGGTATCATGAAGCAGGCCATTGATTCTGAAATAAAGAGAATAGAACCCGGCACCACCTTAGATGTATTTCCCTTAATGGGCGATTTGGCATTCCAGGTCGTAGCACAAGCTCTTTTTAGTCGGTCGGACATTCAAAAAGACATGGAGCGCCTACAGGATTTTACGGAGCTCAACCAAAAGATGTTAATCAGAGAAATGAGGCAACCTTACCTAAAATGGTATTTTAATATAAGTGGTGAAATAAAAAAGCATCTGAACTTCGCCGAAGAGGGCAGAAATATTTTAAACAATATTATAGAAGAACGACTGGATTCCGGGGAAGAGAAGGATGATTTGCTGGATATGCTTTTGAATGCTACTTATGAAGACGGTACACATATGCCCAGGCGCCAGTTAATAGATGAAGTCCTTATTCTGTTTACCGCTGGTCATGAGACCACTGCCAATGCGCTAAGTTTTACGCTTTTTTTGTTGGCAAAACACTCAACTATCCAGAATAAAGTTTTGCAAGAGGTTGAAAATTTAGACTTAGAGACTGATGATCTGATGCAGTGCCTGTCTAAATTAACCTACACAAAACAATGTATAGAGGAGGCCTTAAGGCTTTATCCGCCGGCTTATGTCATTGATAGAATGGCTATTTCAGATGATATTGTTAAGGGGCAAAGCTTCCCCAAAGGCTCCCTGGTTTTAATGTCTATATACGAATTACACAGATCATCTGATTTTTGGGAATCCCCTGAAAAATTTAACCCGGGCCGATTTGATAGTGCGTTGAAAAGGGACTATTCCAATTACTACTATCCTTTTGGGGCCGGACCGAGAATGTGCGTTGGGAACAATTTTGCCATGTATGAGATGATCATCGCCATAGCTCAGATAATTAAAAAATTTCGAATAAGCACCAATCTTAAAACAGTTGAGGTTAACCCATTGATCTCATTAAAACCTAAAAATGTTCCTCTCTTATTTGAACAACGATAATTTATCTCATCTTCCTTATTGAACAAATTAGATAAAGAATTGATCATGAGGCATACATAAAAAAGGGGAGGGTCCGGCAAATTCAGTTAGTGAAGTAGCAACAAAGATAAACCCGGATACAGCCAATTAAATTCCAATAGGATAAATCGTGTTTTTGCTTGAGGGTATTAATAAAACCTATTTCCATAAAGTTTAGGAATTCTTGTTCAATACAAAAAATAAGAATTCACATATAATCAAAACCGAAGCCAAACGCCTCGGTTTTTTATCTTGTTGTAAACTTAGAAGGAGTTTTTAGAAGAATGATACTCTTCGACCTAAGGGCAAGATTAAAATTTTAACCTCTTTTTTTGTAATGGGCGATGTTAAAAATTTTGCTAATTATTTGATATTTTGTAAATTAAAGAGCATTTCCCCCTTTTACGTCTTTCTAGACATCATTGCCTCAAGCTCGTATCTGAGCCCTTCACATAGCAATGTATTAGATGTCAATTTCTCGTTTATAGTTAAACAATTATTAAAAAATTATGGAAGTAAATGAAGTTAAATCATCACAAGTGAATGAAGAAAAGTTGAATGAACTTTTGGGAAAAATGGTTACCGAAATGGGTGCGGCCGCAATAGGGCCGCTTATCATATTGGGAGACCGATTAGGGTTGTACAAAGCCCTTGAGGAATATGGACCGGTAGGCTCCAGACAATTGGCCGACGCCACGGGTACCTCTGAAAGATATTTGCGGGAATGGTTGGCCGCACACGCTGCATCAGGTTATATTGAGTATCACCCGGAACAAGATCAATTTTCAATGACCAGGGAACAGGCCATGGTTTTTAGCAATGGGGAGAGTCCGTATCTTATGACCGGGGCGTTCTATGCCATTTCCTCAATGTACCATGATGAGGAGATAATGGAGAAGGCATTTAAATCTGGAGATGGCGTTTCCTGGGGAGATCATCATAGCTGCCTCTTCTGTGGTACTGAGAAGTTCTTCCGACCCTCATACCGCACGAATATAGTTCCAAATTGGCTTCCGCTCTTGGATGGGGTAGTGGATAAATTAAAGAAAGGAGGTAAAGTAGCTGATGTAGGATGTGGTCATGGGGCATCAACTATAATCATGGCCGAAGCTTTCCCCAATTCAGAATTTATAGGCTTCGATTTTCATGAAAACTCGGTGAGACATGCCGCTGAAGGTGCAAAAAAAGCAGGACTTAAAAATGTATCCTTTAAGGTGGCCAATGCCAAAAATTTCCCTGGGGCCGATTATGATCTAATTGCTTTTTTTGATTGCCTGCATGATATGGGTGATCCGGTAGGGGCTTGTCAACATGTGGTTAAAGCCTTAAAAGCAGACGGCACTTGTTTAATAGTTGAGCCCTTTGCTCATGATACTTTGGAGGAAAATTTAAATCCGGTTGGCAGGGCTTTTTATTCATTTTCTACAATGTTATGTACCCCAAGTTCGTTGAGTCAGGAAGTAGGTCTTGCCCTTGGTGCGCAGGCGGGTGAAAAACGATTAAAAGAAGTGGTCATGCGGGGAGGCTTTACTAAATTTAGAAGAGCAACCGAAACTCCATTTAATCTAATTCTTGAGGCGCGGCCTTAGTTAAGGGATTAGACTCTTAACTTATTGGATTAAGTATTTGAATAGGTCCTTTTATAAACCGAAGTATTGCGCTTCGGTTTTTTTAGATATAAGGTCATGAAGGTGAAATTAATGGATTAGGTGTTTCAAAAAAACCCAGAAAATCTTTTCTTAAAGATAATTGTAAATTAGCCCTATTCGATGACACCAATAAATAGGCTTTTAATTTAAGTGAATACTAAAAAAAATCAAACCCAACTCATAAAAGAAGAAGCCAAACGCCTCGGTTTTTTGTCTTGTGGCTTTTCCAAAGCCGGTTTTTTAGAAGAGGAAGCACCAAGGCTGGAAAAATGGCTCAAGAAAAACATGCACGGAGAGATGCAGTACATGGAAAACCATTTCGACAAACGTCTTGATCCGCGTTTATTGGTTGATGGTGCCAAATCGGTCATTTCATTATTACTAAATTATTATCCCAAGGAAACCCAAAGCGACGACACCTATAAAATTTCCAAATACGCATATGGACAGGACTACCACTATGTCATCAAATCCAAATTAAGACAACTTCAAGAGTTTATTTCAACCGAGATAGGTGAGGTGAACGGCCGGGCCTTTGTAGATTCTGCCCCTGTATTGGATAAAGCATGGGCGGCCAAAAGCGGCCTGGGCTGGATGGGGAAACATACTAATCTTCTCACTCAGCAATTAGGTTCTTTTTACTTTATTGCAGAGTTAATTGTGGATCTTGAACTGGAATACGATTCCCCGGTAACAGATCATTGCGGTAGCTGTACTGCCTGTTTAGATGCCTGCCCAACAGAAGCCATTGTTGAGCCTTATGTGGTAGACGGCAGCAAATGTATTTCCTATTTTACCATTGAACTTAAGAATGAGATTCCAATCTCTGTAAAAGATAAGTTTGACGATTGGATCTTTGGTTGTGATGTTTGCCAGGATGTATGTCCCTGGAACAGATTTTCTAAAGCGCACCGGGAACCCCTTTTTAATCCGCACCCGGAACTGTTGTCTATGACCAGAAAAGATTGGGAAGAAATCACTGAAGACGTTTTTAAAAAAGTATTTCAAAAATCAGCGGTTAAGCGTACCAAATTTTCAGGTTTACAGCGAAACATTGAATTTCTAAAATGAAAACACCGAGAACTACATCGTTTTCGAAGGTAATATGATCAGTTTTTTAGTATGATTTTATTGTTAACAAAGATAAAGGGCTATATTGAAGTTCTGTTTACCAAGTATTTACAAAAGGATTAAATTTAATTTCTCTATACAACCTATACCATGAAGACCTGGAAACCCGAGTTAAGTTTTTGGCAAATATTCAATATGAATGTTGGTTTTCTAGGTATTCAATATAGTTTTGGTTTACAGCAAACCGCTATAAATCCTTTGTTTTTATTTTTAGGTGCTTCTGAAGAATTGCTTCCTATTTTAAATATCGCGGGTCCAGTTACGGGTCTGATCGTGCAGCCTATAATCGGAGCAATGTCAGATAAAACCTGGTCTCCAAAATGGGGAAGACGTAAGCCTTATTTTTTAATAGGTGCGCTAATCGGAAGTATGTGTTTATTTGTTTTTCCGTCTAGTCCAGTACTTTGGTTTGCCGTAGGCCTATTATGGATTTTGGATGTGGGCAATAATATGGCCATGGAACCGTATCGTGCCTTTGTCGGGGATAAATTACCAGAAAAGCAGTTGAGCCTAGGGTATCAAATGCAAAGTTTATTTGTAGGGGCTGGTATCTTATTGGCCATGGGTTCTATAGTTTTATTTCAAAAGATATTTGGTGCTGAGGTCGTTGAAGGCGCAGATGTTGTTCCTACCTGGATGTATTATTCTTTCTATGTAGGAGGTGTCCTTTCTATAACTACTGTTTTATGGTCTGTTCTAAAGACTCCGGAAATTCCTCCTTCCGCAGAGGAATTAGAAGAAATCAATCATGATAAGAGCCAACCGATTGGTGCGCGTATTGCCAAGCCTTTTGCAGAAATAGCAAGTGCTATAAGAGATATGCCATCGTTTATGTGGAAGATAAGCGCGGTGTATTTGTTTCAATGGTATGCTCTTTTTGTCTATTGGCAATACATTACCCCACTGTTTATGAAAACAATGGGTTATGGTATTTCGGAAGCTGCATCGCAGTCCGCTCAAATGAGTCTGACTTACAATATTGTTACCATGGTAGTTGCGCTTGCCCTTGTGCCGCTTACCTTAAAATATGGGGGTAAAAAAATATATGCTTATAGTCTGGTAGGTACCGGCATGGCACTATTCACAATACCATTTATAGAGAATTCCCTGCTGGTTTTAGCGCCTATGGTTTTATTCGGAATCGGATGGGCCGCCATGATGGGTATACCTTATACCATGGTTTCAAAAGTGGTTCCTCAAGAAAGAAGGGGTGTATACATGGGAATTTTGAATATGATGATTGTTATCCCAATGGGAATTGAAACCTTAACGTTTGGCCCGATTTACAAATATTTGTTGGGGGGCAGTGCAATCAATGCGATTCTTTTTGCCGGAGGGTTCTTTATTATTGCCGCGATATTGGCCATGCGCTTAAATGTAACTGCTGAAGAATCCCAGGCATAGGGTAATAGCGAAAAAGGAAAACTAAATTATCCATAACCTCCATGGATTAATATTTCTTTGTTTCTACGCACATTAATGAAGGCTCCAAAAGCATGATCCATAGCTTGACCTAATTTTAATTGTATTCAAAGATATGTCCGTATCCCGAGAAATACTCTTAAATTTGAGATTCAAAAATGAATCCATGGGCGAAGAGAAAAAAAGAAGAGAGGCATTGATCTATCATGCCAAACCCACACCAGGTAAAATTAAAGTTGTTCCTACGAAGCCCTATGCCACTCAACGCGATTTGGCACTTGCATATTCTCCCGGCGTGGCTGTACCTTGTCTGGAAATTAAAAAGGACAAGGAAAATGTATATAAGTATACGGCTAAGGGAAATATTGTAGCCATTATTACCAATGGTACAGCTGTATTAGGGCTTGGAGATATTGGCCCGGAGGCTTCCAAACCGGTAATGGAAGGCAAAAGTTTACTTTTTAAAATTTTTGCGGACATAGATGGTATTGATATAGAACTTGACACAAAAGATGTGGATAAGTTTGTAGAAACCGTAAAGATTATTGCACCCACTTTTGGGGGAATAAACCTTGAGGATATTAAAGCTCCTGAAGCTTTTGAAATTGAAAGAAGATTAAAGGAAGAGCTTGATATACCGGTGATGCATGACGATCAGCACGGAACGGCAATAATTTCAGCTGCAGCATTGTTAAACGCATTGGAAATAGCTAATAAAAAAATAGAAAAAGTAAAGATCGTTGTTAGTGGAGCGGGTGCAGCCGCAGTATCATGTACAAGACTATATAAAGCCTTTGGAGCGAAAGCGGAGAATATTGTTATGTTAGATAGCAAAGGTGTAATTCGCCAGGATGCAGAAAATCTCTCCAAAGAAAAACGCGAATTTGCTACAAAGAGAAAGTTAAATACTTTGGACGAAGCCGCTAAGGATGCCGATGTTTTTATAGGACTCTCAATTGCCGATATCCTGACTCCGGCAATGCTTAATTCTATGGCAAAAGATCCAATTGTCTTTGCAATGGCCAATCCGGACCCTGAGATAAAGTACAAACTGGCATGTAGTACAAGAGATGACGTTATTATGGCTACGGGAAGATCTGATCATCCCAATCAGGTGAATAATGTTTTGGGATTTCCATTTATATTTCGAGGGGCACTGGACGTAAGGGCAACTAAAATTAACGAAGCCATGAAAATGGCTGCTGTAAGAGCATTATCCGAATTGACCAAGCAACCTGTTCCCGAACAGGTAAATATTGCCTATGGTGAAACCAGATTAACTTTTGGTAAGGATTATATAATTCCAAAACCCTTTGATCCAAGGCTTATAGCGGAAATACCACCAGCGGTAGCAAAAGCAGCTATGGAAAGTGGAGTTGCCAAGGCGCCCATTGAAGACTGGAACAAGTATAGGGAAGAACTCCTTAAAAGATCCGGAGATGACAATAAGGTAATGCGCCTATTGATGAATAGAGCTAAAAGTAATCCAAAAAGGATTGTTTTTGCAGAAGCAAATCATCTGGATGTGTTGAAAACTGCTCAAATAGTCAGTGAAGAGGGGATAGCAATCCCTATTTTATTAGGAAATAAAGAGGTGATTTTAGAGTTGAAAAATGAATTGGAATTTGATGCAGATGTGCTAATAATTGATCCTAAGGACGAAGATTCCGAGGCGAAAAGAAAGATTTACGCTGCTAAATTTTTCGAAGCAAGAAAAAGAAGCGGAGTTACCTTATACGGTGCGAACACTAAAATGAGGGAGCGTAATTATTATGGGGCAATGATGGTTCTGGAAGGCGATGCAGATGGAATGATTTCAGGGCATTCGAGGGCATATTCAAATGTGGTGAAACCAATTTTTGAAGTCATAGGAAAAGCAAATAACGTTTCAAGGGCCGCAACGGCTCATATTATGATTACCCAAAGAGGTCCATTAATCCTTTCAGATACCTCAATAAATATTGATCCGACTTCAGAAGAATTAGCTGAGATAACTCAGATGACAGCTAATCTGGGTGTGGCCTTTGGTTTTGATCCTGTTTTGGCGCTTCTGTCATATTCTAATTTTGGTTCTTCCAACCATCCTCATGCCATTAAGGTAAGGGAAGCTATTAAGATATTACACTCAAGAAATCCGCAATTAATAGTTGATGGAGAAATACAAACTGATTTTGCACTCAACAAAAAACTTCGAAAAAGTATATTTCCTTTTTCCACACTTGGAGGTAAAAAAGTGAATACATTAATTTTCCCTAATCTTGAATCTGCAAATATTACCTATAAATTACTTAAAGAGCTTCATGCTGCAGAATCAATTGGTCCAATTATGCTGGGCCTTAGAAAGGCGGTTCACGTATTGCAATTGGGGGCCAGTGTTGATGAGATGGTGAATATGACTGCCGTCGCAGTTATAGATGTTCAGGAGCGTGAGAAAAGGCGGAAGATAAAAATGGGATTGAGCAAGGAGAAGGATTAAGAAACCATTTCAACAACAAATAAATTACGAATGATTACCCATTTAAAAGGCAGGCTTGTAGAAAAGAACCCCACTTACGTGGTAATAGAATGTGGCGGAGTTGGCTATTTCGTAAACATTTCACTTCATACTTTTTCAAAAATTTTAGATTCTGAAAGTATTCAGCTGTACACGCATTTACAGATAAAGGAAGACTCACATACCCTTTACGGATTTGCGGAAAACTCTGAAAGGGAAATATTCAGGTTATTGCTGTCTGTTTCAGGAATAGGATCAAGTATTGCAAGAACCATGCTATCTTCCCTTACACCCCTACAGATTAAAAACGCAATTGCCAGTGAGGATGTTCCTTGACGAAGTTTCACCAAATTCAAACAATACAAATAAAGAAGAAGCGTTATCTGCTTTAGAGGTTCTCGGGTTTGCCCGAAGGCAGTCAGAAAAGGCTGTTGACAAGGTTTTATCCCAGGACCCTACTCTAAGCGTAGAGGACATTATAAAACACGCGCTTAAAAATTTGTAAATAAGTTTGAAAACAGGGGCAAAATCAATTCTTAAATCATATTCATTTAAGCTTTTTTTACTTTCCTTCATTTTCCTGGGAGTTGTGAATACAATTCAGGCTCAGGAAACTAATGAACAGGAGACAGATTCTGTACAGATTGATTCCGTTCAGACGGGATTTGCTTTGGGGAGAATTTTATTGGAAAACCCAAATAGCATTGTTTCCAAATATACTTATGATCCTAATCTTGACAGATATATCTATTCTGAAATGGTAGGAGATTTTGATATTAGCTATCCTATTATACTTACACCAGAACAGTATTTAGATCTGGTACAGAAAGAAAACATGAAGTCCTATTTTAAAGAGAAAATAGATGCCTTCTCAGGAAAAAAAGCAGGCTCCGAAGAAGCACGAAAAAACCTGCTTCCTAATTTCTATGTAAATAGTGGATTTTTTGAAACCATATTTGGCGGAAATACTATTGAAGTAATACCCCAGGGATCTGTTGCAATGGACCTGGGTGTTATATGGCAAAAAAATGATAATCCGGCACTTTCTCCAAGAAACCGCACCAATCTCTCATTTGATTTTGATCAACGTATCAGTTTAAGCTTGCTTGGTAAAATTGGGGAACGCTTGCAGGTAACCGCTAACTATGATACTGAAGCAACTTTCGATTTTCAGAATTTAATTAAATTAGATTATACACCCACAGAAGATGATATCATAAGAAAAATTGAGGTTGGTAATGTAAGTTTTCCTTTAAACAGTTCGTTGATTAGAGGGGCACAAAGCCTTTTTGGTGTAAAAACTCAATTGCAGTTTGGCAGGACTACCGTAACTGCAGTTTTCTCTGAGCAACAATCTCAAAATAGTTCGGTTGTAGCTCAGGGTGGTGGTACTTTGAATGATTTTGAATTATCTGCCTTGGATTATGATGGGGACAAGCACTTTTTTTTAGCCCAATATTTTAGGGATCAGTATGACGAGGCTTTAACCAATTATCCTTTTATAAAAAGTCAGGTTCAAATTACACGTCTTGAAGTTTGGGTTACTAACAGAGGTCAGCAAACTCTTAATGTAAGAAACATAGTTGCCCTGCAGGATTTGGGTGAGGCCCTTAAGGAAGATACCAGAATTGGACTGGCAAATGGTGAACCGGCAGGCTTTTTTAATACTTCAGCTTCCAACCAGGAATTACCCAGAAATAGTGCGAATGACTACGATCCTCAATTAATTGATAATGGCGGGGTACTAAACTCGAACATAAGGGATATTGCTACAGTTGATGATGGTTTTGACATAAATACAGGATATCAGGTAAATCAGGGATTTGACTATGCTATTTTGGAAAACGCAAGAAAACTTGAAACGGGAAGAGATTTCCAGTTTGATTCTCAATTGGGATATATTTCTTTGAACCAGCGTTTAAGCAATGATGAAGTACTGGCCGTAGCCTTTCAGTATACCTTCAATGGCGAAATATTTCAGGTTGGTGAATTTGCGAATGGCGGAATAGATGCTACTACGGTTACCCCTGGTGTAGAAGTTCCACAAATTAATAACAATACACTAGTCCTGAAATTACTGAAAAGTAATATTACCAATGTGAGCGACCCTATCTGGGATCTAATGATGAAAAACATTTATGCAACGGGTGCTTTTCAATTAAGTCAGGAAGATTTTAGGTTCAATATCTTATATTCAGATCCAACCCCAAGAAATTATATTACACCAGTGGTTGAAGGTCCGGGTTCGGGATGGCCCGATGAAAATTCTCCTGATGGGGCCTTACAAGACAGAATTCTTCTGGATGTTTTTAATCTGGATCGTCTAAATACTTTTAATGATGTTCAGCGTGGCGGAGATGGTTTCTTCGATTTTGTTCCCGGTATTACCGTAAACACTCAAAATGGCCTTATACTTTTCACAAAAGTTGAACCTTTTGGTGAGTTTTTATTTGATGTATTGGGTGGAGGTACTTATGATGTAGATAATGATCAGGGATATAATGAAAACCAGCAAAAATATGTTTTCAGAAATATGTATGCCCAAACCAAAGCGGCGTCTTTACAAGATGCTGAAAAAAACAGATTTAAGCTGAAAGGACGTTATAAATCTGAAGGATCAAGCGGTATCCCAATAGGCGCCTTCAATGTACCCAGAGGATCTGTGCGAGTAACGGCAGGTGGTCGCCAATTAGTTGAAGGAATAGATTATACGGTAAATTATCAGGCAGGAACAGTTCAGATATTAGACCCCAGTTTGCAAGCTTCAAATACACCTATAGAAATTTCTGTGGAGAACAACGCGATTTTTGGCCAGCAAACAAGAAGATTTACCGGTTTTAATGTTGAACATCAATTCAGTAAGGATTTTATTTTGGGGGGAACTTTTCAGAACCTAAATGAAAGGCCTCTTACTCAAAAATCCAATTATGGTGTTGAGCCGGTAAATAATAGCATCTTTGGCCTTAATGCAAATTTTTCGACAGAGGTTCCTTTTTTAACCAGGTTGGTTAACAAATTACCTAATATAGATACAGATGTTGCCTCTAATGTTTCGGTCCGTGCAGAAGCCGCATACCTCAACCCTAACTCTCCTAAAAATGCAGACTTTGAAGGAGAAACCACAACTTATTTGGATGATTTTGAAGGGGCGCAGGCACTAATAGATATCCGATCTTCATTAGGCTGGTCGTTAGCCAGTACGCCGGAAGAGTTTAAAATTGATGGTGAACAGGATTTAGAAACAGGTTTTGAAAGGGCAAAAATAGCCTGGTATACTATAGACCCTATTTTTTATACGAACCAGCGTCCCTCCGGTATTAATGATGATGATATATCCACAAATGAGACGCGAAGAGTTTTTATTGACGAAGTATTTCCACAAGTAGATATCGCCCAGGGGCAAACTACAGTTCAGAATACTTTCGATATGGCCTATTATCCAGATCAAAAAGGGCCTTATAATGCAAGTACAACTTTTGGAGGTCTCCAACCAAATCAAAAATGGGCCGGAATGATGCGTTCTTTGAGTAGTACAAATTTTGAGCAGTCCAATGTTGAATTTGTTCAATTCTGGGTCATGGATCCATATGTAGATGGTATAGCCACCGGTCCGGGGGAATTGGTTATTAATTTAGGTAATATCTCTGAGGATATTCTGGATGATGGAAGAAAACAATATGAAAACGGTTTGCCGGGTCTGAACAGCAATGATCTTACCACACCCACCGATTGGGGTGTAGTACCGGCTACCCAATCTCTGGTTTATGCTTTTGATGCCAGCGAAACTAACCGTTCTCTGCAGGATATTGGTTTTGATGGCCTTGATGATAGTCTGGAAGCTGCACAAGGTTACAATGGACCCGCGGAGGATCCTGCTCTCGATAATTTCCAATACTATTTGAACAGGGAAGGGGGCATTTTAGAACGTTACCTTGACTTTAATAATACGGAGGGAAATTCACCTGTTACAGTAACAAATACGGATAGAGGGTCCACAACCCTGCCCGACGTGGAAGACGTTAACCGGGACCTTACTATGAACACTATTAATAGTTATTTTGAATACCGTATTCCTATTAAACCTAACACCACTATTAACGACCAATATGTTACCGATATCAGTGAAGGAACTACGCCCGATTTACCCAATGGGACTCAATTAAACCGAAGATGGATTCAGTACAAAATTCCGTTAAGTGATTTTACAGATGCAGTAGGTGGAGTATCAGATTTTAGATCTATCAGTTTTATGCGGATGTACCTTACTGGTTTTACAGATGAAGTCGTAATGCGTTTTGCGACCCTGGATCTCGTACGAATCGATTGGAGAAATTATACAAAATCCCTCTCTTCAGATAATGACGATCCGGCAGATGATGCAACTATCGTAGACGTCAATACCGTAAACGTAGAGGAGAATAATTCGAGAACACCAATTCCTTATGTATTACCTCCCGGAGTGCAAAGAGAACAATTAAATAATAATAATACTATAATTCGTCAGAATGAACAGTCCTTATCATTCAAAGTCGAGAATCTTGAGCCTCAGGACTCCCGGGGTGTGTTTAAAAATGTAAACATTGATATCCGACAATACAAAAGGTTAAAAATGTTTTTACATGCCGAAAAGATTGTGGATTCTGATTACTTGGATGATGATATACCTTTGGTGGCATTTCTAAGGATTGGTACAGATTTCTCAGAGAATTTTTATCAAATTGAAGTCCCTTTAGAATTTACACCATTTGGATCTACAACTGCGGAAGAAATTTGGCCCGCAATAAATGAAATGGATATTGCCCTGAGTGACCTCACTAAAATTAAATCTCAAGGTATTGCCGACCAATCCCTGAGTGAAATCAGTTTTTATGAAATAATTGATGGTGAAGTTGTTTCTGTTGATGAATTTGCTCCCAGAGTATTAGGGCAGATTAGGTATGGAATCAGAGGAAACCCCTCTTTGGGTACCTTGCGGAGTGCCATGCTGGGAATAAAAAATATTGATAATCTTCCAGCACGTGGTGAAGTTTGGTTTAACGAATTGCGAATGGCTGGTTTAGATAATAACGGTGGCTGGGCCGCACTGGCAGCGGTTGATGCAAACATAGCTGATTTTGCTAACGTCACTGCCACGGGAGGTAAAAGTACGCCTGGATTTGGTTCAGTTGATCAAAGGCCAAATGAACGTTCCAGGGAGGATGCAGTAGCCTACGATATAGTAACTAATGTGTCTATTGGACAACTTCTTCCTAAAAAGTGGAATGTTCAAATTCCTTTTAATTTTGGAATTTCGGAGCAATTAATAACCCCCGAATTTGATCCGGTTTATGACGATTTAAAGCTAAAAGACAGGATAGATGCTGCAAATACTCAGGCCGAAGAAGAAGACATAAGAGAACAGGCAGAAGACTATACTAAAAGAAGAAGTGTCAACTTTATAGGAGTGCGTAAGAATCGGGGTCCTGAAGCAAAACCCCATATTTATGATATTGAAAATTTTACTTTTAATTATTCTTATAACCAGACAGATCATAGAGATTTTGAAGTTGCGAGATTAAAGGATCAGGATGTAAAGACAGGCTTTGTCTACAATTATAATTTCAAGCCCGCATCAGTAGCACCTTTTGAAAAAAAGGATTCTTTATTTACCGGGAGCTACTTAAAATTGTTGAAAGACATAAATTTTAATCTATTGCCCACCAGTTTATCAGTTCAGTCTGATTACAATCGTCAATTCAACCAGCAGCGGTTTAGAGATGTCCTGGAACCTGGAGTCGAAAAACTTGCATTGCCATTGCTCCAGCAAAGAAACTATCTTTTTAATTGGCAATATGCCCTAAACTATAGTTTGTCCAAATCATTGCGTCTAAATATCACGACCTCCAACAATAATATTGTACGAAACTATTTTGAAGAGGATGGCAACCCTAATTCAGATATTAACGAAAACCTGAATCTTTGGAATGGCTTCTTTGATATCGGAGAACCCAACAGGCATGCCCAGCAGTTTCAGTTGAATTATGATATTCCACTTAACAAAATACCTATCCTGGATTTTATTAATGCGCAATATACTTACACAAGTAATTTTGATTGGCAACGAGGTGGCGACGCCGTAAATGAAGTGGTTCAGGACGCCCTTGGCGATCCTAATGCTGTTATTAACACTGTTCAAAATGCCAATACACATACGATTACCACTGCTCTAAGCATGCAACGTTTTTATGATCAAATAGGCCTTAAAAGGAGAGATGGCAAGGGCAATGTTGGGAATGCTCCTGTTCGCCGTGATAAAGCCGGAAACCCGGCGGCTGGGGAGGAAAAAACAAAAAAGAAAAGTAGTGCTGCGTTCAACACTTTTGTTGATATAATTACAATGGTAAAACGTATTAACGTAAACTACAGAGAGAATAACGGTACGGTTTTGCCCGGATATACCCAGTCTATTGGATTTATTGGAACTACAAGACCATCATTGGGCTTTGTCTTCGGAAGCCAGAAGGATGTACGTTATGAAGCAGCCCGTAATGGATGGCTTACCCCCTATAATGAGTTTAACGAACAATTTATAAAACGAACTAACAAACAGCTGAATATTACCGCCACAGCGCAACCTGTTCGCGATTTGACCATTGATTTATTGGCAGACAGGCAATTTTCTAGCAGTTTACAGGAGAATTTTGAGATCAACGCAGGTGAGTATATACCCCAAACACCTAACACTTTTGGAAACTTCAGTATTTCAACAATAATGATTGGTACAACATTTAGTAAAAGTGATGAATTTGAATCAAAGAATTTTGAAACTTTCAAAAATAATAGGATAGTTGTTGCAGATAGGTTGCAATCAGACAGGTCGAGTCCGGATGAAGGCGTAGATGAGAATGGATATCCTTTAAGATATGGCCCAACAAGCCAGGATGTGATTTTACCGGCTTTCTTTGCCGCCTACACCGGCCAGGACGTAAACAGGGTTAATTTAGATGCTTTTAGAGATATTCCCATACCCAACTGGAATATTAAGTATACCGGGTTAATGCGGATTAAATCCTTTAAAAAGAAGTTCAAACGTTTTTCATTGAGCAATGGTTACCGGTCTGCTTATAGTATAAATACTTTTCAAACCAATTTAGAAAGATCCCAGCTTGTCAATGATAATCTTCCGCCAATTAATCCGGAAACACAGGATAATCTTCCGGAAAACGTTATTAATAATGTTGTTCTTACAGACCAGTTTAATCCTTTAATTAGAGTAGATTTTGAAATGCAAAATTCGCTAAGTGTCCTGGCAGAAGTAGGTACAGACAGAGCCTATTCTTTTAGCTTCGACAATAATTTGCTTACAGAGATTATTGGTCAGGATTATACTCTGGGACTGGGATATCGTTTTAAGGATGTAAAATTTGTAACAAACATTGGTGGCCAGAAGCAACGCTTGAAAGGCGATTTAAACCTAAAATTAGATTTTACGCTAAGAGATAATCTTACTATTATTAGAAATCTCAGCTTAGAAAATAATCAAATAACTGCAGGGCAGAATTTATTGTCTACTAAATTTACCGCAGACTATGCCCTAAGTAAAAACCTGAACGCTTTATTCTTTTTTGACTATTCATTCTCACAGTTCGCTGTTTCTACGGCATTTCCTCAGACAACTATCAATACAGGGTTTACCATTCGATATAATTTCGGAAACTAAAGACATTTTGAATATTTATTAGAAAAGGAGTCCAAATAATATTTTTTTGGATATTGTTTTCATAAGTTATCCGCGCATTTAAGGATTTAGCCTCTTATCCGGCCTGTTTTTTTTGAAAACCAACAGATTATCTACTACATTTGCGGGCAAAACAAAATGAAATAAAATGAATATACCATCCGAATTAAAGTACACCAAAGATCACGAATGGATAAGGATTGATGGCGATATCGCCACCGTTGGCATTACAGATTTTGCACAGGGGGAACTTGGCGATATAGTTTATCTTGAAGTTGAGACTCTGGATGAAACTTTAGAAAAGGATGAGGTTTTTGGGACTGTTGAGGCCGTAAAGACTGTTTCTGATCTTTTTCTGCCACTAAGCGGTGAGATCATTAAATTAAACGAATTACTGGAGGATGAACCGGAAAAAGTAAATACTGATCCCTATGGCGATGGTTGGATGATCAAAATAAAGATAAATGATGCCTCGGAGATCGACAGTCTTATGAGTGAAGCAGATTATAAGGAGCTTATTGGTGTTTAAACGTTATAGTTTTACTATTGGCTTTATCTGCTGGATTGTAATTATTACTGTACTTAGCCTATCCTCATTTGAAGACTTTGACACCCAGGGTATAAACATCCCTCACCTGGATAAATTGGTTCATTTCTTTTTCTATTTTGTTGCTGCTATCCTGGGAGTACTGTTAATTAGGGAACAGACTAAAGGCCATCTAAACTTATACAGATCTATTATTATTTCTACCTTATTCGTTATTGTTTATGGTATAGTTATTGAAGTAATTCAAAGTACTTTTATCCAGTATAGAAGTGGAGAATCATTTGATGTCCTTGCCAATAGCATTGGTGCATTTTTTGGCGCAGGCTTAATAATTATACTTTTTTCTGGTAAAACGCCGTTAAAATGGAAAGATTAATTGCTTTTTAATCAAATTAATAGTTAAATTAGCGAATATTAAAATTTTAGAAGATGGAACTAAAAAAGAATCCAAAAGCCGATTTAAGAAAAAATAGCGGACTCTATTTTGTTTTAGGATTGGCAGTTGTTATGTTAATTGTATGGGGTGCATTTGAGTGGAAAACTTACGATAAAACTAGTGAATATGACATTTCTTTGAATGTTGAGGATACTATAGATGAGGAAGTTCCCATGACGGAACAGATCAAAACACCTCCGCCACCTCCGCCACCATCTGCTCCTGAAGTAATTGAAGTTGTAGAAGATGAGGAAGAAGTAGAAGAAACTGTTATTGAATCAACAGAGACGAGCCAGGAAGAAGAGGTTATAGAAGTTGAGGATGTTGATGTTGATGAAATGGAGGAAGACGTGGATGTTCCTTTTGCCGTAATTGAAGATGTGCCAATATTTCCAGGTTGTGAGGGAGCCAGCGATAAAAGAGCATGTTTTAATGAAATGATGCAAAAACATATTCGCAAAAACTTCCGTTATCCGGAAATAGCTCAGGAAATGGGTATTCAGGGTAGAGTAAATGTTATGTTTACAATTCAAAAAGATGGAAGTATAGGAAATATCAGATACAGAGGTCCGGATAAGAACCTTGAAGCAGAAGCACTCCGAATTATTGAAAAACTTCCCAAAATGACGCCTGGTAAGCAGAGGGGAAGAGCGGTTAGGGTACCTTTTAGTATTCCAATTACCTTTAAATTACAATAAGCTCAAAAACCAGAGATATATTTAAACCCTGACCAGTTAATGGCAGGGTTTTTTTTGCTCTAAATTATTGGCTCTTTAAACTCTTATAAAAGGTCTCCCGCATGACTTCTGGCTTAATATAGCCATTGCCATGAGTGCTATCATAGGCCACACTGATGCTGGTGTCGGATTTTATTTCTTCAAGGCTTTTTCCTGCCTCAATAGCAGCCAGAATACTTGTCTTTATATCTTCTAACATAGCAACATAAATTTCCAGCTCTTTTTTTGTGGAATGCCTTCCATGACCCGGAATTATTTTTGTCTCATTACCTATTATCATTAGTACTTTTTTATGAGCATCAATATAACCCTGTAAACTACCACCACTATTCAGATCAATATAGGGATACCTCCCGGCAAAATAAGTATCTCCCATATGTATAACATCATTATTAACAAAATAGACTATGGCATCGCCATCTGTGTGGGCATTGTGAACATGAAATGCCATGATAGTTTCATCTTGGTCATAAAAGGTTATATCCTCCGAAAAGGTAACTTCCGGCAGCATTTTATCATAATACTCTTTGGTAATCTTTTTATCCTCTAATTTTTTTTGCTGACCTGCCATAACTCGTTTTCGTACATTATTATGCGCTACCAGAGTGGTAAGGTCTGTGTTAAAACTTGCATTACCTCCGGTATGGTCACCGTGCATATGTGTATTAAATAGAAATGTAATGGGCTTATCAGTAAGTGATTCAATTGCAGCCTTTATTTTATTACTCAAACGATCAAATTGGTCATCAATCATAATGACATTTTTCTGGCCTATGTAGATACCTATGTTACCGCCTTGCCCTATAAGCATATAAACGTTGTCTGAAAGTCTCTCGATGCTAATAACCACTTCCTGGTCTTGTGCAGATAACAAAGAAATACAAAATGTTGAAATGAAGATCAGAAGCTTAACTTTAGTTTTATAAAAAGCCATAGATTTATATATTTATTAGCGAGGGCTTTAAAGATAATATAAACAAACATAATTCGTTGCAGGGATATGTAATGGGTCTTATCTTTGCCACCTCATAAAAGCGAACATTTTACTTCGCTTTCTATACATTAACGATTTCAAATGAAGACGGCTGTAGGAACGGCAAACAATACAAAAAGCTTATTGACTTTTGCTGATTTTAAGGAGATTACCAAATCGAGACTCGCACTTAGCGTTGTCTTTTCATCTTTGGCCGGCTATCTTTTAGGGGCCTATGAGGTTAACCCTTTATCACTTCTTTTGTTGGCATTTGGAGGTTACTGCATGGTAGGTGCGTCAAATGCTTTTAATCAGGTTATTGAAAAAGACCTCGATGCTCTGATGAATAGGACAAGGAACAGGCCTATTCCGGCAGGTAGGATGTCTAGCAATAAAGCCATGATCCTGGCCATACTGATGACAATTTTTGGGGTGGTTAGCCTATATATACTCAACCCCAAAACGGCTATGTTTGGGGCCATATCAATATTCATTTATACTAGTGTTTATACTCCTTTAAAAACAAAAACACCTTTATCGGTTTTTATTGGTGCAATTCCTGGAGCAATTCCATTTATGCTCGGCTGGGTTGCTGCTACTGATAACTTCGGAATAGAACCGGGAACACTTTTCATGATCCAATTTTTCTGGCAATTTCCTCACTTTTGGGCGTTAGCCTGGATGCTGGATGAAGATTATAAAAAGGGAGGGTTTAAATTGTTACCTACCGGGAAAAAGGATAAGGGTACCGCAATTCAGATAATAATGTATACAATTTGGATGATAATTATTTCCGTAATTCCGGTTTTTGGAATAACAGGGAGATTACATTTATCTATTCCGGCTGCCATAATAATCCTTATAATGGGATTAGTAATGTTGGTTTTTGGCTTTAGATTATTTGAAAAAAGAGATAATAAATCGGCCAGGAAACTTATGTTAGTAAGTGTAAGCTATATTACTCTTATGCAGTTGGTTTATGTTATTGATAAATTTTTATAATTCATATGGATCTTACACAAGGGACAAGGAAAGAAAAGAATGCCAGGGCAAAGAAAATGATGCTGTGGTTTGGAATAGTGAGTCTGCTAATGGGATTTGCAGGATGGACCAGCGCATATATCGTTAGTAGTTCCCGTCCAGATTGGCTTAAAGGCTTTGAACTCCCATCGGCTTTTTTATATAGTACTGTAATTATTATACTTAGCAGTGTTACTTACATCCTGGCAAGTAAAGCGATTAAAGCAAATAAGAGCAGCCTGGGCACCAAATGGTTGCTGCTTACACTGCTGCTCGGCATTGCATTTATTTTTATTCAGTTCTCAGGATTTTCACAACTGATTAACCAGGGTTACTATTTTACCGGTCCTGCCAGCAATATTACAATGTCCTACATTTTTTTAATTGCGGCTGTTCACATTGTTCATGTCATTGCAGGACTTATTTCACTTTTAGTAGTATTGTACAATAACATTAAGAATAAATACTCCGATACTAACATGTTGGGAGTTGAACTAGGGGCAACTTTTTGGCATTTTTTAGACCTGTTATGGGTCTATCTTATACTGTTTTTTTATTTCTTTAGATAATAAATGAATACAAAACTAGATTTGTATCCTAATTGGGCTTTTCTAGTGTTGAAAAAAATGTAAATTTGCCTTTATTCTTATAACACGATATATTTGTTTATGGATTCAACGGTAGCAACGAGTACAGAAGAAAGCGTTTGGGGGGGTGGGAACCGACCTTTAGGAGCAAGTTATGGAAAACTAATGATGTGGTTCTTTATAGTTTCCGATGCTTTGACGTTTTCGGGATTTTTAGCCTCTTATGGTTTTTCTAGATTTAAGTTTATAGAAACTTGGCCAATAGCCGACGAGGTATTTACTCATGTTCCATTTTTTCATGGAAATTACCCAATGTATTATGTTGCATTTATGACATTTATATTAATTATGTCATCAGTAACAATGGTACTTGCAGTTGATGCTGGCCACAAGATGATGAAGAATAAGGCCATTATCTATATGTTCCTTACCATTATCGGAGGGGCCATCTTTGTGGGCTCGCAGGCATGGGAATGGGCTACATTCATAAAAGGCGATTATGGTGCGATAGAAACAAGAGGTGGAAGAATTTTGCAATTTGTAAAGGCAGACTCCGGTGAAAGGGCTGCACTATCAGATTTTGCCAAAACATTGCCATCTGAACGTGTTGATCACGAAATGAAAAATGGAATATGGTTTTACCAGGGTGAAGCGCTTCCCTCTTATTCCGTTAATGAAGTTATGGAAGGATTAAAATCAAATCCAAATATCCTGATCAGAACGGAAACTATAGATTCAGAAGGAGAAAAAACACTCTTGACAAGAGAAGAATCGTTAAATAAGATCAAAGATGCAGAATTAGTAGTTGAGGGAGCTAATTTAATTAGGAACGAATATGGTAGTCGACTTTTTGCTGATTTCTTTTTCTTTATTACAGGCTTTCACGGATTCCATGTATTTTCAGGTGTAGTTATCAATATCATAATTTTCTTTAATATTATCCTGGGCACCTATGAGAGAAGAGGTCATTATGAAATGGTTGAAAAAGTAGGGCTTTATTGGCATTTTGTAGATTTGGTTTGGGTATTTGTTTTCACCTTTTTCTATCTGGTTTAATAAAAACAAATAAAGAAGTAATAAAAGAATATCATAAATAATATAACATAATTTAAAATGGCACACGCGCACAAGCTGGAGATTTTTAGAGGACTAATAAAATTTAAATCCAACACTCAAAAGATTTGGGGAGTATTGGTCTTTCTGACCATAGTTACCGGAATAGAAGTAGCACTGGGGATTTCGAAACCACATATTCTGGTGGCCAATACTTTTTTAGGGATGAAAATTCTAAATTGGATTTTTATAATCCTAACCCTGGTTAAGGCTTACTATATTGCCTGGGATTTTATGCATTTGCGTGATGAGAAAAGTTCCTTGCGAAGGGCTATCGTGTGGACACCAATTTTTTTGGTAGCCTATCTTATTTTTATACTCTTGTTCGAAGCAGACTATATTTACAATGTCTTTAAAGATGGATACGTAAGATGGGATTTCTAACAAGGAATTAACAGAGCTTAAAGACGGTATAACAGCCGTCTTTTTTATTTTTGTAATGTCTAAATAATGACCAATGAAAAAGACATTCGTCTTAGTGGTACTTTTTATCTTGCCATTGGTTGCCTATTTGTTTTTTGCATCAGGGGTAAACAATTTTGGGAAACTCCCTATTCTAACCGAGGGGGTTTTAGATATTCCTGAAAATATAGATAAAATTACCTTCAAGGATAAGATTACTGTTTTGGGTTTTTTGGGAAATAATGTTGAACTTAAAAAAGGCAATGCATTTAATCTGAATCAAAAAATTTACAAGCCATTCTATGAGTTTAATGACTACCAAATGCTTATGATTATGCCTATCGGAACTGAGGACAAAATTGATGAATTAAAGGCAGAACTAGGTAATTTGGTTGATATTAAGAACTGGAAATTTATATTTCTTGAAGATGAAGAAATTAAGTCTGTTTTCAATTCATTAATGACAAATCTTAGTCTTGATGAAAACTTAGGCACCGATTATGTTTTTATTATTGACAAGAAGAAAAATCTCAGGGGCAGAACAGACGATGAAGAGGAGGTTACAAAGTACGGCTTTAAGGCCACCTCTGTTGCGGAGCTTAATAATAAAATGGAGGATGACGTCAAAATCATTTTAGCGGAGTACCGTATGGCCCTTAAGAAGAACAATGCAGATAGATCTAATCAATGAGAAATAAATACACTTATGTCTGGGTATCACTTGTTATCCTGGTTTTTGGGATCATTTTTATTCCCAAAATCATTGAGCGAATAAAGACAGGTACAATTACACAACATGATCGTATGAATCTTGCCGGCAACGATGAAGCACTTGGTTTTATCTATTTGAATAATGAGAAAAGAAAGGTTCCAACTTTTGCATTTCTAAATCAGGATAGTCTGTTAATTTCTCAAGAAGACTACGAGGGAAAAGTATATGTAGTTGAGTTTTTCTTCACAACTTGTCCTACAATTTGTCCGGTTATGAATTCGAATCTGGTTGAAATTCAGGAAGAATTCAGGAATTTTGATGATTTTGGCGTTGCCTCCTTTACAATTAATCCAGAATACGATACGCCAAGGGTGTTGAAAGAGTATGCCGAAAAATATGGTATAAATGATATGGATTGGCACTTAATGACCGGGGACCGTCAGGAAATATATGACCTTGCAAATATTGGCTTTAATATTTTTGCTGCGGAAAATTCAGGAGTCCCGGGTGGATTTGAACATTCCGGCTTATTTGCGCTAGTAGATAAAAATGGATATCTCCGCTCAAGAACTGATGATTTTGGAAACCCAATTATTTATTACCGAGGAACAATAAGCGAATCTCAGGGAGAAAATGCTGAGGGAGAAAAACAAGAAATTAGTATTTTAAAGGAAGACATAAAAAAACTTCTAAGTGAATAAACTAAACAAAACGGTAAAGGAGAGGAAGTTTAACAAGATAATTACCATAATATCAATTTTGGTTCCTTTGGTGGTAGCGGTTTTATTTGGTGTTAAAATCCCAAATTCTGAACCTTTAGAATTTCTGCCTCCTATTTACGCCTCCATTAATGGACTTACAGCAGTCTTACTTATTTATGCCGTTTGGGCTATTAAGAACGGTAATAGAGTTTTGCATCAGAATATTATGAGTGCTTGTATTATCTTGTCTATACTATTCTTACTCATGTATATTGCTTATCATATGACCGCAGATTCAACATCTTATGGAGGCGTGGGTGTAATTAAGTATGTTTATTATTTTATTCTTATTTCGCATATAATTTTATCTATTGTTATTATACCCCTTGTTCTTAAGACTTATGCCCGGGCATACTTAAAAGATTTTGAACGCCACCGTCAACTTGCTAGAATTACATTCCCTATCTGGTTATATGTGGCCGTTACCGGAGTCATTGTTTATTTAATGATTTCACCATATTATGATTATTAGAAGTTTTATTATAATAGTACCTTAATATAATAAAATAGTAAATTGAAAATTAAAGACCTTATACTCGCAATTCTAATCTTTGTGCTACCATGGCTGTCAACAGCTCAATGTGCAATGTGCAGGGCGGTTCTGGAAAGTCAGGAAGACAATTCTATGGCTGAAGGTATTAATAATGGGATTGTTTATTTAATGGCGCTTCCTTACATTTTGTTAGGTGTGATTTTTTACTTTGTTTACAGGAAAATGAGATCATAAAACTATAGGTTCAACTTTAACAATATTTTACGGTTCTCACTGTAACAATTCCGTATTCTGGTAGTCTTATTTATTAGAAGTTTAAACTTTAATCAACCAACTCCATGTTCGATCTCGAAAGATGGCAGGAAATTTTTGACACGATCCGTAAAAACAAATTACGGACCTTCCTTACTGGTCTGTCTGTGGCCTCTGGAATTTTTATACTGGTAATTTTATTGGGTTTTGGTCAGGGGATGCAAAACGGCATTGCCAATGAATTTGAGCAAGATGCGGCTACCAGTGTATGGGTTTGGCCCGGAGTTACATCTAAAGAGTTTAAAGGACTTAATCCGGGTAGGAGTATTCAACTGAAAAATGAAAATTATGAGTCTTCCCTGGCCTTGTTTGGAGATGAAGTTGAATACAAATCACCTCGGGTATTTGTTCGTAATGTACAGGTTAATTACGGAAAAGAGGCCCTGGTTTATGGTATACAGGGAGTTTCCTACGATTTTCAGTTTATTGAAAATGCAAAAATGTCAGAGGGACGTTTTTTGAACTATCAGGATGTAGTAAGTACAGCTAAGGTCGCTATTATAGGAAATAAAATTAAACACGACGTATTTAATGATGTAGAAACCCCTCTGGGTGAGTTTATTAATATATCCGGCGTATTGTTTAAAATCGTCGGGATATTTTCAGAGAGAGAGGATCGGGAAGAAGAGCGAATATATATCCCTGTAACTGCCGCTCAGCAAGTATTTAACGGTGGAGACCGAATTAATAATATGAGCTACACTATGCCAGTAACGGAAAACTTTGACGAGGCGGTGGTTCAGGCTGTAGCTTTTAAGGAAAATTTACAGGCGCACCTTCAGAAGGCTCATACAGTGGCACCTGATGATACCGGGGCAATACATGTATGGAGCGCCTTGGAAGAAGCGAAGCGCTATTATAGTCTAACAGGAAATATTAAATTCTTTTTCTGGTTTGTAGGGATCTGTACGATCATAGCCGGGGTAGTGGGCGTAAGTAACATTATGCTGATTGTTGTGAAGGAAAGAACAAGAGAAATAGGAATCCGTAAAGCCTTAGGAGCAAAACCTTGGTCGATTGTAGGAATGATTTTGCATGAGTCTATTTTTGTAACAGCCATTTCCGGCTTTGCAGGACTTATATTTAGTATGGGGCTTTTGGAAATAGTTGGGCCATATATAGAAGTGGATTACATCCTTAACCCTTCGGTTAATTTTAATGTTGCTATTTCTACTGTTCTGGTTCTGATTTTTGCAGGAGCAGTTGCAGGATTTTTCCCTGCATGGCGGGCGGCAAGTATTCATACTATCGAGGCCTTAAAAGACGAATAATATATTGAGCATATGTTTAATAGAGATCGTTGGAAAGAAATTTTAGAAGTACTGACCACTAATTGGTTCAGAACTCTGCTTACCGCTTTTGGCGTTTTCTGGGGCATACTAATATTAATTATTTTACTTTCTGCAGGAAAAGGCCTGGAAAATGGTATAAAAGCTGATTTTGGAGATATTGCTACAAATACCATGTTTATGTGGACACGCAGTACAACAAAAGCGCACATGGGCTTACCAATTGGAAGAAGATTTCGATTTAAAGTAGAAGATGTAAAGAGCATAAGTGATAATATTCCCAATCTGCGGTTTATATCACCCAGAAATCAATTAGGGGGCTTCGGGAATGACAATAATGTGGTAAGAGGTTTAAATACCGGAGCATATAACGTATATGGAGACTATCCTGAGATAATCAACCAGGATCCCATGACCATTACAGAAGGACGTTTTATAAATCAGAATGATATAAGGGAAAAACGGAAAATAGCAATTATTGGAGCCGGAGTTAGAAATGAACTTTATGATAAAGGTGAGGCAATAATGGGAAGTTATATTAAGATTCAGGGGGTAAATTTTATGGTAGTGGGTACCTATAAGAAGAAGAGTAGTGATGGTGATGGGGAAGAGGGCCAAAAAGAAATATATGTACCCTTTACTTCTTTTTCACAGGCATTTAATATGGGAAATGACGTGGGTTGGATGGCTATTACAGCCCACGATGGAACCTCAATTTCCAGTTTAAAAGAAGATATTGTTAATTTAATGAAAACCAAACACAAAATAAATCCTGAAGATACAAGGGCAGTTGGTTATTTTGATCTATATGAACAGTATAACAGAGTAGAAAGCTTATTCGGAGCAATGAGTTTTATCGCTTATTTCGTGGGAATTTTAGTCTTATTATCCGGAATTATCGGAGTGAGTAATATTATGTTGATTGTGGTTAAGGAAAGGACCAAGGAAATAGGAATACGCAGGGCATTAGGTGAGGATCCCTGGTCTATTAAAAAGCAGATTCTTTTGGAGTCAATTTTTCTTACAATTATATCCGGTATGGCGGGAATTATTATTGGAGCTTTATTTATTTATGGTGTTAATGCCTTATTAGATGCTAATGGCCCTGTGGATATGTTTTTAAATCCCAGCGTCAGCTTAGGAGTAGTTACTGTGGCCCTATTCATTCTGATATTGTCAGGATTACTTGCAGGTTTTATTCCAGCTCAAAGTGCTATAAAAGTAAAGCCAATAGATGCTTTAAGAACAGAATAAATTTGAAACATCAATCATTTAAACTATAAAAAATGAAAAAATCAGTAACGATTATCATTCTAATAGCCATTTTTTTGGCTTTCGGAGGTTCTATGTATTACCTCTATCAAAAGAATGAACAAGATCCAATTGTATACGAAACCGAAAAACCTTCTACCCAGACCATTATCAAAAAAACAGTGGCTACCGGCAGCATATTACCATTAGAAGAAGTCCTGATAAAACCCAATATTTCGGGCGTTATTGAGGAAATATTTGTCGAGGGGGGAGATTTCGTAAAATCTGGTGACTTACTGGCAAAAATAAAAGTTGTGCCAAACCTTAATGCACTTAATGATGCTAAAAATAGTATTGATGAGGCTAAAATTTCATTGGATAACGAAAGGCGAAATTTTGATAGGCAAAGTAGTCTTTTTAACAAAGGGGTAATCTCAAAAGTTGATCTGGAAAGAGCACAGCTAAGTTTTGACCAGGCTAAACAAGCCTATAGTGCGTCAAATAAAAGATATGATATCGTTAAAACAGGAACTACCAAAGGTTATGGTAATGCCGCAAACACCTTGATAAGGTCTACTGTTACCGGAATGGTTTTGGAAGTACCTGTAGAAGTAGGTAATCAGATTATTGAAAGCAATAATTTTAATGAGGGAACCACTATTGCAGCTATTGCTGACGTAAATAAGATGATTTTTGAAGGAAAGGTAGATGAATCTGAGGTGGGAAAGATAAAGGAAAACCTGCCATTGGAAATTACTGTTGGAGCACTTGAAAATGTAACTTTTGACGCTATTTTGGATTATATAGCTCCAAAGGGGAATGAGGAAAATGGAGCTATTCAATTTGAAATTAAAGGAACCTTAAAGAAACAGGATTCAGTATTTATTAGGGCGGGTCTAAGTGCAAATGCATCAATAATACTGGGTAGAGCAGATAGTGTTCTTTCTATAAAAGAAGCGCTGGTCCAATTTGACCCGGAAACCAAAAAACCATTTCTGGAAATTGCTACCGGGGAACAGCAATTCGAAAGAAGAGACATAGAATTGGGAATTAGTGATGGAATTTATGTAGAAGTGAAGTCTGGATTGGAAAAAGAAGATGAGATAAAAGTATGGAATGAGGTGAAACCCGATGAATTTGAAGGATAGCTTTTTAACAAAATATTTGGAAGATTATTTGTAACATTTTTACAACTTACCTGTCCTATTAACGGATTTGAATTATTATAACTTAAGACACTAACCATGATTGAAATAAAAGATTTACACAAATCCTATAAGATGGGCAGCAATGTCCTGCATGTTTTAAAAGGAATAAATTTTTCTGTTAAAGAAGGCGAATTGGTTGCAATTATGGGCTCATCCGGTTCTGGAAAATCTACCTTGTTGAATATTCTTGGGATGTTGGATGTAGCTGATTCTGGTGAATACACCTTGGATGGTGTCCCTATAAAAAATCTTAATGAGACTAAAGCTGCCAATTACAGGAATAAATTTTTGGGCTTTATTTTTCAATCTTTTAATCTTATAAATTATAAAAGCGCACTTGAGAATGTGGCTTTACCCCTTTATTATCAGCGAGTTCCCCGAAAGGAACGGCAGGCGAAAGCGATGAACTATTTGGAGCAAGTGGGGTTAAAGGAATGGTCGCACCATTTGCCAAGTGAACTTTCAGGGGGTCAAAAACAGCGGGTAGCAATTGCCCGCGCCATGGTTGCTGAACCCAAAGTCTTACTGGCCGATGAGCTTACCGGAGCGTTGGACAGTACTACATCTTATGAAGTCATGGACCTAATTCAGAAAATTAACGATCAGGGAAATACCATTTTGGTAGTAACCCATGAAGATGATATTGCGCATATGTGTAAAAGGATCGTATATCTGAAGGATGGAGTTATAATGAAAGACGAAAAAGTAAAACAGATTAAGGCATCAGCGTATGTTTAGCCGGGACACCTGGAACGAGATATTTGAAACTATTCAAAAAAATAAACTTAGGACCTTCCTTTCAGGTTTTACAGTAGCCCTGGGGATTTTAATTTTTGTTTCTCTTTTTGGTCTGGGAAACGGCCTGATTAACACTTTTGACAAATTTTTCCAGGAAGACGCCACCAATGTACTCTATTTATTTCCCGGAAAAACGACACTCCCATATAAAGGGTATAAATCATCGAGGCGAATTGAATTTGAAAATAGCGACCTAGCCGACATTAAAAAAAATTTCCCAATGTTTCTTGAATATGTAACCCCCAGAATTACAAGAAACAAATTGGTAAAATTCAAGGAAGAATCTGACAATTATAATATTACCGGGGTAGATTGGGGCTACCAATTTGCTGAGAAGACAATTATCATGAAAGGCCGGTACTTAAATGTGGAGGATATTAAGAACAAGACAAAGTATGCAGTGATTGGACGTTTAGTGGAACAGGACTTATTTGGATCTAAAAATGCGATAGGTAAATATTTGGATGTTGGTGGAAGTGTTTTTAAAGTCATTGGCGTTTTTCAGGACGATGGAGGTGACAGGGAAGAACGAGGAATTTATATTCCTTATAGGACGCTTCAACTAATTGAAAAAAACACAGATAAAATAGACCAGATGGTTGTGGCCTTTAAACCTGAAATGGGATATATGGGAGCCATGGCCTTCGAACGTAGTTTGGATAAGTTCTTTAAAGACAAGAAATTCATAAACCCGGAAGATCAAAATGGAATTTTCATCAGAAACGTTGCAGATCAATTACAGCAAAATCAACAATTTGCAAGGGTACTGCAAATTATAGTAGCTTTTGTAGCTTTTGGGACCATAATTGCAGGTATCATAGGTATAAGCAATATCATGGTCTTTGTCGTTAAGGAACGTACTAAAGAACTGGGCATACGAAAAGCTTTGGGTGCCACTCCAAAAGCAGTTATCAGCACTATTTTATTGGAGTCGGTTTTTATTACAACCATATCAGGCTTTACGGGAATGCTAATTGGAATTGCACTCCTTAGTTCCTTAGGAGAGAGTTTGGCGGAAGACTATTTTATCACCAATCCATTTATTAATACGGGTGTGGCTATTTCTGCAACCCTACTTTTGATAATTTTTGGTGCAATTGCGGGCTATATTCCGGCTAAAAGGGCAGGCCGTATTAAACCTATAATAGCTTTACAAGATGAATAGTATTCGTTTTCTATTTGATAAAAATACCTGGCAGGAAATTTTCGGATCTATCGGAAAGAATAAAACCAGGACTATAATTACTGTTATAGGAGTGCTATGGGGAATTTTTATCTATATCGCTCTGGCTGGGGCCGCAAAAGGAATGGATAACGGATTTGAAAAAAACTTCGAAACTGTTGCCAAAAATAGTATCTGGGCCTGGTCTCAAAGTACGAGTATACCTTATGCCGGGTTTAAAACTGGTAGGCAGTTGCGACTAAAAGTCCAAGATGCTATTGTCTTGAAAAACCGAATTCCTGAAATACAATATATAGCACCGGTAAATACAAAAGGAGCATTTGGAGGAGCATCCGCTTTAACAGTAAGGGGAATTAAATCCAATAGCTATGCGGTATATGGCTATTTTCCCGAAATAGCGAAGATTGCTACGCAAAAAATTTATGACAACGGAAGATTTATAAATGATGAAGACATCGCTCAGGCGAGAAAAGTTTGTGTTATTGGTGATCGCACCCAGCAAGAGTTATTTGATAAAGAGGAGGATCCTATAGGCGGTTATATAAGGGTTGAAAATATTTATTTTCAGGTAGTTGGGGTACATAAATTTACACAGACTACGCCATTTGGCACAGACGGAGATATCTTTATTCCCTTTACAACTTTCAAAAAACTGTATAATACAGGGGATGATTCTCAGTTTTTCACAATAGCGGCATATGACGATGCCGATGTTGTTCAGGTGGAAAAAGATATTAAAGCTGTTTTACGAAGTATTCATAAAGTTCACCCGGAAGATGAGCGTGCATTTGGGGCCTTTAATCTTGGAGAAATATTTAATAAGATTATGGGCTTTGCCGACGGGATAACCTTTTTATCCTTAATTGTTGGAATTGCCACCATCTTGGCAGGAGTAATTGGAATTGGTAATATCCTGCTAATATCTGTTAAAGAGCGTACCAAGGAATTAGGAATTCGCCGGGCTTTAGGCGCAACACCAAGGGAAGTGCGTTCTTTGATTATTTTGGAATCTGTATTTCTTACTATGATTGCCGGGGTTATAGGTATTATACTTGGGGCAGGGGTTTTAAGTTTGATCAATAACCTCACCAAGGATATTAATTTTCCATATACGAATCCAACAGTTCCTATACCATATGTACTTGGAGCTTTAGCCATAATGATAATATTGGGAACTCTAATAGGTTCAATTCCTGCACAGCGGGCTGTGAGTATTAAGCCCATAGATGCTTTAAGAGAAGAATAAAAAAACCATTAACTATAACTAACACATTAGATTAAGATGAATAAAATTGTAAAATATGTATTGATTGGGATTGTAGGGCTCGGAGCATTGTGGGCTGCTGCTTTTTTTATAAAATCCAATAGCAAATCAGCCATAACATACGAAACAAAAAAACCATTTACTTCAAATATTGAGAAGAAAACGGTAGCAACAGGTAAAGTAATCCCTGAGGATGAGATTGAGATCAAACCTCAAATATCTGGAATTATTGAAACCATTTACCTGGAAGAAGGCGCTCAGGTTAAGGCGGGCGATTTAATTGCCGTAATAAAAGTGGTACCCAATGAGCAATCCTTGAATCAGGCCCGTGGAAGAGTAAGAAATGCAGAGATTGAATTAAGTAATTCCGAAATTGAATATAAACGGAATAAGGCCATATTTGATAAAGGGGTTATTTCCAGCCAGGACTTTAACATCTTGCAATTAAGATATGATCAGGCCACTCAGGAATTGGGTAATGCCCGTGCAGATTATCAGATTATCAGAAGAGGCTCTGCCGGAGGTTCTTCAAGTGCGAATACTAACATTCGGGCGACGGTTGCCGGCACATTGTTGGAAATTCCGGTAAGGGAAGGAGATCAGGTAATTCAGAGCAATAACTTTAACGATGGAACAACCATTGCTACAATTGCCGATTTGGGTAAGATGATTTTTGAAGGAAAGGTTGATGAAGGGGAAGTAGGGAAACTAGAGCTAGGTATGCCACTTGAAATTAGTTTGGGAGCCATAGAAGATGAAAAATTTGAGGCAAAGTTAAAGTTCATCGCACCAAAAGGAATAGAAGAGTCAGGTGCGGTACAATTCAAAATAGAAGGCGATGTGGTTGTGGAAGGAGATTTTATGATCAGGGCGGGATATAGTGCTAATGCATCGCTGGTTCTTGAGAAGAAAGACAGTGTTATGGTAATACCCGAAGCACTCCTGCAATTTGATAAGGAAACAGATGAGCCCTATGTGGAAGTTGCCGTTGGTGATCAGAAATTTGAGCGCAGAGAAGTTGAAATAGGAATTTCCGATGGGGTTAACGTAGAAATTATCTCGGGCATAACCGAAGAAGATGAAGTAAAAGTCTGGAATAAAACCGAGCCGATTAAAAAAGGTGAAGACGAAGAGGAGGAAAGTGAAGAAGAAGATTAATTAACCTAAATACGAATAGTCAATCAATTATAATTATCAAAAAACGACAGATGAAATTTAAAGTTACAGCACTGTTATTCCTGTTTTGTATTGGAATGGTAATGGCACAGAAAAAGATATGGACCCTTGAAGAATGCGTTACTTACGCGGTAGAAAATAACCTCTCCATTCAGCAATTCGAGTTGGACCTGGAAAATGCTACAATTGACAAATCGGATGCCATTGGCGCCTTTCTTCCCGATTTAAATGGGGCGCTGAATGGTCAAAGGAATACTGGTCTCTCGTTTGACCCAACAAATAGTCAACCGGTAAATACGACACAAATAACCTCTTCCGGAAGTGTTACCTCCTCAGTACTTTTATTTGATGGAGTTAGAAATATACACAGGCTTAACCGGGCCAAACTTAACGCAATTGCAAATCAATACCGTTTGGATAACCTGGTAAATGATATACGTTTAAATGTGGCCATAAACTATTTAAGTATTTTGTCTAATAAGGAAGCGGCTAAAGTTGCTAAAGCATTGTATGCCGTTACTGAACAGGATTTAAATAAAACCAGGGAATTAGTTGAGTCAGGTGTCGTCGCCAAAGGAGACTTGTTGGAAATAGAGGCCACTGCAGCAACCCGTGAACAACAAATTATAAATGCCGAAAACGACGTGCTCATATCACGTATTAATTTGGCCCAATTACTTCAGATTACAGACTACGAAAATTTTGATATTTCTGATGCAGAATTTGAGGTGCCTGCTGCAGACATATTGAAGAATTCACCCAGGGTTATTTTTGATAAAGCCATGTCTTACTGGTATGAGACCAAATTTTTTGAGACCAATGTGGAATTGGCTGAAAAAGATTTATCCCTGGCTAAAGGGGCATCTTATCCAACACTTAGTGCATTTTTTAACTACAATACTCGCTACTCGGATCAGTTTTTTGATCCAATAACAGGGCAGGTAATCCCTTTTAAAGATCAATTATGGATAAATGATGGTATTGCTTTTGGGGCACAAATTAGTGTACCTGTCTTTAATGGTTGGAGTACGAGAAACAATATTAAACGATCACAAATTAATGTCAAAAAGGCCGAACTAGACCTGGAGCAGAATAAATTGGATCTGGAAACAAATATAAACCAGGCCTATGTGGATGTAGTTAATAGCTCAAAAGCCTATGAAGCCGCCCTTAAGACAAGGGAAGCGAGGGCATTGGCTCTGGAATACTCTAGAGAAAGATTTGATGTTGGTATTTTGAATTCATTTGATTATAGTCAGGCACAGGCCAGGGTAGACAATGCAGAGGCTGAAGTGATACGCACTAAATACGACTATGTTTTTAGAATTAAAGTACTGGAATTCTACTTTGGACTGCCTATAGTAATTGATTAAAGAAAAAATATATTTTAGTTTAGACCTGTTGAGTTGTTTATACCTAACAGGTCTTTTTATATTTGCTGCACAGTTATGGCAATAATTTTAAATATTGAGACTGCGACAACCAATTGTTCTGTAAGCATTGGTAAAGATGGTCGCACGATTTCATTAAGGGAACAGAATAGTGCTTCCTATTCCCATTCTGAAGACTTACACTTTTTTATAAAGCAAGCTCTAAAGGAGGCTTCCCTCACTACTGATGATCTCGATGCGATAGCCGTTAGTAAAGGCCCGGGTTCTTATACCGGATTGCGGATAGGAGTTTCTGCGGCAAAAGGACTTTGTTTTGCCTTAGACCTTCCTCTTATTGGGATCTCCACTTTAGAAAGTATGGCATCTCAGCTTAAAATAAAGGATGGCGTTGTGATTCCTGTTCTGGATGCAAGACGCCTGGAAGTGTATTCTGCAGTATATAATTCCAATTATGACAGAATAAGGGAAACCAGGATAGAGGAGATAAAACCAAATTCATTTGCACAATTTGCGTCGCAGGGAAAGGTATATATTATTGGAAGCGGAGCTGTTAAATGCAGGGAAATATTGGAACACCCGAATTTTGTATTTGACGATTCCACAGTGCCTTCGGCCCAAGAAATGAGTCAACTGTCCTACATGAAATTTAGGGCGAATAAGTTTGAAAACACCGCTTATTTTGAACCGGATTATTTAAAGGATTTTGTTAGTCAGCAAAGCAAGAAGTAAAAATCTTTCTCAGAACTAATGCTTAACAAAATTGAATGTCGATTCTAATCCGGATTATGAACCACTCTTTGTGGAAATGGAATTTCGATTTTTGCTTCATCAAATCTTCTTTTGAGCTCTTCGATTACAAAAAAATGAGCTGCCCAAAAATCTTCATTTTTAGCCCAAAAACGCAAAGTTAGATTTACAGAACTATCACCCAATTCGCCGACAAATACTTGTGGCTCAGGTTCTTTTATTATTGTAGCTTGCTCCGCGCATATTTCAAGTAAAATGTCCTTAGCTTTTTTAATATTGGAACTATATCCTATGCCAACATCAATTTTATCCCTTCTTGTTTCTTCCGCATTGTAATTAATAATGTTATTGTTAGAGAGTTGTCCGTTTGGAATAATAGCCACCTGATTTCCAAATGTATTAAGTTTGGTAGTGAAAATGGAGATTTCCTTTACCGTACCGTCTACACCCTGGGCGGAAATAAAATCCCCTATTTTAAAGGGTTTGAAAAATAATATTAAAATTCCACCTGCAAAGTTGGCTAAGGAACCCTGCAGTGCAAGGCCTATAGCAAGTCCGGCAGATCCTAAAACAGCAAGCAGGGAAGAAGATGCCACTCCTAACTGTGTAACGACCACAACAAAAAGAATGACCTTTAGCCCTACATTAATCAATTGCATAAGAAAAGACTCCAGCGCGATGTCATAATCTTTACGCTCGAAAAATCTTCGTGTTAAGCGGTTAATAAATTTAATAAGCCATATACCAACTATTAAAATAATTAGTGCAGTAATCATATCTGGTAAAACATCCCATAACCAGTTTATGGCATTTTCCACGTGTTTGTTATAATTAGATAAATCTTTCATGGGTTCTTTTATTTAGAGTAACAAAATTAAGACATTCCTAATACTAAGCAATGCGGTGAAAAAAAATATTGAGAAATTAGTAATTCTATTTAAGCTGATTTAATACATGCTTAATATCTTCAGTTGGTAACTTGCAGGACCCATGTTCACAGAGGTAAATAAGAGTACTATTTGCCACAAATCTGTTTTGAATTAATGACAACTTGCTCTCTTCTTTAGCACCTGCAAATACCGCGTTGGGTAAATAGGATTTCTGCATTGTACTGGCTGTTTTCATATAGTCTTTCCCTACTATACTTATTTCATAAAAAGGTTTTTGAAAATACAATACCAGATGAAGCCAATTGGCATAACTGGCCGTGTCTTGCTCAAAACTTTGCTGCAGATTCATGACCATTTGTTGTGCAATGTTTTCATAATTCTCATCCGGAAAATATCTGGATAATTTAAATAGATTTTTAGCCATAATTGAGTTTGATGACGGAATAACGTTATCTGCCTTTTCTATGGTTCTCCTAATAATAAATGAATCTTGTTTTGGAGTAAAGAAAAACAAACCACTGTTATCATCGGTAAAATTGGTAATACAATAATCCGACAATTTTTTTGCCTCATTAAGCCAGCCTTCTTCAAAGGTAATTTCATAGAGTCCAATAAATCCATCTATCACCGAAGCATAATCTTCCAGATAACCATTGATGGTGCTTTTACCATCTTTATGATTATGGTAAAGGCTGCCATCTTTCCTTATAAATGTTTCCTTAATAAATGTGGCATTTTTTAAAGCCAGATCCAGATAACTATCATTTTTAATAAACCTGTAGGCATCTGTCAATCCCTTTAGCATTAATCCATTCCAGGAACAAAGGATTTTATCATCTAATCTGGGGCGATTTCTATTTTCCCGGAGTTTATTTAATATTTCTTTACACTCTGAAATAATTTCATTGACTTCAGAAACAGAAAGTTTGTGTTTTTTAGCTATTGTCTCGTCTGATTCATCCCTTATTAATACGTAGTTACCATGCTCCCAAAGCCCAAAATCGTTTATGTTGTAATAGTCCTTGAAAAGCTCAAATTTATCAGCAAGAAGGGATTGTAATTCCGATTTTTGCCAAACGTAATATGCCCCTTCTTCCAATTCCCCGGTTTCATTCAGGCTATCGGCATCCAGTGAAGCGTAAAAAGCATTGGTGCTGTCCATAAGCTCCGAGGTAATAAATGCGATAGTTTCTTCCACTACTTTCTTGTATAATGGGTTTTGAGTTACGGCATATGCTTTGGAATATAAACTTATTAATTGACCATTGTCATATAACATTTTTTCAAAATGGGGGACATGCCATTTCCCGTCTACAGAGTATCTCGAAAAACCACCTGCCAAGTGATCGAAAATTCCTCCATAAGCCATTTTCGTTAGTGTCAAATTTACATATTCCAGGAGGTCATCATTTTTTCTTGTAATGGCATAATGCAATATAAAATCCAGGTTACCGGGCATCATAAATTTTGGAGCCCGGTTATAACCCCCATAATTATGATCAAAATAGCGAGACCACTTTTTAACCGAATCATCTAATTGATCTTCAGTTAAAATCTGGGAATTTGCACCAACTTCTACAAGATTAATTGCCTTAATCCCTTCAGCGAGATCTTTGGCATATCCATTTATTTTATCGGGTTGTTCCTGGTAAAGCCTTGTGAGTTCTTTTAAAACCTTCATCCAATCATCTTTCTTCACATAAGTCGCTCCCCAAAATGGACGTCCGTCTGGCAAGGCAACTACATTTAATGGCCATCCGCCTCTTCCAGTCATCATTTGAACTGCATCCATATAAAGATGGTCAATATCCGGACGCTCTTCCCTATCTATTTTTATATTTATATAATGTTTGTTCATTAAATTTGCCACTTCTTCATCTTCAAAGCATTCTTTTTCCATAACATGGCACCAATGACAGGCTGCATAACCTATACTTATAAGAACTAATTTATTTTCATTTTTGGCTTTTTCCAGAGCATCTTCACTCCAGGGTTCCCAGTTTACCGGATTATGAGCATGTTGCAACAGATAAGGGCTGCTTTCATTTATAAGAGCATTGGTATGTTTATATGACATGGTTTCTTTTTTTTGAGAGCAACCATTTAAGGTAACTAATACTAAAAGTAAAGTGTACTTAAACTTAGACATATTCAAAGTTACTACTAATTAAAGAGCATAAAAAAAGCGCCTTTATGGCGCTTTTAATTTTTTCAGACAGATTACTTAACTTCAAAAGTGATTTTAACATTAACCCGATAGTCGTCTATTTTACCATCTTTCACTGTAGCACTTTGTTCATTTACATATACCGAACGTATATTATTTACGGATTTGGATGCATGAGCAACTGCTTTTTTGGTAGCGTCTTCCCAATTTTCATTGGAATTTGCCATTACTTCAATAACTTTTAAAACTGACATAATACTTCTTTTTAGTGTTACGTTAAGGTAGCAAATAAAAAGGGAAGGGACAATAATTTAATGCGAAATTATCCGTTCAGCGCGACCACTTCGGATACCTTATCTCCCAACATATTTTTCAGCATTGTCTCTATACCATTTTTCAAAGTATAAGTAGAAGAAGGACAACCACTACATGCACCCTGTAGAATAACATTTACTGTTTTGCTTTCTTTCTCATAAGACTGAAAAAGTATATTACCGCCATCACTGGCAACCGCTGGTTTTACATATTCTTCAAGAATGTTAATGATCTCCTGCGAAGTACTATCTAATGTTTCGTTCTCTGTTTGTGGATTAGATGTGGATACAGATTTAACAGCAACTTCTTCACTGGAGATTACTTCATTTCCATCGGCAATAAAATTCCGGATTAATTCACGGAGTTCCATGGTAATCTCATCCCAAGTGGCGACTTCATATTTAGTGACGGAAACATAGTTTTCATCCATAAAAACCTCTTTAACATAAGGAAGGTGAAATAACTTTTTAGCCAGATCAGAACCTTTTGCTTCATCAAGATTTTTAAATTCAAACATGGCAGGAACTATTTTTCTATTTCCTACGAATTTCATTACAGCCGGATTTGGCGTAATTTCTGCATATATGGTAATGGCTACTTTCTTAGTATCATCCTCTTCATCAACAATAGGTTCCCCGGAGTTTAAGTATTCAACCAACTGTTGTGCTACCTCGTCCTTAACTGATGGCCAATCTATTATATCAAAGCGTTCCAGAGCTATGAAATTCCCTGAAATATATACCGTTTTTATAAATGGAAGGTAAAACAATTGCTGAGCCAGAGGAGATTTTTTGGCATCATCTATATTACTGAATTCGAAATTACTCCCATTTGTTAGAAAATGATTAGTCTCAAATTTTAAAATGGCCGGGTTGTTTGTTTCCACTACTGTAATAACGTATTCTTTCATCGTATTTGTTTTCAGCAAAAATACAACCATTTTCCATTCCTATGCATATATAATAATGTTGTATTTCATCCGTTATACTTTATATTTGAAAGAAACTGCATTAAACACGCCCTATTCTTAGATGAGAAAACTCCTGTTGATTTTGTTTACATATGTAGCTTTTTCCAGCTCTTTAACCGCACAGGAGGGTATTCCTGTGTATTTTGATTATTTGGCGGACAATTACTATTTGGTATTCCCCTCTATGGCAGGTATTAGCGAAGGCGGTAAAATAAGACTTACGGCCAGAAAGCAATGGTTTAGTGTGGACGAGGCTCCAAGTTTGCAGACACTTAGCGCAAACTACAGGATTCCTGAGAGTTCAAGTGGGGTAGGTATTATCATATTTAACGATGCCAATGGTTATCACTCTCAAACCGGCGCAAAGCTAACATACGCCCATCATTTACAGTTAGGACCTGAAATAAGAATATTAAATCAGTTGTCATTTGGGCTGAGTGCAGGCTTTATTCAGAGTAGTCTTGATGAAACAGAATTCAGGTCGGTTATCCCGGATCCAATTATTACAGGAGGGAAAAATAGTGTTGGCTATTTTAATATAGACTTAGGGATGTCCTATAACTACATGGAATTCTATGTAAATTTCGCAGCCTTAAATATTTTGGGTACCGGACGGGACCTTTATACAGCTATAGAATTTGATAATTTAAGGAGGTATTTAATTAATGCTGGTTATATATTTGGAAAAGGATTGTGGAAGATTGAACCTTCTATTCTTTTTCAGTTGACAGAATTTACTGAAGAGAAAACAGTAGACTTTAATGCCAAAGTGTATAGAGAAATGGGTTGGGGTACCCTTTGGGCAGGTCTCTCTTACAGAAGGAGTTTTGATGGTGCCCAATTCCAGGTTGATGGTACTTTTGGTGAACAGAGACTTCAATTGTTTACTCCAATCGTAGGCATTAATTATAACCGGTTTATGTTCTCCTATAATTATTCATATCAATCCGGAGATATTAGATTAGACAATGGTGGGTTTCACCAGATTACCCTGGGTTATGATTTTGGACCCACTCGGGAAAACAGATACGACTGTTTCTGTCCAAGCGCAAACTAAAAATGGGCTTAACAAGTTTTATTGTTAAACCCACTTCTAATAGAACTACAATTTATGTTTATTCCCATGTAAACTTTTTTACGGCAGCCTGTCTTTTTATAGCTTTTAGCATAGCATTTTCAAGCTCTCCTTTTTCCTGTTGGGCATGTTCGCTAATATAGATCTCCCGTTTGGCATTTTGTTGCTGTATTTCCTTTTGTATCCTTGTTCTTTCGGCCTTTTTCTCACCTATAAATGCAGTAAGCTCTGCCTGAGACTTATCTCTTAATGCTTTGGGTAATTCCTCTTTTTTTACTGCTGCCACATCAAATTCATCATCTTCAGCTGCATCTATAAGATCCCATGAAGAATTCTTATACATCCCGGAACTTTTACTAACTGCCCGTTTCACAGCTACAGCCTCTTCCAATTCCATGGCGTTGTTGTCTTGTTGGGACTGTAATTCCAGTTTTTTACTTCCCATGGCGCCATATGAAATATAGGTGCTGTTCAATTTTGAATTTAGTTTAATGATAACATCATCATAAGGAGTATTTATATGAACAATCTGCTTATTATGATCTATCGCCATATATTCTCCTCCGGTTAGGGTAGCACCCTTTTTCCAATCTGTGTTAATGCCTTGCTGATAGTTACCGCAAAATATGGTATTTACAATGATCTCTTTTTCTCTGGCATTAGTCACTGCGTCCCTGTAATTAAGCTTCCCCTGAGTAAAAGGCTCATTTCCTGCAATAAATATCATTTTTAAATTATCAGGGTTTTTACCCCAGTCTAACTGACGTAAAGAAGTTTGAATAACTTCCCCGCAATATTCTTCCCCGCCATTTGTGCTGAGTGAAAAAAGTTTTTCAGAAATCTCATCCAGATCGCTGCTGAATCCGATAACCTGTTGAATATAACCTTCCCTTGAAGATAGTCCGTCATTTCCATATTGGTACAAGGCAATTTGCAAACCAGGCCTGTGTCCGTTTCCACATTTTGCATAAGAGAACTGATTCACAATATCCCATAGCTGAGCTTTGGCCTGATTAATTAACCCGTCCATACTATTACTTGTATCTAACAGTAGTGCGATTTTTACAGTGTTGTTGTCCTTATTTTTTTTGCCAATTAAAAATTTTTCCGTCTGGGAGTTATTTATTTCCTCCTTGCTTTGTGGGACATAACCGAATGCCGTTCCAAGAGTCAGACCTAAAAGAATAAGACCAAAAGTGTGTTTTAAATTTTTCATAATGTTATTTTTTTAATGATAATTATTCACTAAAAGTAGGTCTGAACTTTTTAACAAAAAATGAGGAATGAGCCAAATGACCCCCTGATTGAGTGAAATGGTACAATGATTGCGTAAAGCCTGCTATTCAGGGATAAACAGACCAGGATTTGAAATAGTTGTATTTTTTAATACCGTATAAATCAAGTAAGTTTATCCTTATAAATGCAAATCATGCAAAAGAATAGGTACCTGTTTATAGCTTTTTATCTTGTCCTTTTTGTTGGCTTTTCTCAGGCTCAGAAGAAGGCTGAAGATTCAGGGGAAACTTCCTATGCGGTTTATTTAGATTCAGCCAAATTTTATAAGAAAGCCAATATTGCGAAAAGCATTGATTTTATCGCACAGGCTATTGGAAGTCTCGGGCAAAATGCTAATAAGCAGGAACTTGCTTTGGCACTTACAAATTTGGGAGAGGTGTATCAATATCATAAGCAATACGATCTTGCTATTTCTAATTTTAAGGATGCTCAGGAAGCCAATAAAACATCCAGTACAACTTTGCTACTGGGGAAGGCCTACATTCAAACAAAGGATTACAAAAATGCCGCAGCTGTATTACATCCTCTTGAGGACATAAAAGGTTTGGTGCCCTATCAAAGAATTGAATTATATGAATTATTAGGCGATGCGTACAAGGGGTTTGGTGAAACTAATAAGGCAATAGCCTACTATGAAGAAGGTTTGAAAATTGCTAAAAAAAATCAGGTTAGCCCAAAAATGCCCGATTTAAATTCTAAAATAGCGGATGCCTATGCCCAGGATAACAGGCTGGCGGAAGCAGAAAGTTATTACGGCAATTCATTAGAGCTTTCTAGTCAGCAGGCTCCCCAAAGAGCTATTCAGGAAAAAGAAAAAGTCGCGGATTTCTACAATAAAAAAAATCAGTATGACGATGAAATAAAATTGAGAAAGAAAAGCCTGAATGAATTACAGTCACTGCCCAGGGTTTCTGCAAAAACAGCCGGAGCTCCTATTGAAGCAGATTCAATAACAGCACAAAGTATTAATTTCAAAATTGCCAATGCTTATGTCGCTCAGGATAAATACGATGAAGCCATACCCTATTTGGAAGAGAGTATTAAGGAAGCAAATATTGAAGATGACCTGATTGTTCAAAAAGATGCTACTCGTAAACTTTCTGAGGTATACAGGGATAAAGGTGATTATTCAAAAGCCTTTGAAACCTATCAGAAATACGTTGCTATCGTGGATACTCTTTATCTTCGAAAAGAGCAGGAAATATCTCAGGCTTCCAGATTTAACAGAGAAATTGCTGCCAGTCAGGGCAGAATTACCGGCCTGGAAAAGGAAAGGGAACTTACACAGAGTAAATACGATCTGGCAGTAACGGAACAACAATTGGCCCTGGAAAGTAATAAAAGGCAAAAATGGATAATTTATTCACTTGTACTTGGAATGTTGCTTACTGCCCTGGCTGCCTACTTTTTTTACAGGAGTAACAGGCAACAGCAATTGGCTAATAATTTATTGGCGCTAAAGTCATTGCGTTCCCAAATGAATCCGCACTTTATCTTTAACGCCCTGAATTCTGTAAATAATTACATAGCTAAAAATGATGAACGTAGTGCTAATAGGTATTTAAGCGAATTCTCCACATTAATGAGAGCCGTTTTAGAGAATTCCGAAGAAGATTTTATTTCACTTTCCAGGGAATTGGAGCTATTGGAACTTTATGTGAAATTAGAACATTCGCGTTTTCCGGAGAAGTTTGATTATAACATAAATTTGGATGAACAGATTGATACGGAGGCCTTCCAAATCCCTCCCATGTTACTACAGCCTTATATAGAAAATGCCATTTGGCACGGACTTAGATATAAGGAAGAAAAGGGATTCTTAAACATTGAAATAACGCAGGAAGAATCAGATGTAATTCAAATTCGTATTACGGACAATGGGATAGGAAGAAAAAGATCCCGGGAAATAAAAACAACTAATCAGAAAAACCAAAGTTCTAAGGGCATGGGAAATATTAAAAAACGAATCGCTATTCTCAATACCATGTATAAGGATAAAGTGACAGTTTCCGTGCAAGACCTGAACGAAGATGCGACTGGTACCAGTGTGATCTTAAATTTAAGAAAGGTGGTATGATACTAAAGGCAGTTATTATTGAGGACGAAAGCAGCAGCAGGGAAATTTTATGTAATTACCTGGCCAAATATTGCAAAAATGTAAATGTACTTGGTGAGGCAGCCAGTGTGAAGGAGGGGTTGGAGCTTCTTTCGGGGACACAGCCGGATGTTGTGTTTTTGGATGTGGAAATGCCTTATGGAAATGCTTTTGATCTATTGGATCAAATGCCCGAAAGATCTTTTGAAACCGTATTTGTAACGGCTTATAATACCTATGCTCTGGAAGCATTAAACAATCATGCAGCTTATTATTTAATGAAACCTATAAATATTGATGAGCTTATTAAATCGATTTCTTATGTAACTGAGATAAAAGAAAAGGAAAATGCCCTGGAGGACCGGATTCTTAAATCAAAATTGAATAAGGCCGAAGGCAAAATAACACTGCCGCAACAAGATGGATTTTTGGTATTAAATATATCTGATATCCTCTATTGTAAGGCTGATGATAATTACACTGAAATTTACCTCGAAAACAAAAAATTACTGGTAAGCAAGACTTTGAAGTATTTTGAAGAGGCTCTTGCCGATTATCCTTTTGCCCGTATCCATAAATCTTACCTGGTAAACGTAAATGAGGTAATAAAATATAGAAAAGGAAAAGGGGGTAGTGTGATAGTTTCCAACGGAAAAGAATTATTGGTTTCCGCTTCTAAAAAGAAACAATTATTATCGTATTTTGAGTAACTTTCGGGCCCTTGTAGGTTTCTAAAAATTTCATCTTATTATGATTATTAAAACTGTAAATGGTAAAACACCACAGATAGGAGACGATTGTTTTATCGCAGAAAATGCTACCATTGTGGGCGAAGTCACCATGGGAGATCAATGCAGCATTTGGTTTAACGCCGTGGTTAGGGGTGATGTGAATTATATCACCATGGGGAACAAAGTTAACGTGCAGGATGGAGCCGTTATTCACGGCACTTATCAAAAATTTGCCACGACCATAGGAAACAATGTTTCAATAGGTCATAATGCCCTGGTACATGGTTGCACCATAAAGGATAACGTATTAATAGGCATGGGCAGTATAGTCATGGATGGTTGTGTGGTAGAAAGCAATAGCATTATTGCAGCAGGTGCTGTAGTAACCGCGGGAACACATGTACCGGCAGGATCTGTTTTTGCCGGAATGCCTGCTAAAAAGATCAAGGAGATCAGTGTGGAACTGAGTTCTGGTGAGATAGACAGGATTGCAAATAATTACGTGAAATATTCAGCTTGGTTTAAAGAAGACTAGTTTTTAGAACGCAATTATGATTATTTTTGCTAACGAAAAAATTGATTAAAATGAATGCATTTATTTTCCCCGGGCAAGGGGCGCAGTTTTCCGGAATGGGTCTCGATATGTATGAAAAGTACCCTTTGGCGCAGCAGCTATTTGAAGAAGCCAATGAGATACTTAAATTCAACATTACCGATATCATGTTTGAGGGTACTGCCGAGGACCTAAAACAAACAAAAGTTACACAACCGGCTATTTTTTTACACTCAGTAATTTTGGGTAAAATAATGGGAAAAGATTTTAAGCCCGATATGGTTGCCGGGCATTCATTAGGTGAATTTTCTGCATTGGTATCCAATGGTGCCTTAAGCTTTGAAGACGGTCTTTCATTAGTTTCACAAAGGGCAAAGGCAATGCAAAAGGCCTGTGAACTAATTCCAAGTACCATGGCGGCAGTATTGGGACTGGAAGATGAGGTGGTTGAAAAAATTTGTGAGGCAACAGATGGTATTGTAGTTCCGGCAAACTATAATTGTCCCGGGCAATTGGTGATTTCCGGTGAAATAGAAGCGGTAAATCGTGCCTGCGAGGCATTAAAGGAAGCTGGTGCCCGCAGGGCTCTTGTATTGCCTGTGGGCGGTGCATTTCATTCACCTCTGATGGAGCCTGCCAGGGAAGAATTAGCAGCAGCAATAGAGAATACGAAATTCAGTAAACCCAGCTGTCCCATTTATCAGAATGTAACAACCAAGGCAGTAGTAAATGAAGAAGAAATTAAGCAAAACCTGATCTCGCAACTTACGGCCCCGGTTAAGTGGACACAAAGCGTACGGCACATGGTTGCAGATGGGGCAACGCTGTTTACAGAGGTAGGTCCCGGGAAGGTATTACAGGGGCTTGTTAAGAAAATAGAGCCGGCGGCAGAAACCACTTCAGCTGTAGTTTCATAGAAGAAAAATCCTTGGAATTTGTATTTCAACCGAAAAACTCAGTTTTAGCCCCTTTTATTAGTCAGAAGACTACATTTTTAGTAATATTGGGTCCCTATTTTACCTAACCTGCATTACTCGCTATGGTTTGAATTTTAATGAATTCAAAGGACAAGCTATGATATTGAAAAAAAATACTACACGGTTTGCAACCATACCTATATTTCTTAAAGGTTTTCTTTCTTTTATAGTACTTCTTCTTTTTCATACTCAGGTGAGTGCCCAGGACGACTGTAATGTTGCTCCCACCTTAATTACTAATGCAGATACTATTTGCGATATTGTTTCTATAGATTTAGATGATTATGTAACCAATGTGCCATCTGGTGATGGAATGTTAGTCTGGAGTACAAACCCGGCACAAGGAATGAATTTGTTAGTAAGTTCAACAGTATCTACGTCTGGCACTTATTATGCCTGGTATACAGGCCAGGCTGGGGGAGCGGAGTGTTATAACCCATCTCTCATGGCCACTGCAGCAACTACCCTGGCACTGACATTTAGTACTTCGCCTTCAATTACGGCGACGACCCCCGGACAACGTTGTGATGCAGGGACAGTAACATTGGGAGCCACTTCTAGTTCAGGAACTGCTACCATAAATTGGTATGCCGGAGCTACAGGAGGCATTAGTTTAGGGTCTGGCACTAGTTTTACCACACCCAGCATCAGTACTACCACGACATATTATGTAGAGACAACAGAAAACGGTTGTACTTCTACACCACGGATAGCTGTTATAGCTACTGTAAATCTCTCACCAACAATTACATCAACTACGCCTGGTGAACGCTGTGATGCAGGAACAGTAACATTGGGAGCTACTTCCAGCTCAGGAACTGCTACCATAAATTGGTATGCTGCAGCTACAGGAGGTACTAGTTTAGGGTCAGGCACTAGTTTTACTACACCCAGCATCAGTACTACCACGACATATTATGTAGAGACAACAGAAAACGGTTGTACCTCTGCACCACGGACGGCTGTTGTTGCTACGGTAACACCAACTCCAACAATAAACAGTACAACACCAGGAGAACGCTGCGGTCCTGGCACTGTAATCTTAGGAGCAACTTCCAGTTCAGGAACTGCTACCATAAATTGGTATGCTGCTGCTACAGGAGGCACTAGTTTAGGGTCTGGCACTAGTTTTACCACACCCAGCATCAGTACTACAACGACATATTATGTAGAGACAACAGAAAACGGTTGTACTTCTACACCAAGGGTAGCTGTTGTAGCTACTGTAAATTCATCACCAACAATTACATCAACTACGCCTGGTGAACGCTGTGATACAGGAACAGTAACATTGGGAGCTACTTCCAGCTCAGGAACTGCTACCATAAATTGGTATGCTGCTGCTACAGGAGGCACTAGCTTAGGGTCAGGCACTAGTTTTACCACACCCAGCATAAGTACTACCACGACATATTATGTAGAAACAACAGAGAACGGTTGTAGTTCTTCTCCAAGAACAGCCATTGTGGCCACCGTAACGGCAACGCCTACAATAAACAGTACAACACCGGCAGAACGATGTGGCCCGGGGCTGGTAACCCTTTCGGCAATTGCCAGTAATGGCACCATTAATTGGTATACTGCGCCCACAGGGGGCACATTAGTCGGTTCAGGTACAAGCATCACACCCAACGTTTCAGTGACTACCACATTTTATGTAGAAGCCACCGCTAATTCATGCGTGTCTGGCAGAACCCCGGTGGTAGCTACGGTATCTATAGAACCCTCTACCGGTGGTGCTCCAGATAACATTGGTGATGCAGCCTGTAATGTTAAAAATAGCAGTCTCCCGGAAAAGATAAAACTGGATGATTATTTTGATGGTACCCAAGACGATGGAGACTGGGTACAGGTTGGAGGACCGGAAACGGTAGATCCTAGTGGCGGAGATTCTGAAGTGGATTTTGACAAAGAACCATCGGGCACCTATATTTACACCTATACTACCACTACGGCGGTTCCACCATGTACGGACCAGACAGTCACGGTAACCATTACCGTATCGGATTGTTCTCGGGCATGTGATGTTGCACCACCTCAAATTATCCCAGGTGTACCTACTACATTTTGTGACCTAATACCCACTACACTTAGTTTAGATGATTATACTGATGGCAGCGCACCAATAAACACCATTTTAGTTTGGAGTAGGAATCCCACTCCCACGAGCGTAAGCGATCATTTAAATCAGGCCGAAAAAGATAATCCGACCCTTGGCACGTATTATACTTTTTTTTATGACGCGGTCAATGAATGTTGGAGTCCCTCTTCTGAAGTTACTATTGTGGTTAATGCCACACCAAATATTACAGCCACTACCGGCGAAACAATTTGCGGTCCCGGACCTGCAATACTTACTGCTGAAGGGGTCATTCCAAATAGTCCGGAGGCCCCCAATTTTAATTGGTATGCTACACAGAACAGTGTGGATGTTTTGTCGACTTTCGCTACTTATACGCCAGATATAACAGAAACAACCACTTTTTGGGTAGAAGCTACGGCAAATGGCTGTACTTCTGAACGTGAGGCTGTAACAGTAACTGTAAATATTGAACCAGCACCAGGAATCCCTACAAATGGTTCTGCATGTAATGTTGCCATCAACGGCCCAACAACTATTGATCTTGATGATCAGTTGAGCGGAGCCGATGCTGGTACCTGGGAGGTAACCACAGACCCGTCTGGAAGCGTAACTATTGATGGTCAAAACAGCGTAGATTTTACCGGACTTGCAGATGGAGATTATGTATTTACCTATACAACCACGGGAGCTATATTGCCCTGTACAAACCAATCCGTAGAAGTCTCGGTTTTTGTAAATGATTGTCGTGTAGATACGGACAATGACGGACTTACAGATGGGGAAGAAGCAACATTGGGAACAGACCCTAACAATCCGGATACCGATGGAGACACCATTAATGATGGAGATGAGGTTATGAATAACACAGATCCATTAGATGCCTGCGATCCTAATCTTACGCCCGAATGCAATCCAAATCCAATAGATCTTGAAATAACTAAAAGTGTAAACGCTCAAATTGTCATAATCGGACAGGAGGTGATTTTTACCATTACCGTAAACAATCTATCGGATAGCAGGATATTGAATGTACTTATCAGTGATGCCTTGGAAAATGGGTTTGAATATGTTTCTCAAACCACTTCACTTGGGACATATGACAATGTGCTTGGAGAATGGACAATTGGGGAATTACTGCCTTTGGCAAGTGCTACCCTTGAAATTACTGCGGTAGTTTTAGATCAGGGTAATTATTCCAATACTGCTTCGCTTGTAAGCTCTTTTCCTGTGGATAACAATGATACAAATAATGAGGATACTGTAACCTTAAGTATAGGTGCACCTGAAGAGGCAAACCTGTTAATTGAAAAAATTGTTGAGAGCGCAAACCCATTAGTGGGAGAAGAAGTTGTTTTTACCATTGTTGTTACCAACCAATCATTGGAGGGAACAGTATCTCAAATTGTGGTTGAAGATATAATACCGGACACTGTAGATACTGAGTTCTTATATGTGTCTCATACTGCCAGCATAGGCGATTATACGCTTGCTACTGGATTATGGGAAATACCTAGCTTACTGCTAAACCAGCAGGCCACACTGCAGATTACCGTAAGTGTTCCCAGATCAGGTATTTGGGGCAATACCGCAACCATACTTAGTCCTCCTCTGGTGGCCGGAGCCAATACGGAAGCATTTGCCCGGGTTAATGTAAGCGAACCAACAAATACGGAACCCGGCTTCCTTTTTAATGAATTTTCACCCAATGGCGATGGAACAAATGATTTGCTCAAGATTAATAACCTGGAGGATTATCCTGGCAATTCCCTTGAGATATTTAACAGATATGGTAATAAGATATTTGAAGCTCAGGGCATGACGGATGGGAATACCTGGGATGGAACAAGAAATGGTGAACAGGTACCCACAGGCACCTATTTTTATATACTGGATTTAGGAGATGGTTCAGAAATTAGTAAAGGCTGGATTCAGCTCATAAGATGATAAAAATAATGACTTGTACCTCAGGCAGATCTTTAGCTCGCAATGTCTTTTTATTACTTGGTTTTTTACTGGCCATGTTTAGTAAGAGTTATTCCCAGCAGGAACCACAGTACACCCAATATATGTACAATATTGGCAGTTTTAATCCTGCCTACGTGGGAACAGTGGAAAATATGGATATTACAGGTCTGTACAGGGCGCAATGGATAGATATTGAGGGCGCTCCCAGGACAATCAGGTTTGGGATTAATTATCCTTTTACCAATGAAAAGATGGGGCTTGGTTTTAATGTTCAAAGTGATCAGTTGGGCCCAACAACAAATACCTTTGTAGATATTTCATACTCATACCAAATAAATGTTTCATCAAATACGAAATTGTCTTTTGGTATTGATGTTGGGGGTTCATTTTTAAATGTCGATTTTTCTAAAGGAAGTTTTGAAAACCCCGGTGAGCCTATTTTAGGTCGGGATAAAATCAGCAATTTTTATCCTACAGTAGGGGCCGGTTTATTTTTATATCAGGACAAATGGTACCTGGGTGCATCAGCACCTAACTTTTTGCCCGGAGGCCTTTATAATGATGATGTAGTTCAGGTTGTAGATGATAAGCTGCAGTTTAATATCATAGGAGGTTATGTTTTTGATTTATCTGAAAAGCTTAAATTTAAACCTGCTTTTTTAGCAAATTTTATATCGGGAGCACCGGTAACTGCAAATTTATCAGCTAACTTTCTAATTAATGATGTGCTGACTGCCGGGGCTTCTTACAGGTTTGATAATGCTATAAGCGGTTTGGTAGGTTTTCAGATATCCAATAGCATGTTTGCCGGATATTCTTACGATTATAACACCAATCCAATAGGTCAATATAATAATGGTTCACACGAAATAATACTTAAGTTTTATGTTGGAAGAGGCAGTGGAACTAAAAAGGATAAAATTGAGAAACTTAAGGGCAAACCAAAACAAATAGATTCACCAAGGTTTTTCTAAACGCACAGGCAATGAAATATACATTCTTAATTCTGATTGCTTTTTTGTTTGTTAGCAGCTTTTCTTTTGCCCAGGATAAAAAATCAAAAGGAGATGACTTCTTTTTTGAGTACAAATACCCACAGGCAATTGTTGAATATAAAAAGGAGAAAAATGAAAAACCTTTAAGTAAAAGGCAATTACTAAATTTAGCAGATTCCTATTTACAAACGGGTAATTATAAAAATGCGACTGACACCTATCTTGAGATATATAAAGAAGATACTAAGATAAGTACGTATCATTTTAATAATATGTTGCAAGCCATGGCAAAAACTTCCGGTCAGGATAGAGTGAAGGCGTTTCTGGCAACAAAAACCGATGTTCTTTCCAATGAGCTATTGGAAAACGCGGAATTTAATTATGAACTTCAGGATTCTGAAAAGGCCAATGACCTGGATTATCAAATTTTCAATATCAATTCCAATGGTCCTGCTTCTGATTTTTCACCATCTTTCTACAAGAATGATAAATTACTTTTTACCAGTACCAGAAGTCTAAAAACAAGCAAAAAAAAGCCAAACCAGGAAAAAGAGTACCTGGAAATATTTGTAGCCAAAGTAGGGATTGATGGTCAGATCCTCAATCCCAATCCTTTTTTGGATGTTCCGGCATCAGAATTCCATCAGGCGACACCTTTTTATTCTGAAACCAAGGATGCTGTTTTTTATGTGAGCTCCAATGAAGAATATGATCAGTTAACTTTTGATGAAAATGGTAAGAATAGCCTGGCGATTATGATGACTTCCGGGGATGGAACCGCCCAATACCTATTAAGAGATCCCAGTACATCTTTTTACTATCCCTTCTATGATGCGACAACCAGCAGGCTTTACTTTGCAGCTAATTTTCCAGATGGATATGGGGGTACAGATATTTATTATGTAGATACTAATGAAGGAAAAATTATGTCTGCGCCCATAAATTTGGGCTCAAGGATCAATACGCCCGGAAACGAGGTCTCACCATTTGTTTTTGAAAATAGTCTTTACTTTGCTTCGGACATTTTTTACGGGATGGGAGGAATGGATATTTATAAGTCGGAAATGCAGGGTGATGAATTTTTCAGTATTCCGGTTAATTTGGGTTTAGGTCTTAATTCTGAAGAGGATGATTTTGGGTTCATTATTAAAAACAATAAAACAGAGGGACTTACCGGTTATTTTTCATCGAACAGGGCTGAAGGCAAAGGCAAAGATGATATTTATGGATTTAATGTGGATGAGAAACCAGGACTGAAAACATTGGTGCTAAGAGGTCAGGTAAAAAACTCAATCTCAAAAGAGGGTGTCTCAAAGGCGGCTGTTAGAATATATGATACTGACCAAAACCTGATTAGGGAAATTTATTCCAAGGAAGATGGGACCTACAGATTGGAAATTCCATGGAGAGAATCTCTTATGCTTGAGGTTTCCAAAGAGCGATATTCTGCTTCAATCCAGTCTTTTGATGAAACGGCAATCAAAGGTCTTGATGATAATAATATAGTGGATATGGAACTTCTGTTTCTGGATGATCTTGTTGAAGAAAAGGAGGATCAGACTGTAATAAAATTGAAGAAGTTTTATTTTCAAAAAGGTAATTATAAAATAACTCCTGAAGTGGCTGCGGAGCTGGACAAAGCTGTGATTGCCATCAAAAGTTTTCCTCAATTACAATTGCGAATAGAATCTCATACCGATAGTCGCGGTGGCGGAGCCACAAATTTTAGATTATCACAAAGGCGTGCAGATGCCATGAAGGACTACTTAGAGGAGCATGGTGTTTCATCTTCAAATATTTTGTACTCCATTGGTTATGGAGAGGATAAAATAATCAATATTTGTAAGAATGGGGTTTTCTGCCTTGAACAGTTGCATAATGAGAATGAGAGACAATTAATAGTTGTCTTAAATTACGATCTTATATTTTAAGTCTACTTCTTTATTGATAGTGGTCTTGTGCATGCTGTCCGCACTAGTTACATATATGCATGTAACATTTCTATTGGCATAACATCTCAACGGGCAAATCAAAAATTTTATTTTGCACACCCATTAATTATCGGGAATACCTATATTTAGACATAGAGATATATATAGTTATATAAGTCGTAATTCTAAAGCCAAAGGGCATTGAAAAAAAACCTACAGTACCTTTCAAATTAAGCCAGGCATTCGGTTTAGCCGTTGCCTCTTTTTTCCCAGCCATAGTAATGGGTATTTTTTATAAAAAGATTAATTAAAGAAGGTGCTCTGGCAGGTATGATCGCAGGTATTGTAGCCATGTTGTTTTGTATACCAAAGTTTAAATTCGATATTTTCAGGGGGGGGACATCAAAAGATTGGTGGTTTGGAATTTCTCCTGAAGGCTTTGGTACTGTGGCTATGTTGCTTAACTTTATAATATCTATTATTATATCCTTATTTACCCCGGATCCTCCAAAAGAGGTCCAGGATATTGTGGAGAAAATTCGAATACCTGGCGGTGTTATAGAAGCAAATTCTCATTAAAATATAGTTGGCATGAGTAATTATCACATTAAACATTTAGAAGAATATTTTCAGGTTTATCGTAAGTCTGTACAAAACCCTGAAGCTTTTTGGGAAGAAATAGCTGAAGAACATTTTGTTTGGCGCTCAAAATGGGATAGGGTGCTAAGTTGGGATTTTACAAAACCTGAAATTAAATGGTTTGAAGGTGCAGAGCTCAACATAACGGAGAACTGTCTGGATAGGCATCTGCCAACTAAGCGCAATACTACTGCGATCATTTTTGAACCGAATGATCCTAAAGAAGAAGCTCAGCATATCACTTATGGGCAATTGCATGAAAGTGTATGCAGGATGGCTAATGTACTCAAGGATAACGGAATAAAAAAAGGGGACCGTGTTTGTGTGTACCTACCTATGATTCCGGAATTGGCCTATACTGTATTGGCCTGCGCCAGGGTTGGAGCCATACATTCTGTTGTTTTTGCAGGCTTTTCTTCAAATGCTTTAGCTACCAGGATAAATGATTGTGACTGTAAAATGGTAATTACATCTGACGGATCCTATAGGGGAAATAAAACAATTGACCTGAAGGGTATTGTAGATGTGGCCCTGGAAGATTGTCCGGGGGTAGAAAAGGTCTTGGTGGCTCAGCGTACCGGAGGAAAAGTAAAGATGAAGAAGAACCGGGATTTGTGGCTAAAACCATTATTGGATAATGCTTATGCAGATAGTGATGCGGAACGAATGAAAGCTGAAGACCCCCTTTTTGTACTTTATACATCGGGGTCAACAGGGAAACCCAAAGGCATGGTGCATACTTGCGGAGGTTATATGGTATATACAGCCTATACCTTTAAAAATATATTTCAATACAGGGATGGTGATGTATATTGGTGTACAGCAGATATTGGATGGATTACCGGTCATTCCTACATTATTTATGGTCCCCTGGCAAACGGGGCAACTACGGTTATGTTTGAAGGGGTTCCATCATATCCGGACTATGGAAGATTTTGGGAGGTAGTTGAAAAGCATAAAGTAAATCAGTTTTATACTGCCCCTACTGCAATAAGGGCATTGGCAAAGGAAAACCTTGAACATGTTGAAAAATACGATCTCTCTTCGCTTAAAGTTTTAGGATCTGTTGGTGAACCAATTAACGAAGAAGCCTGGCATTGGTATAATAACAATATAGGACGCGGCAAAAGTCCTATTGTAGACACCTGGTGGCAAACAGAGACTGGTGGAATAATGATCTCACCTATACCATATGTTACCCCAACAACCCCAACATATGCAACCTTGCCCTTTATAGGGATACAACCTGCACTCATGGACGAGGAAGGTCATGAAATTATGGGAATTCAGGTAGACGGGCGGTTGTGCATCAAGTTTCCATGGCCTTCAATTGCAAGAACCATATGGGGAGATCATGACAGGTACAGGGATACTTATTTTACTGCCTATAAAAACAAATATTTTACAGGAGATGGTGCCCTGAGAGACGAAGTAGGATATTACAGAATAACCGGTCGGGTTGATGATGTGATCATTGTTTCAGGTCATAATCTGGGAACTGCACCAATTGAAGATGCGATAAATGAACATCCCGCTGTCGCTGAATCCGCCATTGTTGGTTTCCCACATGATATTAAAGGAAATGCACTTTACGGTTTTGTGATTCTAAAGGAAATTGGGGAGGCCAGAGTTAAAGATAATCTTAGGAAAGAGATAAACCAGCAAATCACCGAACACATTGGCCCTATTGCCAAGTTAGACAAAATACAGTTTGTTTCCGGCTTACCTAAAACACGAAGTGGCAAGATCATGAGACGTATTTTACGAAAAATTGCTTCTAAAGACACAGAAAACCTTGGGGATATTAGTACACTACTAAATCCTGAAGTTGTAAAAGAGGTTATGGATAATGCTTTATAGGTTAGGATTGCTTTCTTAAAAAAGAATCATCCAGCAATAATAAATTGCAAACAGCGAAAGAAATATTATTCCGGCGAAAGTCAGGACCTGTAACCCCTTACTGGGATGAAAATTGTTAGGAAGATCATGACTCATTACGTTCTTTAGATTCATATAACCGACAATCGGGGCAAAAACAAAAGAAACAAAAGTTGCAAGTGCTACCAGGGTACCCATATTCGCTCCAAAGGCTGTAATTACAATAAAATTAACGAGTGCCAAAAGGACAACCCCCGTAGCGTAATACTTCCTTCCGGTAAAATCTTTGTTCTTTGGGGTAAGCAAACCAACTATGTCAATACTTACCCTTGATATAGCGTCATGGGCAGTCATACAGGTGCTAAACATGGTCGCAAAGGCAGCTACAGCTATAAAAATATATGCCCAGCTACCAATATGGGTAGTAAACAATTGGACAACCTGATCTGCAAACGTAATGGCATTACCGCTCAATTCTGTATTTGTGCCATAAAGGGTCATCCAACCGATGATTAAAAAGAAAATAGCAAGTACCGCGGTCAGCAAATACCCGGAGTTAAATTCCTGTAATGCTTCTTTTAAGGAGGGTTTGACCTTATTTAATTTATATTTTTCCAGACTCCAAAGGCTGATCCAACTCGAAGCTTCAACAGCTGTGGGCATCCAGCCAATCAATCCAATTAAAAACAAGATACCCACCTCATTAAATATTGGAGGTCTTACAAAACCGGTAACCGGTTCTACCTGCCCTTTATAAATCACTAAAAATGTAGTAACAAGTAAAGCCATAAATAAAATAGAGATGACGAATTTTAAGGAGGTCTCCAGAAAGCGATAGCGACCTATGATTAGCAGGGTACTAATAAATATAAATAAACCAAGGGCAACCATGGCAACTGAAAGCTTTTGAACATTAAACAGGTTTATGAACAATCCGGCAGTCACCACGTAAAGTGCCGCAAGGATTGTAAATGTGGTTACCAGAGTAATAAAAGCATAAAGCCACAAATAGCCTTTACCACGATTGAGATATCCTTCTATCAGGGTTTTATTGGTTACATTGGTATATCGTATTCCAAATTCAAAAAACGGATATTTCAGAATATTTGCCAGGATGATTGGCATCACCATGACCCAGCCGTACTGCGCACCTGCTTTAGTAGATAATACCAAATGCGATGTGCCTATCGCCATACTAGCAAACAACAGCCCGGGGCCAAGGTTTTTAAGCAGCTTTTTAAACTTTGACATGTATGGTTGGGTTAACTTACTGTGACTAAAATAGGTTATTTTATACAAAAAAAGGCGGCGCCTATTTTATCTCTATTTTTTCACCATAAAACCGGGGTTGTGTATTTAAAAGTAGATCTATAAATACTTTTACCCTCGCCAAATATTCCCGAAACTGTACCTTAATGCCTTGTTTCCCGGAAATCCCTTTGGCATTAAAACCTATAGCCTTAAGGCCTTTTTTTTCGGCGATATAAATGGCTCGTTCATTGTGAAATTGTTGAGAGATTACCGTAACATTATCAAGGCCAAAGATATATTTTGCTCTTACCATAGAATCCAATGTTCGAAAACCTGCATAATCCAGATATATTTTATCAGTTGGTATCCCGCCTTCTACTAAGTCCTTTTTTATAGTAGTTGGTTCGTTATAGTAAATAGTTCCATTATCTCCACTTACTAAAACAAACTCTATTTTTCCTGCTTTATAAAGTGCAATGGTTGCGTCAATACGATGTGCATAATACGGATTTATACCTCCCTCCACAAGCATTCTTGAAGTACCTAGTACCAAGCCAACTTTATTTTTGGGCATACTTGCCAGATCAGTAAAGGTTTTTCCTCTGGCTGAAATTTCAATGGTAAAATTGGAAACTACTACAACGAGAATTGATAAGAGCAGCGTAATGGCTACTAAAAAACGATATTTCTTTTTAATCGATATTTTCATTTCAATTTTAAAGGTAAGGAAACGGCCGCTATCTTTTTGGGCATATGGACAAAAACAAAAAAATCAACTTCAACCTAAAAAATTGAACTTTTATATTATCTATTAGTTAATTTTAATGCCGTAATCATTACCAATTGGTTAACATTTTGGTAATCAATTCCTGAGTATTAGGATTTTTACGTAATTGGGATAAACAATTTTACTTATGACATTATTTATAGACATGGATGAGGTAATAGCGGATACCTATCGGGCGCATATTGCGTTTTATAATAAAGAATTCGGAGAAAACCTAACTGCAGAAGATTGTAGTGGAGGTGAAGTGTGGCAAAGTGTCCCTAAAGATCGCAGAAGCAGGATTCACAGGCACTGCCATGAAGTGGGCTTTTTTCGGGCCCTGCCTCCTATAGAGGGAAGTAAAGAAGTGATTAAGGAGTTAACCAAAGTGTACGACGTTTTTATTGCTTCGGCGGCCATGCAATTTCCAAATTCTTTGATTGAGAAACATTATTGGTTAGATGAACATTTTCCATTTATAGATTGGAAACGGCGAATATTATGCGGGGATAAACACATACTTAGGGGAGATATCCTTATTGATGACCGGAAATACAACCTGGAAAGTTTTGAGGGGAGATCCATAATTTTTACCTCACCACATAATATAAATACAAATGGGTTTGAGCGGGTAAATAACTGGCAGGAAGTAGCTGAAAAACTGCTGTAGATTTTCATTTAATATTCAGAATAGGACATATCTTATTGAATGCTAATCTACCCTTCTAAATCCGCCTTCTTTAAAACGATATCTCGCCATGAATCCCCAATTACTGGTGATAAAGTCAAAATCATTAGTTACAGCAAAACCGGGTCTCCAGTCGAATCCAATTGTCAATGGAAATTTAAAGGAATACTCTACCCCAAAATTGCCCACTATATTAAAATCAAAATCATTCTCGAAGAAAAATTCCGGGCCAACCCCGGGGTAAAATTTAAGACCCTCCGGACCATCATTGAGTGCGAAAAGCCAATCAAAATACGCACCTACACCAAAATTTTCTAAATAGACCGTGGGATGAAGCCTTGGAGAGATGCCAAGCGGAATAGTTCCGTCAATACCGATATTATCACCAATTCGTACACCTGCTTCAATGTTTGTCTGACTATACGAGATTGTGCTGAATGTCAAACATAAAACTGTTAGCGCAAACAGGATCCTGAATTTTTTCATTATGATTTAGTTATAATTTATAGACTGTTTAAAAAGAAGCAAAGTTACTTCATTTAAACCATTACAGCTAAATCTGGTGTCAATATTTACAAAAAGCTCTTTAATTATTGAGGACAGGTATTTACCCGAAATGTTCCGATATTAATTTATCTTTTGACACGAAGATTTTGAATTCAGTAATTAGCCTCTTTTGGCTTTTTTAATTCTTTTAGCTTCTTTTTTCTCTTTTGCAGTTAAGAGCGGTTCTTTTTTGACAGCTTTCTTGGAGTCTCTACCTTTTGACATAATATGATTTTCTTAGCAGGTTAAAGTTAGTGTTAATTGTTTTACGGAAGTAATTTTTTTAATAAGGAAATTAAAACTTTCATGAATTGGGGATTATTAGATAAATAAATCCGCCCATTGGGACAAGGAATGAACGGTTCTGTCACTCTCCATTTGCTTAAGAGACAAATATTGCGTAAAATAGAGTAACATTAAAAAAATGTTTCTGATTTGGACAAATTCACTATTTGCAGAATGTGTTTGAGTTTGTATTATGAACATGGTCTATTGCTAAAATTGAATTTAATTCTATATTACTTTTAAATGAACCACTTAGTTCTCAATTATTATAATTTTTTCGTAAATACCTTTTATGTTTTACAGGCTAGTGAAGCTCCGGTTGAGGGTTATTTCAATTATGATGGACTTAGTGAATTGGTTACAATACTTCTGCTTTTTTGCGTTACGCTGATTGTTGTAGTAACACCTCTTTTTTTAATATTTTGCTGGATTTACTATTCACGGGAATATGTAAAAAAATACAGAAACAAGGAAGGTTCAAAAGAATCAATAATGGAAAATGGGCTTCCTTCAAATGGGATAATTACAAAATCTGACAAAATTGAGTATAGCAAAACATACAGCAGAATGTTTGGGTTTGGTTTGAGTATTATAGCCTATGGAATTTCCAGCAATGTCTATATGTTCTATACGTTTAGTGAATTCAAGGATGCTCTGATTAATTATTTTAGTTTTCCATTTAGAATTTTCAGAAGCTTAAAGATATTGGAAAAAATTCCCACTAACAGTATACCACTTACAGAGGTATGGAGCGCAATGCTAATTATTGTAGCCATATCCGCAGCCGTATTTATTATTGGTTATTTTATTGGTAAAATAATTGTAGCCATGCGATTGGATGAGGAACCACAGGTAGTTTAAAACTTTTCCCATTCTTCAATTTAATTGATTTCACTTTAACGACTAATGTATTATTTGTTCCTAATGACTTAAATCATTTTAAACCATTAGTAACCAGTAGATATTTGTATGCCTATTGGTAATATCTGCCTTAAACGGTTATAAATGAAAGTACTTACCAGCACTATAGGATCGTGCTTATATTTTTGTACAAGATCATTACCAATGCTTAACAGATCACTATTATGAAAAAAAAGGAGAGCTATTCATTACCACTTATGCATGATTCTCAAATACCATTGGCCTTTTCCATTAATAAAAATACCGCTAATGTCAATGGCGTCATTTTAGCAGGTGATATTGGGGCAACAAAAACAAATCTGGCACTTTTTGAAATCCATAAAGGACTACTTACATTATTAAGGGAGAAATCATATCGAACAAAGGAGTATAATTCTTTTATGGAGATGGTGCGTTCTTTTCATAGGGATACTTCATCTGCTATAGATGGGATCTGCCTTGGTGTGGCCGGCCCTATAATCAAAGGCAAAGTAAAAGGGACAAATTTTCCGTGGGAAATAAATAGTGAAGAAATTAGCAGGGAACTCCAGGTTAGTTCGGTTACTCTTATCAATGATATGGAGGCCAATGCCTATGGTCTGGCGGCCCTTCGTAAGACGGACTTTGAAATTCTAAAAGAAGGATCAAATATACCTGGGAACGCTGTCATCATTTCGCCTGGCACGGGCCTTGGAGAGGCCGGACTCTATTGGGATGGGGCCCATTATCATCCCTATGCTACAGAAGGGGGACATTGCGATTTTAGTCCTCGTAACGAACTGGATTGGGAGTTATGGAAATACCTGCATAAAAAGTATGGGCATGTAAGTTGGGAACGAGTCGTATCCGGCCCTGGTATTTATGGTATCTATCAATTTTTAAGGGATTTCAGGGGAATGCCGGAACCCAAATGGCTTCAGGACAAAATTCAACAGGGCGATGCCGCTGCTGTTATTACCACTGTTGCCAATGAAAAGAGGGACCCGATTTGTATAGAAACCCTGGATTTATTTGTGCGCTATCTGTCTATAGAAGCTGCCCAGTTGGCCTTAAAGACCAAGGCTACAGGAGGAGTTTATATTGGAGGGGGGATTGTTCCAAAAATACTCAGGATGATAAACCGGGAAGTTTTTTCGGAAAACTTTGTTGCGGCTGGCCGAATGAATCCCTTGCTTCAACAAATGCCGGTACAAGTAGTTTTAAATGACAAGACACCTCTCCTGGGAGCCGCTTATTACGGTGCTATACACTTATGAAAAAGTTATAAAGCGTAATAAAGAGTGCCTTTGGATTTGCTTCAGAAACAAAAAAGGCCGGTAGAATTCTACCGGCTTTTACTAAGCATGTTATTTTCAGACTTAATATCTTAAAATCTAATAGGTAACCATCAATAGATAATTCTTCCAGCTGCATTATGGGTATATACGTCTATTGGATTCCCATTCTCATCTTCACTACTCATGTATACCCCATTGTTAATATACATGCGCCCTGTTGCTCCGTCAAATCTACCCGTGCTACCTTCTGTAAAATCAAAATAACCCATGTAGGTTGCAGAAAGGAAATCTTCACTAAAGATAAAGGTTAGCACCGATTGAGTGTGTAATTCATCTCCATTGGCTGCATAGATAATGTCTTCATCGGGGGCGGAGGTGAAAAGCCCAATTCCAGTTACAAAGTTTAAATCAAAAATTCCTGTCCCAACGGTTCCAGTAATTTTACCTAGGTGGGACATATTACCGGTGAAAGTAGTTGGTGATCCGTCTAACTTGTCAATACTGACAATGGAGTTCTTAATAGGCCGGTCCACTTTTTTACCAGCCCTTACGGCCGTAGCGGTCAAATCTTCTGTTGTGCCGTCTGTAACGCTTTCCTGCGTACAGGATAGGGCCAGTAAAACGGCCATAGTTAATACTGCTTTAAAAAATGTTTTCATAATTAATTGTTTTGGTGTTAGATTAATAATAGGATGCGCAAGCAATAACGGTGGTAATTATATCCGTCTTTTTTAAAGGCCGGATTGGGAAAGGAGATTGTCAGAAACCGAATAAATGTAAGGAACACCGGTACTTTTATTCAGGACTCCTTTTGATCAAATTAAATTTAAAGAAAAAGTGTAGGCAAAATAGTATTAAAGGACTAATGGCTGCTTTTAATGTCCGAATAACCCCTATTTTTTACCAAAGCTATTTGGAAGGTCATTTTAATTAAATACGAATAAGATGGTAGGGCAAACAAACGACGATGAGACAATGCATTCCGTTCTAATTTCAGAGAAGTTTAAATATTCAACGAATTTAGCCCATAGCTGATACAATCACCGGATTATTCAACAGGCACCAAACTTATAGCGGCTCCACCTCCGGGTGCCAGTTGAATAGTTAGAATGGTTGTATTATCCACATCTTTTTCCTGAATCTCAATATCGCCAGGGTTGTCGTTCCAATGCGCATTTTCTCCATCAGTATACACTATGGCTTTGTACTTCTTTGATGGTGGTAAAAAGTCCAGATTAATATTTACCTCACGTGCATTTTCATCAGTAATGGATCCGACGAACCATTTTTCTGTTCCCCGTTCTTGTCTCGCTATGGTTACAAAGTCGCCTACTTCCCCATCCAGTACTTTACTCTGTTCCCAGTCCACGCCCACCTCTTTTATAAACTGAAAGGCAGCTTGTCCTTCATAATTTTCGGGGAGATCCGCAGCCATCTGTACAGGGCCGTAGATTACCACATACAATGCGAGTTGTTGTGCCAGAGTAGTATTTATTTGATTATCAGGTTTATCCGGCGCCAGTTTTATCTTAAAAATACCGGGTGTAAAGTCAATAGGTCCGGAAAGCATACGCGTAAAGGCCACAATTGGCAAATGTTCCGGGGGATTACCCCCATCTGTCGCCCATGCATTAAATTCCTGGCCGCGTAAACCTTCCCGCGCAATGGCATTCGGGTAGGTTCTCCGAATGCCTGTAGCCTTAATAGGCTCATGAGCATTGATGGCCACCTTGTGTTCTGCCCCTTTTACCAAGGCCCTTCTGTAATGATTCACCATCCATTGTCCGTGGTGGTATTCCCCTTTCGGTATCAGTTTACCTACATAGCCAGTTTTGACGGAATGGATTCCCAGAGACTCCATTAAGTCATAGGCCGCATCCATTTGCTGATCATAAGTTCTTGGTGCTGCGGATGTTTCATGGTGCATAATCAAATCAACTCCCTTTTCTTTTCCGTAGCGTACAACTTCTTTTAAGTCATAGTCCGGATATTGGGTAACAAAATCAAATACACCTTCTCTGTCCTCAAACCCTATCCAATGCTCCCATCCTGTATTCCAACCTTCTACCAACAGTCCTTTAAGCCCGTTAGCGGCAGCAAAATCTATATACATTTTTGCATTTTCGGTAGTAGCTCCATGATTTCCAGTAGGTTTTGCATTTGCAAGATTTTCCCAGCTATTCATATCCTGAGTGCCTGCATAGTCCCATGTACTCCTCCCAAGGTGCATCTCCCACCATATACCAACATACTTCATTGGTTTTATCCAGGAAACATCGCCCAATGCATTAGGCTCATTAAGATTTACAATCAATTTTGACTCAATGAGATCACCGGCTCTGTCGGCAATTTGTATAGTACGCCAGGGGGTATTAAAAGGGGTTTCCCTTTTTACTTTATATCCGGTAATGTCTGATCCTACCAGCTCACTTTGCATCGAAAGATTTACGGTATCAACTTTTAAAGTCATCCCGGCATAATCCGTAAGGTTGGCTTCGTGAAAACTCAGGTACAAGCCATCTTCTGTTTTCATAGTAACAGGGGTATTCACGGCATTTTCCGGAATATAGGTAGCCGCCAGATTGGGGTGGTTCCGTTTACTCGTGGCATCTATCTTATTGAATGGCGTGGTACTATACAGTTGCTCATAAATGTCCCAATCTCCGGGTATCCACCAAACCATAGGATTGCTGGTAAGCTGAAACTGCGTATTTTCATCTGTAATGATGACTTCTGAGAGCGCTTCTTGCTCAGGGAAATGATACCGGAAACCAAGTCCATCATCATAGACCTTGAAAATAACATCAAACTTTCTTTTTGGTGATTCTTTTTCTTCCAGATGAATCATCATCTGGTTATAATTGTTTGCCACTTCACGCTGCTCCCCCCAGGGCATTTCCCAGGTTTCATTTTGAGAAGCGCTTTCTGAACTTACTATCCTAAGTCCTTTGGCCAGAGCAGGCTGGTCTTTAAATTCAAAACTTAAATAGGAGGTATCGATTACGACCTCACCATGGTGAAGAACCTGATAAAAGACGCCACCTTCATTGTCTAATGAGAGTAGAACGTCATTACTTTCTGAGGGAGATTTTACTGATAGGGTTGAGGGAGATTGCTGGCATCCATATAAGATTGCGAGTGCAAGCAATAAGTTTAAGAATCTGATTTTTCTGGTCATACGGCAAGATAATATTTTATAGTTTTCAATCAAAGAGACTGAATTGCCTTTAAAAACAAATAGAAATACATTATTTAGATAGACTATTATCTAAAGTTATACTCATTTGGAAGCAAAAAATTTAAGAATAATTTGGTGTACACACCTTGTTTCCACTAACTTTTTTGCTAGTTTAGGGTGTTTAATCCTGATTCCTATGGCAACGCTTTTAACACTATTTTTGAAGCTTCGATGAAGACAATCTTACATGAACAATTTGGTATAAATGCTATAAAAGTTGAAAAACTTAGTGGCTTAGACAATGCCAACTACCTTGTTGAAACGCTTACAGAGAAATATATCTTCAAAACGTATCCATATACCCAGGATACACTGACATTGGTAGAGGCAGAAAACAACGCACTTCTATTTCTACAAAACGAAGGCCAGAGGAGCATACAAACTCCCATTCCTTCAAAGAACCAAAGATATACAGCTTTAGTAAATATCAATGGGCAGGAATGTATCTGTAGAATGTTATCCTATTTGGATGGTAAGTTTCTGGTGGAGGTACCGCATACAAAAAAGTTATTCCAATCTTTCGGTAAGTTTCTCGCCCAGTTAGACCTGAAACTTCAAGAGTTTACTGATTACAGAATTGCAGCCAGGAAATTAAAATGGGATATTCAGCACCTGCATCTGAGCAAAAAATACCTGGAAAATATTCCGAAGAATAAAGATAGAAGTATTGTTCATTATTATTTTAAACAATATGAGGAAAATGTCCTGCCTTTCCTCCCGGAGTTACGAACAGCTATTATCCACAATGATGCCAATGAATGGAATGTCCTGGTTGCACAGGAAGAAGTTTCCGGAATTATAGATTTTGGTGATATGACGCATACCTTTCTTATCAATGAATTGGCGATTGCAATCACTTATGCCTGCTATGATAAAGATAATCCATTAGAATGGGCCTCTATAGTACTAAAATCATATCATGAAATATTAGCTGTTCAAGAAATAGAATTAGAAGTACTTTATTATCTCATTGCTGCCAGACTTTGTATAAGTGTCTGTATTTCTGCTAATACCAGAGCAAAAAATGGGGATAATGAATATGCCTTTGTGAGCGAAAAAAATGCATGGCAAATGCTATATCGTTGGTTGGCTATAAATCCAATTGCTGCAGAAAATTGTTTTCGTGAGGCAGCCGGATTTCCGGCTAAAAATCCACCAGCTGTTGAAAAGATAATAGAGAAGAGAAATAAATATTTGAGTTCAATACTTTCTGTAAGCTATGACGCTCCTATTTACATGAAACGTGCTGCATTTCAATACATGTACGATGCCTATGGGAATACTTATTTGGATGCATACAACAACATTCCGCATGTGGGGCATTCTCACCCAAAGGTAGTGGAAGCCGGGCAGCGACAAATGGCAAAACTAAATACGAACACAAGGTATCTTTATGATTCTTTAAATGAATATGCTGAAAAGCTATTGTCCAAATTTCCAGACTCCTTAAATAAAGTTTATTTTGTGAACTCTGGAAGCTCAGCTACTGATTTGGCACTTCGTATGGCTAATATCCATAGCGGTCATGAAAATGTAATGATCATGGAGCATGGTTATCACGGGAACACCCTGGCCGCTATTGACGTGAGCTACTATAAGTTTAATAATCCGAAAGGGCGAGGAAAAAAAGAGCATATTTTAGTAGCACCTATTCCCGATACTTACAGGGGTAAGTATACTAATGATAATGGCAGTGCCGGAAGAAGTTATGCGGAAGAAGCCATTAAACTGGTTGAAAATTCAGAGACACCAATTGGAGCATTTATAAGCGAGCCTATTATTGGTTGTGGTGGGCAGGTACCTTTGGCAAAAGGGTATTTAAAACACCTGTATCCGGCTATAAGAAAGCAGGGAGGTATTTGTATAGATGATGAGGTACAAACAGGATTTGGCAGAACAGGGGATCATTATTGGGGATACGAAGCTCAGGAAATTATTCCCGACATGGTAATTCTTGGAAAACCCATGGCAAACGGACATCCTATGGGAGCTTTAGTCTGCACTTCAGAAATTTCGGCATCTTTTGAGAATGGAGTGGAGTTCTTTAGTTCATTTGGGGGTAACCCTGTGTCTTGCGAAATTGCCTTGTCGGTTCTGGAAGTTATTGATGAAGAAAATTTACAGGAAAATGCTAAAATTGTTGGGGAATATTACAAATCAATATTATCAGGGCTTCAAAAAAGGTATCCTTGTATTGGAGATGTAAGGGGTTCCGGATTATATCTTGGGGTTGAAATTGTAAAGGATAATAGTATGGTGCCCGATACCGGGCTGGCACATTATATTAAGAACGAACTAAGAAATCGACATATCCTTATTAGTACTGATGGTCCGAATAACAGTGTATTGAAAACAAAACCTCCTTTATGCTTTTCCAAAGAAGATGCATTTAAAACTGTTGAACAAGTAGATCACATATTGAAAATACACTATAAAACATAAGCAATATGAAAGTAGCCGTTTCAGGAGCAATGGGCCGATTGGGCAGTGTAATTGCACATGGTATTTCAAATACAAACGAACTGCAACTTACCGGTGCTTATGCACCAGGCCTTGCCGGTAAAACTGTGGCAGGGATTGAGGTCGATGATTCGCAAGAAAAAGTGGATGCTCAAATCATGGTTGAATGCACACATCCGGATGTGGTTATGGTAAATCTTAAGAAGTGGCACGCTAAGGGCATGTTTGTTGTTGCAGGGACCTCTGGTTTTACCGAAGTTCGAATAGCAGAATTAAAATCTTTTTGGGGCGAAGATGATCCAGCGTGTCTAATCGCACCTAACTTTTCAATAGGAGCAGTGTTGATGATGCGTTTTGCTGAAATGGCTTCACCTTATTTTGATTCGGCAGAGATCATAGAGCGGCATGAAGATTCGAAGCCAGATGCCCCGTCAGGTACGGCATTGGCCACAGCCATGCGAATAGGAAAGAACAGAACTTCGGCAGAACAGAAAGATAGCACAGAGGTAGTTAGCGGGGCACGGGGAGGATTGATTTCAGGGGTTCACGTTCACTCATTGAGAATGAAAGGTTTGTTGTCTGATCAGGAGGTTGCATTTAGTAATAAGGGAGAAATTTTCTCAATACATCATAGTAGTACTTCATATGAATCTTTTGTTAATGGAGCTTTACTAGCCATTCGTTATGTAAAAACAATAAAGGGAGTGGAAATAGGGTTGGATGCTGCTCTGGATTTTGAAGCAAAAAACATTTAGCTTGGTGGCTTTTTAAGGAATTTCTATGTGGGAATTACCTCTCCATATAGCTTCTGATTCCTAATACTATGGAGAAGGAGCTATCGGGATCGGTTTGTCCCGCCCTAACATTTTTTAAATGGAAAAGTAGATTGAGAAATTATACTCGAAGGATTTCCAGAAATAGCAGTGAGGGCTGTATGATGCTGTACTTAATTCCATGTGTGCGAGAATCTGCATCATTCCTAATCTCAAAGGGAAATACCCACTCTAAAATCAAGGAAGTTCGCTACATGACCGTGTGCTTTCAGATTGATACCTGCGTTTAGGGTTTTGTTGATTCTGAAAACCAGCCCGTATCTTTGATACAAATCTGAGTGCATGGGATTAGGATTGTTGAGATAGACTCCAAATTGCTGGCTGAAAAGAAACTTGCCAAGTAAGAATTCATGACCAATAGCCATTCCGGCCTTCACTGGACTAGCTTCATCTTCGTTCTGTTCAAGTACGTACCCGGTACCGTTATCATACATGACCTCTCCTCCGAGGGTATAGGCATTTACCCTGGCAAACTGCCTGCTCCATTTGATTTCTAGTCCGGGGGAAAGCAGGAATAGATTATCTCTCGGTTCTTCATAGGCAATAAAAAATGTAAAATCCAACCTTTTTTGAGGCGGGGCAATGTCTCTCCAGTTGTTGACAGCCCTTTTCTTAAATTCAAACTCTTTTAAATAATATGCGAGACCAACCCCAACCGAGGGCCAGTTAATACCCTTATTTGGTTGCCTGATACCCCCATTTGAAAAGTGGTTATACATCAGACTACCATTCAATAACCACCGGGAGTTTATTCTGAAATGTACTGTTCCTCCAAGCTGCAAGGGAAACGCCAGATAGGTGCTGTAACTTAAGTTGTTGGGATTTAAAAGGGAATCATATGGGGAGTTCTGATAAGATAAACCCAAACCCGCCCGAATGGAATAATTCACTCTTCCCTTAGTGTTAAAAACGGGTTCGATGTAAAAGAGTCCGGTTATCCCCTGTCCGAGCACTTCCTTATTGTCAAATCCCCAGTAGGTGAGAGCAATTCCAAGTTTAGGATAACACATGCATGACTCCCAGGCTTTTTGAGATATCTTATGCCACCCTAAATCTAATTCAATTCCGGTAGGGTAGGAATCTTTAATTGGTCTGAGCTCACGGCTATGAATAAGTACAGATCCTTTATGAAATTTGAGCCCAACCAGCTTCACTGAATTAAGTGAGTCACTTGTATTCTGAGAGAAAGAATATTCCGTTGAGGAAAGGAAAACTCCAATAAGTAAACAACAAATTCTCAAACTTAACCTCATCCGAAATTAATAATTGGTGTCTGAATGTATCTTCAGCCAATTTACGATCCATTTACCTTTTTTTTGGATAATAATCCTAAGAATTTGCAACTAGTCTTTGCAGCTTCCTTAGTTGGTAGTTAATCCTGAAGGTACATTTTTAGCACCGTCAACAATCAAATAAAGTTATTGTTTAATGGTTTTCTGTAGGTTTTCCGGAAATAACAATGCCTCCAACGGAAGTGCGTTTCGCCAGACGAAAAAGAGAATGCAGCAATAAGGGCAATTGCGGTTTTGGCGAAAGCCAAAAATTACCTCAAAACCTTCTTGATTTTTTGCTTCGTTTTGCATCAAGGCAAAATGAAGAGAAGTAATTATTAGAATTATTGCAACTTGGTGGAGATTTAATGGAGGGAATTGCTCGGCAGAGGCCTCGCGAGTCCCGCCCGAACATTTTGAACTTGAAAACGCCATCATTTTATGATGGTTTTTTAGTGCTAATGAAGTTTCTTTAACCTTTTTTTTGTAGTGTAGGTTATTTAATGTTTCTTCGTAAACAACTAGCAGAAATTAACTAATAAAAACGAAACCCAGTTTGGGCACCAGAAGCCTTACTTAATCCCTTACAAAATGAGTGATCAACACCAGGAATCCGCACACATTGAGAGTTACAATTTACCTCGGGTCATCTTTTTGGCTTCCGTTGCCGCGATAGGTGGATTTTTGTTTGGGTTTGACAGCGGAGTGATAAATGGTACTGTCGATGCCTTACAGGCCGCATTTAACTCCGATGCCGCGGGCACAGGATTTAATGTTGCCTCGGTACTCCTGGGTTGTGTTGCGGGTGCCTTTTTCGCCGGTACATTGGCTGACAGGTTCGGAAGAAAACCAATGATGTTGACCGCTGCTGTGGTTTTTATCATCAGTGCCTGGGGTTCCGGTATCTCTGAAGGTTCATTGGAGTTTGTTATTTATAGATTAGTTGGTGGGCTGGCTGTAGGTGCAGCCAGTATATTGGCACCACTTTATATCAGTGAAATTGCCCCTTCGAAAATCAGAGGCCGGCTGGCCACATTACAACAACTCATGATTGTAATTGGTCTGTTTTTGGCATTTATGAGCAATTATTTACTTGTGGAGATTTCCGGTGGTGCCGAAGAGGTACTTTGGATGGGATTTCAAACCTGGTCATGGATGTTTTGGGCGGAAATACTGCCGGCATCTTTATTCGTAATTGTGCTGGTTTTCATCCCTGAATCACCAAGGTATTTAGTGGCTTCAAACCAATCCGAAAAAGCGCTCAAAGTACTTTCTAAAATTAGCAATGCCATTGAAGCCACTGCCAAGGTGGCAGATATAAAATCAACGGTAAGAGTGGATAGCCGCCCCAAACTCGGTGATCTCATCAGTAAATATACCGGCAAAATTCATCCATTAGTCTGGATTGGTATCGGAATTGCCGTACTTCAACAGTTTACGGGTATTAATGTGATTTTTTATTATGGTGCTACACTCTGGCAGGCAGCAGGATTTACAGAGGCCGATGCGTTACTTACCAATGTCATTAGCGGAAGTGTTAATATATTTTTCACTATTGTAGCTATTATTCTGGTAGATAGGGTAGGCAGAAAACCTTTGTTGTTAGTGGGTTCTATCGGGCAGGCGGTAATGCTGGGAGTACTTGCCTATCTTTTTGGAACGGCAACCGTGGATAGTTTAAATAATCTTGTTTTAGAAGGAAATAACGGCACCTATGCATTATTAGCGGCTAATTGTTACATTGCCTTTTTTGCAGCCTCATGGGGTCCCGTAATGTGGGTTATGCTGGGAGAAATGTTTCCAAATCAATATAGAGGAGCAGCGCTGGCAGTTTGTGGAATAGCCCAATGGGGATCTAACTTTACTATTACCATGACCTTCCCCATTATGCTTAAAA
>NZ_CAMYOM010000002.1 GCF_947260015.1 uncultured Eudoraea sp. | reverse complement strand
GAAAAAATAAAATAGAAATAATTTCGGGATGTGGCGCAGTCTGGTAGCGTACACGGCTGGGGGCCGTGTGGTCGCAGGTTCAAATCCTGTCATCCCGACCAAGCTGAAAAGTGATTCGTTATTACGAATCACTTTTTTTATTTCCGAAAGCGTCTAAAATAAAATTTTAGTAAGCTGGAGGAAATAAAAAATAAGAAGGCTTAAGCCTTCACTTTTCTACCTGCCTACCGGCAGGCAGGTTTGCACAGAGGGTTAATTAGGATTATCTAAATCCTGTTAGTAAGCTGAAGGAAATAAAAAGGGTGGAGCCCTAATTTTTTATAGGTTTTGTTGTGCTTTCGTTATTTATTTTTGCTTATTGATAGTTTTTCAGGAAATACTTTTAGTCTATTGTCACTTTAGCCCAATCCCAGCCTTCAAGTCCAGTCTTGTTAACAGCTTTCACTTGAACAGTACTTCCTGCTTTTAAACCACTAAGCGTGGTAGTTGTCTCTTTAGTTTTAGAAGATTTCCATTGCCCATCAGCAGCTTGATAGCGTATTATATAATGTAAAATCGAAAGTTCAGGTGAGGCCGTCCACTTCACTGTATAGTTGCCCTTTTTCTGAGGTGTTACCATTAGTCCCGTCAATCGAGAGGGACTGGAAGCCAGCAACATCAAGGTAGCAGTGGTTGTCTTGGCCACTTCGGTCACTAACTGATGGTTAACGGTTTCTAAATTATCATTCCACTGGTGATAGTAGGGGTTGCCTAATACCGGATAGGAGCCTATCCCACCAACGATATCACCATAAGCCTCATAGTAAGCATGGGCATCTGTATTTTTGTAGTAAAAGGCATCATAGGTAATCATGTCCGTAAAAATAGTGGATGCAGCATGCTGAATATCACGAATTCCCTCATTGGAATACCTGATGGTGTTATCAAGCCTACTATTATTAGCCCATCCGACCATGTCATTATTTAATGCCCCGACTATTTTTAGTTCCTTAGCAATGGCCTTACGAACAAATTCGCGACTACCGAGCAGTCCTGCTTCTTCTCCTGTAAATGCGAGAAACATAATGGTGCAAGGCATGGGATGCTTAGACATGATTCTAGCGGCCTCCAGTAGGGCAGAGGTACCTGAAGTATTATCATCAGCTCCAGGGCCATCTTCTACTGAATCGTAATGACTACTCACTACATAGATCAACTCAGGATTAGTGGTTCCTTTTAAAGTAGCTATTACATTGGCAGTCTTTCCATTGTATGTTTGCTTTTTTGGTGTGAACCATTGCAATTCTGGTTCATATCCAAATGACTTAAATTTATCGTAGATATACTGACTTGCCAAATCATTTCCAGGCTTAGAAATATACTTTGATCCAAACTTGTACAAATCACGCTCATAGCTAAATATTCTGTGCTCAGAAGCTTTAGCAACTACCTTTGTTACATCGGATTTAATTTTGGCATAAAGTCTTTCTCCTTTTTCTTTGAGGTACTTTTCACTTTTTATGTTGGCTTCAATTCTGTCAAGTAAGGCTTGCTTCGTTATTTTATGGTTCAAATCCAGTAGATAAATTCCTCGTTCTGGTGATATGGTGTTGCCATCCCTTTCTGATACGATTAGAATTTTGCTCCCCGTAGGATCAACCTCCCATTGGTATTCCGGGGCGAAAGTACGTACCGTATTATTGTGAAATAGTTTAGTGACTTCTCCTGTTTCCAAATGATACATAAATGATCTGCGATGTCTTCCTTCTCCTTTGGCGGCTATAAGTCTTTCTTCATCCAAAAATTTCGGAAATCTGTCGTGTTGAATTTCTTGCGATACCCTGGTAATGTTACCGTTTAATTCTGCCGTGTACACCTCGTAATCACTTTGTTCCATCATGCTAAAGGCTACTTTGGTGCCAGAGGGCGAAAGTGCTGCATCAGTGAGTCGATTCTTGGTGCTCATAATCTTATACTTATTGGCTGGATTGTTAATTTCTATTACGCTGAGTGTCTTTTCTTCGGCTGCTTCAGACTGCACTAGGATATATGTATCACTATAATCTTGCAGTGCACCCTCTACCACCGCAACATTTTCGGTCTCAATAGTATAAATGCCCACACTGTCACTTTTTTGGCCATAGCCAAAGAATAGATATTTCCCACTCAGGGCTAAATTGGATTTTTGATTCTTAGTGGAATAAAGCTCCGTGATCTTATCATCCTTCATTGCATAGTGATAAATAGCAGCATATTCTTTGCCTGTTTGTAAGCCAAGTATGTATAAAGATTGCTTATCATCAGAAATAATAAATTGACTGGCACTAACCCCCTCAATATTTATTTTTTTTGGTGTTTTCTTACCCGTTGTGCTGTACAAATAAGTATTGGCATCAATTACCTTGGTATACGGCTCCATAAGCTTGTAATATTCTGCCCAGGAAGTTACGGATTTCATTCCTTCGGCTCTGACTTCCTCTGCTTTCAGCACCGCCTTATTCCTATCCGTTTTTTTAAATATTTTGAGGTCACCGGCTAGCACAAGTGCTTCTCCCTCCACACTAAAGACTTCTCTATTGGTAGCCAATTCAATGACCTTGGAAATAGTAAGGTCCCTATTTTTCAATGTGAAGATAGCATACTTTCCATCTTTTGAGAATTTTAAGTCTTTGCCATCTTTTGCTATCTCCTTTACCTGAAAGAGCTCTCCGGTCTGTAGGGCTATGCGTTCAAAGTAGGCGTCAGCATCCTCTCCATTCAGAATCATTTTAAAGGATGCCAATGCTTGTAAATAGTCACCCTCATCCCAATCATCCACAGCATTTTCGAAGATTTCTTGCGTAGGCATTTGGGCATAAACCCCGTTTGATAGTGACAGTGAAAGGAGTATCAGTAATAATCGCATAAAGAATTAGTTTAGATGAACTATAAATATATATTAGAATGATATTGTTAGTCATAATGTTCGTTAAGACAGATGGTTTACAAAGTTAAAGTCACATGCTTTACACTAGATTTTCACTTAGCCTAAATGATACTTGTTTGTCTCTTATTTTCGTTTATTCCTCCAAGTAGGGCGGCCTTTATTACAATTTGGAATTATTCTGAAAGGTTAAGTTGCCATGAAATGCCATATTTGTCTTCGCACCATCCGAATTTTTCACCAAAGCCGTAATCCCCTGAGCCTCCGTAGTTGTCAAGAGGAACCATAATCTGGCCTCCATTTGAAGAAAGTTCTTCGAATAAAGTTTGTATCTCATTTTCAGAGTTGCATGCAATGAAAAGTGATACCCCTGGCGTAAATGACCAAGCGTGATTAAAATTACTTTCAGAAACCATGTACTCTGTACCATTTAATATAAATACTCCATATTTGATAAGTTCCTGTGTTCCTCCAGCTTCTCCTTCTGAGTATTTTATTATGCTTTTAATTTCCGAATTTGGAAATATTGAAGTGTAGAAATTTATCGCTTCTTCTGCCTTTCCGCATTGATCACCCACAAATGTTAGAAATGTTGTTGTTTTCATTTTTTTTATTTTCTTTCTTCTCGTAGAATTTTCTCCATTTTTCGCCCTTTTGCTAATTCATCAATCAACTTTTCTAAATATCGACATTGTCTATACAATTCAAATTCATCTTCTATTTCTTCAATTCGATAACCACAAACAACTCCTTTAATCATGTGAGCATTGGGATGGATTTTTGCTTTTTCAAAAAACGTTCTAAACGTTACCTTCTCTTCGATAAGTGATTGTATTTTTTTTTCATCAAAACCAGTTAACCATTCTATTACTTGATGGAACTCTTCTTTTGTTCTTCCATGCTTTTTCAATCTATTCCAGTAAAGGGGGTAAATAGAAGCAAAGATCATATTAGCAACTTTTTCATTTTTTTCAGCTGTAACCTTCATTTTTAGTTTATTTTATTGGTGTCCTATCAATTACTGCTAACGTCTAGGCTATGCGCAGTATCCTGAAGGGTATTGCGTATAGGTGTTGTTGTGTGTAGGCTTTTAATTTTTTATCATGTCCATGGATTATACGAACCAAAATTCCATATGTATCCTTCTGGATCTTGACAACTGTATCCACGACCACCATAGTCCTCGTCTTTTATATCTAATACTATTCTTGCTCCAGCTGCAATTGCCGTACTATAATGGTCATCGATTTCTTCAATAATGATATATGGGGTTTGCGTATTAATTCCATTTAGGTCTTTTGGGGTCTTTACGAATTTACCATATTCATTATCATTTTCAGACCCTAACATAATCATAGCATTACCAAAATTTAACTGTGCATGAGCGATAGTTTCATTTTCACCTGGGACAACCAAATGCTTTTCAAATCCGAAAGCGTTACATAGCCACTCAATTGCTGCTGGAGCATCTTTGTATCTCATGGTTGGAATTATAACAGATCCGTTTTGTTTCATTTAATATCTATTTTATTATTATTTTTAGCTTACATACAACAATTGAATATAGTTATTAACTATATCTCACTTATAAAATCTAAGATAATAAATCCTTTATATTCATGAACGATCTATTCACTACATCTGTAAATCTTAGTCGTTTTGGTAGAACTGTGCCCTAAAAGAAGTTGAAAATGCCTTATATTCGTTCCATTCTCCAAAAGATGAGTAGCAAAGCTAAGCCTAAGCATGTTTGGATTATTCAAAAAGAAATCTAAAGAAGAAAAGCTTCAGGAAAAGTTAATGGTGCTCATGAAGGATTTGCATACACTTTCGAGTATTAACAGATCGGAAAGTGACAAAAAATATGGCGAAGTACAAGAAATAAGCGCATTGAAAAAATAGCATTATTGTCCTTAAAAGGAGAGAAGTTCTCAGAAATTAAAAAAACGGCAGCCAATAAGTCCTTTGTTAATATGGGTCTGGTGCTTAAACCAAAGTTCAGCACTTTACCCAAGTCCGTCAAAATGATAATATTTTGCTAAGTGCGTTATCGCAAGGTAAGTGCCTTTTAATCCCGAACTAATCATGGCCGAGATGCTGTAAATAATTATAAACACAAATTATGAAGTACCTAATAGGAACTATAATTCTTATAACTGCAATGAACACACAAATATTATTTGATTTTAACAAAAATTCTGATATAACAGGCTGGAAAATTGTTGATGATATTGTTATGGGCGGAGAGTCATTCGGTAGCTTTAAACTAAGTCCTGATGGTTTTGGATTATTTGAAGGCTATGTTTCTTTGGAAAATAATGGTGGATTCTCATCGGTGCGTTACCAGTTTAAAAGAATAGAAGTAAAGGAGGGGAGTAACATAATTATTAAACTCAAAGGAGATGGAAAGAAATATCAATTAAGGATAAAAGATAATTCAAGCAATTATTATTCCTATATAACTACGTTTGCAACTACTGGAGAATGGCAAGAAATCGAAATTTCACTGAATGAAATGTATCCATCTTTCAGGGGAAGAAAACTCGACTTGCCAAATTTTTCAAATGATCATATCGAAGAAATTATTTTTTTAATTGGGAATAAAAAAGCTGAAAAATTTAAACTATTGATTGACAAAATAGAGGTGAATTGATTTAGAAATTAAATCTTATACATAATGTTAGCGGCAGTTTTTAATTGTCGATTCCAAATTCAAGTTGTCTGTTATACTCCTCCGATGGAAAGCTGCCTTTAGATTCTTTAATTAGTCCGTTCTCCCCAATTTGCCAAAGTTCGAATCCGCTTACCTTTACTTTTTTACCAGTTCCGGCAGGACCCGAGTTTGTAGCAATTAAAGTCCAGTGGAATTTCGTACCATTCGATTTTGGGACAAGGCTATCATAACGTACAATCATGTCAGGAAGATCGATCATGAATCCTTGGGCAACTTCTGATATGGCATTTCTCCCTTTTGCAGGATCTCCATCATTTACTTGTAGTGATCCATCTTCGGCAAAATATGAGGCAACAAATTCTGGTTTTTTGCTACCCCAGGCTTGCGCATAACTTCGGGCAAAAATGTCTAAATCAAATTTCTTTTTTTCTTCTGCTATCCGATTAACAGTAAAGGAAATATTTAAAAACTTCCATTTTCCATTTTCTTTCAAGAGTGTGAAATTGTTAATTTCCCGAGTTTGTGGAATGCCAAATCGATAAAGGATGGCATCAGCCCTTACCAATGCCAACCTACCTTCAGTTACAATAATGTTGTAGTCACTTACTAATTCGCAATAGGGTTTAGGTTCACGGTTTTTGACATTATCAAAGTACTCATCTATAGTTATCTCTGAATTAGACCAAGTTCCATCCTTGAAACTACTTATTCCCAGCATAGCCTTGTCCGAAGTCATATCGTCCAAGTCTTCAATGTTATAGTTGCCGGCAGCAATCAATAACCTTTCTACAATGGCTTTTATCTCTTCTTCCTCTGCATTCACGGTTGATTCCTTTTTGTCTGATACAAGCTTTTCAGTCAAATCAGGTTTGTCTTGATTTGATTGACAACTAATAATGAAGATGGAAAGTAACACAAGGGATAAGATTGAATTTCTTAAAGGTTTATTCATAATTAATTTGTTTTATTGCCGCTAACGGTTATTACGTGACTGGTTTTATGCTTGCGCCTAAGCCTCAGCATAGGTGCTAATGCGGTATATACGTCCCGATTATTCATAATGAGAATACTCAATCTTGTTATCGTGCGAGGTGTAAGCAATGCCCAGTTCCGTCAGCTCATCCAGTACAGGATCATAAACTTCTTTGGTCCATGGGTACAACAAACCATGGCTTTTAATTTCTCCGTTAAGGATTAACTTTGCACCAATTGCCGCAGGCAATCCAACAGTACGGGAGATGGCCGTATGCCTATAATCTAAGCCTCTTGTTACCAAATAAGATAAATGTTCAAATAATTCACCTTCGAGTTTGTATTCTATCCTCTCGTAAAAAACCAGCATATCCGTGTCGCCATGTTTAAATTTAAGCTTATCCATCAGTAAATCCAATAGTATCTCGGCAGGAGTTCCATTTACCAGCCTAATTGGTCTGTCAGACAGAAGTTCTGTCCAAAGCAATTTTTCATGAAGTTCTCCACCTCTTTCTATATGCAAGATGTCTGCCAGTGTATTTTCAAGACTTGCATCATTATCATCCGGTAGATACGATGCAACCCACTGGCGGTATGTCATGTTTTCACTTCCTTCAATATGATAGTTGTTAGCCGTTAACCCTAATTGTATAAAAATATTCCATCCTTCGCAAAAACCAGGATAACGCAGTGTTGCCCTTATAAATGTTGGAATGTCATCAAGGTTGTATTTTTTTCTATAGACTACAGAATCGCGATTTTCGTACGCTTCAAACTCTCTGAAACCGGGGATACCTATAACTTTTGGATTGGTAAATAAACGATTATAAGGGCTGCAACGAAAATTGCCTTTTTTGTAATAACAAGCTCCTGCACTACCTGCCGTGATCACGTTCATTGGGCTCCAGGTAAATTTATAGCCCCAGGGGTTATCATTACTTTCAGGGGCAACCAAACTGCCGCAATATGATGTAAAAGCCAATAGCTCTCCTCCCTTTTTCCTGATTTTATCTATAGAACGCATTCCGTTCATATGATCAATACCTGGATCAGCTCCCAATTCATTTAGAAATGTGAGACCTTTTTTTTTAGCTTCTTCATGCATATCTATCATTTCCTGACTGGCATATGAAGCCGTTACCACATGCGCATTATATTTAAGTGCAATTTTTGCCGCAGCAGCATGCATTCCAGGAGGCAACAAGGAGATTACGATGTCTGCATCCTTTATATAACGCTCCATAATTGTATCATCATAGCAATCAAAGTATACCGCTTTCCCCCTTGGATGACCAGCAATTTTCATTTTTGCGGTTTCTACTAAAATATCACCTACCGTTACATCCCAGTTGTATTCTTCGGCATGCTTAAGCATGTACGAAATCAGATCGGTAGCCGACATTCCTGCACCACAGATTAACACATTTTTCATATAGTTATCAATAACATAATGTTAGATTTAGGCTAATAAGATAAGAACAAAACAAGCCTGTGCCTAACGGTTTGTGCGTGAGCCTTTGTATGTCTTGGTATTAATAATTTTAAGCTCATACCTTCGCAGGAAAATATGCAAGGATTTTCCGAAGAAACACAGAACTAGCTATGGCTTATAAACTATGTTACGCACTGGCTTTTTATCATAAAATCTTAAATTCAAATATAGTATCTAAATTATTATCGAATTCCATATCCTCCATCAACGCAAATGGTTTCACCGGTAACAAAGTCAGCGGCTTTAGAAGCCAAAAATACTGCTGTGCCAGCTAATTCTTCTGTTAGTCCAAAACGACCGGCAGGGGTTCTTGTAATTATTTCGTCATAAAGCGGCATTGTTTTAACGGCTGCGGTCATATCAGTTTCAAACCATCCTGGTGCAATGGCATTTACTTGAACGTTGTGCGGTGCCAATTCAATTGCCATTGATTTAGTTAACTGAATTACAGCTCCTTTAGCAGCACTATATGAAGGCGCAAAACTAGAGCCAAAGAATGAATACATACTACCGATGTTTATTATCTTTCCTCTTTTATTTTCAACCATTGATTTTGCAACCAGTTTAGATAATAAAAATACTGCGTTAAGTTGTGTCTCTATCACACTATCCCAATCTTCCTCTGTCTCATTAAGAATTCCTCCACTTAATACGGCAATTCCAGCGTTATTTACAAGGATGCTGACATTACCTAATTCCTGTTCAACCTTTTTTAGTGCTGGTGCCAAATCAGTCCGTTTTGTGATATCAATTTTTAAAGCCATTGCTTGTACCCCAATTGCTTTTAATTCGGCAAGGGTCTTTTTGTTTTTTTCTTCGTTGCGTCCAAATATTGCAACTGAAGCCCCAGCTTCAGCTAAGCCTATTGCAATGCTGCGACCAATACCACCATTTCCTCCTGTAACTATTGCTACATCTTCTGAAAGGTCGAATAATTTAGATTTTTTCATAATTTTAGATTTAAGTTGATTATACTTTTTGCTGTCACGTCCTAAAATAGGGCTACAGGTTAATATTTAGTTTTAAGCGGCATTTTGGTGTGCGTAATTAGGTTTTGTTATGGGCTGTATAATTTATTCTTTATATCATTTAGAATATCTTTGATCTCCTCTAGTATATCTACAATTTGTTCATTATTTGTTTCTACCTGTCTACTACCCTTTCTATTTACAGTAACCAGCAATTCTCTTTGGTGTAATACATTCTCCTTAAAATCTGAAGAGTTAATAATGCCGATCAATTTCATATCACTCCCTTTAGGATTACTCTGTCCGGCTGTTTCAATTTTGAGGATCCGTAGATCAAGATATTTTAATAAAGGATTTTCAATAAATGTCAGATCCTGAATGTTCTCCAGGGGTATCGTTTTCTCAACCTTAAATAGTACACCCTTTTTAAACAACAGGTGCCGATCTGTTAATTGGCATTTCAGATTTTCATAAAAGCGTTTACTGATATATTGGCCAAGTCCAAGAAACCAAACAACGAGTAACGGAATTCCTACCACTGAGATCGTCAGGAAAAAAGCGACCACCAATAATATATAAGTTCTGATACTGGGATTAAATTCTGCCTTTTGTACTAAAGTCGATCCTAAAGTCATTATTACTTTATTTTTATTCAGTTTTAACCTTCTCAACAAATCCAAAAACCTGAATCAGTCCATAAGTCAAACCTAATCCAATAAGTGAAGCAATAACATCATATGGGTCATAGATATTATTTCCTCCAAAGTTATGAAATTTAAACTCCTGCGAAATCGAATAAATTGAGGCTAAGCCTACAGCAAATAAATAAATATATTCGTCTTTGATGTACCCTATTTTTTTGTTAAAGCGATATTTCAATTGCAGTAAAATTCCGGTCAACAAAAGGGTGCCAATCATTGCCTCAATTAGATTTGGAATTGAAAGAACAATTATTTGAAAAAACTTAGACGTTTCATTTTCCAAAACCCAAGGTCTCAGTAAGAATTTATTCAGAAAAAAACAAGAATTACCACTCCAAATAAGTATCTGACATATTTTTTTATCGAAATTTCTTTCATTTTACCAAATGCTACGACAATTGTATATAGTTCATATTAACTATATATCGATTATATCTCTAAGATAATATAGCTTTAATGTTCATAAATGATCTATTCGCTATATGAGTATAAATTTCAGTTTTTTTGATTGAATTATGTCCCAAAAGAAGTTGTTAATGACTAATATCCGACCCGTTTTCCAATAAATGGATGGCAAAGCTATGTCTGAGGAGATGAGCCTTAGCAATAGTACACCGAGCGTTCATTAGGATTAACTAAATCCTGATTCGTAGTTCCCCTATATACCTGTTAGGATTCACGTGGTATACTTCTTATCTTGTATACTAATAGATAACCCAAAAAAAATTACTTTCTTGGAAAAGTTAAGGGAGACCACAAGTAATACTAACTAATGCGGAACCTTGCCACTGACCTTGCTAAACCGGATATTCCCTAATTACCGGCACAGCTAAGAGTATTTGCAGGAAAAACAGAGATACCTGAAGTTGTGAAAGACCCCGAAGACATTGTCTTTCACTTTCCCCCAAAAACAAAGGCAGAAGCCATGGATAATTAAATTGAGGTAATTCCTCAAACAAAATAAATAAGCTTTGCTACAGTTAATCTCATTAGAAGTTACCAATTTCAGAGCCATTAAACATGCTTTACTCGACTTTGATCAGATTACGCTTCTCATTGGGGAAAACGACCTGGGGAAATCTACGCTCATGGAAGCCCTTTCAGCCGTCCTCAACCCCAAATTGGATGATAAACTCCCCGAATTTAACCACTTTCACTTCTATAAAGATCCCGAAAAGGAGGGCGCCGAAAAAAAGCTTCAAATCAAACTTATAGTACAATTTCAAAACGATGTACGGCTAAAAGAATTTAAAGTACTGGAATTACTCTCGGTGAAGTCTGAAGAAGAGTTGATAAAAGAACCGAAGTTTGAGGTTTCTTTTAATTCATCTTTATCGGGTTCCTATACTACTGCGGAATGGAGCTGTACTAACTTACAAAAGGGAGTAGTTACCAAAGACCCTCGTGTACTTAAGGTACTCAGAAGGATAATACCCGTAATCCATCTGAGATTTGGGATTTTAACTGGGTTTTTAAATATTGTGGTACCTGATGAGGATGATGCCCGTGAAGAAATTGATCTTGAAGACCGACTCAAGCAGCAAATTTTCGCATCGGTAAATGAAATACTTCTTGGTACCACACAGGATACCAATGCTTCTGTGAATAAGGGATTTCATGCTGTGGAAGAATTAATGGAGTACTATGGGCAACCTAATCAGGAGCTAGAGCAAGAGGATGGACTGGTGGTAAGAATTAGGGAAATTTTGCAAATGGTATCCCTCACCGAGAAAGAGAATATTGCAAAAGCTTTGAAGAGATTTCAAAGGCTTACAGAAAAACTGGCAACCCTTATGTTAGTGCATGCGCTTCTTCGCTCCGGTCCTCAAAAGTTTGAAAAATATTCGCGCCCCTTGCTTATTTTTGAACACCCTGAAGCTTTCCTGCATACGACAACCCTTGCAACTATTAGTATTTTACTAGGTAGGATCCGATGGCAAAAGATTATTACCACAAATTCTGGTTTATTACTGAGCAGGGTTCCTTTGAAATCGATCAGAAGGTTGCGCAGGAAGAAGGGATTGATCCAGGTTAATAGTATCGATTCACAGTATTATACCAACGAAGATTTGCGTCGCTTATCATATCACCTCCGTGCGAAGTACAGTATGGCTTCATTTGATCGTTTCTGGATTCTGGTTGAGGGAGAATCTGAATATTGGATACTACCTCACCTGGCAAGGATTATGAACTATGAATTTCTGCAAGAGGGAATATCAGTAATCGATTTTGCGCAATCAGGTTTAACGCCATTGTTAAAATATGCTACAGACCTGGGAATTGGCTGGCATGTCTTAGTGGATGGCGATGAAGCCGGACAACGATATGAAGATCTCGTAAAAAACTTCGCAAATAAACACGAACTTAAGAATCTCGTTACCAGGCTGGAACAAAAGGATATTGAGCATTTGTTTTGGTACAATGGCTTTAAAAAAGAATATATTAAAGCTGCCCAACGTTTAAATGTTCCGGAGAATGAGAATAAACCGGGCCTCACTATTCGCAGAGCCATTAAAAATAAATCTAAACCATTCCTGGCTTTAAGTATTATTGAAACTATTGCCTCTAAAGGCCCGACAGCCATCCCGGATAAACTCTTTCAAATGATAGAAGCTTGTATTAAGCAGGCCCGTAGAAACTAAAACTATGTGTTATTCTATTTTTCAAATTTACCGGCGGTATTGGATCTTAGATGTAAATCCATTTGCGGGAAAGGTATTGTAACTTTATTTTCGGCAAGTTTTTTACTAATAATTCTTCTAATATCACTTTTTGCTTTTCCTATCCTAAAAATATTTTTACTAAAAAACAAAAGTTGAAAATCTAAGGATGAATTTCCGAAATTCATCAATCGTGCTTCAACCAATTCCCTGTTTGAGACTTCAGGATGTTCAAAGGCGCTTTCTTCCAATATTTTGATAACCTTATCAACATCACTTCCATAAGCTACCCCAACATCAATCTTAAAACGTGTTTTTTTTGATTGATGACTCCAATTAATTACCTTACTGGTAGTAATTAATGAATTTGGAATGATAATGGATATGTCATCCCTGTTTAAGGCCTTAGAGGTTCGTAAGCCAATACCTTCAATTTTTACCACGTCGCCATCTATTTCCAAAACATCATTTATTTTTATGGATCTCTCTGAAAGTAAGATGATACCTGATATTACGTCATTAAATGTTTGCTGTAATCCTAAGCCAATACCCACCAATAAGGCCGCAGAGCCGGCTAATAACAAAGTAACTTTAACTCCTATTGTTTCCAGCAACAATCCAATGGCCATGACCCAAATTACATATTTTATGATCTGGTATAAAGCATAGGTAGTGCCCGGATCAGTTTTGCGGAATTTATACTTGCGAAACAATGCTTTTTTAATGACCCATAGTATTAGTTTGGTAATAATTAGGATAATCAGAATAGTCACCAGGTCAGAAACCCTTATTGTATAGTTACTTAAACTTAAGATTTCAAATTCCAGAATTTTATTTAAGGTTTCCATATGCTTATTTATTACCAAATATCGAATTTAATTTAATTTTTAACATAAATCGTCTTGCGATTTATAAACTCCATCATCCCATCTTTTGCCAGTTCACGTCCATAGCCGGAATTTTTGGTACCGCCAAATGGCAGCCTTGGGTCTGATTTGACTAGTTCATTAATGAAATAAGCTCCATCGCTTACTCTATCTGCAAACTTTACCGCCTTATCAATATCTGTAGTACAAACAGTTACCCCAAGCCCATACTTTGATTGTTCCGAGAGGGCAAAGGCCTGATCTATATCTTTTGCTTTTATCATAGCCGCGAGGGGGCCAAATGTTTCTTCTTCAAAAGCAGCCATTCCGGGCGCTACATCACTCAAAATGGTAGGTTCATGGTAACAACCGCTCTGTTTGCCTCCAAGCAATAACTTTGCACCTTGTTCTACTGACACCGAGACCTGACGATTAAGCTGGTCGGCCAGATCTTTACGAGCCATCGGTCCAACTTGGGTAGCATCTTCCAATGGATCCCCCGATTTCAAACCCTTTACGGCTTTTGTAAATTTTGAAACAAACTCCTCATAAATTCCTTCCAATAAAATAAAGCGCTTAGCAGCAATACAGCTCTGTCCGCAATTAAGCATTCGGGCTGTAAGGGCAGTTTTTACGGCCTTGTCAATATCCGCATCTTCCCAGACAATGAAGGCATTGTTACCGCCAAGTTCCAAAACGGTTTTTTTAATATGCCTACCGGAAATTTCTGCCACGGCCGAACCTGCTCTTTCGCTTCCCGTAAGTGTTACTGCTTTTACAGCCTCATGCGCAATAATCTGTTCTGTACGATCGTGGTGTACAATCAGGTTTTGAAAGACAGACCTGGGAAAACCGGCTCTATTAAACACTTCTTCTATTTGTCTGGCACATCCAAATACATTAGGAGCATGTTTCAACAATCCGGTGTTGCCCGCTGTTAAAGTTGGTGCAGCAAATCTAAAAACCTGCCAAAATGGAAAGTTCCACGGCATAATTGCCAGGACACTTCCAATAGGGTCATGCCTTACAAAACTTTGTGTTGCTTCGGTGGCAATTGTTTCATTTTTCAGGAATTCCGGAGCATTCTCCGCATAGTAATCACATACCCATGCACATTTATTCACCTCAGATCTTGATTCTATGATGGGTTTTCCCATTTCCAAGGTGATCATTTGGGCGTATTCTTCAACATTCTCTCTCAATATTTGGCCGGCTTTTTTTATAAGTGCACAGCGTTCAGAAAGCGGAACTTTTCGCCAGGACTCAAAGGCATCCTGACTTTTATTAAGCTTTTTACCTAGCTCTTTTTCTGTAAGCGATGTATACCGGCCAACTTGTTGGCCATTGTACGGATTTATACTTTTAAATTCCATTTTATTTTAGTTGTTCGTCAGAAAATGCTGTTGATTCAAAACCCTGTACTCCCTTAAGTTCATCTACCCAGTTCCAGGAAGTATATATGGTAAAAGTGTTGGAATTATCTTCAGGGGCAAAGCCAGATTCCTCAAATTTCCAGATAATATGTTCAGACTCAGGAAACTTGTCCGACTTAATATTCTCGTCAAATAACCTATAGATGATATTGCCTTCATCCATTCCGTCATTTAACAAACGGGTTAGAAAAGAGGAATTTGGCTTTAGTAAATTTAAAGCTGATTCCTTGTTCAATGCAATTACCTTTAAAGTAATTCGCACAATATCCGGTGTTGGGAACTGATTTGGAAATGTCCAGTATAGCATGCATCCAACATTGAATAATGCTTCGTGCAATTTGATGTCGGAATATTCCTCCCAAAGACGATCGTCCTGCAACTCTGATACCAGATTTTGCCGCTGACCTATATTGAGTTGTTCCTTAAGCCGTAACTCCAGAATGTTGACCGCCGCATCTTCGACCGTTAGGTCGGACAATGCTAAAGCTGCCATTTCCTTTAGTTCTTCGAACGGAACAGTATCAGCATCATCATACTCCAGATGATGCAATACGTCCAAAAAATCTTGATTTGTCCATGCTCCGGGTATTTCATGGATTTCATTCAATTCCAGTACCCGGACATCATATTTAAAGTTGGCCATGCCAAATTTTACTTTGTTAAACTGCCACTTAGTGCAATCTTTGGACGTTTATCCTCAACTACCTGTGAAACGTATTTTTCGCGGATGGCCTTTATCCAATCTTTTGCTCTTTTATTAAGCTTAAAATCATCGGTCATCATTCGTCCTCTGGAAACCAAAATTCCCATATCAGCACCTTCGTACAAATAATCTCCTTCTTTGGATATGTTTAAGAAAAATGCTTCCGCTTCAGATTCTACTGCCCTCCTATGTGTATCCATCCTGTCGAATAGAATATGGCCATTGTCGAACATTTTATAAATCCCGGATTTGGGTGCCTCAGATACATACTCAATAGTATCTTCAGTATGCTTGATGATAAGTTGACTCCATCCATCAATATTTTCCTGTCTGGCCCACCGGTCATTGATCGCCTTGACACTCAACTTGTATTCCACGTCCATCCATTCTAAAATATGGAAAACAAAAAGGGGTGCATCTGCCAATGCAAAAACTGCATGGTTAGTAATAGAACTTGCTCCGGTCACTCTTGGGTTTAATTCCCCCAAATAAATTTCTCCATTATCCTGATCAATAAGAAAGTCTAATTCAAAATATCCTTTATATCCTTCTTTGCGCAATTGATCTCCAAAAAGTTGTGTATATTTTGTTGCCTTTTTTCGCAATTCCGGAGTAAAGGCATTTGGATAAATTTCATTACCGCACCAGCCACCTTTGTAAGGTGTCAATTCTTTAAAGCCAACCAGTTCGGTCATCAGAGGCGCAACGATGGTGCCGTGCCTTGTAACGCATGCCTCTATAGCCGATCCTTTACAGTTGATGCGCTTCATTATTTTTACTTCCTTTTCCTTTACAATCTCTTCCTCGTATTTTTTGAATTCCGCTTCATTGGATATAAAAAAAGTAGTATGCCCGGAATCACCAAATGGCGTTTGTATTACAAGATCGTTTCCAAGTGTCTTGGAAACCTTGTTTAGGTGCGCATAATCCGTAACATTAGAAAGTACATAGGGTACGCAAGGAACTCCGGCCTTTTCTGCAATACGGTTAGTATTCACTTTGTTGTCCATGAATGTCCGCATTTTAGCTGTAGGGAACATAATTTGCAATCCTAATTTCTTTGCTAGTTTCTCCGTCTTCTCATCAAACATAAGGAACATAGCCTTTCCCGTAGTTCTACCTTTCTTTCTTGTCTTTAAAAAATCCTGAACTTCGGGGTGTTGAAGCAAATAATTGTTGATGTCTTCTATACCTGTGAAATCGTCATGTGGAATTTCTTCCTTAGGTGAAAATACATTGGGATGCTGGCCATCAAAGCATTCTATGTGACAGATAAATTTAAAGCCCTTTATCCATTCATCGGCGCCAAGCATATTGAAATTTGTTGCACTGATAAAATACAGCGGAATCTCGTTTTTATAAAAGAACCGTCTTATATCCGGCACTCCATTTAATTGTGCTGTTGTTGTTACTTTCTTTGCAGGGGTTGTTGTTGCTTTCTTTGCAGGTGTTGTTGTTGCTTTCTTTACAGGAGTTGTTGTTACTTTCTTTGCAGCTGTTGTTGTTGCTTTCTTTGCAGGAGTTGTTGTTACTTTCTTTGCAGCTGTTGTTGTTGCTTTCTTTGCAGGGGTTGTTGTTACTTTCTTTACAGGTGTTGTTTTTTTAGCACTCATATTTTTTATTTAAAATTTTAGACTGATTGTTTTTTCTTCATTCCTTTTGCTATAGCACCCATCGAGGTAGTAATTTTTTGCCTGTTCAATACACGCTCTTTAAAAACCCTAAGGCCAAGATCGGACCGATACCCGTGTATTTCACTCACATCGAGCACAGTAAGGAAATTAATAATTTCCTTACTGACCACCTGGCCAGGAACAAGCACAGGAAAACCAGGTGGATAAGGAATTACAAAGGTCGAAGCCACTAGTTTTCTTCCTTTAACCATGATTGGCAAACATTCGCTCAAGGGAACATATTCATAATTTTCTTCATTGTATGCCAGGAAATAGGCTTCTCGCAAATTACCTCCGGGGACACCTGGAACGGCCTGAAATGAATTATGGAAATAGCTGAAATCAGGCAGAGGAGGTACCTCTTTAGTCAAGGAATGAATTCTGTTTTGAAGAATTTCCTTTTCTTTATTATTCAACGATTTAAATTCTTCATCCAATTCATCTGCAATTTTTAAAAGTGCATTGGTGAGGTATGTAATGCTACCCCTGGTAGTCCCGATATTGGTCATGAACAAGACGGTATTCCGGGAAGTCTTATTAATCTGGATATTAAATTTATCCATTAAGTATTTGTTTTTGAAGGTGTCACCGTCAACACCCGTTTTACCGATGTACAAAGTTATTTTGGTAGGATCAAGTACAAATTCGTCTTTCTCCCACGCCTCATCCATTCGGTTCCAACCTTCGTTCCTTGTATAATACTCTTTAAGGCCGGTTTGACGATATTTAGTTGGTATAAAATCATGAACTGTCAGGACATCAAAATACTTGCTTAATTGGGGGTTGTCATTCACCTTAGCCCTAAGTACCATAGCCATCTCAATACTTTTTTCAACCAACTCAAAACCTTCGAGCTGAACTTGTCGCCTGCCTACATCTAAAGAGGCCAGCATCTGGTAATTGGGTGATGTGGAAGTATGGGTCATATAAGCTTCTAAAAAGGTGTTCTCACTTTTTCGACGAAAGTCTTCATCCCAGATATGGATCATTGAGCCTTGTCTAAAACTACTTAGGGTTTTATGTGTGCTCTGTGTGGCATATACCCGTATCCGTACCTTATCCGGATCCGGCATTGTGGAAAGATCACCATTATTCAATCCTTTTATATGCCCATTATATTGCTTCCTATAGGTGCCACTTCTATATTTTTCATACAGCTTTTTAGCTGCAAGCATACCGGTTCGTTGCTTGTAGCTATTAGCAAATCCCGCAAAGGCAAACCAGGCTTCATCCCATAAAAATATCATATCCGGCTTTATGGCCAGGACCTGCTCCATGACACGCTCCACGTTATAAACAAGGCCATCAAAGGTACAATTCGTTAGCAGCAACATTTTCACCCTATCCAGTCTGCCAGCATCTTTCAATTGCCGCAATTTATTTTTGATCTGTTCCAAGGGTACCGCGCCATACATGGAGTATTCTTCGATGGGGTAGGAATCCAGATAAACGGGATATGCTCCCGCCAGAACCAATCCATAATGGTGTGATTTATGGCAATCCCTATCAATTAGAACTACATCTTGCGGTTTAACAAGGGCCTGCATCACAATTTTATTTGCTGTGGATGTTCCGTTGGTTACAAAATAAGTGTACTGGGAGCCATATGCATCCCGTGCCATTTCCTGGGCTTTTTTCAAAGGCCCTGTAGGCTGCAGTAAGGAATCGAGGCCACCAGTTGTGGCAGATGTTTCAGCCAAAAACATATTTCGCCCGTAGAACTCACCAAAATCATTGATCCATCTTGATTTAAAAACTGAATTTCCCCGGGATATCGGCATTGCATGGAAGACCCCGGTGGGTTTTTGGCTGTATTCTACCAGCGCAGAGAAGAAAGGGGTAGTATATCGCTCTGCAATACCGCGCATAATTGTAAGGTGAAGTTCCTGAATATCTTCTGTTTGATAAAATATGCGTCTGAAACCCTTTATAGTACTATCCTTAAGGTGCCCCAGGGAGGTGTCTGTAACATAATAGGTATCCAATTCGGGCCTGAATTGTTTTATTAACTCCCCGATTATTGGCCCGAGATCGGTCTCGGATTTCGATGAAAAGTCGAGCTTTGTTACCGGTTGGATATATGGTTTTATCAGGGGTGCAATCCCCTTGGAGTGGTAAGGTGGTGCATAGCGCACTACCACTGCCTGAATATTGTGATTAAAAAGCAAGGCAATCAGGGCATCCTGAAAAGATCGTTGTACTACAACACCATAGGTAAATTTGTCATGAGGTGTTCGCAAGGCTCTCATTCTGTACTGCAGATTGATCTCTTCCTGTTCGGAAATATCGTCAACGAACATTACCTCGAAATAGTTCTTACTAACGTCATTATATTGCTCATGTTCCTCAACAGATTCTATACTATGTTCATCATGATTAAGAAAGTCCGGATTACTCCTGTAGTTATCGCCAACCAATTGTTTTGTAGTTTCTGCAGCCAAATGCGATAAGGAGGCATGCTCATGAACGGAAAAGGCCTTTTCTAGCTTTTGTATGCGGCCTTTACCGGGAGAAGCAAAAAAGCATTCAACACCTTTCAGATCTTTTATTAACTCTTTTGTGGCTTGTTTATGTCTTTTTTCATTAGCAGACCCTTTGCGACATCGGGCTAATTCGGCTGTTTCAATTTTTAATTTGTTCCAGTAATCGACCCTTAGTTGTCCGATATTATAATAAGGTGCACTTTTGATTTTATTCTTAATCACGATTTAATTTTTTGAATGTAAAGCGAGCTTGTTTCCCTGAGAATCAATAAAAATGGCGAAGTAACCCGCTTCTTCGCTTATCAAGGTTTTGGGCATTACTATTCGCCCACCAGCTTCCTCTACTTTATCGAGGACATTACTCAAATCTTTGCCCCCATTTAAATAAATCAATGGTCCAATATCACTGGGAACAGAACCCGGCCCAGAAATAACCGCTCCACCAATACCCTTTTTCACCGGAAAAAAGGCCATGGCATTTTCCTCTGTGACGTTTTGAATCATTTTAATGTCGAATATGTGGTTGTAAAAATTAACTGCTTGCTGAAAGTCAATGGCTGGTATTTCAAACCAACTCACATAATCTTTAAACTCGGTTTTGTCTTTCTTTTTATTTGAGGATACGCCGCCCATTTTCTTTAGTATTTATATTGTTCCATCTCCTTTATAATGTGTTGGAGTTATCGGATGTTCAAGAGAGTCTTCTTTTATAATCAATTTTGTTAATTTGTCCAGTCTATTAGGTTTTATGAGGGGGCCAAGTGAATCGAGATAGGGGTGAGGGGTTTGTGGCTGATATATGCTGAATTGCCCTAAATGATCTCTAAAACTTTTCAGGGGCTGACCCAGGCGCAATATGCCCAATTCACGGCTTCTTTTGACTCTTGCGATATTTAATTCAAGAGGGATAATTTCTTCAGTTCCTTCGGACTGGTGAATAACAAGGCCGTCTGGCCCGCATACTATGGATCGTCCGGTACCCCCGGTGTCCAAACCATTGACATCAAAGAAGTAACATTGATTCACGGAAGCCATCGCTCTTACAATAGATAATTCAATATCTCGATCTATGGTACCAGACATGGTGGGGTGAAGTATTACTTCTGCGCCCATTGATACTAAGGTCCTAATGGTTTCCGGGAACCACATGTCATAACAAATAGACACTCCAAATCTTCCTACTTCAGGCACATCGAAAACACAAAATTCGGTTCCCGGTGTTACGCCTACTTCATAAGGATAGAACGGAAACATTTTGCGATAACGCGTCACTATTTCCCCTTTAGGATTGATAACGGTGGACGTATTGTATATTTTACCATTACTCTTTTCGAAAATAGATCCAGGAAGTAGCCAGATTCCATATTTTTTCGCCATGGCCTGCATTTCGGCTTCAAACGAACATGGAATTTCCTGGGCAGTATGTATCAGTGGGCCGTATGCACATAATTCACTAAATAGTACCATTTCAATCCACGGATATAGGGTCATGGTAATATCGAGTTTCAGCTTCATCATTTCCACATTGGAAGCGACCGCTGAAACCTTCATCTGTATTCCTGCAATTGCGAATGGTCTCATATTAGTTTCCTATTGCTTTTTTAATTTCATTTTCTAAAATAGATAACCCTTTTTCTAATTCTTCCTGGGTAATTACCAAAGGTGAGAGGATGCGAATAATATTTTTATGGGTGCCTGCACTAAGAATAATTAACCCGTTTTCCGAACAGCCTTTTACAATTTTGCCGCAAACTTCTGAATTAGGTTGCCTTGGATCACTATTTTTAACAAACTCGATCCCAATCATTGCACCAATGCCTCTCACATCACCTATTTCAGAATAATCTTTCATCAACTTTTTCAAACGGCTCATGATGGTATCACCGACCTGTTTTGCCCTTTCATTAAGATTAATCTCCTTCATATATTTAATGGTAGCCGAAGCGGCAACACAACAAACCGGACTTCCAATATAGGTGCCACCTATAGAGCCAGAAGCAGCAGCGTCCATTATTTCCCCCCGCCCGACGACGGCTGCAATGGGAAGTCCCGATCCCATCGATTTAGCGTAGGTACTTATATCTGGCTGTACACCATAGTGTTGCCAGCTAGCCCAATGTCCGGTACGACAGAATCCGCTTTGTACTTCATCCATAATTAGTAAGATGCCATGCTCATCGCAAAATGCTCTTAACCCCTCTAAATATTCTTGGGGTATTGGATTAAAACCACCTTCACCCTGGATGGGCTCTAAAATAATTGCCGCAACACTTTCTATATCAACCAGATTGAGGGCGCTTTCGTGAAGTCGTTTTAATTCGTCCTTGACAAAAGTAGCCTCATCTCTAATACCTCTATAGCGATAAAAGTTTGGAAATGGCAGTCTGTATACTTCCGGAGCAAAAGGGCCGCAATCATACTTATAACTAACCTTACTAGTTAGCGTCATCGCCATCATAGTCCGGCCATGGTAGGCACCGGTATAGCATAAAATTGCAGGTCTTTTGGTGGCCTGTCTTGCAATTTTAATGGCATTCTCCACAGCTTCTGCTCCTGTACTTACCAGCATTGCCTTAGTATTTTTACCATGGGGCAAAATCTCCGCCAATTCCTCACATAATGCTATATAGGGTTCATAAGTCACAACATTAAAACTGGTATGTAAATATTTAGCTGCTTGTTCGCGTATAGCCTGTACCACGGGTTCCGGACAATGGCCTGCATTTACAACACCAATGCCGCCGGCAAAATCAATAAGTTCCCGCCCATCTACATCAATAATAATCGCACCTTTGGCTTCTTTGACAGTGGCGGTATTGAACACCCCCACGCCATTGGCTACTACATTTTTCCTTCTTTCGAAGAGTTCCTGTGATTTTGTTAATTCTTTGATCATACTAATTATTTTCTTTTTTTATAAGGTAAGCTTAAATAAAATAATTTTAATATTTTTTTCTATTTTTTCTTAGACAAATTTTTTAGCTACATGCATTGATTTATGAAATCATTTTACCAATTATTTTTCCTGATGAGTTATATAAGAGTTTCAGAACATTAATACCATTATTCCAGCTTATTTCGTAAAGACTTTGCTTAGGGGTTTCTACATGGTAGATTTGCTGAAGTCCATCATTGCTATAATTTCCTGCAAAATTTTGTTGTACTTGTTTTGGAGTAATTTCTAATGATACGGGAGTAATTGTTTCAAGCCATTTGCCCTCACAATTGAATAATGCGAAATGTTCTTCTTTATTGAAGCGAAAGGTTACTTGCCATCTAAACACATCAATTTGTTTCCATTGTACAAATGTAGCTTTGGGATATTTGGATTTGAATGGCAGGTATACGGTTTTACTGGGCTTTATACCATTGCTTTTGAAAACGTTCAATAATGCTAAATTTAACAGATAATTAAATTTTTTATAAAAAGCCATAACGAAGGTTGTTTATTATCCAACCATTTTTATTCAGTAAAAGTTTTATCAAGTGACAAATGAAGAATTACCTATCCTTTACTCGCAATAATCTTCCCCTTTAATTAAAACTATAAAGTTATTTGATTTTAAAAGCAAATACAGCTACCTAAGTAGCACTTTAGTAAAATTTGCGATATCCGGTAATTGATAATTTTAGAATGACAAATGGAATGGTTCTCCAAAAAAAAAATTAATTAAGGAATGTACTTTTCTTCAGCAATTGATAATAGCAATTCCAGATTCTTAACATTAATTTGTTTGCGACTTACCGAAATTGCACCACAACGTTTTAATTCCTGGATGTGCCTGCTCACAACAGCCCGAGTAGTGCCTATGAGGCCGGCAATCTCATCATTTGGTAAATTATTGATTAATTCTAATTTGCGGGTTTCTCCATTTATATTTTTAAGGAGCAATGCAGAGAGGCGCACCAAAGTACTGTGAAGGGTAACATCAGTGGCAACATCCATAAGTTGTCGCATACGGTCACCCAGATAATATAATATGGCTTTGTGCATTACCGGATATTTATTAATCCAATGACGCATTTGTTCCATAGGAATTTTTAAGACCTCCAATGAATCCAACGCTTCCCAGTATACATCATGCGGCTTAGTGTCCAGTAAAGATAGAACATCAAAAACATCACCCTTAGACAGCACAAAAACCGTATGTTCTCTACCTGAATCCGGATTGGACTTATATACTTTTAACCTGCCCGATACGATGAAGTGGAATGTGGACATTACATCTGTACTGCTTTTAAAACTTTTCGCGTTCCAATGTTCCTCCGACATGGAATGCAATAGTTCCTTAATAGAGCCGGTACTGGAATCCTTGAAAAAAGGAGAAGAGGAAAGTGCCTCTAGATATTTAAGAAAATGATTATTCTCTGGTTTCATTAATTGAATAACATTAAAGTTACTGAAATTTTATAATACTTGTGATCAACCTGAAAATCTGGTACAATTAAATACATGGAAAGTTCAGACTTCGTTTTCCAATTCATTTATTTGTTACAATCCCTCTTTAGGAACGAGCCATATATCTTTTTCCAGATCTACGCCTCCACCCATTTCTTCCTGCACAACCCGGTCAATGATATAAATACCCTTTTTAGCCATTTCATCAAAAGTATCTAATCCGTCATTTGGAAAGTTCACCCTGGTTCTGTGAATATTAAATTTATCAGAAAATTTTCGACCGAAAGCGGCTTCCACCCCTTCTTTACCAAGCATAAAGCCCAATAGACCACCCCAGGTGGCAGTAGGGTTATCTGAGTCCCATCCGGCCAGTGCCCCAATCTTAATTGTCTCTTTGATGTCTCCTTCGCCATAAAAAAGACTTACTATACTGGCACCAAAATTTATTCCTGCCGCAAAGCAACCATTACAAAAAATATTCTTTGAGGTTATGGTATATCCATCTTCCTGGTTTATCTGATAGCGCTCATATAAGTCGTCCCGAGCTTGCTCCCACGGAATATTTTCATCGTATTTGCCTTTTACAAAATCGAACATCTTAGCAGCATATGAATCATGGGGAAGGTGTTCTCGAGCCTGCAGAGCCATCCGTGCTATTTGCTCTTTTTCGACTAGGGTTTTATCAACTTCGGACGCTAAGGAATGCATGATAACATAGAATTCAGAGATCCATTGAGCATTTTCCCGGGCCGTTGTCCGGATGGGTAAATTTGCCATCTTTAAAGCAATATCCGGTCTTCCAGGAGCAAAAAGACCAAAAATCTCTGTAGTTAATTGCGCATCTATCATCTCGTGATAATTGTCATATATAGTGTCTTTTGTAATTTGTGGGTCACTTGTTTCCGGGGGTACCGCACCATTGAGCATCATATCCAGCGCTTTTTGATTCGCAACCCACAAATAGTTTTCTTCCTCGTGTTTTATATGTTTCAGCCAGCCTTCCTTAATTTGCTTTCCGCTTAACATGCTGGTCTTATTGGTATACAACAAATGCTGATACATATATTCAATATCTGTATCATCATCGGCACCCCAAACCTCATCTTCTCCCCGGAAAACAAAGTCTATGTTATCCGATAATTCACTTGGCAGGCCTTCACCCCATATACTGGGCTGGTCTGGCGTTCCCCAATCTTCCCTGGTATAGAAGGGTCCTGTTTTTATCGCTCCAATATTTCCAATTTTGTCCATTTCTGTTACCAATCCTGTCCAATTGGCAATGCATTGACCCAACCAAAAACCGTATAGTTTGTTTGAATACTCTGAACGGGAAATAAGTTTATCCGTAGATTTGGATGAATAGGCATTATAAGTCAAATCAGGATCAGCCAGAATATTTTCAACAGATTTTAGCTGGTCCTTTGGGTTTTCTTTGCAGGATAAAATAAGTAAACCAAATAGGAGCGTAGGCCCGATTGGAAATATTAATTTAAGCGCTTGCTTCATTTTAAATGTTATTTAGCTGTTTAAGAATAGGTTACTTCAATTTATCCCATCCAGACAGCCGGGTTTTTTGATTAGAACTGGAAAATTTTTTTTGGGTATACCGAGGCCTCATAGGTGGTTACTATCTCCAAACAGACCTACTGTTTTCCAAGTTTGGAATAGTGTTTTTCATTGCCTTTAGCTGAAAATAATTCAATGCCGTTGTATCCCGCTTGCTTTGAGGTATTAATAATTTGGAGGCTACGCCATGGCAGTCTCAGCCTTCCGCTTCTTTATCCAGAACCAAAGTATAGTAAACAGCACAATTAAGATGGCGGGAAATATGACCATTGTTCCCAGTGTTTGCTGTCCGGCTACTAATTCCAGCTCATCGCCCGTAAGTCCACTGGCGGCCACTTCGGCCCTGTCAGAATCAATCCATTTGCCTATGATTGGTTGAAAAATGGAAGATGAAAACATGCCAACCGCGCCAATAACAGACATTCCCAGGGCCCCGCTTTTAGGTATCTTAGCAGCAGTAAAGCCAATCATATTCGGCCAGAAATATGCGATTCCGAGGGCAAATATTACGGCTGCCACGTAAGCCATGCCTCCGGTTTGTGTGCTAAAAAGATAAATACCGAGCGTTGCCAGAATTGATGACCCAAGCAATACTCCGGTCTGATCAAATTTTTTCACAACCACACCCCCAAAATACCTTGCAACCGCCATTAGTCCGGTTACCAGTGCTAATATCAGCATAGGTGAAGCACCACTTTTAGATAAAATAATGCCAACCCATTGTTGCGGACCAAACTCCGTTATAGCGGTTAAAGCCATACATACCATCATAAAAATAAATAAAGGGGAGAACATTGCTTTGAAGTTGCTTCCAATTGATGCGGCTTCCTTAATTTTTGCCTTAGGCCAGGCTTGTCCGAAATAGAGGTAGGCATAAATTAATGTCGGGATTAAAATAACCCATATTTGAGTTTCCCAACCTAATCCGGCATCCGTCATAAATTTTGAAATCAGACTTCCAATTACTATTCCCCCGGGAAACCACATATGAAATCTATTCAACATTTTACTCATCCTGCTGCCCTGGTATGCATCGGCAATCATTGGGTTACAGGCCGCTTCTGTACAGCCATTTCCCAATCCAATTAGTAAAGTAGAAATTAATAGTCCTATATAACTACCTGAATAAATGGTCAGAATAATACCAAGCGCATGGGCAAAAAATGCAAATTGCATAATCCTTTTTCCACCCACACTATGATATATCAATCCACCTATGACCATAGATATCGGAAAACCCAGGAACCACATAGAGTTAATAAAACCCAATTGTTCGGCTGATAAACTTAGTTCTTCTCCTAATTGTGGCAGAATACCGGCCCGAATACTAAAAGATAAAGCCGTAGTGATTAAAGCAAAACAACTACCATAAAAAAGACGTTTAGAATTAATTTGGGGGGCGTTTGTTGTGTTTTCCATTTGTTTAGTTTTGGTTGATTGACAAACTCATATTGGTCAAAAAGAGTTAGTTTGAATATATAAGATTAATGTCTTTTTTACTAAAATCATAATTAAATTATAATTGTCCTATCAAATCCTTTCGAAATCTTGTGCATTTTTAGGCAACTGATAAATTTAATTGATTTTTAGCTAATTTAGGATAAAATACGGTCGCCCTTAACTAAGAATGCGGAAATCACATAAAGTATAAATACTAGTTTGAGTATTTTATTAAACTATAAAGGTTGCAACGTATACCAGCAATGCTGCAAATGAACCAACTATGAAAGTACCCAGGGTATATACCCTATATCCGGTTTTCACATCTATACCAGAGAACTGAGTAAGGATCCAAAATCCGCTGTCGTTTGCATGTGAAACTACCATTGCGCCGGCACCTATTGCAGAAACAACCAAAGCTTTATCTATTTCCGTTACAAAACCCATGGAAATCAATAAAGGAGCTATGATTGAAGCCGTTGTTATTAGCGCAACTGTTGATGAGCCTTGAGCTGTTTTAATTGCTGCACATAACATAAAGGGCAGCCAAATACCCAAATTGGCGGTAGAGAGTGTATCTGCCAGGGTAGTAGCAATTCCACTATTCTGTAAGATAGTGCCAAAAATCCCTCCGGCACCTGTAATAAGAATAATGTTTGAGGCATCGGAAAGGGCATTCCCAACCCAACCAGTGGTGGATAGTATAGTTTTATCCCACTTCCTTGGGAGTAAGAAAGCGAAAAGCATACCAATTATAAGAGCAATTACCGGAGAACCAACGAAGGAAATAAATTTCACCCATGTAGTTTCCGCCTGGCCCGGAGTTGCATTAAATTCTACCAGTGATTTTCCTACGATCAGTAGAATGGGGATCAAAATAGGTAAAAACGACTTAAATGCACTTGGGGCCTGCTTAATTTTTTCCTGAATCTCATCTTCCGAAATTTCCGGATTTGGATCTAAATAGTGTTTGGCACCCATTTTTTTACAATAAAAAATGGCTACAACCAGTGAGAGAACACCAATGATGAGACCAATTAACATTACCATGCCTACATCCGCACCTATTATTCCCGCCGCTGCTATAGGACCCGGGGTAGGAGGAACCAGAACATGAGTGATCATTAGCCCGAGCATCAAAGCCGTGGCAGTCCCTACGATGGACAATCCGGCCCTTTTAGAAAGGCTTTTATTTAATGGATTGAGAATTATAAACCCGCTATCGGAAAATACTGGGATCGAGACTACAAAACCTACTAAACCCATGGCCTCATGTACCCGGTTTTTACCTATTATTTTAAGGATTATTTCAGCCAGTTTATAGGCCCCACCTGAATGCTCAAGAAAGGCACCAATTATAACACCCAGGACAATGACAACTCCAATTTTTCCCAATGTAATGCCAAACCCGTCATTTATAGATTGTACAATTATATTCAATTCCATACCCGAAAGGAGGCCAAAAAAGATAGCGGCACAGAGTAGGGCTAAAAATGGATGAACTTTTAATTTAGCAGTGAGGAATACAATGATTGCCACACTCAAAAGGAGTAATAAAATAGTAATCATAAAGCGATTGGTTTAGTGTGCAGCCCTTATTATACAACAGAACTTCGTTAATAATGAAATCAAGGTATCATCTTTAATGTAGTTTACAAAATGGATGGCTCATTTTATTCTCATTAAAGGGTCTTTTTCGGTTACTATTTACCGGAACTGTCGATCTTTTGTTACTTTTATTTAGATTATTTTATGTCGTGGAGTTCACAATTTGTGTTCTATCAAACAATTATTCTATTCTTTCTAATTAGTGAATATTCCCCTTGATAAATAACTTTTGTCAGCTATATGTAACAACAGTTACACAAGCGGGATATATGACTTATGTCATATTTTACAGCACTTCCTATAATTAATTTTACATCATTAAATACGGGTTAAAAAATCCCTGTATTTTAAACTAAATAAGGTAAATAATGATGAAAAATTTAGTCATATTAGGTGCAGGAACTTCCGGAACTATGATGGCCAATCATTTGGTATCCAGTCTGCCTAAAAAAGAGTGGAAGATTTCCATTGTAGATCAATACAAAACCCATTATTACCAGCCTGGGTTCTTATTTCTTCCTTTTGATATTTATACTACAAAACAGGTTAAGAAAAAAGGATCCAAGTTTTTACCTAAAGGTGTTAACTATATCCAGGAAAAAATAGATCTCATTGAACCGGAAAACAATAAGGTACTTCTTACCGATGGCCAGGAGCTGTTGTATGATGTTTTAATTGTAGCCACAGGAACGAAAACTGTACCGGAAGAAATAGAAGGTATGAAAGGGCCAAAATGGTATAAAAACATCTTTGATTTCTATACATATGAAGGAGCCAAAGCATTAAGGGATAAATTTAGATCCTGGGAAGGTGGAAAACTGGTAGTTCATATAACAGAAATGCCCATAAAATGTCCTGTAGCTCCTTTAGAATTTGCATTTTTGGCGGATTCCTATTTCAAAAACAAAGGGATGAGAGATAAGGTAGATATTACCTTTGTAACACCCCTGGATGGGGCTTTTACTAAGCCACGCGCTACGAAAACCCTTCATTATTTGTTGGAAGAAAAGAACATTAAAGAAGTTACAGATTTTAATATAGAGCGGGTTGACTATGAGAATAATAAAATCATAGATTACGCGGATACTGAGGTAGAATACGACCTTTTAGTAACCGTCCCAACGAATATGGGCGATCCATTGCTAGAACGCTCAGGTCTGGGAGATGATCTGAATTACATTCCAACAAACAAAGCGACATTACAGTCCACAGATCATAAGAATATATTTGCCATAGGTGACGCTACTAATTTACCGGCATCAAAGGCAGGTTCCGTAGCCCATTTTGAAGCTGAAATCCTGACGGATAATATATTGAGATATATAAATGGTGAGGAGTTAAAAGAGGACTTTGACGGTCATGCAAATTGTTTTATTGAAACAGGTGGTGGCAAAGCTTTATTGATTGATTTTAACTACACAACAGAACCGGTTGAAGGAACATTTCCCTTTCCCGGTGTAGGTCCTTTAAGGCTTTTGAAAGAGAGCAGAATGAATCATATGGGCAAACTCGCCTTCCGATGGATATACTGGAACATGCTTTTAAAGGGTGTGCCTATACCTTTTGTTGACGCACAAATGTCTGAAAAAGGGAAACAAATAGAAAAAGTCAATTAAGATAAATTTAAATTAAAAAACATGAAAAAAATAATAGCAGAACGGGAAATTGAAGTAAACGAAGAAGGTTATCTAGTCGATTTTAATCAGTGGGATAAGGACATATGTGGTTATTTGGCAGAGGAACAGGGTATTTCCATGACTGAAAAGCATTGGGAAGTTGTAGAATACTTACAGGATAAATATCAAAAAGAAGAACCTCTGTCAATCCGTGGTATTAAGAAGAGCGGTGTCATAAACATTAAAGAGTTCTACAGTTTATTTCCCGGAGGACCTCTTAAAAAGTCTACTTTGATAGCAGGGATACCAAAACCGAAGAGTTGTATTTAAATAGCAAAGAGTTATATAAGATTTTAATAAAATCATAAAAAAAATAGAGATGAGCGAAACTATAGTAAAAGAGATGAGCGAAACTAAAGTAAAAGAGATGAGCGGAACTAAAGTTAAAAAGATGCTTTTTATTCTTTCCAAGGGTACCATAGAAAATGCATATGCAGCATTTGTTATGGCAAATGGAGCCAGGATGGAAGGTATTGAATCGGAAATATTTTTTACATTTTTTGGACTGGAAGCCATTCAAAAGAAAAAATTAGAACACTTACGAGTTGCCACCGTAGGTAATCCGGCATTACATATGCCAACAATGCTTGGTGGACTACCCGGTGTTGAAGCCTTGGCTACAAAGATGATGAAGAAGGAAATGGAAAAATTAGATATGCCTCCAATTGGTGAGTTTCTGGAAATTTTGTCAGACTCCGGTTGTAAACTATGGGGTTGTAAACTGGCCATAGACATGTTCCACCTGGAAAGAGAAGATTTAATTGATGAATTGGATGGGGTATTAACTATAGGGGATTTTTATGGCAGAGCCAATGAAGAAGGCACGCATTTATTATTTATTTAAACACGGTGAATTAATCATATAATTTAGGTTCCATTATTAGATTGTTTTAAACCCTGCTGATTTCATTTGGCAGGGTTTTTTTATGTAAAAAAGTTCAACAGGATACAAAAGTAGAAGGGCCCTATTGAATGAAGAGGATAAAAATATTTTGTTATTTAATAATTTATTTAGATATTTATCTAAATAACTAAATAATATATGAATTCTCTCTTTAAAGCACTTAATGATGAAACACGGAGGGAGATTGTGGCATTGTTAAAAGAAAAGGATATGAATGCAGGGGAAATTGCAAAGAAGTTTAAAATTTCAAAACCGAGCATATCACATCATCTTGATATTTTAAAAAGAGCAGATTTGATAATAAGTGAAAAGAAAGGTCAATTTGTGGAATATTCATTAAACACAACAATTTTGGAAGATTTATTAAATTGGATACTTACGCTAAGAAAATAATATTATGACAACAACTATTAGAAAGGAATTACCACTATTGGTCATCGTTTTACTTCCTTTTATTTACCTGGTTTCTATATGGCACAAATTACCGGAACAGGTACCTTTGCATTGGAACTTAGAAGGGGAAATTGATCGATACGGGAATAAAAGCGAACTCATCCTGATCCCAATTTTACTGCCTTTACTTATTTATATTATTTTTTTGATTATTCCAAAAATTGATCCCAAAAACAAACTCACTAAAATGGGAAACAAATATCAAAGCATTAAAATTATTTTAACCTCTTTTATGTCAGTCTTGGCATTGTTTATTCTGTATTCGGTAAAAAAACAGTCAATTACAAATCCAAATTTCATCATTATAAGCCTCGGTGTTTTATTTATAATTCTGGGTAATTTTTTTAAAACCATAAAGCCAAATTACTTTCTCGGTATTAGAACACCATGGACCCTTGAGTCTGAAACTGTTTGGAAGGAAACCCACATTATGGCTGGAAAATTGTGGTTTATTGGCGGGGTAATTATAATATTTTCAAGTTTCATTTTAAATAGAGAGACCAATTCAATTGTCTTTATCACAATCACCGGAATTATAACTATAGTTCCTATAATTTATTCGTACTTACAATTCAATAAAAAACAAAAAACGGCGCCATAATTGGCGCCGTTTTGAACTAGGCTAATTCTAGTTATTGGATTAATTTTTTAGGAATTTATAACTCGCTCCAACCATAATCATGGAAGTTGTCATATCATAAGAAACTTCACTGCCGGGAATGGCTCCATAAGGAGGTGAACTGGCTATAAACATCGGATTAAGTAATGGCCCTGAAGTTGCTTCTCCACTAAAGCCCATATGGTAAACTCCGTCAATGGCCCATCGATCACTTATCTCATAACTCAAACCAAATTGGAACGCGTTTTTGATGATAGCCGTGGCAGGCACATTAAAAAATGCCACATCACTTTCTATTGGATTTGAACTATAAGTGTATCCAAGTCGTAATGGCAGTCTGTTCACACCTTTAAACTGGACTCCGAAAGAAACTATACTGATATTCTTCCAGCCAAATCCGGCTACAGATGCGGTAGGTGTCCAACCCACAGAAGAAAATCCGGAAGCGTTTTCATATTCGACATATCTGTAATCCAAAGCCAGGTCAAATTGTCCGGGAGAAAAACCAAGGCCTATAGACCAGATTGCAGGGTAATCTATTTTGAATTCATTTTCACCTGTACTTGCATCCAGGTAAGTGTTATCTAATTTAAAATCGCCAAATGATTGTTTGGTTTTATAAGATGCTCCTGCCGAAAATCCGTTACCGGAATCAAAATACACACCTAATTGTCCTCCAAAACCAAAAGCCGAAGAGTTGTCCGTTGATGGATATCCTGCAGCTGTTGGATTAGCAGTTGGGTTGGGGATTAATTTCAGAGTTGCATAATTAAATGTAGGTTGAAGTCCTATTGAGAATTTATCAGATAATTCATAAGCATAAGTAAAACCCAATTGCAGTAAACTATAGTTAGATTCTATTCGACCAAATCCTCCCATACTTTGAGGCATATTAATTGGATTGGTAGTACTTTCAGGAAATGTAACCCCAAATCCGCTAATACCAAAGGCGGAAGCACCAAATGTATGCCTGCTACCTTCTTTTCCCCATACCATTGCCAAAGCTGGTAAAGGTGAAACACCCCTGTCGTCTTTAGTTGTCCCGCTAAAAACGGTTCCGGTTAAATCGGTTACAGTAGAACTCAATTCCGGTGAGGAGAAGAATAAACCAATATCAAACTTTAAGATCTTCTCATCAAAAGTAGAAATAGAAGCAGGGTTCCATTGTATTGCACCTGAAATATCCAAAGGCTGACCTGTTGAGGCGCCACCCATTGACATATTTACGGCACCCACACCCTGCATGATATGGCCTGCCTGTGAATATGCAGCAGTTGCAAATAATAGAAAACAAAGTTTAAAAAAATATGCTTTCATGTTTAAGTAATTTATGCAACTAAAAACAAATCCTAACCGCTTCAATTGATGGTCAATTTTTATTGATAATTGCTGGTTAATATCTCAATTAAGGCGCAAAGTTATATTCAAGGTTTTCCACTGTTTATGACAATTATCATAGATTGAAATCATATAAATGGTCGCCTTTAACAATGTAATTTCAGTTTAAAATATCTTAGACTGAAACTTGCATAAAAGCCTGTATTAGAAGGGGTTAAGGCTCCATACTCTCCTGTTTATCCCAGGAAAAAAGTTGTGTAACTTATGTTACATACACCCAAAGCTTACAGATATAGTTTTGATTTCATCAAAAATAGCCATGTGGAACAAATAGAGGTTCTTGGGCCAATGTAACGCACAATGATAAAAGTCATTTTTTTTTAGTTGGCAAAAACTGAGCTTTGTAACCTAAGTTACTATAGAAGTGCCAATTACTTAATACTTTTATTGAATAGATTCAAAAAAATATAAAATGAAAATAGAACAGATATATACGGGATGTTTAGCTCATGCTGCATATTATTTGGAGAGTAAAGGTGAAGCCGCAATATTTGATCCATTAAGGGAGGTAGAGCCATATATTTCAAGGGCAAAGAAGGATAAAGCAACAATAAAGTATGTTTTTGAAACACATTTTCATGCCGATTTTGTAAGTGGTCATTTAGATCTGAAGAAAAAGACCGGTGCAGAAATTGTATTTGGTCCAACTGCTAAACCCGGATATGATGCTAAGGTTGCAGAGGATAATCAGATTTTTAAAGTTGGGGATTATCAGGTTAAAGTAATTCACACTCCCGGGCATACTATGGAGAGTACTACGTATTTGTTAATTGATGAGAATGGAAGAGAACACGGTCTAATAACCGGTGATACATTATTTATTGGAGATGTTGGCAGACCAGATCTTGCCCAGCATGTAGTTTCAGAACTTACTGAGGAAAAACTGGCAGGACATTTATTTGATTCACTTCGGAATAAAATCATGCCATTAAATGATAATTTGATTGTTTACCCCAATCATGGGGCAGGTTCCGCTTGCGGAAAAATGATGAGTAAGGAAACAACTGACACTCTTGGGCATCAGAAAAAAGTAAATTATGCACTGAGGCCTGATATGACCAAGGATGAATTTATAAAGGAACTTCTTACAGGCTTAACAGCACCTCCTGGCTATTTCCCACAAAATGTTTTGCTGAATATTAAGGGGTATGAGAGCCTTGACATTGTAAGAGAAAGAGGGGAAAAGCCTTTGTCACCAAATGCCTTTGAAGTTGTTGCGAATGAAACAAATGCGCTAATGTTGGACACGCGTAAACCCGAAGACTTTGCAAAAGGACATATTCCCAATAGTATAAGTATAGGTCTTGATGGTAATTTCGCTCAATGGGTTGGAGAAATGATACCAGATGTAAAACAGGAAATTTTGTTAATTACCTATCCTGATAAAGAAGCAGAGGCTATTACCAGGCTTTCAAGAGTTGGTTATGACCACACCATTGGTTTCTTAGATGGTGGATTTGATGCTTGGCAAAAAGAGCAGAAGCAAGTTGAAAGAATTAAGAGAATTACGGCCAATCAGTTTGAAAAGGCATATTTTGGGGAAGGACCACTTGCCTTTGATATAAGGAAAAAAAGTGAATTTGATTCTGAACATGTTATTGGTGCGATTAATGTTCCTTTAAATGAATTAGATCAACACCTTTCTCAATTTCCAATAGATAAACCTTTTGTACTTTATTGTGAAGGAGGTTACAGAAGTATGATCGCTGCATCTATCTTAATGCAAAAAGGTTGGGATGATTTCGTTGATGTCGCGGATGGTTTTGATGAAATCAAAAAAACAAAGGTTGAGAAATCGGATTATATATGTCCGACAAGCATGTTATAAAAATTTGTTTTTAGAGTTTGTTTTGGTTCATTGTTACGGGAATGACCAGATTATTTTTGGTCGTTCCCTTTAACCAGAACTTTAATATTTAATAAAAAAATAGACTAATGTCATTATTTAAAACACTATTCGGGTCAAAAGCCGAACAATCAGACAAATTTGAGGTCTTAGAGGTCTCAAAATATAAAGAGGCTATTAAAGATCCGAAAGTTCAGTTGGTGGATGTTAGAACAGCCAAAGAATATAAACGGTGGCACATTGGAAAGGCTATTAATATTGATTTCTTTGATAAAGTTGATTTTCAAAAATCGTTTGAAAAATTGCAAAAAGATAAACCGGTTTACCTCTATTGCCAGTCTGGAAACAGAAGTCAAAAGGCGGCAAGAAAACTTATCGAGATGGGGTTTGAAAAGATTTATGATCTAAAAGGGGGAATTATAAGGTGGCAATAGCAATGTAGATATTCAAAACAAAACAAAATAACACAAATTATGAAGGCCTCAGTAATAGTTCAAAACCTAAAGTGTGACGGTTGTGCAAAAACCATCACTAGTAAATTATCGGAAATGAACCATCTTTCAGACATTGATGTGGATACAGAAACGGCCTCAGTTCATTTTACCTGTGAAAATGTGGATGATGCCATATTAGTGAAGGATAAACTAAAAGCACTGGGGTATCCTTCTATTGAGTATAAAAATAGCGTATCTGCTAAAGCACGTTCATTTTTCAGTTGTGCAAGCGGGAAAATGTCAAAATAATGAAGCTACTATTATTCCTTTCGGGACTTATATTCTTGCTGTCATGTAGGGAAACGCCCAAAACCAGTCTTCAGGTCATTAATGAGAATTCTCCAAGTGTACTAGTGACTGATAGCACTCATCCAGGAAAAGAATTATTGGAAAAAGAATGCTATACCTGTCATAACCCTAAGACTGCGCAGAACGAAATGATAGCTCCCCCAATGATCGCAGTTAAGAAACACTATCTAAAAGAGACAACATCCAGGGAGAAATTTGTAAAGGACATAATGCACTGGGTAAAAGATCCCAGTAAGAAAAATACCAGAATGCCCGGGGCCTTAAGAAAATTTGGAATAATGCCGTATCAGTCGTTTCCTGATGAGACAATTACACAAATTGCGGAATATCTATATGATAATGATATTGATAAGCCAGATTGGTTCCAATCGCATAAGGGCAAGGGCCAGGGGAAAGGTAAAGGAATGGGGAAAAGAAAGGGAATGGGGGAATGTTCCGGGAATTGCATGGACAAAGGTAAGGGGCAGTGTAAGCATATGGGAAAAGTATCCGTAGACACACTTGAAAAATATAAGAAGTTAGGGAAGAAGTATGCGGCTGGAGCAAAGGGTTTATTAGGCAAGAAATTAGTGCAGGCTATAACTGAAAAAGGCCCGGATGGCGCAGTTAAATTTTGTAATATTAGCGCCCTTCCGCTAACAGACAGTATATCTTTAGCTTATGGGGCTACAATAAGGCGTGTTTCTGATAAGCCCAGAAATCCTTTAAACAAAGCCAATGAAAAGGAGTTAGTTTTTATAGCTGACTTTAAAAAAATGCTGGCGTCAGCTAAGGCTGTAGATCCAATTTTGGACATAACGGATGGGCAGATAGGCTTCTATTATCCCATTACAACAAACGCGATGTGCCTTCAGTGCCATGGAGTGTCAGAAGAGGAGATCGCAACTCCTACTTTAGCTATACTGGATAAACTCTACCCAAAAGATATGGCCCGGGATTATCAGGACAACGAGGTCAGAGGAATCTGGGCCATAAGTTTTAAGGAAAATAATTAACTGATATTTTACTTATTATTCATCCTTAGGTTTCCCAAAGCCATATAATTCCTGATGCACAAAATCATGTGGAAACTTTTCATCTCCCGGGAAACCAAGCTCTATTGTTCCACTGTCTTCCGGAACATAGTTAGTTTTAAAAATATAATCCCAGAGACTTAAACTGATTCCAAAATTAATACCATATCTCCCTTCAGGTAAAGCCTTTACATGATGGTAAAGATGCATGACCGGATTATTGAAAATATACTTCAGCGGGCCATAGGTAATTTTAACATTTGAATGATTCAAATGACCAATAGCAATAGCCAGAAAATGTACCACATATGCCTGTTCTGGTTCAAATCCACCCAGAATCATTACGCCGAAAACTTTTAGAGGTTTGTATAAGATATTCTCCATCCAATGATAGCGCAGATGGGCGGCAAACCCCATTTCCTTCACAGAATGATGCACTTTGTGAAAATTCCATAAGAATTGATACTTGTGAAGCAGGATATGAGTAAACCATTGCACAAAATCTAAAACAATAAAAAACAAAAGTAATTGTAACCACATGGGGTATGAGGAAATATCTACAATAGCAAGACTTTTAGATGTAATTCCAATATCGCTGAATAATGCTTCTAATAAATTATAGAATCCGCTAATGGCAATAGCGAACATGAAAAAATTAAAGAACATATAAAAACCATCCAGCCAAAAGTCTTTTCTAAAAATAGATTGGTCCTTCCGCCATGGAAAAAGAATTTCCAGAATCCAAACTGCTAATGAAATTACTACCAGGCCCCAAAAATAGTTTGTATACCATGGGACATCAAAAATAATAGACTTCCAGGTCCAATTTACACTCCCTGAAAAAGCCGAAACAAAAGCGTCAATATATTTTTCCATAATTATTTTATTTTATAACATTATACTATCTTTTTCATAAGGTAATTCATCGAAATAACTCCATTCCACCCAGGATCCATCATAGTTTCTGACATTTTCAAATCCCATTAACTCTCGCAGTACAAAGGTAGTTAAAGATGATCTGTAACCGGTATGGCAATAAACAACAACTGTATCTTTTAAATTCATTTCCAGGGTGTTGTATATCTCTTGCAATTCTTCAATGGGCCTGAACTTTTTACTATTCCTGAGATCAATCGCTTCTGCCCAATCGATATGAATACTATTTGGTATTCTCCCTGCTTTTGATGCCCCTTTTTTAATGAGGGTCCCACTGTATTCTTCTGAACTACGAGAATCAACAATAATAATATTACTGTCCTCGTTGCCTATTAAGCTACTTAGTTCTTCCTTATCAATCCATATATCCTCATTGCCTTTTTCGCGAAGGTTGAATTGCGTGGGATCGTATGTTACAGGTTTTACAGTAAGTTTTTCACCTGTCCTTTCCCAGCTCTTTAAACCGCCATTTAATATCCTCACAGAATCAAAATTATAATCATCTAATATACACCATAAACGGGCTGCATCAGACGATCCTTTATCATCATATACTATAATTAGATCATTATTTTCTATGCCTAACCTACTAAAGAGCCGTTAATCAACTATTTTTATATTTTCATCTTCAAAAATTCCAGCCAGTTCTTTTGCCTCAATAAGATGTTCTCTTGACACATAATCATTTTGGGCAATACCTGATTTTTCTTTTACTTCGTTGCATGAAACCAGCAAAAAACAAAACAGAGCAAATGTGCTAATCCTTGAGATCATACCACTCTATATCTGATAGAATTTCACGTCTTCCTTTATTTTTTGGGGGATAGTTGGTTACCAGATAGTTTACAATTATTTCTTCATTACCTCCCAGATCCCATAAATTCTGCGTTTCCTGCATCCATCTTATAGTTGCTATCCACCGCTCCTCATTCATTCTGTTTTGGGTGACCAGTTTTGCAGAATGACAATTTGTACAATTATTCACCACCGTCATTAATCCATCGGCTTCTATTAGCCCGGTTCGTACATGGACGCCATTTTCAATTTTGTCGAAATCATCCTCTTCCGGAATAGCAACATATTCCTGCTCCGTTTCCGGTGCTTTTTTCCTGGTCCAATCTGGGTTAGACAACAAAAACAGGATTCCTATGGCAGCTACAATGAATAAGCCAAATAAACCTGCCATAAGTCTATAGATGGCTTTTACTTGCTGTTTAAACTTAGAGTGTTCCTGCATTTATGAAACCTTTACTGCAATTCTATGGCATGCGTTATTCAGGTAACCCTTAGGATTCCAGCCTGGTAATAGCATGGGTTGACTTATGCCACGGGAATCTGTGGCCCGCGCCCAAACTTCATAATAACCTTCTTTTGGAAAGTCTATTGAAGCATTAAAATTTTGCCATGCCAGTCTGTTTGCCGGTTTATCAATAGGACAGGTCTGCCAGGTGGAACCAAAATCTATGGAATATTCCATTTGAACTACTTCAAGTTCTCCGGCCCAGGCATGTCCGCGGATGTCCAATTTTTTGCCTTTACCAATCATAGCTCCGGTTTTGGGATAGGTGATTAAAGATTTTACCGGCATAGATTCTATAATACACATATCCTCATCTTTAACCTTTTCGCCTGGCGCAACAGGATTACAAGGTACTCTGTACGCTGTTCCGGTCATTTTGGTGCCATCATGTACTTTATTTCGAATGCTAATTCTATTAATCCATTTTCCGGAAACTGAAGCCGGCCAGCCCCCGGCTATAAGCCGCAATGGGTAACCATGAGCTAATGGAATGTCCTCGTTATTCATTTTAAAAGCAAGTAAAGTTTCCTCCTGCATTGCTTTTAGCATCGGGGCACCGCGGGAAATGGGCTCTTTGCCCGGATCCCGGCTTAAATGTTCATCCACAGCGTGATAACCAATATACACTGCGTCCTCTTTTATTCCAACATCTTCCAAAACATCTTTTAACCTGATTCCGGTCCAACTGGCACAGGAAACGGCACCAATTGTCCATTGATTTCCCTTTGCGGGTGGGTCGAATTCACTTCGGCCATTACCCCCACATTCCAGGGTTAATTCATAGGTATACTGTGGGAATTTTGATTTTAATTCTGCGAGCGTATATGTTTTCTCTTGCCTAACTGACTCTCCATCAAATGTTAAGGTCCATTTGTTAGCATCTATATTTTCAGGAATTAATCCATTGTTACGGATAAACATGAACTTATTAGGCGTTATTTTATCATCCAAAAGGTGAGCCTTTGCTTCAATATTCCAGGGCTTGTCATTTAACACCACCATTCCTTTATCCTTATCGAACATTTTGAAAGGGTCCGGGTCCTGCAGGGCCAAAGGTTTATATCCTTCGGGCATTACCGAACCAAATACAATATCAGCGCCAATTACGGAGGCCATGGTGCCTATAGTGGCCTTTTTAACGAAGTTTCGTCTTTTCATTATTCAATTTATTTCCAAAGAATCTAAATTAAGAATTTATTTAGTAAAGTCCTTGTAACAAATGTTACTATACTTCAAATAGCAGTAAATTATATTCAGGAAATCATGTGGTTTCTGAGGAAAATCTGTGTGCGGCTAATGCAGATAACGAACTCGTTTTTTTCTTAAATAAGCTGTATGCTATCTGTAAATATACGGATTTTGCAATTCCTTAAATTCCTTAAAAAAATTCTTCTGAATGTAACATAGGTTACACAAAACCCCCGTATTTATTGAGGTTACATGACTAATGTCATTGTCCCTGTTATTTTAGTCTTATAGATTTGTAGCATTATTAATATTAAATCTCAATACCATGAAAAGAATGTTTTTTTTATTTGCGTTTGTAGTTTTCGGATCTACGGCGCTTACGGCCCAGGAAAGAGATCAGGATAGAATTCAGGATCAAGACCGTACCAAATTGGTTATGGTTAACGGCGAAATGTTGGAATTAAGAGATAGGGCGGAAATGCGCCTTAAAGATAAGCAGAAGTTATCAGATGGATCTGTGTTATCTCCTAATGGAACATATCAAACCGCAGATGGTGCCCACTTGAAACTAAAGAATGGCGAATGTTTAGATAGTGATGGAATCAAATATCGGAATGAATATCAATACCGCTACAAAGTAGGCCAAGAGAATATAGGTTTATCCCAGGATCAAATTCGGGAACGAAATCAAAATAGAGTTCAATACACTTTGGTTGACGGTGATATGTATGTCGTAAGGAATCAGACACAACAGCGTTTGAATGAAAGTCTGGACCTTGGAAATGGAGTTGTAGTGAACCCTGATGGAAGTTTTCAAACAAGAGATCAAAAGAGATTACAACTGCACGATGGACAATGCCTGAATACTGATGGTCAAATGTTTAGTAATATGTATCAGTATCGCAAAATGATGATACAAAAAAACATTGCCCCTCATAAAAAGATGATAAAAAAAGGTGTAAATAAGCCTGCTATGAAAAAGAAAAAAATAAGCACAAAATAAACACTTTAGAGGGCTCCGGATAAATTCCGGGGCCCTTATTTAAAGCAATCCAAAATGAAGATTCGACTTATTTTGAATTTTTTTTTATTCTCGATTACCCCTTTAGTTCTTGTAGCTCAAGACCCTGTTAAAACCACCAATGATTTTGTTAATGAAGACTTTTCTTATTTCCTGGCAAATGTTAGTTATATCAATGATAACGTTTTTATGGGAAGGCGCGATTCTATTGCCGCCCCTTATCTGTTCCCTTCAATAGGGTACTACAACAAATCAGGTTTTTTTGCCGATGCGTCCTTGTCATTCCTTACAGGATCAGAAGCTAACCGAGTTGACCTTATTTTACTCAGCGCGGGTTACAACTTCAATTCAAACAACTTTAGCGGCGGTATTTCGGGAACTGCTTACTTTTTTAGTGATGAAAGCTTTAATGTGATGTCTTCTGTTTTGGGCGATCTAACCGGGGTTATTAGCTATGATTTTGAGGTAATGGAGGCTACCTTCTCTTTAAGTAGTTATTTCAATGATGGGAGTTCCACCGATATTATTACCGGGTTGATGCTCGATCGTACTTTTTATGCCATCAATAAAAATCTAATGATTATCCCCAATATTTCTTTATATGCGGGAACACAAAATTTTTATGAACAATACTATAGGAGCAGTCGTTTAGGGAATAGAAAAGGAAATGGTATGGGTAATTCAGGTTCCGGAACAGCGGAATCCAATACGATTAATATTGACGAAGTTCAAAAATTTAAAGTTCTCAATATAGAATTAGCAATTCCATTGCATTACAATTACAGGCATTTTTTCTTTTCATTTTACCCCATGATGGCGTTTCCTCAAAGCAGCGCAACAATAATAAATGAAGATACTATAGTTGAAGAAGATCTTAAGCCGGTTTTCTATTGGTCCGCCGGGATAAGTTACTGGTTTAAATCCTAAAAAATGTATCTTTAGAGTAAATCATAAAATGAATGATCATTCATAATTACACAGCTGAAAACTCCTTGCTAAATCAATTTGTTGCTGAACTCAGGGATATAAATATTCAAAAAGATTCCATGCGTTTTCGCAGGAATATTGAGCGAATTGGTGAAATCTTGTGTTATGAATTAAGTAAAACTCTAAATTATAAGGTACATACCGTGCAAACACCTTTTGGTCATAAAGCCATGGCCTTACCCTTAAATAATCTTGTACTATGTTCTGTTCTAAGGGCAGGATTACCATTACACCGGGGACTATTGAATTATTTTGACAAGGCTGAGAACGCTTTTATTTCAGCCTACAGACATCATCCGGACGGGGGTAACGACTTTGATGTAATCGTTAAATATTTTGCAGCTCCGGCATTGGGAGGTAAAACACTCATATTAACAGATCCTATGCTTGCAACCGGAAAGACCTTGGAGAATGTATTAAACGCTTTAAAAAACCATGGTCAACCCAAGCAGATACATATAATTTCTGTAATTGGTTCTACTGCGGGAATAGAGTATGTAAAAAGTGTTTTCCCTGAAAATACTCATCTGTGGATCGCTGCCATTGATGACGAATTGACCGGAAAAGGATATATAATCCCGGGATTAGGCGATGCCGGGGATCTTTCCTACGGGACCAAACTTTAATTTCTTTTTACCCATCTAACAATAATTGGCTAGCGATCTGCAATCTCAGAAACCAGGTGTATACTGTTTCCTGTTATATACAATTCTGCTTTCATATTCTGTAACATTAGTTACCCGATTTTGGTAACATTGGTTACCATCTGCACTTTCTTCTTAGTCTAATTTTGCTTCAAATTAATTAGTACATGAAGAATACGATACAAATACTGATCATGTTAAGCGTTTTTTTTATAAATGCGCAAAAAGGCGTACTGATTACCAAGGGGGAGGTAATGAACAGGGTAATGGAGTACAATACAACCTTAAAAATCACAGAAAAGGATGTTATGGCTGCTGAAGGTGATTTTAGGCAAACCAATACCGTACTATTGCCTAATATTAGTCTATCACATACTGGCATAGCCACTAACAATCCGTTGATGGCTTTTGGCGTTAAATTAAATCAGCAAATTGTAACACAAGCCGATTTTAATCCGGACCGCCTTAATAATCCAAGTCAAATTGAAGATTATGCGACGCGTTTTGAAATTCAGCAACCCCTGTTGAATTTTGATGGTTTCTACCAGCGCAAAGCAGCAAAAGCCAAACTGACGGCCTCGGAATATCAATCCGGGCGTACAAGGGATTACCTTAAGCTGGAGGTTGAAAAAGCATATATGCAGTTACAGCTGGCATATAAAACAGTAGAAGTTTTGGAACAAACAAAATTGGCTGCATTGGAAAACAAAAGGCTGGCCGACAATAGTTTCAAACAGGGATACCTGCAAAGATCTGATGTACTGGCCGTGGAAGTACGAGTAACAGAAATTGATAATCAACTGCAATATGCAAAAAGTAATATTCAAAATGCCTCCAATTACTTGTCGGTTATGATGAATGACTCCACCTATCAGATAATGACCCCTGCCGATTCACTTAAGGTTTTTGCAAACCAATTTTCTTTGGAAAATGTGTCAGAGAATAGAAAAGATATTTTGGCAATGGAATCAGCTAAAGAGGCCTATTATCAAACATATAGGTCAGATAAAATGAGTTTTTTACCAAAGCTGAATGCATTTGGGACCTACGAATTACATGATGACCAGGTATTTAGGGGAAGCGCCAGTGGCTATCTGTTTGGTGCAGAATTGAGATGGGACATCCTGAATGGGACCAGGCGGTTTGGTAAAGCCCATAAAAGCAAAGCAGAGTTCGAAAAAGCCAAATTGGAACTAGAGCAATACAAATCGGAAAGTCAGCTTGAGCTGAATAAAGCAAATCGTATGCTTCAGGACACCAAAAATAATCTGAAGCTTACCACCCTGGCTTTAAATCAATCCAAAGAAGCGCTCAGAATTCGCAGCAATCGTTTTGCACAGGGTTTGGAAAAAACGACGGATCTGCTTCTAGCCGAAACGCAATATGCTCAGAAACAGCTGGAATATTATTTTACCATTTTTCAGCACAATTCTGCTGTGGCCTACATGGAATTTTTAACAAAAGAATAATTAAATAATGAAGAATAAAAACCAAAACATGCAAAAATTATACGTCATACTTCTGATACTTCTTGTCTGGAGTTGTAGTAATAAAGAGAAGAAGGAGCAACAGGCAAATGAGCTTGTTATTCCGGTTACAGTAAGAATGGTTGGTGAGATTGATGGCCCGAATATGATTTCCACCAGTGGAACCATAGAAGCCGTTAAAAGTGCCAACTTAAGTACCCGAATCATGGGACATGTAGAAAAGATTTATGTAAGGATAGGGGATAAGGTCACTAAAGGACAACTTCTATTGAGTTTAAATAACATGGATCTGTCTGCAAAGCTTGCTCAGGTAAATGCCGGAATTGCTGAAGCTACAGCAGCCTATAACAATTCGGAAAAAGACCTGAAAAGATTTACGGCATTGTTTCAGGAAAATAGCGCTTCCCAAAAGGAACTGGATGATATAACTGCCCATTACAATATGGCCGAAGCGAGACTGGAGGCCGCAAGGCAAATGAAAAATGAAGTTAATGCACAATTTTCTTATGCAGATATTCGTGCTCCTTTCAACGGAGTAGTGACCAATAAGTTCATAAACCCCGGAGATATGGCTAATCCCGGCATGCCTCTTCTTGAATTAGAAGCTCCGGGGAAATACCAGGTGCTGACTTTAGTACCCGAATCTGAAATAACAAAAATTAAACAGGGCATGGAAGTGCAGGTGGATTTAAACACCTTAAATGAAAATGTCTCCGGAGAAGTGATTGAGGTAAGTAGCTCATCTAAAAATACGGGTGGACAGTACCATGTTAAAGTGTCCTTATTGGAAACAAGTGCACCTATCCTATCCGGGATGTATGCCACAGTGAAATTTCCTATAACGGCAGATAATCAATCAAGAGCAGCATTAATACCCATAGAGGCAGTCATTCATAAAGGGCAGTTATCCGGGGTATTTACAGTAAGCGAGAGTAACACAGCACTCCTCAGATGGCTTCGTTTAGGACGGTCCTATGGCGATATGGTCGAGGTTTTGTCGGGCTTAACGGCAGATGAAAGTTTTATTGTTACATCAGATGGAAAACTATTTAACGGGGCTAAAATATCTATAGAATAGATCCGAAGTAGGTTTATTTACGACCACAAAGCAAAGAAGTTCATAAAGCAATAATAAAAATATGAAAGAAGGATTAGCAGGGAAAATTGCAAAGTCATTTATAGGATCAAAGCTAACAGTGCTCCTAATGATAGTTTTTATGATCATTGGGGTATACAGCTCCTTTTTAATTCCAAGGGAGGAAGAGCCTCAGATTGATGTTCCCATTGCGGATATTTTTGTGGGATATCCCGGAGCCAGCCCAACCGAAGTTGAGTCAAGGGTTGTAAAGCCTCTCGAAAAACTTATCTCTAATATCAAAGGGGTTGAATATGTTTATTCTACTTCCATGAAGGAACAAGCCATGGTTATTGTTCAATTTTATGTGGGTGAGGATATTGAAAGGTCTTTTGTTAAACTCTACAATGAGATTAATAAACATATGGATATCATGCCACAGGGTGTGACTTTTCCTTTGGTAAAAACCAGAGCCATTGATGATGTACCAATGCTGGGTTTAACCCTGTGGAGTGAGAATTACGATGATTACCAATTGAAGCAGATTGCGCAGGAACTTACTGACGAAATTGAAAAAATAAATGACGTTTCGGCTATACAAAAAATTGGTGGCAGAAACAGGCAATTAAGGGTAGTACTCGACAAAGATAAGATGGCAGAAAGCGGACTGGATTTCCTTTCCGTTGCCCAGATGATAAAAGCCAATAACAGTCAGCTTAGCAGTGGTACTTTTGATAAGTATGATACAGAGTTCACAGTAACAACCGGAAGATTTTTGGAAACTACAGAGGATGTTGAAAATTTGGTAGTCGGCGTTCAACAAAATCAACCAATATACCTTAAACAAATTGCGGCAATACATGATGGAGCTGAATTGCCCAAAAATTATGTTTCTCTTGGTTTTGGCCAGGCAAGCGAAAAAGCACAGCTGTATAATTCTGAATATCCGGCTGTTACCATTTCCATAGCCAAACGAAAAGGAGCAGATGCAATGAAGATTTCGGATATTATTCTGAAAAAGGTAGATCATCTGAAACAAAATCTGATTCCTACGGATGTGCATGTGGAAGTTACCCGTAATTACGGAGAAACTGCTTCTCAAAAAGTATCAGAACTACTTATGCACCTTATAGGCGCAATCATTGCGGTCACTTTTGTGGTTATGTTGGCCATGGGTTGGCGAGGTGGTTTGGTAGTGTTTTTGTCAGTCCCAATTACATTTGCCCTTACATTGCTCAGCTATTATATGCTGGACTACACCCTGAACAGAATAACTCTTTTCGCCCTGGTGTTTGTAACAGGAATAGTGGTGGATGATTCCATAATTATTGCAGAGAACATGCACCGCCATTTTAAAATGAAGCGTTTGCCATTCAAACAAGCTGCACTTTACGCTATAAATGAAGTTGGGAATCCAACGATTTTGGCAACTTTTACGGTAATTGCATCGGTTTTACCAATGGCATTTGTCTCGGGACTAATGGGCCCATATATGTCGCCAATGCCAATTGGAGCGTCTATTGCAATGATATTGTCCTTGTTTGTGGCACTGACAATTACCCCTTATCTGGGTTTTATTTTTCTGCGTGAAAAAGAAAAAAAGGGAAAGAAAAAAGAAGAGAAACAACTAGAGGAAACCTTTATATATAGGATATATGAGAGATTTGAAAAGCCTTTGTTGGAAAATAAAAAAATACGTTGGGTATTTTTGGGAATAACTTTCTTTTTGTTATTGGCTTCGGTAGCCATGTTCTTTACTAAATCAGTCGCTGTAAAAATGCTGCCTTTCGATAATAAAAATGAATTTCAGGTGGTCATAGATATGCCGGAAGGTACGACGCTTGAACGGACGGCTGTTGTTGCAAAAGAAATTTCCCAGTATTTGACAACTATTCCGGAGGTGATTAATTATCAAAGCTATGTAGGGACTTCAGCTCCTATAACCTTTAATGGGCTGGTAAGGCACTATGATCTCAGAGGAGGGAGCAATGTCGCTGATATTCAGATAAACCTGGTAGATAAACACGAAAGAAGTGCTCAAAGCCATGAGATTGCCAGCCTTCTGCGCCCTGAAATTAGAAAAATCGGAAAAAAATATAATGCGAACGTAAAAGTGGTCGAAGTACCACCAGGACCACCTGTGTTATCAACCATTGTGGGAGAAATTTATGGACCGGATTATGACGGGCAGATTGCCGTCGCTAATCAGATACAAGGCCTGTTAAACAATACCAAAGATGTAGTGGATGTCGATTGGATGGTAGAAGCAGACCAAACCGAGTATGAATTCATTATAGATAAGCAAAAAGCTATGCTTTATGGCGTGGTACCAGAGCAAATTACCCAAACATTAAATTTGGCCCTTTCTGAGAGAGCAATAACTAATTTATATGATGAAGATGCATCCAACCAGATAAGCCTGGTACTTGCACTGGACGAAAAAGAGAAATCCACCATTAATGATATTTCTCAACTCAAAGTTAAATCCGGAATGGGAACCATGAATACCATAGGCGATTTAACGGAAGTTAATAAAACCATTACTGCCAAAAGCATTTATAGAAAAAATCAAAAACGAGTGGTTTACGTAATTGCTGATATGGCTGGCGAATTAGAGAGCCCGGTTTATGCTATCTTGGGCATGACAGATAAATTAAATGAAATTGATATTCCGGAAGGATATAAGCTTGAAGAACTTTACATTAAACAACCCGATTTTGAAGATAATTATACCATAAAATGGGATGGAGAATGGCAGATTACTCTGGAAGTATTCAGGGATTTAGGAATTGCATTTCTAGGGGTTATTGTCATTATTTATATTTTAATTGTGGGGTGGTTCCAGAATTTTAAGGCGCCTATTGTTATGATGGTCGCAATTCCACTTTCTTTGATTGGAATTGTCCTTGGCCATTGGTTGTTAGATGCATTCTTTACGGCTACTTCTTTTATTGGAATGATTGCATTGGCGGGAATTATGGTAAGAAATTCAGTATTGCTTATTGACTTTATAAACCTTCGCGTTGCAGAAGGAGTTCCTTTAAAACAAGCAGTTATAGATGCCGGGGCAGTTCGTACAACTCCTATACTCCTTACCGCCGGTACCGTGGTAATTGGTGCTTTTGTTATTCTTTTTGACCCCATATTTCAGGGCTTGGCTATTTCACTAATGGGAGGGACAATTGCTTCAACCGTGCTTACTCTGTTAGTGGTGCCACTTGTATATTATTTAATAGAACGTAAAAATCACAAAATATGAAACTACTTATTGTCACCGTAGTTGAGCAGTACGAGGAGGCTATTTTGGAACTTTTTAAAAAAGCCAATATTGAAAATTTTAGCGGTTCAGAAATCGACGGATATAAACAACAGACGTCTGTTTTAATAACCTCAAATTGGTTTCCAGGTGTAAAGGGAGGTGTAGAATCCAGTCTGTTTTTTTCCTTCACTGAAGATGAAAAAATAGATTCCCTCTTTAATTTGATTCAAGTGTTTAATGAAAAATTAGTGACTAACAATCCTATTAGAGCGATTGTGGTTCCAATAGAAAGATCAATTTAAAAGATTATTAGTATGAAAAACAGAATTGTTAGGGCTGTTGCCGGAATCTTTATTCTAGTTAGCCTAGTACTTGCCATTTACGTAAATATTAATTGGTTGTGGTTTACGGCTTTCGTCGGTATAAACCTCTTACAGTCATCATTCACAAAATGGTGTTTAATGGAGGATATCTTAACCAAATTTGGTATAAAGGATTAAATAAATTCTTTCCAACCAGAACTGTTTATAAGAAAGCCGCAGTCTTTCATTAGCCTTATATACTTCTATTGTTTTTCAAATATTGATTTGAATGACCTCAGAAAGACAACATAGATTTACTTATAGAATTATAATAACTTTTTATAACTTTTAAAGTAAGGTTTATCCTGAAAATCCTACTTTTATAGTATAATAATTATAGTTTAATACTTGATCATGTCAGAAAAAATTGAACGTGTAAAAACACTTATATTAGGTTCAGGTCCTGCCGGTTATACGGCAGCTATTTATGCGGCCAGAGCAGATCTGAAACCGCTTATGTATACCGGGATGGAGCCCGGAGGACAGTTAACCACCACCACGGAAGTGGATAATTTTCCGGGATACCCTGAAGGTATAGACGGACCAACGATGATGGTCCAGTTGCAGCAACAGGCAGAGCGCTTTGGAACGGAAGTTCGGATAGGTATGGCGACTTCAGTTGACTTCAGTGATGAGGTAGGAGGGATTCACAAAGTAACCGTAGATAATTCTAAGGTAATTGAGGCAGAAACAGTGATTATTTCCACAGGAGCTACTGCAAAATATTTAAATATTCCCAGTGAACAACGTTTACGCGGGGGTGGTGTTTCGGCCTGCGCGGTATGCGACGGATTTTTTTATAAAGGACAAGATGTGGCAATTGTTGGAGGAGGGGATACGGCAGCGGAAGAGGCGTCTTATCTAGCCAATATTTGTAACAAAGTTACCATGTTGGTCCGTAAGGATTATATGAGAGCTTCGAAGGCTATGCAACACAGGGTAAACAGTCTGCAAAACATAGATCTGCGTTATAATTCAGAAGTGGATGAAATATTGGGAGATCAGGTTGTTGAAGGTTTACGGATTGTGAATAATAAAACTGGTGCAAAAGAGGAAATTCCGATTACTGGATTTTTTGTTGCCATAGGTCATAAACCCAATACGGAAATTTTCAAGGGTCAGTTAGAGATGGATGACACCGGATACCTTATAACACCTGGTAAATCCACTAAAACAAGTAAGCCAGGGGTTTTTGCCAGTGGTGATGTTCAGGATAAGGAATACAGACAAGCTGTAACGGCTGCAGGAACCGGTTGTATGGCAGCTTTGGATGCAGAACGCTATTTAGCCACTATTGAAACCCCGCAGGAAGTAACCTAAGAATTCGTCATAAAATAACCGCTACAATTGTAGCGGTTATTTTTATACTTCGAAAATGTTTAATCAATTCGCATATAGTTTTCAGAAAAAGTACGGTTACCTTCCGCATCAAAGGATATCTGACTAAAAGTGTCATCCTTTAATATTAATTCAAAAGTAAATTCGCGTAAGGTATCTAGGGCCATCAACATTTGATAATCTCCATATTCAATAGTTTCTATCAGGTCCGTATCTGTTATCTTGTAGGAACCATAACCGAATCTGCCGATTGTATCGTTTGGATCGGTGCGGGACCACATTACTTTCCCGTTATAGTACATTTTTACTTGTCTGTAACCTTCTTGTAAGTTCGCGGTATCTGATATTTCCTGTCCATCATAGTTATAAAAGCTTTGGAGTTCCCAGGTGCCTTGAATGGTATGCATATTGTTAGGTTTTAAAGATGTGGTTGCAGTAACGGTGACTAATAGCACAATCAATAAAACTAATCCAAGCAATTTTTTCATAGTTTTGTGTTTTTAATAATTATTCTTAAATAAGTCTTAAAAGTTACAATATTTTTTGTAAAACCAACTGCATATTACAGATTAAATTATGAATTGTAAAGGACTGCACATGAGTTTAGATATTAATCGTAAAAAGAATTAATAAGTGAGGTAAGTTTTGATATGTCTTTCTCTGTATGTAAGGCAGTTAATACTATCCTGCTTTTTAAGCTGGCTTCTTCTGAGGGATAATTGAAATCAGTAACAATAATTCCGTTATTGTACAGAAATTTGGTTAATTCAGGATCGGAATAACCAAATACCGGGAATCCTTGTATAAAGCTAAATTTCTTATTATCATTTATTTGATTTAAGAATAAACTCATATTATAATCCAGGATCTTCTTTTTATATTTATATATTTCTTCAGATTCAATTAATGTGGCCATACTTGCAGGTGATGGGGGCGAAGCTCCGGCATAAAAATCGGTTTTTATTACTTGTTTTAACCTTTTGTTGGTACCAAAAATTGCTCCTGCATCTATACCTAACGCCTTACCCAAAGAGCAGCAAATTAGTAGCTCTTTAGGTTTAAAATTCGAGAGAATTTGGAAAACACCGCTATTTCCGGGACCTATTTGCCCAATACCGTGTGAATCGTCTGCCACAAGAATGCATTTATTTAAAGGCAGTGATGTTAACCCATGAAATTGCGGGTAGTTGTAGCCCGAGAAATCTATTGAATCTAAAAGAATTACCGGTATTGCCTCTTTATTTGATGACAGATGGTCCCTTAATGCAATATGCAAAGCCGAATAAGTGATATAAGGTTTAACGTTAGATTGGTAAAGGGCGGAATGACTGTTTGGTGTATAGAACAACTCATATTGCTTACCACTGAATAAGCTACAAATCAATTGACCGGCAAGATATCCTGATGATAGGACTGTACAGTCTTCACTACCAACCCATTTTGAAAGATGAGTTTCTGCATCTCTATAAACCGATAGTTGAACATTGGCCTTTCTGGAAGCACCATAGTTAGTGCCATGTTTTTGGATATTTGCGATAAAAATATTCTGGAATTCCCTATCAGTTTGCATCCCAAAATAGGCGGTTCCACCGAAGTAAAGAAATTTCTTCTGCCCAACTATAATTTCGCGTCCCGGAAAAGAATTGATATAAGTGCTCATTTGAATAATTCTATTCCGCTGCCATTTATTCCAGGAAAAACAACATGGCTGTTTTCTTTAATTTGAGCACCCCTTGCAATATCTTCAGATAATAACATTGCCCCATCCATATCTACATAATCCAATTTCGGTAATAGTTGGGCAATGGCAGAAATCCCAACGGTAGATTCCGTCATGCACCCTACCATGACTTTCAAACCTAGTTCCCTGGCTTTATCTATCATTCGCAAAGCTGGCGTAAGTCCTCCACATTTTGTTAACTTAATATTTATACCATTAAAATGGAGCCAGCATTTCTCTACATCACCCTCTTCTATACAACTTTCGTCGGCAATTACCGGAAGAACGCTTTGGTGAATTACTTTTTCCATCCCTTCCCAATCATCGGCCTTTAGGGGTTGTTCCAAAAACTCAACGCCCAATTCCTTTAACAACGGAGCATTGTGAATAGTTTCCGCTGCGGTCCAGGCACAATTGGCATCAATCCTGAAAATAGCTTTTGTATGTTTGCGTAACTCTTTAATAATTGCCACATCATTTTCCGTTCCTAACTTAATTTTGTAAATAGGCCAGGGTTTTTCTTTCATTTTTGCGACCATTTTATCTACGGTATCCAGGCCAATCGTATAATTGGTGATGGGATAATACTCTTTAGAAGTTCCCCAAATCTCGTATAGTGGTTTCCCAATGATTTTACCATAGAGGTCATGAGCAGCAAGATCCAAAGCACACAAAGCAAAGTTGCTCAGCCCCCAGGATGTAATAAAAGAGTAAAAGTCTTTAGTATTTTGAAAATTGTAGGCTTCTATTTCCGGGCGAATCCCTTCTATTTCAGAAATCATGCTTTCACAGCTAATACCGTAATACGGATTGGCAGTTGCTTCTCCATAGCCAATACAATTTTCGGAAGACAGAGATACTATTAAAGTATCTTGTGAATCATAAGATTCCCTTGAAATTCTAAAGGTATGTTTCAAGGATAAGGTGTACTTTTTTAGATTGAGATTCATTACCAATTGTTTAATACGAATATAGATAAATCCAATATATGACGAAATAACCCCGGCAAGAATACCGGGGTTAAAATAATAAGTTTAAAGAAAATGTGTGTTGTTTAAAATTGAATATATAATTTTAATTTTTATGAACACTTCCAGAAACAGATTTCTTCTTTTGAACTGTTGCTTCTCCTGTATATGAAATATCTGCACCACTGCTGGCATCAGCAATCAGAGACTCTGATACATTCACAGAAATATCCGCCCCACTGCTTGCTTCGGCTCGGCAGGTTTGTACTTTAAAATCTCTGGCTTTTATATCGGATCCACTGCTGGCATTGGCATGCAGTACATTGGCCTCACCAGATATTTTAATATCTGCCCCACTGCTCGTACTTGCATCAACTTCATCAGCGCTTATTTCTACCTGAAGATCCGAGCCACTACTGGCATTCAATGAAATTTTGTCAGATTCAATAACACTCTTCCCAATTAAATCTGCACCACTGGAAGATTCAAGTCCGCTAATTTCGGGCATAGAGACATATACCTTTTTAGTTGCTCTGCCAATATTTTCTATAGCATGGATTTTTAACTTACCATCCCGGATATCTGTTCCAATTAAGTCGATAATATTTTCATCAGCTTCCACGGTGATTTCAAAATCTTTGGCCTGCGTAACATAAACATCCAGGCCTTCTGAGGCAGATACCACAGTAAACTCTTCTGTAATCTCTCTTCGGTCTTCGGCAACAACCCCGTTTCCTTTTTTGCCGTCACCAAAATTAATGTCAAAGGCACATGAGGAAAGAAATAGTGCCAGAATAAATGCGATTGTAATTCTTGCTAATGTTGTCATGATAGTCGTTTTTTTGTCCAAATTTTATCTGGACTCTGATTTATTGATTATTGTTTTAAATTGATTGATCAAAATTCTCTGTTTTTGTTAGAAAAATTTAATATGTATTACCCAGTTGTTGAATAGCAATGATGAATTGTAAACTTTTAGTTATTATCATTGGTTTTGATCTTTACTCCTTCCTCGTCGATTTTCATCTTAAAGGAATCACCATTGTCTTTAATGTCAATATCTACTCCATTTTCATTGATAATTATACGACCATCTTCCTCATCATCATCATCTTCGAGGTCTTCCGGACAGTCCAGACATTGCAATACACCGTTGTTTTGCATAAGCCATTGGTAATCTATTATTTCGCTTCGATAAATATCCTTGTCATATCGGGTTATTCTCCCAATGTGGCGTTTGGCAGATTCATCAAACCATATAACACTCTTTACCGGAACATAAACCGTAACGCGTACTTCCTGGTCCCGCACCTTATTTTTAGCATCTGTTGTGTGAAAATTGTCGAGTAACAAGGTTTTATCATCAACGGAATAATTATAATCGATTTGCCTTGCCCGATCTTTTGCAGATGCAAAAGAATTTCCGTCTGCGTCCTTTCTAATTCGAATATGAGCAATAGAGTCCTCAGACTTTTTAATATCAAAACGCACGTCGTCGGCAAATAACAGTTTATCCCCATTTTCATCATAGGTAATGGTCATTCCATTGATCCCTACATTTTCCTGATCTTCATATATATCACTGGATCGCAGGCTAATTCGTAAAGTGTCAATTCCTTGATCAAAATTCAAATCTTCTTTAACAGTTGTAGTCCCGTTAAAAGCATGAGCAGAAGCTTGTTGAATTCCTAAAACACTCAATCCGATAATGGATAGTAGCCATAATCCCAGCAATGAAAATTTAGCTATGTTGCCAATAGACTTAAGGTTATTAACAAGAATTTTTAATCCCAGGTATAGCAGAAAGAAAAAGGGAATGCCTATTGCAAAAAAGGCGAGCAATGAAACAAGCCATACCGGGGCGGATGTGGAATTTACCATATCATAAAAATCAATACCTGGGATATGTACAATATCTAAAATTCCAACGGTGAATAATCCTATAAAGAGACCAATTAAAGTTGCGGCTCCTATTATGATTAATAATATCCCAATAAATTTTCCGAAAACTTTGAACAGGAACATGATAACATCGCCAAGCGCATCAAAAAACGTTTTGCCACTGCTTTTTACCTTATCACCTACTTTTTCATAATCTACACTTTTTACCTTATCTGCAACATCATCAAAACCCTCTTTTACTTTTCGTTCAATATTACTAATGTTTACAGGCTCACCTCTCATATCCAATTTCTGAGAAGTGGTAACCGCTTCGGGCACTAAAATCCACAGTAGGATATATGCAATAAAACCAAAACCTGTAAAAATACCTAATACAATGAATATCAGCCGTATCCAAATGACATCAAATCCAAGATAATGTTCCAGCCCGGCGCATACTCCTCCAATATATTTGTTGTCAGTATCTCTGTAGAGTTTTTTAATTCTTGGACGAGATTCACCAGTCCTTCTTGGTTCATCTTCAAAAATGTCTTCATCCACCATGTAGTCTTCAGGTTGTCCCATGATGTTGATGACTTCATCTACTTCTTTAAGGGTTATAACCTGCCTGTCGTTTTCCATTTTCTCCTGGAAAAGTTCAGCTATCCTGGCTTCTATATCAGCAATGATTTCATCGCTTCCGGCCGTACCGGAAAATGAACGCTTAATTGATTCCAGGTAGCGCTGTAATTTGTTAAATGCTTTTTCATCTATGTGAAAAAGTATATTTGCGAGATTTATATTTACTGTTTTATTCATTGTTAGTTGTTTTTAGTATTGGTAACCAAATTAACTGCTCCTCTAAGTTCATCCCAGGTAATGTTCAATTCTTTAAGGAACACTTTACCTGTTTCTGTAAGTGCATAATATTTCCTGGGTGGGCCGGAGGTTGATTCCTCCCATCGATAATTGAGCAACCCGGCATTCTTCAACCTGGTAAGCAAGGGATAAATTGTACCTTCAACCACCAGCATTTTTGCATCTTTGAGTTTTCCAAGGATTTCGGAAGCATACTTATCTTCTCCTCTAAGAATGGAGAGTATGCAATATTCCAAAACTCCTTTTCGCATCTGTGCTTTTGTGTTTTCTATGTTCATAATTTCATAATTCTGTTTTGTGCTGATCCTGATGTCACGGATTTATTACAGCATCTGTTTAACTGTTCGTTTTTTTGTTTTTCATTTGATGATGATTGATAAATAAACTCCTTTTTTTATTGATGAATAACTCCTGTTATACAGCTTGATTAATGCTGTTTATTATTTTATAAAATTGATCGTTATAGGATATTTAAAATACTGCCCTTCATTTGTCCTTAAAGTGGCCAAAATGGTGTAAACTATATTGATAATGAAGAGAGCAACCTGTAACAAACCTGTAATTCCTATAGGCCAAAGCCACCACCCAAAATGTAAATTTTCACCTATAAAATGAAAATTGATATTGTTGAACTCGTTGTAATCGCGAATATCCAATAACCCTCCATCAAAAATGCCTGGTATAAATCCAAGTATGAAAGGAACGGATATGATTCCAAGAATGATAGAGTACAATAAGAGGCTAATTTGAAAATTTAAAGCCTGCTTCCCATTGTAGTCAACAAAGCTGTGTTCTTTCTTGTTTGCAATCCATAATACCAAAGGCAAGAGGAAGTTCCCAAAGGGAATAAAGTACTTGCTAAGGGTAGACGCATGAATAACTGCGGATAAACTTCTTTCGTGTTTGGTCAATGTCTCTGTCATGGCATATTAGTTTCTTATGCAAATATATGGCTAAAAGAAGGTATTATGCAAAACATAGTACTAATATTTAACAAAAAATTAACATTTATAAGTTAAAATAGAATACTTACTTTTACCATATATTTTTAGTTCAATGAGCCTAAGTCCCAGTAAATTCAATGTCTTTGCCTTTTTTAAATTACCATCGGCCTGGTGGTGCGGGGTTCGACTTAGATCCTGCGATGAAGAGAAAGCTGTAGTTAGCGTAAGACATAAATGGTTTAATCAGAACCCTTTTAAATCCATGTTCTGGGCCGTTCAGGGTATGGCAGCCGAACTTAGCACCGGTATTATGGTTAGTTCACAGATCAGAGAACGTGCTGAAAGCATTTCCATGCTTGTTGCCAATAATAATGCTAATTTCTCTAAAAAAGCAACTGGTAAAATTACGTTCACCTGCAAGGATGGGCATAAGATAAAAGAAGCATTAGACCAGACCATCGCTACAGGAGAGGGGCAAACCTTTTGGATGAAATCTATTGGGATAAATGAAGACGGACTAGTGGTTTCTATTTTTAATTTTGAATGGACGGTTAAATTAAGAACCTGATATTTTAATATTTAAGTAGTATTTGTAACATTTTGATTTCTAAATCAACTAACTATTGATAACTTAAAATAATTACAATGAACGCACATGAAATAGACTATATCACAATGGGTGTATAAATATTACTCAACATAAAATTAGGTTAACACTTATGAATAGCATTAACCTAATTATATCGAAAATAATAGTCTGTTTCTTTAGTTACCTTCACTTAGGGAAAAACTACCATCCCCATTGAAATTTGTTAACTGAATGGTAACCGTCCAAATGCCAGATGCTCCAGATGATGTAACTCCATCAATACTGTCAGGTTCTGTTCCTCCTTGAATGGTTCTATCTAAAACAATTGTTTCTTCAGAATCCCTAACAGTTATTTGAAAGTTTCCAAGAGAAGTTGCCGTAATGTCTGCATTGTAATCAGCCGTACTCAAGTTATTGTTCCAAATGAATGAACGATTCAATGTCCCCCCATTTCCTGTATAACTGGCATCGATATCCCCATTGAAGTCAGAGACATCTGTTACAATTACTGTTCCGTTTACTGTGACTTGTGCAAAAGCATCATCATCGCTATTGCAACTAGTTAAAAATGCTAGGGCACATATAAAGAAAACTGACTTAATTGTTCTTCGGAATTGTAGATAGAAAAATTTAGAAAAAATCATAGCAAATAATTAAAGTTCATTTTTTACTATAAAAAAAAACGTTGAAAACCCTACTTTATTATTATAAATTAACTGGAAACGGACTTTAATTAAATTGATTTTCAAAGTAGTAGGCATATTAATTTTTTAAATTTAGAGACAAAATAGGTAGATTATTAAAAAACTGTTGAATCTTTGAATCCTAAAAAAGCAATTATTAACGCTATATATTTAGTAGTAATTGTAACAAATCTGCATAAATCGATACCAATATAAAGTTGCATTAAACATTAAAAAATTCAAATAAAATGACTAACACAAATCACGAAATAGACTACCACATATATGGTGAAGAAATGCAATATGTGGAAATAGAATTGGACCCACAGGAAGCTGTTGTTGCCGAAGCCGGCAGCTTTATGATGATGGACACTGATATAAAGATGGACACCATTTTTGGCGATGGTTCCAATCAGGATAACAGTGTACTGGGCAAAATATTTTCGGCTGGAAAACGAATTCTTACCGGCGAGAGCTTGTTTATGACTGCTTTTTTAAATGTGGGTCAAGGCAAAAAGGAAGTTAGTTTTGCTTCTCCTTACCCGGGTAAGATTTTGCCCATTGATTTATCTGAAAAACAGGGGAGATTTATTTGTCAGAAAGATGCCTTTCTCTGCGCGGCCAAAGGAGTTTCTATTGGGATAGAATTCTCTAAACGACTTGGCAGGGGCCTGTTTGGGGGTGAAGGTTTTATAATGCAGAAACTGGAAGGTGATGGGATGGCCTTTGTTCATGCCGGTGGTACCCTGGCTAAGAAAGAGTTAGGACCGGGTGAAATTTTAAAAGTTGATACGGGTTGTATTGTAGGGTTTACGAAGGATATAGACTACGATATTGAATTTGTTGGAGGAATCAAAAATACTGTATTTGGTGGTGAAGGATTGTTCTTCGCGTCTTTAAGAGGACCGGGAACGGTTTATATTCAATCCCTGCCTTTTAGCAGACTGGCTGGCAGAGTTTGGGCTGCAGCGCCAAAAGGGGGAGGAAAAGATAAAGGTGAAGGAAGTATTTTGGGAGGAATAGGGGATCTGCTGGATGGCGATAATCGATTCTAAATAAACAGCTATAAAACTGCGGAGCCAGACTTATCTCCTTATGAATTTTAATAAGCTATTTGATTTTTTAAGTGAATTGGAGAAGAACAATTCCAAGGTCTGGATGGACACCAACCGAAAAAGGTATAAGGAAATTCGCACAGAATTTATTAGCTGGTTAGATGATCTGGATAATACCCTGGCAGATATTGATAAGTATTATTACCCAACTCCTGGAAAAAAGGGCATAAACAGGATTAATAATAATCTTATGTTTCACCCGAACAAGCCTATTTATAAAGATCACTTTGGCGCGGGTATGGATAAAGCACCCGGGACAGGAGATTTCTATATTCAGATTGGAATAAATCAATCTTTGCTTGCCGGCGGTATTTGGCGGCCGGATCCAAAATCACTACGAAGTATAAGGGATGCTATAGATTATAATGGGGAAGAACTAATAAAAATTATCAATAAAGATTCATTTAAAGAAACTTTTGGCTCGCTGTATATTGATGAAAAGTTGAAAGCTGCTCCCAAAGGTTTTAACAAGGAGCATCCTTACATTGATTTGTTGAGAAATAAATCCTATGCCGTAGTTCACGAGCTTTCAAAAGATCAGGTACTAAGCAATGATTTTAAAGAAATTATTATAAAGGTATACAGAGAAATGCTGCCTTTTAGAAGGTATTTAAATAATGCACTTACCGTATAAACCATTTATATGAAATACTTCAACTAATATAAAATTCGACGAATTTGAACAACAAGATTAAAAATATTAGAAAAGACGTTTTATCAGATAATTGGTACACCTTATGCAAGTACACATATGAATATCAAAAGGATGATGGTGAATGGGAAACTCAGATTCGCGAGTCTTATGACCGTGGAAATGGAGCTGCAATCTTGTTGTATAACAAACAGAAAGGAACCATTATTCTAACCAAACAATTCAGGATGCCCACCTTTTTAAATGGAAATCCTTCCGGGATGATGATAGAGGTATGCGCCGGAGTCTTGGATGGGGCTCATCCTGAAGACTGCATCAAAAAAGAAGTAGAGGAAGAGACCGGGTATAAAATACATCATGTAAAAAAGGTATTTGAATCATATATGTCTCCCGGCTCCGTAACCGAAATACTTCACTTTTTTATTGGGGAATACGAAGAGCAAATGAAAGTAGGAGAAGGTGGGGGTGCAGCAGATGAGAGTGAAAATATTGAAGTACTTGAAGTTTTAGTTGATAAGGCACTGGATATGATTAGAAAAGGGGAAATAAAAGATGCAAAAACCATTATGCTCTTGCAATACGCGAGTTTAAATAAGATAATTTAATAGTTGTCCCGTACCCACTCGAAAACATGCTGCATTTGTTTTTTTATATCCGAAGAGGGATTCGTAAAATGATTATTCATAAAACTGAATATCAGGGTTTTCCCGGATTTAGTTATTAAATACCCACTTATATTATGATTATTACCAAGTGTACCTGTTTTCGCATAGATATATGGATGGGGATTTCCCGGGTACCAATTAGCTATTGTACCCGATTCTCCTCCAACTGCAAAAAGATGGAATAGTCGTTCTTTTGGAACCTCCCTGTAAATTTCGTGTAAAACATATACCATAGCCTCAGGGCTAAAAAGATTATATCTGGAAAGTCCGGAACCATCTACCCATCTAGGCGTTTGTTTTAAACCTTTAAGGTGATTTTTTAGCATGTACGCTATAGCTGTTTCTGTGTTTAAAGTATCTGATAGGGTAGAGGATGCCAGGAGGAGTAATTGCTCAGCTAAAAAATTATCACTTTCCTGCATCATTCTTTTATTTATACTATCGGTTAATATTCCCGGGAGTATCATTTTTTCTTCGCAAGGCATTTTTTGAACTATTGATATTTCTCTGCCGAGCGCTGTTTCCAAAAGCCGCTGAATTACAATATTATCTGTTTTAAATGGAATTTCAAGAGTGTCTTTTCTTGTAGGATCGAAATAAAAAGTATTTGTATCAATCTCGCGATTAATTGTGTTTTTTAGCAGGTTTACATTCGACATAAAATAGTTGGGAATCACACGTAGGGAATCCGTATTAGAGATAGTTACAACATTACCAAATATGGGTAAGCCACTGCGTTCGGCAGAATAATACCCATCATAGTCTTCCCATGTCCAGCCAGGTCCTAATCTGCTATCCATAAAGTTATTCTGTATGAGGGAGATATTTTTATAGTCCTTTAAAAACCGGGTTACAGAACTGTCGTTTAAATATGGATGTAATAAGGAGGGATCTCCTGTACCTTCTATAAACAGGGTATCGTTCACTTTACAATATTTCAATGCGGGAATCTGTTTGGGCAGGAGTACTAATGATGTATAAAGGGTAAAAATTTTAGTATTACTAGCCGGAGTAAAATACTTATCACTGTTGAGACGGTACAAAGTATCACCGGATTTTGGATCGAAGATCATAATTCCGGTAAAATGATTTCTGAAAGTTTCAGGCTTCAATGCAGCATTGAAAGTTTTGTCTAACTTTTTACCAGACGCGCAGGCCCCAAAAAGAACTAATGAAAGGGCTAAACTACAAATATTTAAGATTTTATTTACTTTATTATCACGCACTTGGTTAGGAAAAAAATAGATCTTAACATGAAATTATCCAATTTTTAACGAAATACATACAATAAACCAAAGCTTTTTTTGGTTAAATTTGGAATAACAATTTTTTTAAAACAAAGTCTAAATATGGCAAAAGCTGTTCTGGAGTATTATAAAACAGTACTCCAAAAAGTAAGTTTTGATGTAAAACTCTTTAGTAAAGAACTCAAAAAAGCAATAACTAAACTATTGCCTGACGAAATTGAAGAGTTGAAAGCCTGGTTACAAAATTTTATTACGGATAAGCCAGAGCTACAGCCTACATTAATTTATCTAAACGTATAACCTAAAAGCCACCCAACAAGGTGGCTTTTAATTTTTATTGATCGGACTAATAATTTTTACATCCTGAAACGTGATTGCACCACGCACAATCCCCGAAATAACTTCATTTAATGCCCGTGTAATCTGGATCTTAAGTTCACTTTTGTGATAAATAAGGCTTACTTCCCTGGCTGGAGAGGGCTTATTAAAAAATTTTAAATTTTTCTTTTTTTTCTCATCCAATTCCAGGGTATTTAGGTAAGGTAATAAGGTCATTCCCATTTCTTCATCAGCCAGATTCACCAATGTTTCAAAACTGCCGCTTTGTAACCGAAAATGCTCATCTTCGTATTTTTTTGGTGTTTTGCATAGATTTATCACTCCATCTCTAAAACAATGCCCGTCCTTTAACAATAAAATATCACTAATATCCAGATCACTTGGATTTAGTTTATTTGCTTCTCTAAGTCTATGGTTTTTAGGTACATACCCAACAAAGGGTTCATAATATAACGGCCTTTCTTTTATGTACTCTATTTCCAGAGGTGTTGCGGCAATAGCACCGTCTAAATGGCCTTCCTGTATATTCCTTATAATGGTTTCTGTACTTTGCTCTTTTATTATCAGATTTACCTTCGGGTATTTATTGATAAATGCTTTAAGAAACATGGGCAGTAAAGTGGGCATAACTGTGGGAATAATACCCAGAGTATATTCACCACCAATAAACCCCTTTTCCTGATCAACAATATCCTTTATTCGTTCGGCTTCATTTACAATGTTTTTTGCCTGTGCAACAATTTTTTGACCCGCTTCTGTTATACGGATCGGTTTCTTGCTTCTGTCAAAAATAAGTACGTCGAGTTCGTCTTCAAGTTTTTGCACTTGCATGCTCAGAGTAGGCTGCGTAACAAAACTTTTTTCGGCAGCCAGGGTGAAATTCCGGTACTCCGCAACAGCCAAAACATATTGCAATTGGGTAATGGTCATCTATCATAAATTTGTGTAATACAAATATAAGAACTATCAATAAAATTTATACTACAAGGAATAAATATTTAATAACTTTATAATAAATAAAAAAATACATGATGAAATTAAACAGTATTGGTCTGAATACGGAGAAATCCAAGTCACTAAGTAAGGATTTGAATAAATTGTTAGCAAACTTTCAAACGTACTATCAAAACCTAAGAGGTATTCACTGGAACATTAAAGGGAAAAGTTTTTTTGATCTGCATGCAAAATTTGAAGAGTTATACGACGATGCAAATTTAAAAGTAGATGAAATTGCCGAACGAATATTAACCTTAGGTGAAGTTCCACTTCATACCTTTGAGGATTATATGGAAAATTCAAATGTTCCGATAGGTAAAAATGTAACAAAGGATGAAGAAGCAATTCAACTGATCGTTGATTCTTTAAAAGAACTTCTGCTTATTGAACGTAAAATCCTGGCAGACTCTGATGAGGCCCAAGATGAGGGAACTAATTCCATGATGAGCGATTTTATTACGGAACAAGAAAAAACAGTTTGGATGATGAAAGCCTGGCTGGCAGAGGAGATATAACACTTATACCATTGAATGATAGCTTAGTCATTCAGGATATATTTGTTTTAGTCAACCTTTAAAATAAAAAGCCCGCATTAAGCGGGCTTTTTATAGTTTTTACTTATTTAAAAACGAAGCTCTAATTCAAGATCTTCGGTACTTACCTCAAACTTTACATCCTGAAATGTTGGGGGTCCCATGATCATTTCATTTCCGCTCATAGCATAATTTTCTTTTGGCATACCACTATCCTGGAAATCCATTCTTTGGTTTTCATTTGCATCATGTAAAGATGAAATTGCATAAGATCCGGGCTTTACATCTTCAAAAACGAAGGAAATGCTTCCAGTTTTGGCCTCAGAGCTAAAACTTTGGATTCCCGCACCTCTCATAAAAGTATCCTGGGTATGCAATGCTGCCAGGATTTGACCTTCATCACTAAGAACATTTTCAATAGTGACTTTAATAGTAATACCTTTTGCATCCTGTGCATTGGCAATAATCCCCGAAATTAATAAACCTAAAATAAGCGCTAATGTTTTCATACTACTGTTTTTTATTTGTTAATGATGGCTCAAAACTCTTAATACTTGCAATCATTCTAAACTATTCCCTACCCAACCGTAGAAAATAAGGATTGAATTGTGTTTATATTTTAGAGCCTCAATTCATCTTAAACAAAGGACAGTTGGGTAAGCTAATTTATGCTATGGTTAAAATGCATTCCATTTTTGCATCAATAACAAATAAGAGTTTTTGGTATGAAGTGGTTCGTATATATAATTTCCTTTTTGTTCTTTTCGATGTCCCTTTGCGGGCAAACAACTATTTCCGGATCGGTGATGGATAAGGATAATAATGCCATCAGTGGTGCTAACGTTTACCTGGAAGGAACTTATGATGGTAGTTCCACCGATTCATCCGGTAGCTTTACCTTTAAAACTTCTGAGAGCGGTTCAAGGTTGCTTATTATATCCATGATGGGTTATGAAACTCACATGGAAGCAGCTGATGTATCTTTTTTATCGGATCAAAAAATAATTCTCAATGAAGCGGTTAATTCTTTAACCGGAGTTACCCTTACAGCAGGAACTTTTGAAGCCGGAAGCAATTCAAAGGCATCTGTTCTTAAACCTTTAGACATTGTTACCACGGCCGGGGCATTAGGAGATGTTGTTGCTGCCATACAAACCTTGCCCGGGACGACAACCGTAAATGAAGATGGCAGATTATTTGTACGAGGAGGAGAAGCTTATGAGACACAGGTCTTTATAGATGGACTGCGCGTATTTCAGCCATTTAATGCGACTGCGAATAATATTCCTACAAGAGGTCGATTCTCGCCATTTCTTTTTAAAGGGATTACATTTAGCACAGGAGGATATTCTGCAGAATACGGACAGGCCCTTTCCGGCGTATTATTACTAAATACCATAGATGAACCAGTACTGGAAAAAACAGATTTTTCCGCTATGACAGTAGGCCTGGGATTAGGCCATACAGAAATATGGGGTGATCAGTCTCTAAGTATAAACACTTCTTATATTAACCTGGCACCCTATGAGGATTTAATTCCTTCTGATCAGGGTGTCCGCTGGATTTCACCTTATGAATCTTTCTCCGGTGAGGCTGTTTTTCGCAGTAAAAAGGAAAAAAGCCTATTTAAACTATATGCTGGTTTTACCTATGCCGATTTTGATATTGAGCAGCAGAACATAAATTTTGAAGAATATGTGCCCTATCAACTAAAAAACAATAATTTTTACCTTAATGCGAGTTATAAAGAATTTCTTGCTAATGAGTGGTCATTCAATACTGGAGCGAGTATTTCATATGATGGGAATGTGATCGGATTATTTCAGGACAAGATCCATACAAATCAGACTGCAGCGCATTTGAAATTTAAAATAAGAAAAGGATTTAGCAATCGTTTTAATCTAAATTTTGGCATTGAATATTTCATTACCGACTATACGGATTCATTTCGGCCAGTAGATGGATTAGATTTTCAGAGTAATTTTAATGATAATCTAAGCTCAGTATTTACTGAAGGCGATATCTTTTTAAGCAATCGCTTTGCCGTGAAACTGGGTGTAAGGGCCGAACATTCAAATGCGTTAAACGAATTAAATTTAGCACCAAGGATCTCACTTGCATATAAGAGCGGAGATCACGGGCAATTTTCATTGGCCTATGGCGATTTCTATCAAAATCCACAGATTGACTATTTGAAGTATAATCAGGAATTGAAAATGGCTAAAGCCTCGCATTACATCTTAAATTATCAATATTTAGATGATGGCAGGACCTTTAGGGCAGAAGCTTATTACAAAGATTATCAAAATCTAATAAAATATGACACCGAGCTTCCCTTATTCGATTCCAATTATAACAATAATGGCAGTGGATATGCATCGGGTCTGGATATTTTCTGGAGAGATAACAAAAGTCTTAACAATTTGGATTACTGGCTTTCTTATTCTTATTTGAATACAGAAAGGGAATATCTGAATTTTCCGCAACAAGCTACTCCTAATTTTGCTCCAAATCACAGCTTTTCCGCAGTTACCAAATATTGGGTTGATAAGCTAAGGTCACAAGTTGGATTATCCTATACCTTTGGTTCCGGGCGGCCTTATGATGATCCTAATAGCCCTGATTTCCTTGCCGAAAAGACAAGTTCTTATAACAACCTGAGTTTTAACTGGGCCTATTTAATTGATCAGCAAAAAATCCTTTACTTCTCCGTGAGCAATGTACTAGGTTTTGATAATATCAGTAATTATGAATATGCTAATTCACCTAATTCAAATGGAGTTTTTGAAAGGTTGGCCATACGCCCTCCTGCAGATACTTTCTTTTTCGTCGGATTTTTTTGGACAATTAGTAAGGATAAAAAAAGCAATCAATTAGATAATCTATAAGCAGCCTAAAACCTCAACTAGATTAAAACAGGACTATTTTTTTGCTAAATCAGCACTGACTTCATTGTCCTGGACAAAAACACATAATAGGCCGGCAATGATCATTGAAACGCCTCCAATTATCAATGCATAGATAGAAATATTTCCAAAAAACGATTTTAATAAAAAACCGAGGATACCTGCCGCCACAATTTGTGGAATAACAATAAAGAAGTTAAAAACCCCCATATAATAACCCATCTTATTAGCCGGTAAAATACTGGATAACATAGCATAGGGCATTGACAAAATGCTAGCCCAGGCAATACCAACTCCTATCATGGATACCAGCAATAAATTTGGATCGGAAATAAAATAAATAGAGATCAATCCAATTCCCCCAATAACAAGGGCTATTAAATGTGTCATTTTCCTGCTGATTCTTTTAGCAACCACGGGCAATAAAAAGGCTACCAGGGCGGCAATTCCGTTGTATACAGCAAAGCAAATTCCTACCCAATCTGCACCCTCATTGTATAAGGAAGAAGCAGTATCAGATGTAACGTAAATATGGCTGGTCACAGCTGATGTTGTATAGATCCACATAGCAAATAAAGCAAACCAGGAAAAAAATTGTACAAATGCCAGCTGCACCATGGTTTTGGGCATTTTAAAAATTCCCATAAAAGATTCTTTGAGTCCGGTGAATACTCCTTTCTCTGCATTCTCATTTTTAAGCTTTTCAATATCATCGGGTGGATATTCTTCGGTGTTAAAAACCGTCCACATTACGGCGGTGAAATAGGCAATGCCCCCAATGTAAAAAGACCATTTTACCGAATCCGGGATACCACCATCCGCGGCTATATTCTCTACTCCAAACCAATTCGTCATTATAAAGGGCAGGGCAGAGGCAATTACAGCGCCTAAACCAATAAAAAAACTTTGCATAGCAAATCCGCTGGTCCGCTGTTCATTGGGCAACATGTCACCAACAAAAGCCCTGAATGGTTCCATACTTATGTTAATTGATGCGTCCATCAGCCACAGCATAATTACTGCCATCCAAAGCTCAGTTGAATTTGGCATTGCGAATAAAGCTATAGTGGCAAGAATTGCTCCAATCGCGAAAAAAGGCCTGCGCCTTCCCCATTTACGGTGCCAGGTTCTATCGCTGTAATAACCAATAATTGGTTGTACAAGCAGCCCTGTTACCGGGGCTGCCAGCCATAGAATTGGCAATGCGTCTTTAGATGCCCCCAAAGTTTCAAAAATCCTACTTACGTTGGCATTTTGCAATGCAAATCCGAATTGAATTCCCAGGAAACCGAAACTCATATTCCAGATTTGCCAAAAAGTTAATCTTGGCTTGGCTGAGCTTATAGAAATTTGCGACATTTTAATTGGTTTAGTTTGGATCGGATTAGTTCGTTATTAAAAATAGTTTTTTTTTATGAATCTAACTGATTACAGACTTTATGGGCATCCATTAAAAACTGATTATTTGAGTTCACTTCAATCTATGGAGGGTAGTCTTTTAAATAAGCAATCTGTTCTTAAGTTGGAATATCGGTGCTAATGAGAGTATATTAAACTGTCACTTTGGATTTCTTATATTTACCTCCCTATGTTGCAGATTTTGAAGCAAATAAATCAATATAAAGAGCCGAAAGCGCAGCCCCACTGAGGACGGTTTTAATATAAAGGACCTTTTGGATTCTATTGGAAAGATTATTCTAATTGCTCATTTTCGCTTCTTTTCGCTACAATTTCCACCAGCCAGTAGATCAATTCTCCTAAGCCGCCAACAAAAATGAACAGTAAGATCCATAATAACAACATATGACCCTGCTTGAGATTCGGATTTTGAACGGCATGTACGATAAAGAATACCAAACTTGCAACAGAAAGTAGTATCACTAAAAAAATCACCACAAAGAAAGAGCCTATCCATTCAATAATAAGTTCAGGTGGCCCATCATGAGCTTGCTCCAATTCGGGAATATTGCTTAATATGGAAAATAGAAAAACAAAATACCCCAGCATCATAATAAATAAAATAATTATGGGTGATAGCGCGAAAAAGGCCTGCCAGTATTTATTGTGTATCATTAGTCTGTCTTATTGCTGTATAAGTTAGTAATAATTTTATTTATTAAGAAAAAAATAATATAAGAATATAAACAAATAAAACCCGGTTAATACCGGGTTTTGTTTCATTGGCTGGTTTAAAATCTATTTCATTTTATAACTACATTTATTAAAATTAGCGGTAATTACTGTCTATCCTGAGCATTGACGGTACCGATCAGTCCACTTAGGTCCTCCCTGAATGTCCATAATTCTGAACGATCTCCGTTCGTAGATGCTTCAACGTCCTGAAGGAATTTCATAAAACTTCCTTCGCCATGTACTTCATCAAACTTTTTAGGAAATTTGTCTTCACGACCCATCCATCCTGAATTACTAAAGAAATTTACAAAAGCCATATCTCTACCGTCCTCAGTATCTGGCATTTCATTAGTGTAAACTCCATAGATTTCATCAGGACTTTTTTCCGTATTTACCTTTTTAACTCTTTCCAGAATACTTATCATTTCGGGGTATTTAAATCGTTTAAAATCTACCATGAAAACAGATAAATACTTTAATTCAAAATCGTTGGAAAAATTGGAGAATTGCGGATGAAATCTCCAGTAGGTAACGTCGCTTTCAGCCGTGGTATAAGGAACTACATTTTTGCTCCAATCCTCATCATGCCCATCAACGGCTGGTCTGCTATCCATTGCGCTCCAGGGTAAGGGTCCCATCGCCCAAATATATTTCCCGGCATTTTTACCATTCGAAATCCAATAAACACGGGCACCATATGTACCTTCTGCATGGTATTTTTTATTATGCGCAGCTAAACCTGCTTCAAATTCCGCAGTTTTTGCCGGAATAGCGGTTAACATGACATTTTCCATTACCACGTATTCTTCTGGGCCTTGAGATATTACTAAAAAAGGAATAAGTAACATCAGGTAAATAAATTTTCTCATTGTTTTAAAGATTAAAGTTAATCGTATTATTTCTATTAATTTAAAGTTCCCTACTTATCCATAGGGGGTGAAAGCGTGTACCCTAATTGACTTAACATACCCATATTGTCAAAAAAGGCATCCTCTTGGACAGCTAGTCCATTGGTGTCAAATGCCCAAACACTATATCCGTGGATCTCCATTTTTTTACCGGTTGGAGGATTGGCCATAAATGGCCCCGTGTTAGTGCCAGTACAGGTCCAGTTTAAATAAGACTTTCCGCCTTTAAGAAAATAACTGTCCAGACTTACTTTGAAATCCGGGAAACCGATATGGAATTGTTTCATCATGTCTGTATATTCTGACTGATTGTTGGCTTGCCGTGTGCCATTGGAGTTCCTGATGACATTAGCCGCTGAAATTGCCATAAAGGCTTCAGCATCATTATTGTTCCAGGCTTCAACCATTTTATCATGGTTGGCCATAATGGTTTTTTCAATTTCAGGTGCATTTTTCATCTCCTCAATTTCCTGGAGGGCCGTTTGTATAATGGAGTTATCCCAAAAACCATTTTCCTGCACCACTTTCCCGTCTAAAACCCGTACGGAGAGATGCACTGGTAATTCAATTACTTTATTATTTTCCTTAAGGGTACCTTCCCATTTCCCCCAGAAATTAATCCATGTATTCCCACTATCGCTTACTATTTTTTCATAAATGACATCATCAGCAAATTTATATGAACTTAATAATTCAATATTCTGTTTATGCCCTTCCATAGATTCAGCCACAGTCGCATAATTATCCCATTGATTGTAGTAAACTTTTGCCGTATCTGCGTATTTTTCCTGCCAGCTTTCCCAATCCCCATTTTCGTAATCGGCCAGTAGTCCTTTTACTAAATCTACCTCGGGCCCTGATGTACTGTACCTTTCAGCTTTTTGCTCACATGCTATAAAAAGAGTCGCAGCAAGTCCTATCAAAAATATTTTTTTCATTTATAGTTAATTTATATTTATAGATTATTCTTCCATAACTTCTTCCTCCACTATCATCTCTGCCTCAATTTCCAGTAGGATCGCCATGTATTCAGATAAATCATAGTAGCCATGTTCTTCCACAATTTTACCGTCGACAAACTGTGCAGTAAGATGAACCGGTATAATAAGTTTCTGGTTATTGGCCGCGATGGTTCCTTCCCAGGTACCCCAGAAATTTACCCATTTTTCATTGTCATCATCAATCACCATTTCATAGAATATATCCTTGTCTGTAAATCCATAACTAGATGTACCGGCAAGCAAATCTTTAAGCCCTTCTAATAATTCGGCTGGTGTAGAATCTTCGAGTGTGTTATGTTGTATTTTTGCCGTATCTGCGTAATGAGTCATCCAGGCGGTCCAATCTCCTGCGTTATAATCCTTCACAAGAGCCTTAACTTCATCTATTTCAGGAGACGAAGAGAAATATTTTGGTTCGACATTTTTACAGCTTATAAAAAACACTGCTGCTAAGAACAATAATAGAATTTTTTTCATTTTTTAAAATTTAATGATTGGTGTATAGTAAAAACCCCAATAGTTTTGGACTATTGGGGGTTATAGTTAATATTTATTTGGATGGACTATATGCCATATCCGGTCTCATTCTTCCTGTAAATACTTCAAATTTCAGCAAATTACTTCTTAGTTCGTTGTATAATTTAGGCCACTCATCACCTAAAAGTTCATTGTTTGCGGTTACTTTAGCACTATAGTCAGTACTGTTTTTTGCAGCGGCAGCTACCATATAAAACTCACCCCTGGTACCGAATCCACTTTTGTAAACCCTGTAATAGAATTTAGAACCCTTACTAGCAAATAAATTAGTTATGGCTTCCATGTTCTTTTTGACCACAGACCTGTTTGACGGCGTTATATGAAAATAGAAGAATTTTCGATAATTTTCACCTTCAGGTGTTTGTGTTATGCCTTCTGGCATGTACGACAGTGCCTTGTCTAAATGTATGATATAATCTTGTTCAATATCATAACATTCGTCCATTCTATTAAAAATATTTTCAAAAGTCTGCGGACCCATTTTTTCTCTAAGTGATGCAAAAACGGGTTTATCAATATCCGCCATACTGGTAATAGGCGATACCCATAAATACCGGTCATCTTGTGTATTGGTAACTATGGTACTAATTTCCTGAATGTCATGTTTTTTTAGGTTATCCGTTAATTCTTTGCAAACGGATTCGTAGTCGGCTACCTTAGAGGGTTTAACTACATCCTCATGTACCCAATATGCCTGGGTATTACTTTCCTGGGCAAGTCCTATCGCCCCGGTAACTAATAGTAAAAATAAACTTGTTACTCTTGTCATTAAAGTTCTCATTGTTGATTCAATTTTTGTGAAACTAATTAATAAATTGGATTTAAATTATTCAAGCACAGGTGATGTAAGGGTATAACCCAGTTGTTGCAGCAGATCTAGTTCGTTATAATACACGTCTTCCTTATATAATTTCCCTTCTTCCGTGAAATAAAGGTGGGAAATTCCCTGAATCTTAACTTTTTTACCCGTAGCCCGCATTTCACCAAACACGCCGGTATTACTTCCGGTACATTCCCAGTTCATAAATATTTTATTGCCTTCAATATGCGCATCACTATATTGAATTTTTAGGTCAGGAAATCCTGTAAAAAATACATTCATATGAGCCGCCATTTCATTTTCATTCCCTGCCACTTTGATACCATTGAGCATTCTAACAAAATTCTTCGAAACTAGTTCATTCAATTCGGAGACATTTTGGTCATTCCAGCACGAATCAATAAATACATTTAAATTATTGGAAAGCTTGTCGTTCATGGACAATTCTTCACTTTTGTTCTCTGTCTTGCATGCTGTAATTACAACTAGTAAAATAAAAATATGAATGACAGATTTGGACATAATTTTCCACACAGATTACCCGATAAGCGTTCATTATACCTATGCGGTTAGCTAAAGACGATATATAATGGCAAAAATAAAAGCAGGTATGGACGAATAGCCCTATTTACTGTCCGAATGTATATTTTCACTTAGCGAAGCAATTATTATGTTAAAATTTGTATATTTAGAAATTACCGTCCCCCTTCGATTATTTATAAATTATCATGGTAAGCCGATTTTTAACGGTATTGATTTTCTTCATTTGCTCATTTTTGAGCCCTAAACCTCTTCAGGCCCAAATTGTAAACTTTGATAGCGAAAATTCTTACAATAGAGTATTTGTTGATACAGATAATTTTGGAATCTCCTATCTCGACATTCTTGAGAGCTCCTACCCCTTTAGCAAGATAGATACAATCCGGTTCAATATTCTCAACGACCTTGCCTATTACTGGCATACCAGGAATTTAATAAAAGCCTTAAATTTTACAAAGGAAGGTTTGCAACTAACCCGTGATAAAAAAGATACCTTATGGGAAGGAAGGTTCCAAATTACGGAGGGAGCTATTCTTTTAAGGATGGAAAAACTGGATAGTGCCAGATTTGCTTTAGAATCCGCAATGAAAAAAGTTTTGGAAAAAGACCTGCCATTGGTCTATACTCAGTTGGGATATGTATATGAAAGACAGGGCAAACTAGATAAAGCAGCCGATATTGCTATGGAAACCCTGATATTAGCAGATCAATTAAAGGATAAAAGGGCAATGGCCGTTGCTTTTAGTGATTTAAGCAATTTATTCTGGAAACAATCACGCTATGAAAAAGCTTTGGAATATGGCCAAAAGGCCTTAACTCTTTTTGAGGAACGAGGATTAAACGACCTGGATTATGATTTTACATTATATGTAGTTGGGAATTGTTATCTGGCACTGGATAAACATGAAGAAGCTCTTAATTATTATGAACATTCTATAGCAATTGGGGAGCGATATGGCTTTTATAATAATTTATGCGATGTATATATTTCTATGGTATATCTGAAGGCCTATCTTAACGATTTTGATGCCGCAGATCTTGCAGGTGAAAATGCTGTAAAATATGGGCAATTGCTGGATAATAACTTTATGTTAATGCGTTCCTGGTTATCTATAGGTAAATCACAAAATCTACAAGGAAAATACATTTCGGCGATCGAGAGTCTTGAGAGAAGTATTGACATTGCCACAGCTGATTTTGGAGATGATTTTTATCTTAGTCAGGCCTATGAAGCATTGGGTAAGGCCTATGCCGGTAATCACAATTATCGGGAAGCCTATCAGGCCTATGCAGAATATGATAAGCTTAAAAAGGAGATATTTACAGCAGAAGCAGATCAGCATATTTCATTATTACTTACAGAGTTTGACGTTGCTCAAAAAGAGAGTACTATTATAGTACAAGAAAATCAAATTAAAAAGCAAAGATCAACTCAGACGCTAATGATTCTTATCGGAGGGCTATTGCTCTTAATTTTAATACTTTTATACAATACCATACAAACCAATAAGAAGAAAAACATATTGCTTAAAAAACAAAATGACGAAAAAGAATTTTTACTAAAAGAAATACACCATCGTGTAAAAAATAATTTGGAAGTTGTATCCAGTTTATTATCTCTGCAATCCGAACAAGTAGGAGATACTAAGGTGGCCGACGCTATGCATAAAAGCCAACTTCGGGTTCATAGTATGAGTATGGTTCACCAAAAACTTTATCAGGGTCAAAGTTTTTCATCTATAGAAATGAAGGAATATTTCAAGAGCCTGGGAGATTATATTGTAGATATTTACGGGGCATCAGAAAGAATACATATTGAATGTGAGATGAAGGAGCTGGAATTGGATGTTGATACCGCAATTCCAATTGGTCTGATTGTGAATGAGTTGTTTACCAATGCCTTAAAATATGCTTTTCCGGATAATCGTAAAGGATTTATAAAGATTAGTCTTATAGAATCAGGGAATCAGTTACATTTAGAAGTGTCAGATAATGGTATAGGTAAAAACTTCTATGATAAGATGGAGGGTACAGGCTTTGGCACTCAATTAATTGAATTACTTACCAGGCAATTGGAAGGCAAAATGTCCTTAAGTGTTAAGAAGGGAACGGCAGTTTCTTTTGAATTTCAAAACCATAAAGCAGCTTAAATATGGATAAGTTAATTAGAATTTTAATAGTGGAAGACGATATGATTATCGCAGCGAATCTTTCATTACAATTAACAAAGTTAGGTTACGAAGTCATTGGAATTGTGTCCCGGGGTGAAGACGCAATTAGTAATGCAAACCAAAATAAACCTGATATCATTTTGATGGATATAAATCTTAAAGGTGCTATAGATGGCATAGATGCAGCTATTGCTATTCATCTGCAAAATGAAATACCCATAATATATTTAACTGCCAATAATGATGACGGCACTTTTTCAAGGGCAAAAGAAACGCAACCTTATGCTTTTATTTCCAAACCGTTTAACAAATTAAATCTTCAGCGGACGATTTCACTGGTTGTTGAGAAAATAAAGGATAACGGAAGTTTAAAACAATACCTGGGCCAAAATAATTTGGAGGTTTTATCAGATCGGATTTTTGTCAGGCATAATGGGAAAATGGTTAAAGTATTATTAGACCAAATTCTTTATATTGAGGCCGAACGAAACTATTGTAATATTATAACCGAAATAGGTAAATATTTGGTTGTAAGCACTTTAAAAACAATTGAAAATGAATTAAGAGACAGCTGTTTTATACGTGTTCACAGGTCATTTATCGTTAACATATGCAAGTTGGATATTGTAGCCGATAGTCATCTGGAGATAGACAGGAAGGTTATTCCAATAAGCAAGTCATATAAGGAATTTCTGCTGGGAAGATTACATACCATTTAAAGTTAAAAAGAGTAGCATTCTTCTACTACAAACTCTCTTATTTAAGTTTTTTATTTGATTTTTTCATGGCTTCTACTATGGCATGTCCACCATTGGGGTCTCGTTTTGCTAACTCCTCAATTATTCTGGGATGATCCTGTTCACGTCCTTGTGAAAGCTTATAAGCTGCCTGTATTTCCTTGATTTCAATCTCAAAACCTACAACGCCTTTAACTTGCCTGAGAGTATTCTTGGACAAATTATTCAGGGATATGGGATTTTCTGATTTTCGCTCATATTTATCTACCAGTTTATGAAGAGAAGTCATCAGCGCCTTGTTGTCCTGAATTTTTAATAATCCGTAGACATGTACTGCAATATAATTCCAGGTAGGAACTTCTTCTTCTACATACCAGGATGAAGAAACGTAACTATGTGGTCCGTTAAAAATACAAAGTACTTCAGTGCCTTCGGTAAAATATTTCCATTGTGGATTAGCTTTTGCAATATGACCTACCAGGATGTCTTTCCCATTGGCGTCCTTATCTAATTCTAATGGGATATGAGTGGCCCAGGGTTTACCGTTCATATGATTTATTAAAATACCAAAGGAATTATTAATAATGAATTCCTTAACTTCTTTAAGATTTTCATTTTTATAGTGTTGTGGTATATACATAGGTCTTCCGTTACTTATTCTTCACCAAAGGAAGCTCTAAATTACAATTAGTCATTAAAAATCTACAGTTCAGGAAGTCTTTTTTATTTCGGAACGGGTTTTGGACCATTTTTGAACTATTAACCTTTAAAACTCCTAAAAATGAAAAACACTTTATTGCTAATATCTTTTTTTATAGGCCTATCTGTATTCGGCCAGGATAAATATACCAAAGGCATGCAACAGGCATTTGCCCTTTGGGGAGAGGAAAAGACAACAGAAGCATCCAATCTTTTTGAACGCATCGCGATCGCCGAATTGGATAATTGGTTGCCATATTATTACGTTGCTCAGCTAAATACTTTGCGCTCGTTTGGCGAAACAGATAAAGAAAAGATAAGCCAACAGCTGGAAAAAGCTCAGGAATCTATTGATCTTGCCAAGACCATATCGCCAGAAAACCCGGAAATTCTGATACAGCAGGCATTGATCCATACAGCTTGGATAGCTTTTGATGGCGCCACCTATGGCATGACCCTTTCAGCAAAGAACACTGCTATTTATATAAAAGCATTAGCCCTGGCCCCTGATAATCCCAGAGTGGTTTTGTCTAAGGCTGAGTGGGACATGGGTTCTGCTAAATACTTTGGAAAGGATACCACACCATATTGTAAAGACGTGGCGCGGTCATTAGAACTTTTTACTAACTTTAAACCTGAAGGACCTTTTTATCCCAACTGGGGAAAAGAAAGAGCTGTAATGATCCTCAATAAGTGTGAAAATCAGAAAGTTAATAAATAATTAAGGCTTTAAATAATGAGATATCTGTTTAAGACATTTTTAGTGGGCGTAATTATTGGGCTGGTCTTATCTGTAATTTTTGTTGGTATTGAATTCTTTGCAAATGGTTCAGTTCAATTTGATAGAGAATTTTTCATACGTGTAGGTCATAATTTATTTTATTCAGTGATACTGACCATTATTAACAGTTCTTTTTTTGATTATTTAAATCATCGGGTTGTTTGGAAAAAATATGGCAGGTACAGACTGGTTATAGGAGCCGTTGGTGGAATAGTTCTAACCATGTTTGGTATTCTTTTTATAAGAATATTGATTAGGATGGGGTTCGAAGGCGCCAGTTGGGAGGAATTTCTCTCTGGAGAAAGGGCTATCCATTACCTAATAGCACTATTAATCACCATTGTATTTACTGTCTTTTTTCATGCGTTTTACTTTTACAGGGCTTTACAGGATAAAAAAGTCAAGGAACAAAAGATAATTGCCGGGACAGCTTCCGCAAAGTTCGATGCTTTAAAAAATCAGCTAGACCCTCATTTTTTATTTAATAGTCTTAATGTTCTTACAAGTTTAATTGAGGAGGATCCTGATCAGGCTCAAAAATTCACTACCTCTTTATCTAAAGTATACAGGTACGTTCTGGAACAAAAAAACAAGGACCTGGTAACCGTTGACGAGGAACTTCAGTTTGCAAAAACATATATACGATTACTAAAAATGAGATTTGAAGACAGTATCGTCTTTGATATTCCGGAAAAGTGCAGTAATCCCGAAGCTAAGATAGTGCCGCTATCTCTGCAACTTTTGCTGGAAAATGCGGTTAAACACAACGTTGCTACCAGCACAAGACCTTTGCATATTAAGGTTTTCGAAGACGGCGAATCACTTGTTATTCAGAATAATCTGCAAGAGAAACAGGTGGTCAAGAAGAGTAGTGGGGTAGGACTCAGGAATATTCAACAACGGTATAGTATCCTTTCGGACAAAGAAGTTGAAATTATAAAGACCTCGAAGGATTTTACAATCTTATTGCCCATGCTTACGAAGATGGTTAGTATGAGGGAATCTCAGCAAATCTATATCAGTGATAAGAGATATCAGAAAGCTAAAGAACGAGTTGAGTCAATTAAGGGATTCTATGGAAATCTTACTGCATATTGCATTGTAATCCCTTTTTTGATTTGGTTAAATTTTAAGTCAACAAGTTTTCCATGGGCAATCTTTCCAGCACTGGGATGGGGTTTTGGACTTTTAATGCACGGAATGGAGGCGTATGGTTATAATCCTTTATGGGGGAAGAACTGGGAGGAAAAGAAGATAAAAGAATTAATGGATAATGATAAGTTTTAGGAAGGGATTAGTTCAATTTAAAATTACAATTCATCCGTTTAATAATACGATTGAGAAACTTAAATTTAGAAAGTTGTCTTACATATCGCAATTTTGAATTGTAATTAATATCAGAATCATTTACAAAACAGGAATCGTGGAAAACAATAGAAGAGTTACCAGTTTTTTAAGGGCAAAGGAACAGGTAAAGGCTATTAAGGAGTTTTATGCCAGTAGTATTTTATACTGCATAGTTATCCCTATTCTTATATGGATAAATTATGAGACCACCAGCTTTTCCTGGGCGGTTTTTCCGGCTCTTGGCTGGGGCTTTGGCATGGTAGTTACAGGTATGGCTGCCTATGGAATTAATCCTTTGTGGGGGAAGGTATGGGAGCAAAGAAAAATACAGGAATTAATAAATAAGGAAGGTTTTTAAACTTCTTTGAAACCGATTCCCTAAGTTGACCATTTTTAGGACCACACTAAAAAATAAATAACTATTAACAAATATATCATGGAAGATTTTAACAAAGAAAATAAATACCTGAGAGCAAAAGAACGCGTGGATGGCTTAAAGAAATTTTATGGAAATTTAGTATCCTATGTACTGGTGATCTCATTCCTGGCATTAATTAACTACTGGAATAATCAGTGGAGTTATATGTGGTTTTTATGGGCAGCATTCGGATGGGGAATAGGTATTATTTTTCACGCTATCGGAATATTTAACTTAAACCCATTTTTTGGAAAGGACTGGGAAGAGCGTAAGATAAAGGAGATCATGCGGGAAGATGAACATAAAAACAGATGGGAGTAAACTATTTTTAAAAAATTATAATAAATACAATACTAATGGATATTGAAAATAATAATAAGCTCGAAAGAGCTAAGAAAAGAGTGGAAAAGATTAAAGGATTTTATATACATTTAGCCGTTTATATTGTGATCAACTCTTTTATTCTTGTGAATGTTTATATAAGCACTATGGGTGAAGGAGAAAGTTTCTGGCAATTTCCTACGTTTTTTACCTTGATATTCTGGGGAATAGGACTGGCATTTCACGGGGCGCACGTATTTAATTATAACCCGCTATTTGGAAAAGAATGGGAAGAGCGCCAAATTCAGAAATATATTGAAAAAGACAAACGTGAAGCTGATAAATTCAAATAGTAAAAGCATTTTAGTAAAGTATTCGATTATTTTGAAAACAATAGCAATTGATTAAATTATTGGCATGAATGTATTGATAATTGAAGACGAAAAACCCGCCGCAAGGAGACTAGCGAGGTTGCTCACTGAACTTAATGTTAATGTGTCTACCATGCTTCATTCTGTGGAAGAGGCTGTGGAATGGTTTCAGAACAATGAGCATCCGGATTTGATTTTTCTCGATATTCAATTGTCGGATGGCTTATCCTTTGAAATTTTTGATCTGGTTGAGATTAATAGTGCTATTATTTTTACCACGGCTTATGATGAATATGCATTACAGGCATTTAAACTTAACAGTATAGATTATCTTCTAAAACCAATTGACGATGAAGAGTTGGAGAGTGCAGTTAGAAAATATCAAAACCTGAAACCGAATCATGATCAAATAAGTCTGGATTTTGAGGATATAAAAAAGTTACTGGTCAACCCCCTTGAAAGAGAATATAAAAAAAGATTTACTATTAGACTTGGACAGCATCTGAAAATTATCAATGCCGATGAAATTGAATGTTTCTATAGCGAAAATAAAGGTACATATGCTGCAACGAAAGAAGGAAGAAACTATCTTCTGGATACGACATTAGAAAACCTTGAAAATGAATTATCACCACAAATATTCTTTAGAGTAAGCAGAAAGTTCTATGTCAATATCAATCATATAAAAGACATTATTTCATACACCAATTCTCGCCTGATAATCAAATTAAATCACTATAATGAGCAGGAAATAATCGTTAGTAGGGAAAGGGTTAGAGATTTTAAGTTATGGTTGGAATGATAAGCATTAAAGACCTGATATATAAGTATATAAGTATAACTATAGATTTTTCTTATAGTTAGTTTTTTGTGGCTTTTTAAGACTTTTTATCCACTCTGTTGTCATCAAAAGCAGAGGGCAGTAATTTAGGGATTAATTTAATAAAAATTGGTAATAAAACTGCTCCTCCGGGCAATAAAAATATAGCCAGCGATGGTATGCTTTTAAAAATATCTATAAGCTGATTTTGAACTTTTTTCTTTTCTGCCGGACTGAGGTCCTTGACCGTGGACTTGGAAAGTAGTTGCATCAATTCTTTACTCTCTGATAATTCTTTTTGAAGTCTTTTATTATTTCTTAAAATTAGTTTATTGACCACTTTTGACATGCTATCATAAAATTGAATTGCCATGTTGGGGTCTTTCAGAAAAGGAATATTTGCAGAATTTTTTTCAAAGAAGGAAGTAATTTCCTCCAATGATCGGGAAATCTCTTTTCTCTCAAAACCAAGATCTTTGCCAATACCAAAGATAAATTCGGATTCCTGATATTCAAGTGTTTTATCTTCCCAAACTGTAAGACATGCCACATCCAGAAAATAATGATTTTCCCAGATTGCTGAGTTATCCAATAATTGTGCTCTGTATGAACCATCAAATTCTTGTTTTTCACCATCAATAAAAGTCATTGAAGAAGCAAAAAGTTGAGCTAAACGCTCATCCGTTTTGTTTTTCTCTTTGGAGTTTAATGCATGTGAGGTAACATTTATGGTCAGGTATTCCAGCGTTTGAGCGTGTTCCCTAATATTTTTGCCTCCGTTCAGGTAATATTTAAATGTAAGAACATCAATAAATAATAGTGAGTTTGTAATAATTCTGTTGAAGGTTTTACTAAATACATTATCGCCCAGGTAAACCCTGGAGTCAATCAGTTTTTCAAGTTGTTTGGAGGTTTTACTACCGGTAAGGATTTTATTGAGGAAAGAAATATTACTGATATTAAGTTCCTTATAAAATTGAAATATTTTTTTTAGAAAATCGTCAAAATTTGAGTTGTTATGTTCTAATTTAAAAGTAAAGAATAAGGCAGTAAGCAGGTTAATCTTTGCCTTTTCATCCTCAGACAAAGTATGCTCAGGACTAATAAAACGCGGAATCTTGATATTTAGACCATAGACAAAACCGGACGTTTTAAGTCCCCCGTAAAGATCCCTGAAATCAACAAAAGCTTCAAGATTATCTTTTACATCGTACCCGAATTTGTCAATCCAACCGGATGCAGATGGGTTCATTGGTTTAGTCTTTTAAAAATTCAAAGTAAAACAAAATATAGGACATTCCCTTTATTGCCCATATTATTAAAAAGGGAAATAGTGCGGGGATAACAGTTCACAAGTTAATTTTATTTTTTTGTCTATGGCAAAAGGATTTGAAAAATTGAAATTAATCAGAGTTGAAAGTATTTAATATTTTGGTTTTTTTTAACTTTTTTTTAGGAAATTATAGATGAAATGCCTATGTTTAACGTTTAAATGCTATCAGAGCATTTCTGCAATGCCCCAAGTATTACAGAAATCTGAATTTATTTATTAGTACGTTTTCGAGAATTTAACCCAAATCAACCTCGTTATGGAATACTTTATTTTTTCCGTTTGGTTTATAGTGATGTCATTTCTTTTGTTTAAAGTTTTTAAAGCCCATTATTCCTTGAGAAAAAATCAGGGTAGATAATTGAATCATTAATAATTCAAATTTTAAAAGTATTAGGAAGTCAAAATTTATTAATTTATGACTGCCAATACTGCTCGACTTTTACTGAAAAAACCATAAACGGATAGACCTCTTAAAACTAAAAATGGCTGCTAATTTAGCAGCCATTTTTTAATTGCATTACAGGTTTTCTATTCAATAATTCCGGTACAACTTACTCTGGCGCCTGCTGCACCACTTGGTTGAGACGTAAAGTCATCAACTCCCTGATGTACAATTACGGCTTTACCCAATATGTTCATATTTGCATCTTCGCAACCTATACACCATTGATCAGTGCTAAATTCAACAACACCATTGCCATCTGCATCTGCAGTAAAATTACCAATATCACCTTTATGATACCCCTCAGTTACGCCCCATTTGCCATGCGGCTCATGCGTAGGGTTCCAATGCCCACCGGAAGACTTGCCATCATCAGAAGAACAATCTGCCTTTTCATGAATATGAATGGCGTGTTCTCCTGGACTAAGTCCACTTAATGTTGCTTTCATCCTTACCATTCCGTTTTCTTCTGTGAATACCACTTCACCCTGAACATTACTGTCACTCTTAGGTTCCATGGAAAATTTTATAACCTTTACATCTATTTCCTCTATAATTTTTTCTGCCTGCACGTCCGTAGCAGCATCACCCTCTTTTTCAGTCTTTTTACCATCTTTACAATTATATGCAAGTACAAGAACCATACTTAGTGCGAGTATGCGTATTTTCTTCATTTGTTTTTCGTTTTATGTTACATACGGAAGTTACGGAATATTCACTGGTAAGTCAAAACAATACATATAATGATTTGAATAAAACCTCCGGATTGCTTTCTTTTAATTAAGGTTACTACACTGGCAATTGGATTCTTCAATGCGTGGATCATCCTTTTTTTTCTCCTTGGATCATTGATAACGCTTCTTTTTACCATGGGAAAATCTTTAAAAAACGATTACTTATTTTAGTCAATTATCTTAGTGATCACCTGTGTCTCACTATGCAGGGTTTTGTGAACCGGACATTTATTTGCTATTTCCAGGATACGCTGAGTCTGTTTATCATCAATATTACCAGTTAGTTTTAGTTCCCTGTGAAAAGTATCTATTTTGGCCCCGGGAGACTCACAATCCAGGCAGTCCTCTGCATGTGATTTGCTATATGAGGTGTGCACTTCCACATTTTTGAGGCCCCATCCTTTTCGTTTAACATACATATGAATAGTCATTGCCGTGCAAGCCGACAAACCTGCAGAAACTAACTCATACGGTGAAGGGCCAAAATCATTACCACCAAATTCTTCCGGTTCATCAGCTATCATGTAATGATTCCCTACTTTCATTGATGTAGAAAATCCTTCATCCGCGTCCAGGCTGGCTACTACCTGGTGTTCGGTATTTATGTTTTTATCCTTTGGAATTTCGAGGTAACGCTGTGCCCAACCCGATATTACTTTACCTGCATAGGATGAATCTTTTTTATCTGAAAGGAGGTGATCAGCTCCATCTAAAGAAATAAAGCTTTTTGGGTGATGTGCGGCAATATAAATTTCTTCTGCATTTTTAATAGCAACAGTTTGATCTTGTGGTGAATGCAAAATCAAAATTGGTTTGCGTAATTCTTTAACTGTATGTGGAAGAGTCCTGTTTTCCAAATCTTCCAGAAATTGTTTTTTAATAGTAAAATCTCGTCCGCCTAAATTAACCCGGGCCTTCCCTTTTAAGTTTATTTCTTCAATATTACTCTTGAGTAAATGTTTTACATGAACAGGATTGGAAGGTGCTGCAATGGTTGCTATTGCCTTTACCGAAGCTATTTCTGATGCCGCCAGGAGCACTGCTGCTCCCCCAAGAGAATGTCCTATTAAAAGGCTTGGTGCTTTATGATTGCTACCCAGATATTCTGCTGCAGCTATCATATCTTCGACATTCCCTGAGAAATTAGTGTCTGCAAAGTCTCCCTCACTTTCGCCCAGACCAGTGAAATCAAAACGTAAAACACCAAAACCACTGGAAGTAAGTGATTTACTTATATTTTTTATCGCTAACAGGTTTTTGTTACAAGTAAAACAGTGGGCAAATAGCACATAATTATGTGGTAGTCGATTTGCAGGTAACTCTAATCTTCCCACCAATTTCTGACCCGACTTATTATGAAAACTTATTTTTTGTAGGCTCATATTGCTTTTTAATTAATTGATAGTCGAATGAAAGGTACTAAACTTTCTTACAGATTGAAATTGCAATTATTGGATTAGTTTATGTAAAATATCGCAATAACTCATTAAGGTCGAGCAATTTGAATATTCTTAAGTTTAGGTCTTAGGCCTTCATTATGGATATTCCATAACTGTAAGTTGTTTTTGTTTTTGGAATGTAACTATACCAATGACGCCATAGTAAGAATGGGTTATTTTACTTCAATCTTTTTTCGGCTTAAATCCGGGTTGTAAAAAACGCCAAACTGCAAGCGATCGAAATTAGCAGTATTAAAGTGGTTTTTCAAATACCCTAACTGCAAACTTAAATTTTTAACAATATTTATCCCCAGAGCCGCATATAGTCTGTTCTGTGCAAAAATGTCATCCTGAAGATTCAAAAAAATCTCATCGTAGAAGTTGAGGAAAAAAGTATTGCTAAGTGGAAGTGTGATTTGTAATCTATACCTCGCTCTATGCTGGGTGTCAGAAGACGTCCCTGAATTCAAAAAGCGTTGTTCGAAGCGAAACCTATGTTCAAATAATAGTTTCCAAACTTTGTTTTTGAGAATAAATTGTTCAAAAATTCTATTTTCCAGCAACTTATTTTCGTTAGGGATGTCTTCAAAACTAGTATTGGTTTCAATGTAGCCATAACCAAAAGTAGCAATCGCTTCAGAACTAATATGGTAGTTGAGGCCAATTCTAAGTAGCAATTGATTGAAATTACTTGTTGTTTCATAATATCTGAACTGAGCTTCCGAATGAATGCTAAATCGCTCTGAAACTTTATTGGCACCAAAATACATATACCATGCACCTAATTTATCTTCTCCTGTTTCCTGAGCTTGATTAGTCGCTACAGTAAAAAATAATAGAATAAACAACTTTTTCATCTACGGCTGTATTAATGAAGATTGAGTGTTGAAAATAAAGATAATTACCGATTTAGTATCCTTCGAATTAAAATAAATAAAAAAATGAATAGGGAATAACCAATGAAAAACGGAATTATATAGGATTCCAGATTACATATAAGCATAATACCTATTATTAAAAGTTGAAATCCAAGTCCAAAAGTAGAAACAGCTGTCATAAACCAGTTCGGAAGATTTTGACTTGCCACAGCCCTACGGTCTAATCCATAAATTATCCTATCAAATAGTCCATATAAGATGCTGTAAAGTCCAAAAAGGAAATTAACGGTGCCCTGTTTCTCCCCTTTCATGGCTTTTGGTGCTTTGTCCTCAAAGATCCTGCTGGTAGTATCACCATTGTACTTTTTCCTCAGAATAACATAATAGTAATTATAAAGTGTTCCCTGTAGCTGAAGTCCAATAAAAGCCAGGATGGTATACGCTATCGATCCGTCAGTAACATACCAAATTGTAATCAGGATCATTAGATTAAGGATTATATCTGAAACAGAATCTAAATACCTTCCTGTATAAGAGGGCTGATTTTTAATTCGGGCTAATTCTCCATCAGCCGCATCTAAAATTGATTTTAATATTAGAAAGAATGCAGTGGCCCAGTAATGATGATTAAGAATACATAGGATTGCAAGAAGACCCGAAATTACAAATCCGATAGTTAGATGGATGGGAGTAAAAGCGGTATTTTTTAAAGAATTTGCTATGACCCGTGCAATGGGCCTGCCATAGTCTGAAAGGTCTATAAATTGATGTTCTTTGGGTAATTTGGACATTGTAATTATGCCTGCTACCTCTGTAGATATTAATAACGATTGCACGCTGGCTTAATATGAAGTAAAGGCAATATGACAAAAATAGCGTTAAATCTACTAATATTTAACCTAAAGTATATCTAGTTGATGGAAGGAGTTTGTTAATGATTTCCTCAAAACAAGCTTGGTTGGCACTGGAAACATCGATTTGAAGGAGATAAAGACCGTTTATTTAGTCATTGGAGGACAGATTTTTTAAGTCCGGGCTGGATTTTGAAATATGTTTAAGGGCCTCGGATGGTATATTCTTAACTCTGTTTTTTTATATAGATTTCAAAGGATTTAATCAGATAGTTTTTTTACCAAAATATAAAAATTCTCATCTACCAGAACTTGAGTTGCGCCCTTAGAATTCAAGTTTTCGGTTTTCCAATCAGCCTTGGGAAAAATCCATTGCTCCCGATCGTTAACTTTGATTCTTACGGGCATATCAAAGTCCTTTACAACATTTGTATACCTGAATCTAATTTTGTTATCCTTAAGGCTGAATTCCAAAACCGGAATTTTCGTTGTACGTAAATATTGATTGAAAAATGCAGTGAGATCTATTTTTGTTTGTTCGCTGAGGTAATTTTCAATTTGTTGTGTTGTGACGGTTTGATGATAGAATTCTTTATTTAATCCACGCAGAATTTGCCTCCATTTTTCATCGTCTTCCAGGAGTTGCCGAAGTGTATGTAGCATATTTGCTCCTTTGTAATACATATCCCCAGATCCTTTATAATTAACTCCATATACCCCAATAATAGGCCTGTCGTTCCGAATTCTGCTTCGGGTCCCAATAACATATTCTGCTGAAGCTTCAGGACCAAAATAATAATCCAGATAGAGATTTTCGGAATAGGCCGTAAAACTTTCATGAATCCACATATCCGCAATATCTTTATAGGTAATATTATTGGCGAACCATTCATGACCGGATTCATGAATAATAATAAAATCGAATTTTAATCCCCAGCCACTCCCCGAAAGGTCAGTTCCAAGATATCCATTCTGGTACTTATTTCCATAGGTTACCGAGCTCTGGTGTTCCATCCCCAGATAAGGGACTTCTACCAATTTATATCCATCTTCATAGAAAGGGTAGGGGCCAAACCAATATTCAAAGGCTTCCATCATCAAGCCTGCTTGTTTAAATTGTTTTTCGGCTCTAACCAGGTTATCTCTTAACACATAATAATCCATGCTCAACGGTCCATTTTCTCCATTATAAGTTTCTCCAAAATAGACATAATCGCCTATGTTTACGTTTACCCCGTAATTATTAATAGGATTGGCTACAAACCAATGGTAAGTATTAGAATTCTCACCTTCTTCAATTTCTCTTAATCGGCCATTGGAAATATTCATAAGATCTTTGGGCACAGTTACGCTTATGGCCATACTATCCACTTCATCATACATGTGATCTTTGTTGGGCCACCAGACACTAGCGCCCAGACCCTGACAGGAAGTAGCTACAAATGGTTTGCCATTTTGATCTGTACTCCAGGAGAACCCTCCATCCCATGGGGCATTAATAGCTTCTTGCGGACTACCGGAATAGGACACAATTAGTTCATTATATTCTCCTGTTTTCTGTGGTTTTAAAAGAGTTACCCAATGTGCATTGCCTATGGAATTAAAAATAAGATCATTACCGTCCTGAGTTATTTTTGTTATAACTAGCGGGGATTGCAGGTCTATTTGAATAACCTGATTTTCACTCAATACTTTGTATCTGATGGTATTGATTCCTGAAATAGATTTCTCCTCCGTATTAACTTCAATGTCGAGGTCGTAATAATTCAAATCCCACCATGCCCTTTCAGCAGTAATACTTCCCCTAAGGGTGTCTTGCGCAGTAAAAAGTGGTGCCTGGCAGTATAGAGGCAAAACTATGAGAAGTAAGATAGCAAGAAGTAAAAATCTATTCATTTTAAAAAGTTTATAAGCAATAGTTATTTTCAATGGCTATTTTATAAAGGCCCTTTTAGTTGTAGCAGTTTTTATTTCTACTTTACTTTTTTCTACTCATATACTAATATTACTTAAAGGGAGAATGGCACGTATATGATATTTGCTTTTATAATATAAGAATCAATGAATTAAAGGTCCTTTTCCAGGAGAAAAGCATAATCACTTTCCTTAAGAATAGATAAAAAGTCATCTGTATTTAAAAGTTCAAATACGGCCTTCTGCTTATCTGGAGCAAGCTGGTAATATGATTTAGAAATCAGGTATCCTACCGTATATCCCAGATCATGAGGCCTGTCGTTAATTGCACCTCCATTATACAGCCATTTGGAATTGTCCTCGGAAAACAAATCGTTTTTTAGGTCATTCATTATTCTCAGCTCATTTTTTTCATCACTAAGATACATAAGATTGGAATTCTTTAATTCTTCCCCTGAACATAATTCCACCAGAAAATCACATACACCTTCACTAATAACCTGGGCTAACACTGTTTCATTATTTTCAGTATCCTGATAATTTTGTTGAAAGTGCATTAATTCATGTATCGTAAGTCCCGGAAGGTCTGAAATCTTCATGATAGCTTCCTTTTGCCAAATGGTTAAGCCAGCAGTGGGCATTTCGTCAGATTTGCCATACATATCACCTCCTACAAACATTCCCATTTCGGTCGCTGTTCCACCAGAGTTTAAAATACCCGGTACCACAAATACCTTTGGAAAAACGGCTTTTGGATAAATATTTTTAAAACTTCGCATCCATCCGGCAGTTTTCGATTTTAATGTGTTTATGCTATCCGCATTAAACTGATTTTTTAAGTACTGGAAGTAATCAGGTGAGGCATTAATCATTTGCCCATACATATTGTTCAAATTTATGTATCGAACTACATAAAAATCACGTAACTCTCTTGGTCCTTTAAAAATAAATTCTTTAAATATATCTTTAGCGTTGGCAGTATCTTTCGAAGCTCTATCAAAATAGTCCCAAAAAAGATTCATTGAACCTATTTCCATGCTGTAGTGAGAAACATCCTGAAGTTGCAGTTGTATGGAGTCTAATCTTATTTGAAGGTCTTGCCATAGAGGCTTATCCTTATAAATTTTTACACCACGCAGTTTGGAGATTATTTTTGGGTTGGCCATGCCATTATCTATGGCTTTATGCAATAAAATAGCTACAGAATCTGATTGCCCGGCCTGAGCATATAACGATGCCGCTTCTACGTATAATTCTGAAGACTTCAGATCTCTATTGGCATTTACCAATTTATATGCAAAAGTATTGTACGCCCCTGTGCTATCTAGTTCATCATAATCTTCATAGAGCAGGTTTAAATCGGGCAAATAAAGCTTGTTTATAGCTTCCTTGTCTGTTTCTTTCACTGATTCGCAGGAATTCAAGAAAGGTGCAAGCAAAATGATGAAGATAAAGACTCGGGGTAGGTTTCTTCTATACATAATGTTTTCTTATTCTCTAAAAATTCGATTTGGAAATACAATAATACTTTCATGTCCATTTGCTCCAACAGCCGCAACACCAAAAAAGAAATTATCAATGACTATCCCATCTAATGTGAAGGAATTCATATCTCCAACATAACGACTGTGATCCCATGTAGGTGATGTGGTATTACGCCAGTAAATTTTGTATCCAGTAGCTCCTTCCGACTTGCTCCATTTTAATTTTACCGAAGCTTGTACTATACCTCCTATTTGTACTTCTTCCGGAGCAGAGGGTGCAGAGGCAATTGATGCTAAATTTATAGCGTTAACGGCCGTAAGTTTTTTCGCATACTCAAAATTCACATGTTTCAATACATCGCCGTAGGCTATTCCATTTTCCATTCTGATATCCTGATGTTGCTGGGTATAATTTTCATGGGCTTCCATTATCCTGATACCTGCAAAACCGGCATCATTAAATGGTCTGTGGTGTCCTCCTCTACCAAAACGATCCAGTCTGTAAATTAGTATAGGATTCATTTCCGGCATATACATTTTAGTTGTTTTATAAACATATCTTGCTAATTGCCGGGATATTCCATCTACTTCTCCCCCATAGAATCTTCTTGCTTTACGCTGTTGTTCTGTTTCTGTGGGAGGTACGGGTTCTGAAAAGATTCTAAAATCGCGATTGCTCACTACCCCGTCTACACCGCTTATATTTCCAATCATATCATTGTTCAATATTCCCAATATTTCCCATCCTTTTTGCTTGGCATAAGCAGCGAGACCTTTTCCTCCGAAAAGTCCTTGCTCTTCACCCGATAATCCTGCATAAATAATACTACTTTCAAAGTTGTATTTGCTTAGTACTCTGGCTGCTTCAATGGCACCGGCCATACCGCTGGCATTGTCATTTGCGCCAGGGGAATCTGAGGTAAAATTAGTAGGATCACTAACCCTGGAATCAATATCACCACTCATAATAATAAACTTATTAGGGTACTTACTGCCGCGTTGGATAGCCACAACATTCACAACCCAAACATCGTGGACAATACGTTCGTTCTCACCTTCTTTTACTAAATCTCTTTGGTAAAACACTTCCAGACAGCTATTACAATTATCGGAAATTTTTTCAAATTCATTTTTTATCCAGCGTCTGGCTGCACCAATCCCTCTCGTCGCTGAAGTCGTATCACTTAGTGTATGTCTGGTCCCAAAGTTCGTTAGGGTTGTTACATCATTTCTTAAACGATCAGATGAAACATTATCAATGATCCCATATAAGCGAGAATCACTTTGAGAATAGGTAAAAGCTGAGACCAATAGTAAAAAAATAGAAAATATTTTCATTGACTATTTAACTTAGGAGGGATTAGTTTCCAATATATTCAACTAAAATACGACTAGGATCAGGAATTTTTACAAATTAGCTATCCTAATAATGTTAAATCTAAAATTCAATCAGAAAAGATACATCTGCTTTTTGTCCTAAAACGACATATGGAATAGATATAAAAGTAAATGTCAGTTTTATCAAATTATTACTTCCATGTTTTCAATACTACATGACAGGTAAAATAAGACCTAAAACGTATTATTAACACTAAATAAAATTTTTCAATATACTTCGTACTCGCGAAACACTTTCAATATAATATTTAGCTTGGGTATTTTGCATCCCTACTTTAATAGTCACTGACTCTTCAGGAAGTTCCTGAAACATAAATTCATCTGTCCAATCATCCCCAATGGCAAAAATAAAGTCATAATCCTTCTGTGCCGCTACCCGCATAGCTGCCCTGCCTTTATTAACATTACTACTCTTAATTTCCATTACTTTGTTGCCGCTAAGTACGCTTATATCATCATTACCAATAAGACTCGTTAGTACTGTATTCAATTCAGTGGCCCTATTGGCTCCAAAGTCAGGGTCGGTATTTCTATAATGCCAAGCCAGGGAATAATTCTTTTCTTCTATAAAGGAGCCGGGGGTTCTGTCTACAAATGATTCCAATACCGGATATATTTTTTCCATCCAGTCTTTTTTAACATTTTCCAGCATTTTAAATTCTTCACCTTGTTCTGAAATCCAAACCCCATGCTCCACTATCATATTATACTTTTTGGGCAAAAACCAGCGAGAAAAAGTTTCTTTATCTCGCCCGCTAATTAAATAGATATCGTTGCCTTCCTTTTTGTTTAGTTGGTCTAGCAAATTATATAACTCTTTATCCGGACTTGCTTTTTGTGGATCAATTTTAAAACCGGTTAACGTACCATCATAGTCAATGAAAAATAGCCGTTTTTTAGCTTTATGGTAATCTTGAAGTACGCTTTTTAACAGGGTTTCAGTAAGGCGTTTTGAAACAATGGCCGTATCCATGTCTTTTTGTGTCTGTAATGAGTTCATAAAATCATTGGCCCATTTTTCAACATTATAGCGTTCAAGACGCTTTTGAAGTATCGTATTTCTTCTTTGCTGTTCTAATTCAGGCATATTTATAGCCATGACTAAGGCATCGGCAATCTGCTCAAAATTATTTGGATTAATAAGTAAAGCTTCATTCATTTCATTGGCAGAACCAGCCATTTCGCTCAAAATAAGAACCCCGGTTTTATCTGTTCTTGTCGCAATATATTCTTTAGCAACCAGATTCATTCCGTCCCGGATGGGGGTCAACCAGGCAATATCACTCGAAGTGTATAAATCAATTAAATTCTCAAAAGGAAGCGATCTGTAAAAATACCAAATGGGTGTCCAGCTAACCGTAGATAATTCACCATTAATTCGTCCTACAAGCTCATCAATCTCCTTTTTTAAAAGTTGATATTGTGGGACATTGGAGCGTGACGGAACCGCTAAAATTATGAGCCTGATCTTTTCTTTGTATTCGGGGTATTTATCCAGAAAGTATTTAAATGCATGTAAACGCTTGGCTATACCTTTGCTATAATCCAGACGATCAATAGATACAATTAACTTAGCATCCGGACTTGATTTTTTATGAAGATCGAGCCTGCGTTGTAGATCAGATTGCTGCGCTTCACTATTCTGCTGATGTGTTTTGGCTGCATCACTAAATTTTTTATAGTCTATTCCCATTGGAAAGGAATCTGCTTTTACAATTCTGTTATCAACATAGATATCATTAAAACTAACTTCAGCACCCAATAACCTTCTCACAGAACTTAAAAAGTGACGTTCATAATCATAGGTGTGAAAGCCTATCAAATCTGATCCTAATAAACCTTCCAGTACCTCTTCACGCCATGGTAATGTCCGGAAAATCTCATATGATGGAAAAGGAATATGCAGAAAGAATCCAATTGACAAATTGGGGCGCTTATCTCTAACCATTTTTGGCACCAGCATCAATTGGTAATCATGTATCCAAATTGTATCATCTTCACCAGCCTTTTCTATTATTGCATCGGCAAATTTTTGGTTGACCGACTTATAGGTCAGCCAGCTATCTAATTCAAATTCTGCATATTCTAAAAAATAATGAAATAGGGGCCAGACCGTACGATTGCTGAATCCAAAATAAAATCCGTTTACTTCCTCCTCATTGAGGTTAACCTTGGAAGAACCATGTTCTGCAAGTGCTTTATCTATTTTGGCGGCCAGTTTCGTTGGAATTTCCTCATCTGTTAGGCCACTCCATCCAATCCAAAGGCTATCTCCACCAGAATGAACCGATTTCATACCAGTAGCCAAACCTCCAACACTTGGTATTGCATTAATGTTACCATTGCTAATTTGCAATTGAACGGGGAGTCTATTTGAGATTATGATAGTTTTGCTCATGTATTGTATAAAATTACGGGGAATTGATTTTTATTTTTCTAAATTTCGTCAAATTGCAGTGCAATAACAATTAATAAGGAACTTTTAGCGGATAATTCAATTATGGACAATTTAGATTATGGTATTATCGGAAATTGCAGGAGTGCAGCATTAATTTCCAAAACAGGTTCGCTTGAGTGGTGTTGTTTACCTGAATTTGACTCGTCATCGGTTTTTGCAAAGATACTGGATGATAAAATTGGGGGAAGTTTTGAAATTCATGTTTCGGAAGAGTACTCAATAAGCCAGCGATATAAGAAAAATACAGCTGTCCTGATTACCAGGTATTCTGATGGAGACAATACGTTTGAACTGCACGATTTTATGCCAAGGTATTATGCAGAAAATGGGAATTATCATGCACCACCCGAATTAGCTCGCCATGTGAGACACATAAAAGGGAAGCCCAGATTTAAAGTGCTCTATGACCCAAAACTGGAGTATGCCCTCGGGGAGACCCGGTCTTATGTAAAAAAGAACTTTATTGTTAGCCTTACTGACAACGAAAAATTTGATACAGTCTTTTTATATACTTCATTCAACAAAAATGCAGTTATGGATGGACGGGAGCTCGAGGTCACAAAAAATGGATACTTTCTATTGGGGTATAACGAAAAGATATTACAACCCACTACAAGGAAAATTTATTTAGATCTTGAAAACACCAAAGTCTATTGGTTAAACTGGACCAATAGAACACCAACATACAATCAATATAATAAGGAAATTACAAGAAGCGCCATAACTCTTAAACTATTGAGTTATGACAAAACTGGTGCTGTTCTGGCGGCTGCCACAACTTCTTTACCCGAGACTATTGGGGAAGTTAGAAATTGGGATTATCGGTTTTGTTGGATTAGGGATGCTTCAATGGTTATTAAAGTTATGGCTCAATTAGGACATAAGAACGTCGCCCGGAGGTATCTCCAGTTTATTATTGATCTTATTCCGGATAAAGATGAGAAACTCCAGATAATGTACGGCATTAATAAGGAAAAAAACCTAACTGAGGAGACTCTTGATCACTTAAGTGGATATAAAGGCTCCAAACCGGTGCGCGTAGGTAATGCTGCTTATGAGCAAAAGCAAAATGATATATATGGTATTCTAATGGATGTAATTCACGCCCAATTGGTCAAATTTAGCACTAATATGGAGAATGGAGAAGAATTATGGGGTATAACAAAAGGCATTGTCTGGATAGTATCAAGGCATTGGAAAGAGGCTGATAAGGGGATTTGGGAGTTGAGAACAGAAGATAAACATTTCACTTTTTCTAAAGTACTTTGTTGGGTGGCAATAGACCGGGCAATAAAAGTTGCCAGGATATTAAAGAAAACCCGGAAACTTGAAAAATGGGTAAAATTAGAACAGGAAATAAAAGAAGATATTTATTCGAATTCCTGGAACAGTGAAGTGAACGCCTTTACGCAGTCTTATGGATCTACCCACTTAGATGCCTCTGTCTTATTGATGGAGTCTTATGGATTTATCAATGCAAAGGACCCTAAATATGTAAGCACAGTATTGGCAATAGAAAAAGAGTTAAGCAATGATGGATTGCTTTACAGATATAAGAATAAGGACGATTTTGGTTTACCTTCATCCTCATTTACTATTTGTACATTCTGGTTTATAAACAGCCTGTTTAAGATAGGAGAAGAAGAAAGGGCACAACAGCTTTTTGATAAGTTATTGAGCTATAGTAATCATTTAGGGCTTTTTAGTGAAGATATTGATTTCAAAACAAAAAGGTTACTGGGGAATTTCCCACAGGCTTACTCGCATTTGGCCTTAATAGAATGTGCGGTTAATTTTGCTAACAAGGACAGTGAGGAGAAAGTATTGGAGTCTATGCGTTAACAATTAACCGGGAAGAAAGGCCTTATGTCCTTTTGAGTTAGATGAATTATACATTTAATAAAAGAATAGCTTTTCTTTTAATATTTTCGAGCAATTCCTTAAAGTGTTTTTCATTTGTGAATGGATTCATAATAGTAGCCCTTAGGTAAATAATTCCTTTAATTTTTGTTTGCACAATATAGAAATTACCTTCTTCAAGGAGTTTTTGACGAACTTTTGCATTGATCATATTCAGGCTGTGAAGATCCTTGTCTTTATTCATAAATCTGAAACAAATGATATTTGACATTGGTTTTACTGCTATTTCAAAGAATGGATCTTTTTCTAATATCTCACCAAACTTTTGTCCCAGATCATAAAGCGTTGTGACGAACTCATCAAATAATTCTTTACCATAAATTTTAAGTAAGGTATACCAATGAAGGCTCATCATATATTTGGTGCATTCAAAAGTTCGCTTTGCAAGATTATACCAATCTTCCTCCTGCGACTCCTGTAGTAAATAGTCTGCTTTTTGCCTAAAAGTATTATGCGAGTCCTGACCTTCCTTAAACAACAAAGCCGTTGTAATTGAGGGCATCATCATCATTTTGTGTCCATCTATAACAATAGAGTCAGCCTTCTTCATTCCCTTTAGCAATGTCTTGTATTTTGAAGAATATATAGCTCCGCCGCCATGTGCTGCATCAATATGGAACCAAATTCCTTTCTCCAAGGCAAAATCTCCAATAGCATCCAGGTCTTCGTAAATCCCGGTAGCGGTTGAAGGCGCACTTCCTACAATAGCTATAATTTCATACCCTTCCTGAATAGTCTTGTTGTAGGATTCTTCTAAGAGCGCTGTGTTTAAAGCAAAATTTTCGCCAACAGGTATTTTTACAATTCCTTTTTCCCCTAATCCCATGATTCTGACAGCTCTGTCTATGCAGTAATGTGCTTCCTCCGATACCATTATGGCCAATTTATTGGACATGCCATTTTCCCATACATCATTCCCGGCTCTTTTATTACGGGCACTTAGGAGCGCTGTGAGATTTGCTAATGTACCACCTGACGTTAAAAATCCATCGGACTTTTTATCGTATCCAATTTCCTTACATAATTGTTCAACTACAACACGCTCCATCGCAGTTGGGGCCATTCCCATTTCATAGATGCCCATTCCATTGTTGAGTATCGCATTTAATAAACTTGTTAAGCCGGTAACTGGTGCAACCGGACTTATCTGATGTCCCATATAATGAGGATGATGCAGGTGTATGCTCCGCTTAAGGATTTCATTATTCAAGTCGGATGGTTTTCCATTTAATAGAAAGTTATTCCAGAATTTGTATTGTTCCGAGGGTATTTCCCAATTGATAACCTTGGATGAAGTTTTATTCCTGGTTTTATTCAGATGATCGGCTAAAATATCTACTAATTGATGCCCGTTTTCTCTAAAATCCTCCGGAGAATAAGCAGCTTTTAAAAGTTCTTTGTCCATGCTTTAAAATTAGAAAGTTAGTTTTTGTTAAACAAGCCTACCATTTATAATTCACAAGTTAAGAAAATGAATATCAGACATAGAAACTTGTCTCTAACAAGTATAACAAATCGGTAATGTTTCGTAGATTTGTAAGATTAAATTAAAAGGTATAAAATCATGAAATTGAAACATGTTGTTAGTAGTTTTCTTGTCGTATTAGTATTATGGTCTTGTAAGGAAAAAGTAATGCCAGAGGAGACTGCGTTAATCACAGCAAAAGAATTTGAATACGTAGTAGATCAGTTCGCAGACCTGAGAGTATTACGTTATCAGGTTCCCGGTTTTGAGGAATTAACCTTGAAAGAAAAAAAATTGGTTTATTTTTTAACGCAGGCTGGTTTGGCCGGTCGTGACATAATATGGGATCAGAATTACAGGCATAATCTCGAAGTAAGGGAGGCATTAGAAAACATTTACACCACCTTTGCGGGTGATAAATCGACCAATGACTGGACCTCATTTGAAGTGTATTTAAAACGAGTATGGTTCTCCAGTGGAATTCATCATCACTATTCCAACGATAAAATAAAGCCCGGTTTTTCTAAAGAATATTTAAATTATTTACTTGCAGAAACAAATACGGAATTTGAGGGAGAGGCCTTTGAGGTTATTTTTAATGAAATGGATAGTAAAAAGGTGAACAAGAAAAAAGGAGTTGATAATGTGGCCTCTTCAGCGGTTAATTTTTATTCTCCAGATATCACCGATGCCGATGTGGATGAATTTTATAAAACGGCATATAAAGGCCCTGAGGGTCGTCCAATAGAAACTGGCTTGAATTCTACTCTGGTAAAGGAGAACGGCAAATTGGTGGAGAAGGTATGGAAATCGGGAGGTTTGTATGGTACTGCTATAGACGAAATAATCAAATGGCTGGAAGAAGCTAAGACTGTGGCGGAAAACGAAAAACAAGCCAAGACTTTAGGATTACTGATAGACTATTACAAAACAGGCAGTCTAGATGTATGGGATATGTACTCTATAGAATGGGCGACTTCCACTCAAGGAAATATTGATTGGATAAATGGCTTTATAGAAGTTTATAATGATCCTAAGGGTTATAGGGGATCTTACGAGAGCATAGTTGAGATAAACGATTTTGATATGTCAAAAAAAATGGCTGTACTCTCAGAAAATGCGCAATGGTTTGAAGATAATTCTCCCTTAATGGAAGAGCATAAAAAGGAGAATGTAGTTGGTGTTTCCTATAAGACGGTTAATGTTGCCGGAGAGGCGGGTGATGCGTCCCCAAGTACTCCTATCGGTGTGAATCTCCCAAATAATAATTGGATCCGCCGTGACCATGGCAGTAAGTCTGTGTCATTAGGAAATATAGTTGATGCTTATAGTAATGCCGGAGGCAGTGGCAGATTAAAAGAGTTTGCCAATGATGAAGAGGAAATCAGGTTTGAAGAAAAATACGGTAAACTGGCGGATAAATTACATACCGCATTGCACGAAGTAATTGGTCATGCTTCGGGTCAAATAAATCCGGGTGTTGGGCAACCTAAGGAAACCTTAAAAAATTATCGATCTACAATAGAAGAAGGCAGAGCAGATCTGGTAGGACTGTATTTTGTTATGGATCCTAAACTAGAGGAATTGGGTCTGGTAGAAAACTGGGAAGAAACGTCTAAAGCCTCATACGATGAATATATAAGAAATGGTCTGATGACCCAATTGGTAAGATTAGAATTAGGAGATGATGTGGAAGAGGATCATATGGTGAACAGACAATGGGTATCAGCCTGGGTATTTGAAAAAGGTAAGCCTAACAATGTCATAGAAAAAATAACCAGGGACGGTAAGACATATTACAATATCAATGACTACGAGGAATTACGTGAATTATTTGGAGAATTATTAAGCGAAACTCAAAGGATTAAGTCTGAAGGTGATTTTAAAGCTGCTCAGGAATTGGTGGAAGGTTATGGAGTTAAAGTAGATCAGGCATTACACGCGGAAGTGTTAGATAGAAATGCCCAATTTAAGTCTGCTCCCTATAGCGGATTTGTTAATCCTGTACTGGTCCCAACTGCTAGTGCAGAAGGTGAGATTATTGAAGTTGAAATTGTTCAGCCTGCGAGTTTCGAAGAGCAGATGTTAAACTATTCGGCTAACTATGGTGTTCTGAATTCACAGAATTAAACAAAAAGCTATTTCAGAAGATTCTAAAAATAAAAAACCGCTCAATTGAGCGGTTTTTCTATTTCAAATAAATTGAACTGAATTAATCAAAACTATAGGCATTATCTGAAGCCACCTTTTCCGCAATTTGCATTCGGAGCGACGCAACATTAGGCTGATTAGTGTACTTAGTAAATCGTTTTAATCCCATAAGCATCATACGTTGTTCATCACCATCTGTAAATGAAACTATTGCTTCCTTGCCTTTTTGAATCACTATATCTACCGCATTGTATAAATACAGCCTGGACATTGCAATTTGTGTAGCCTGGTTCTCTTCTCCAGTTCTTTGGGCATTTTTTTCAGTTCTAAGGATGGTAGATTCGGCCATATATATTTCTATTAATATGTCTGATGCAGCCAATAACACCTGCTGGTGTTTTTCCAGATCAGTGCCAAACTTTTGTACTGCACTTCCGGCAACCATAAGAAACACCTTCTTCAGTCGCGCTATCATATCGTTTTCTTCTGAAAAGAGCTTGGAATAATCAGGAGTATCAAATGAAGGTATTCCCATAAGTTCATCAGCCACCTTAGTTGCCGGGCCCAATAAATCTACATGGCCTTTCATTGCTTTTTTCACAAGCATGCCAACCGCTAACATCCTGTTTATTTCATTAGTTCCTTCATAAATACGTGCTATACGGGCATCCCTCCAGGCTGATTCCATTGGGGTATCTGCGCTAAAACCCATTCCGCCAAAGATCTGGATACCTTCATCTGTTGTTTGTTGAACGTCTTCAGATACTGACACCTTTAGTATAGAACATTCTATGGCATACTCCTCAACACCTTTTAGTTCGGCTTCCTGATGTGAATTACCTTCAGCAACACGAATGGCTATCCTGTCTTCAATATTCTTAGCAGCCCTATAACAGGCAGATTCTCCCGCATAGGCATTCGTAGCCATTTGCGCAATCTTTGCTTTGATAGCACCGAAATTTATGATTGGAGTTTTAAATTGAATCCTTTCGTTGGCGTAATTAACCGCCTCACCCAGCACTCTCCTTTGAGCTTCAAGACAAGCTGCAGCTAACTTAATTCTTCCAATATTCAAAGCGTTCATTGCAATCTTAAATCCATTCCCCCGCTCAGACAACATATTTTCAACAGGGACCTTGGTATCGCTAAAAAATACCTGGCGGGTGGAGGATGAGTGAATACCTAATTTTTTTTCTTCATCTCCCATGGTAATACCATTAGAAGGATCATTTTCAACGATAAAGCCCGTAATGTTTTTATCGTCTTCTATTCTGGCAAAAACAATAAATAATTTACAGAAGCCTGCATTGGAAATCCACATTTTTTGCCCGCTAATATGATAGTGCTTTCCATCTTTGGATAATACAGCCTTGGTTTTTCCGGAATTCGCATCTGAACCCGCACCGGGTTCGGTAAGACAGTAGGCTCCGAACCATTCACCTGATGCAAGTTTGGGTACATATTTCTTTTTTTGCTCTTCTGTTCCGTAAAGGGTGATTGGCATAGTTCCTATTCCGGTATGCGCTCCAAAAGCCGTACTAAATGAACCTGTAGCGCCAGAAATATAATCACATACCAACATCGTGGAAACGAATCCCATGCCCAGACCCCCATAGGCCTCAGGAACAGCAACACTCAACAGGCCTAATTCTCCGGCTTTGCGCATGCACTCTTCGGTAAAGGCATAATCCTTTTTTTCAAATCTTTCCCAATGCGCCCACAGTTCACGATCTACAAAATCCTTGGTGCTTTCACGCATCATTTTTTGCTCTTCGGTCAGATCTTCAAGCGTAAAAACATCTTCACAATTTGTTTTTTTAACCAAAAACTGGCCACCACGTAAGATATCTTTGTTAATTGTTTCCGTACTCATTTTATATTTCTTTAATTGATATTAATTTAAAAACTCGTAGATGCCAGCTGCACCCTGGCCTGTACCTACACACATGGTTACCATTCCGTATTTACCTTTCATGTCTCGCTTGCGCATTTCATCAAATAATTGGACAGAAAGCTTGGCTCCGGTACAACCCAGGGGATGCCCAAGGGCTATGGCGCCGCCATTAACATTGACTATATCCTGATTAAGGCCTAATTCCCTAATAACTGCAAGAGATTGGGAAGCAAAGGCTTCATTAAGTTCTATTAATGAAATATCCTCCTGATTTAAACCTGCCTGTTTTAATGCCTTTGGAATTGCTTTTACCGGGCCTATTCCCATGATGCGCGGTTCTACACCGGCAGCCGCATAATTAACCAGACGGGCAATTGGTTCTAACTTTAACTCCTTAACCATTTCCTCACTCATCACCATTACAAAAGCTGCACCATCACTCATTTGTGAAGAATTACCTGCAGTAACACTACCATTTGCCGCAAATACAGGTCTTAATTTGGCAAGAACTTCTTTAGAAGTATCTGCTCTTGGCCCTTCATCTTTATTAACCGTATATGTATTTGTTTCTTTCTTGCCTGCAGAATTGACAAAAGTGTGTTCTACTTCAATAGGCACTATCTGATCCTGGAACCTGTTCTCTTTTTGCGCCTTAAGGGCTTTCATATGTGAGTTGTATGCAAATTCATCCTGATCTTCTCTTGAAACCTTAAATTGTTTTGCAACAGCCTCTGCTGTCAATCCCATTCCCCAGTAATAATCTTCATGTCCTTCCTTAGCGACTTCATAATCGGGAGTAGGTTTATATCCTCCCATTGGGATATAACTCATGCTTTCAGCTCCTCCGGCTATGATGCAATCGGCCATGCCTGACTGTATTTTAGCCGTGGCGATACCAATGGTTTCCAGGCCAGAGGCGCAATAGCGGTTTACTGTAACACCGGGAACATCATCTATTTCTAATCCCATTAAGGATATCAGGCGAGCCATATTAAGTCCTTGTTCCGCTTCAGGCATTGCATTACCTACAATCACATCATCGATTCTTTTTTTATCCAGTTGTGGCAATTCTTTCATCATATGAGCAATGGTTTCTGCCGCCAGTTCATCAGGTCTTTTAAAACGGAATAATCCTCTTGGTGCTTTGCCAACTGCTGTTCTGTAAGCCTTAACGATATATGCTGTTTTCATTTTTTTTAGTTTCTAAGTGGTTTACCAGTTTTTAACATGTGCTGAATTCGTTCCAATGTCTTTCTCTCAGTGCAGAGCGATAAAAAGGCTTCTCGTTCCAAATCCAATAAGTATTGCTCACTCACAAGACTTGCTTCAGATAAATCTCCACCGGCCATTACATAAGCTAATTTATCTGCAATTTTTTTATCGTGTTCACTAATGTAGTGACCTGCTTCCATAGAATCTGTACCTACCAGGAACATGCCTAAGGCCTGTTTCCCTAAAACCTTTACATCTTTTCTTTTGATAGGCTGGGTATAACCTCCTTCAGCTAAAAGTTTCGCCTGTGCCTTGGCTGTTGCTATCTGACGGTCTTTATTTACTACAACGATGTCCTTTCCTTTTTGCAGGATACCTAAGTCATATGCTTCATAGGCCGAAGTAGACACTTTGGCCATTCCAATAGTCAGAAAATATTCCTGCAACACATTTAATTCTACATCATTCTTTCTGAATATGTCAGATGCCCTTAATGCCATTTCTTTAGAACCACCGCCACCCGGTATGACTCCAACTCCAAATTCAACCAAACCAATGTAGGTTTCAGCTGCTGCAACAACTTTATCTGCATGAAGTGATAGCTCACATCCACCGCCCAAACACATTCCATGGGGAGCTGAGACTGTCGGGATAGAAGAATAACGCATACGCATCATTGTATCCTGAAAGAATTTAATAGCCATATTCAATTCATCGTATTCCTGTTCTACGGCCATCATGAATATCATTCCGATATTGGCTCCTACGGAAAAGTTAGCCGCCTGGTTACCAATAACAAGTCCTTGAAAATCCTTCTCAGCAAGGTCTACTGCTTTATTTAAACCAGACAATACATCTCCGCCGATAGTATTCATTTTAGATTGGAATTCTACATTGAGTATTCCATCACCAAGGTCTTCTATAACAACGCCACTATTTTTAAATACTTCATTAGACTTTCTTATATTATCTAAAATAATAAAGGCATCCTGGCCGGGTACCTTAGCCATGGTCTTCTTTGGAATATCATAAAAGTAAGTGGCTCCTTCTTTAATACTATAGAATGAGGAGGCACCTGAGTCCTTAAGCTCCTTAATCCATGCTGCCGGACTATGACCCTCTTCTGCAATCATTTTCAAGCCATTTTCCAAACCAATGGCATCCCATATTTGGAAAGGCCCGTGTTCCCAGCCAAACCCGGCTTTCATGGCATCATCAATTTTATATAATTCATCTGTTATTTCAGGGATGCGGTGAGAAACATAGGCAAAAAGTGCAGCGAAGCTTTTGCGGTAAAAAACACCGGCTTTATCCTTGCCATTTACCAAAACTTTGAAACGATCAATAACTTTATCTATGGGTTTGGTAATTTCCAATGTGGCGAAATTCGCTCTCTTTTTTGGTCTGTAATCCATAGTATCCAGATCCAGGCTAAGAATGTCACTTTTCCCGGCTTTGGTCTTTACCTTTTTATAAAAGCCCTGACCTGTTTTACTCCCCAGCCATTTATTATCCGACATGGTCTGGATAAATTCCGGTAATTGAAATAATTCATGTTGTTCATCATCCGTACAATTTTCATGGATACCGTTGGCCACATGTACTAAAGTGTCCAGACCTACAACATCTACGGTTCTGAACGTGGCAGATTTTGGTCTACCAATTACAGGCCCCGTTAGCTTATCTACTTCTTCAACAGTGAGTCCCAATTCTTTGACCATATGAAATAAGCTCTGAATGCTAAAAATTCCAATTCTGTTACCTATAAAAGCAGGGGTGTCCTTTGCTATTACAGATGTTTTCCCAAGAAATTTTTCACCATAACCATTTAAAAAATCCAGCACAGATTGATTCGTTTTCGGCCCGGGAATGATTTCAAAAAGTTTAAGATAACGAGCGGGATTAAAGAAATGAGTGCCACAAAAATGTTCCTGGAAATCATCGCTTCTACCTTCACTCATGAATTTAATGGGAATACCAGAGGTATTGGACGTTATAAGTGTTCCGGGACTTCGATGCTTTTCGAGGTTCTCAAATACCATTTTCTTTATGTCCAGGCGTTCCACTACCACTTCAATAATCCAATCTACCTGTCCTACTTTCGCTATGTCATCTTCAAGATTTCCAGTAGTAATTCTACCGGCGAAACCGGAATGATAAATGGGAGATGGCTTTGATTTTAAAGCCGCTGCCAAGGAATCATTTACAATTCTATTTCTAACGGTTTTATCTTTAAGTGTAAGTCCTTTTGATTTTTCCTTTTCATTAAGTTCCCCGGGAACAATATCCAGTAACAGGACTTCAACTCCAATATTTGCAAAGTGACATGCAATTCCGCTACCCATTATACCAGAACCTATAACAGCTACCTTTTTAATATGCTTATTCATTGATGATGATTATTTAATTTTGTATTCCTACTATATATTTTTTTCTCAGTAATAAGGTTGTTTATGGTTTCCATAACCTCAAAAAAGTTGTTCAGCTGTCCTTCATCAACATTTTGCTTAACAACATCATTAAACCTTAAAACAACATCTTTTGAATCTATACGCTTTTCAATACCAAAAGGGGTAAGATGTATTAAAACGCCTCGGCCATCATCCGGATTGGGCTTACGAAGAATCAGCCCTTTTTCCTCCATACTTTTTAGTATGCGGGATAGGCTAGTGGCTTCCATTCCCATTTTAGGGCCTAAGGATGTAGAAGGTGTACCGGTTTTAGGATCTATGCTTAACAGGGTAAAACCAACAGCCATAGTTGTGCCAAAATGTTTAGCTTCTTCATTATACATTTTAGCAACGGATTGCCAGGTAGCACGCAAGGCATAATCTATTGTTATATCCTTCATAAAATCTTTAATTGTACCTCAAAGATATAAAAATTTATTATGCATGCATAATAAATTTACAAGAATAGCCTTTTGATTTTAAAAAGAAATTTAGGTCAAATGAAGTAGTGCTGATTCCCTTTAGAGGAAGCATCCAGTATTAATGCTCATATATTTGATTATAGAGAGTCATATACTTTTCTTTAATAATCTTTCGGCGAAGTTTCATAGTAGGGGTGAGGTGGCCACCGTCAACGCCCCAGACATCCGGGGTAAGTCTAAACTGTTTAATTTTTTCCCATTTAGCGAATTTTTCATTGGCATGATCAACTTCTTCCTGATACCTTGCCAGGACTTTCGAATTTAAAACAGTTTCGGCATTGGTTCCCAGTTCCACATTGTGTCTAAGAGCCCATTCCGCTAAGAATTCAAAATTGGGTTGGATCAGCGCAGCGGGCATTTTCTCACCTTCGCCAACAACCATAATTTGTTCGATAAATCTGGATTGTTTAAATCGGTTTTCCAATACCTGAGGTGCCACATATTTGCCCCCGGAAGTTTTGAACATTTCCTTTTTTCGGTCTGTAATCTTGAGGAAACCATCGGCGTCTATTTCACCAATATCACCTGTATGAAAAAATCCGTCCTTTAATACTTCAGCGCTTTTTACCGTATCTCTGTAATAACCCATCATTACCTGAGGCCCTTTAATACAAATCTCACCATCAGCTTCAATCTTCACTTCAGTGCGTCCTATAGGTTTACCCACAGTTCCTATCTTAAAACCATTATTGCGCATGTCATTTACCGAGATAACCGGAGAGGTTTCCGTTAGTCCATAACCTTCCATAAGACCCATTTCTGCAGCATTAAAAATTCTGGCTAATCTGGGTTGCAAGGCCGCACTTCCCGATGCAATAAGATCAAGATTTCCCCCGAGTCCTGCTTTCCATTTGCTAAAAATCAATTTACGAGCCAGTTTGAGTTGTTGTTCATACCACCAACCGTTTTGGCCATAGGGTTCATATCTAAGCCCCACTTTTACCGCCCAAAAAAACAAGAATTTCTTAATACCTTTTAAGTCAGCACCCTTTGCAATTATTTTATCATAGACCTTTTCTATAAGTCTTGGAACAGCCGTCATGACATGCGGCTCAACCTCTTTTAAATTTTCACTAATCGTTTCCAGTGATTCGGCAAAATAGATAGATACACTTCTATACTGATACAAATACATTAGCATCCGTTCATAAATGTGGCAAACCGGCAAGAAACTAAGGGCTTTAACTGCACCGTCGGCAATGGGTAATCTGGACGAACTTTCCAAGGTATTACTCACTATGTTATCATGGGAGAGCATAACCCCTTTTGGCCTTCCCGTGGTGCCCGAAGTATAAATTAAGGTGGCCAGGTCTTCCGGTTTGACCGAGTCTTTAAGCTTTTCTACTTCAGTCTGGTTTGACTCGTCTTTTCCTAGTTGCAATATTTCTTTCCAGTTCTTACATTCCCCGAGTTCATCAAAAGAGTATATTTCTTTTAAGGAAGGAATTTTCTCCTTAACCGCCTTGACTTTCTCATAAACCTCACTGCAGGATACAAAACAATAAACACATTCTGCATGGTTAAGCACATATGCATAATCCTCTTCAGAAATAGTGGGATAGATAGGCACATTTTGGGCCCCTAGCTGTAAAATACCGATATCCATTATATTCCATTCTGTTCGGTTAGTCATGGATATCAGCGCAATCTTGTCATTGGGTTTTACACCTAATTTTAGTAAAGCCCTGCTCACTGCATTTGCCTTATTTATATACTCCCTGGTAGAAGTCGCAATCCACTCCCCATTATATTTTGTTATCAGGGAATTTTTAAGATCGAATTTTTCTAATTGGTAATAAGGAAAATCAAAAAGACGGGTTATATCTTGCATACTCAATTTCTGAATTGTAATTGCAAAATAAGAAAAGGTAACGGTATTTAATACGGAATCACTAAAAAAAGACCTTAATTTCCAATAATTTGTTAAGAGAATACGATCTAAGAATAAATATAATCTTAAAAGGTTCGGTTGATTATTTAGAGCAAATGAAGTTTCATTCCTTTATGGGATGCAATAAATCCCAGTTTTTCATAAAATTTCACGGCCGCATCTCTTTTTTTATCCGTAGTAAGCTGCACTACATGTGCTCCTCTTTCTTCTGCACGATCTATGGCCCATTTTATAAGTTCCTGTCCAATTCCTTTATTCCTGTAATTCTCATGCACTCTAACAGCTTCTATTTGTGCCCTTATACCTCCCTGATAGGTTAGATATTGAATAAAGCTAAGCTGTAAAGTGCCAATTACATCCCCTGTCTCGTTTAACATGACCATTAATTCCTGATTTTGGTCAGCATTAACCTTGTCAAATGCATTTAAGTACTGCTCAGGTAAAGGTGTTTTGAAGTTTTCTCTTAACCTGCCTAATTCATCGTTAGCTATGAGTTCTACAATGGCAGGTAGGTCCTTTTGTTTGGCCCTGCGAATAATCAAGATACTTCGTTTTGGTTTTCTATCCATTTTCTGGCGTTAGTAAACGCCTCTAGCCAGGGAGATATTTGATCGTTTCTATCCTTAGGGTAATATGCCCAGTTCCATGGAAAAATTGAACGCTCTATATGTGGCATGGTCACCAAATGCCTTCCTGTTTTATCGCACATCATAGCAGTATTAAAATCACTTCCATTGGGATTAGCGGGATAGTCACTATAACCATATTTAGCAACAATATCGTAATTTTCTTCGGTCAATGGAAGACTAAATTTCCCTTCGCCATGTGATATCCACACCCCAAGAGATGTTCCTGAAAGAGAAGCAAGCATTACCGAATTATTTTCTTCAATCTTCACAGAGGTGAAACTGCTCTCATGCTTGTGCGAATCGTTAAAAGTCATTTTCCCATGAACTTCATGTTCAGGATTCACTAATCCTAGTTCCATAAAAAGTTGGCATCCGTTGCATATTCCAACTGATAAAGTATCTGTCCTGTCAAAAAAGTCTAGAAGTGATTGCCTTGCTTTTTCGTTATATTTAAAAGCACCTGCCCAGCCCTTGGCACTTCCCAAAACATCAGAATTGGAGAATCCGCCTACCGCACCTATGAACCGAATGTCTTTCAGGGTTTCCCTCCCCGAAATGAGATCGGTCATGTGGACGTCCTTGACATCAAATCCGGCAAGGTACATTGCATTGGCCATTTCACGTTCAGAATTGCTGCCTTTTTCTCTTAAAATTGCTGCCTTCGGACGTTTTATAATTTCTGAATTTCTTTCAGGATGATGATTTTGAAAATATGCAGGAAAGTTAAAATTCAGAGGTTGTTTTTTGTAATTTTCATATCTTGATTTAGCAAGATTATTAGAGGTTTGTCTTTCGTCTAAGAGATAGGACGTTTTATACCAGATATCCCTTAAACTGTTAATATTCAAACCTATTTCAACTTCTTGATTTTTTAATTTCAATTCCGGTTGTTGGATAACTTCCCCAATTTTCTTATAATCTATTCCAGCCTCCTGCATTTTTAATTCTAACGAATCATCTTTGGCTTGAAAAACCAGTCCGGAATTTTCAGCAAAAAGTAATTTTATAGTATCTTTTTCATCCAGATGTGAAAGATCCAAAGAAGCACCCATATTAACATCGGCAAAACACATTTCCAGAAGTGTGGTTATCAATCCGCCTGAAGAGACATCATGGCCGGCTACAATTTGTCCGTCTTTTATCAATTCCTGAAGTGTGTTAAATACATTAATTACATATGCCGATTCTTTGATTGTAGGGGCTTTATCACCAATTCTGTTGAGGATTTGCGCAAAAGAAGATCCTCCTAACTCATATGCATCCTGCGAAATGTTGACATAATAAATACTTCCGGCACTAATTTGAAATACAGGTTCTACTACCTTAGTAATATCCGTACAATTTGCTCCTGCCGAAATTATTACTGTTCCCGGGGCAATAACTTCTTCACCCTTGTATTTTTGTTTCATGGATAATGAGTCCTTGCCAGTGGGGACATTGATCCCAAGTTCAATGGCAAAGTCCGATACGGCTTTAACTGCTTCATATAATCTGGCATCTTCTCCTTCGTTTCTGCATGGCCACATCCAATTAGCTGAGAGAGCAACCGATTTTAGGCCGTCTTTTAGGGGTGCCCAGACAATATTTGAAAGTGCCTCGGCAATACTGTTCCTACTACCTGCGACCGGATCAATTAATCCGCTTATTGGGGAATGACCAATAGAAGTGGCAATACCTTCCCGGCCCTTAAAATCCAATGCCATGACACCACAATTATTCAGGGGTAATTGCAAAGGTCCGGCACACTGTTGTTTAGCAACCTTGCCACCAACACATCGGTCTACCTTATTTGTTAACCAGTCTTTGCAGGCAACGGCTTCGAGCTGAAGGACTTGTTCGAGGTAGTCGTGAACTAATTCTATTTTATAATCTGTTTCCTGATATTTCCGGTCGACTGTAATATCATCCATAATAGTTTTTGGAGAGCTGCCAAACATGTCGGAAAGTTCAAGGTCCATTGGCTTGATTCCTTTTGTTTCGGATTCAAAGGTGAATCTATTGTCTCCGGTAACATCTCCTACATCATAAATAGGAGAGCGTTCCCTATCGGCGATTCGATGTAAAAAATCCATATTTTCGGGACCCATTACCAGCCCCATGCGTTCCTGAGATTCATTCCCTATAATTTCCTTGGCAGAAAGAGTAGGGTCTCCAATGGGGAGCTTATCCAGATCAATTTTTCCTCCTGTCTCTTCCACTAATTCTGATAAACAGTTTAAATGTCCCCCGGCACCGTGATCATGAATAGAAACTATGGGATTCTCCTTGCTTTCCACAAGGCCCCGTATTGCATTAGCCGCGCGTTTTTGCATTTCCGGGTTAGATCGTTGTACGGCATTTAATTCTATAGAAGAACTAAATTCACCGGTATCAGCACTTGAAACGGCAGCACCACCCATTCCTATACGGTAATTATCACCGCCAAGAATAACTATTTTATCTCCTTTTTTAGGAGTCCCTTTTAGGGCCTGGTCTGCTTTGCCATAACCAATACCTCCGGCAAGCATAATAACCTTATCATATCCTAATTTTCTGGAATGTTCTTCGTGCTCAAAGGTCAACAAAGATCCTGCTATTAGGGGTTGACCAAATTTGTTACCAAAATCGGATGCACCATTGGAAGCTTTTATAAGAATATCCATTGGGGTCTGGTATAACCATGGTCTTTCCTCCATACCATTCTCCCATGACCTGTTTTTCTCCAGGCGTGAATAAGAGGTCATGTATACGGCGGTTCCTGCTATGGGTAATGATCCTTTACCTCCGGCCAATCTATCCCGTATCTCACCGCCAGAACCGGTGGCTGCCCCATTAAATGGCTCTACCGTAGTTGGAAAGTTGTGGGTTTCGGCTTTTAATGAAATTACAGATTCAAATTCGCTTTCCTGATAGTAGTCTGGTTTATCAGAAGTTTTTGGAGCGAATTGAACCACCTTAGGGCCTTTTACAAAAGCCACATTGTCTTTATATGCTGACACAATTTCATTTGGATTTTCCTTAGCTGTTTTTTTTATCAGCTTGAAAAGTGAGGAAGGCATTTCTTTGCCATCAATAACAAAAGTCCCGTTAAAAATTTTGTGCCTGCAATGTTCAGAATTTACCTGACTGAATCCAAAGACTTCAGAATCTGTTAATTTCCGACCTATTTTTTTTGATAATCCTTCGAGATATTCTACTTCATCCGGGTTCAGGGCCAATCCTTCTTCTTTATTATATTTAGAAATATTATCAATTTCAAGAATAGGATGAGGTTCCACCTCAATACTATAAATCTCCTGATTTAGCTCTTGGTACTTTTGTGAGAGCATTGGATCAAAATCTATAAAATTTTTATCCACAGCGGTAAATTCTTCTATTCTAAGAATTCCAAAAACACCCATATTCTGTGTTATTTCCGTGGCATTAGTACTCCAGGGGGTAATCATAGCGGCCCTGGGTCCAACAAAAAAGGCGTCTATAGACGCCACATTTATTCTGGATTGATTCCCAAATAACCAACTAAGTTTCTCAATGTCTTTTTCTGAAAGTTCTTGTTCAGTTTGTACTGCAAAAACTTTAGTGCTGAGGTCTCCAAAGAAATGAATCATGGAACTTATTACAAATTAGGATTACGAAAGCACAAATTTACATTATTAATATGGGTTTTTTTAAGAGAAAAGTTAACAGTTTTCAAATAGAATTGTTCATTACTTCCTAATCATTCGAGCCATATAGAAACCATCAAATCCACTTTCTGAAGCATAAATGTTCACCTCTTCTTCCATAGAGAATACTTTTCCTTCATCAGAATCTAAAAATTGTTTTACTTGCTCTGTATTCTCCTCTGGCAGAATAGAACAAGTAGCATATATAAGTTTGCCCCCTTCTTTTACCATCTTGCTGTAATTTTTCAGTATTTCTTGTTGTACTTTGGTAATCTTGTCCAGAAATTCAGGCTGCAATTTCCACTTGGCATCCGGATTGCGTCTTAGTACGCCGAGTCCTGTACAGGGAGCATCTATTAGCACTCTATCTGCACCTGCATATAATTTTTTGTAAACCTTACTGCTGCTTATTACTCTTGTTTCTACATTATGGGCCCCGTCTCTTTTCGCTCTTCTCTTAAGTTCTTTTAATTTATTTTCATAGATGTCAAGTGCGATAAGCTGCCCCTTATTTTTCATAAGAGCGGCCAAATGTAAAGTTTTACCGCCGGCTCCGGCGCAGGCATCAATTACACGTAGCCCCGGTTCAACCTGCGTAAAATACCCAACCTTTTGTGATGAGGCATCCTGCACTTCGAAAAAGCCTTCAGTGAATGCCTTTGTCCTAAAAACATTCGTACGCTCTTTTAATTTCAAGGCATCTGGATAGCCCTCAATAGTTTCGGTCTCAATGCCCTCTTCTAAAAGAATGTTTTTTAAATTATTTTTAGATGTTTTAAGTGTATTTGTCCTGAGAATTACCTGAGCTTGTTGATTTAAGGATGCAATTTCCCTTGTCCATAACTCTTCTCCCAGGGAATTTACACCCAATTGCTCTATCCAGTCTGGAATAGATTCTCTGTATTTTCTGATTTTAGAAAGCTCATCGAATTTCCCTTTAATTCGCCTGGTCGGAGTGTGCTCTATTTGTTTCCAATCTGGTAATTGAATACCCCTAAGTACTGCCCACACTGCAAACAACCTAAATAAGTTTGGTCTGGAATATGGAGCACTTACCTCCGCAATTTCAGAATAAAGTCGTTTCCAACGGACTATATCATAAGTGGTTTCAGCTATAAAACCTCTATCCCTCGAGCCCCATCTTTTGTCGTGCTTCAAAGTTTTTTCCACTACCTTATCGGCATATTCTCCTTCATTAAATATTAGGTTGAGTGCGTCTACCACTGCAAACACCAAATTTCTATGTAACCGCATCTGCAAAATTTAGTAGGCAAAGGTATTGCTTTTAATCTTTAACCAATCAATTAGACCTTAGCAACTAAACATGGTTTTTTGATTTTTTAAATCAGTAAATACCGTCTCAATTATAGAGATAGTGCTATACAACGGCAGAATAATCGTTTTTTTCTATCGACTCAAAACCCGGTTTTATTCCTACATTTACACATGCGCTATATTATCATATTCATCACTTTAATTATAATTCATTCCTGCAAACAAGCTGTTAAAAGGCCTGATTTTACAGAGGTTAAAGTTGAAGTACTTTATGAGGATTCCTTAAGTATAAGAGCAATTGAAATAATGGGCGGTAGTTTAGGTTTTGCTGCCAATAAGGGGGTTTTTGGTTCAATTGATCTGCAGACCAAAACAGTTAGGACCAATAGACAAAAACACGATAGCATTTATCCGGAATTCAGAGCAATAGCACATACATCTGCAGATTTTTTTATGCTCTCCGTTGCAAATCCTGCTCTGTTATATAAAACAGGCGATAAGGGAAGCATGGAATTGGTATACACAGAAGAAGGAGAGAACGTTTTTTATGATGCAATGGCTTTTTGGAATGATAAAGAGGGTATCGCTATTGGGGATAATGTTGGAGATTGTCTTTCCATTATTGTAACCAGAGACGGTGGATATAGCTGGACCAAAATCTCTTGTGCCGAATTGCCTGAAGCTCTTGAAGGAGAGGGAGCTTTTGCTGCCAGTAATACGAATATAGCCGTTCAGGGAAATAAAGGCTGGATAGGAACAACTAAAGGGCGTGTTTTTTATACTGATAACAAAGGTCTATCATGGAGTGCTGTACAAACCCCCATCCTTAGAGATAAACCTACTCAAGGTATTTATTCGATGGATTTTTACGACAGCACTTTGGGAATCGCGATTGGTGGAGATTATACAGATCCCGATAAACGTTTAGCTAATAAGGCGATCAGCCGTGATGGAGGTAAAAGCTGGCAGCTTATTGCCAATAATCAGGAACCTGGCTACAAGAGTTGTATCCAATTTGTTCCTAATTCTCAAGGCCGAGAGATTGTGGCCATAGGATTTACAGGAATTTCATATTCCAATGATATGGGGATGAATTGGAGGGGTCTTTCAAACGAAGGGTTCTACACTATACGATTCCAGAATGACACGGTCGCATATGCTGCAGGAAGAAATCGCATTGCCAAACTTACTTTTAAATAAAAAGGGAAGTATAAGTACTTCCCTTTTTAATCACCAACAAACTAACCACTTATCGTGGTAACCAAATCAAAACCAAACTAACTATACATTAACTACTATATAGTTACGACCTTTTTTCTTATAAAAAATTCCATTATACGTATAATACTTCCTGCCACCATATACAACCACTTTATTTCCAATTGGAAGTTGTCTCACTTTAACTCCCACAGGAGCTGCACATACAACGTATTTTCTTCCTCTTGCTTTGTACCAGACACCTTTGGAAAAATGAAAATTCACTCTTTTATGCACAATAAGTCTCGGTTGGTATAATGTTGTAACAACAGTACCATGTTTAGGATATACCTTTACGGTGCGCTGAGCAGCTACTGTTGAAGTTGCACCAACTAATAAAACAATGATTGCAAATAGTTTTAAACTTTTCATAACTTCTTTTTTATTGATTATAGAGCTAAGACTTTCAATTAAAGTAAAGGTTTAATTAAAACATAAATTTTATTGATATAATATTAGTTGAATCTTGGAACTATTTAGTTTCATTCCTGGTTTAATAAACAAAAAAGGAAACCAAAAGGTTTCCTCAATTATTCAATATGTTCCTATAATCTATCCTCCTCCTTGCCGCCTTTGCTGAATTTGTTTCAACAGACGTTTTTTAAAATCTTCTTCGGCCTTAATTAGAAGAAATGTTTTCTTAGGTGAAATAACGTCACGAATATTTGAAAGGAATAATATATTAAGCTCTTGTTTCTCTCGTTCAAGCTCAATAAGTTGATCTAAGAGTTTACTGGCCTCATTCTCGCTTAAGTTCTCAAAATCGGCCATTTTGCTTCTTATTTCAACGCGTTCCTTTCTGCGAATTTGAGCTAGTGCTTGCTCATGCTCATTGTAAACAGGCCAAAACATTGTAGCCTCCTTACTTGTAAGGCCTACCCTTTCTGTTATTAATGCAACCTTCAAGGCTTTAATTTTGTCCATTCCGGGCCTGCCTTGTCCCGACACTATTGCAACTGTTAAAAACAGCGCTGTAAACACGCATATTTTGCCGAAATTATTCATCGATCTCTAAATTTAATTCATCAATATTATCCTCAAGGTAATCTATGATGTTTTCATCATCCAGTTCACTATTCAGAATATCACTTACTTCCATTTCTTCTGTTAGAAGTACCTCCGCCAGTTCGTAACTACTCAATCCCAGGTCGCTGTCTTCAAGGTAGATTTCAATGTCGGTTCTGGCCAGATCATCAAAAGTAAAACTACTTTTATCTCTCCATTGAATACTTAGCACCAATATCAAAATTGCGGCTACTGAAGCTGCTGCATAAAAGTATTTCTTATAGGCTTTGAGACTTATTACTTTTGTTTCCTTTTCAGTTACCTTCTCTAGAACTTCTTTATTTAGATTATCAAAATAGCCTTCAGGAACTTTAAATCCATCCTTAGTAGGAAGACTTGAAGCCTCTTTTGACATTTTATTCAAAAGATCATCCGTAAAGCCTTCAAAGTAACCCTCCGGGGTCTTAAATCCACTATTTTTTCTTTTTTTACCCATCCTTATGGTTTGACTCTCAATGTCATAAAAGGTTTAATATTCATAGGTTATATCATTTTTCTTATATATTCTCCATGTCCTTTAAACCTAAATATATTAAATAAGCATTACTTCTATTATTCTTCCTTTAAACTGGCTTCAATTTTTTTTACAGCTAAATGATAGGAAGCTTTTAAACCGCCCACTGAGGTTTCTAATATCTCCGATATTTCGTTGTACTTTAATTCTTCAAAATACTTCATATTAAAAACCAATTTCTGTTTTTCCGGCAATAGAGCAATAGCTTTTTGTAACCTCAATTGTATTTCATCACCTTCAAAGTATACATCTGCCTGTAAATTATTAGCCAATCTTTCCTGTAGTTCGTCATTGCTGACCCCTAATTTTTTGGACTTTATCTTTAGGAAAGAAAGCGCTTCATTAGTAGCAATCCTGTACATCCAGGAATATAACTTACTATCTCCTTTAAAGTTATCAATATTTCTAAAGACCTTAATAAATGTATTCTGCAATACATCATCCGTGTCGTCATGATCTATCACAATTCTACGTATATGCCAGTACAAGCGTTCTTTGTAAGTATTAATGAGCACCTCAAAGGCCTTGGCCTGGGTATCTTTCCGCTTTAAATTTTCTATTAAGGTTTCTTCGGCGATCAAAGCAAATACTTATTTGTTTAAGACTGCGTTGAATTTAAAAGGTTTAATTACATTTTAAATTTATATTACACCCAGTGTTTGCATATCTACAAGGTTTTTATACATACCACTTGATTTTAGCAATTCTTTATGGGACCCCTGCTCTACAATCTTTCCTTTCTGTAACACAACAATGGTATCTGCATTTTGTATAGTCGATAATCTGTGAGCGATAACAATAGACGTGCGGTTGCGCATCATTTTTTCGAGCGCATCTTGTACTAACCTTTCGCTTTCTGTATCAAGAGCAGAAGTTGCCTCATCCATAATCATAACAGGAGGGTTCTTCAAAACGGCTCTAGCAATTGAAAGACGTTGTTTCTGCCCGCCACTTAGTTTATTGCCACTATCCCCGATATTTGTATCATAGCCTTGAGGTAATTCCATAATAAACTCATGAGCGTTGGCAATTTTAGCAGCGTCCATAATTTCTTCAATACTGGCATTCTCCTTTCCCATACCTATATTATTCTTTACCGAATCATTAAAGAGAATTGAGTCTTGTGTAACCAGCCCAATAAGATTTCTTAGTGATTTTTTAGTGAGATCTTTAATATTCGTGTCATCCATTTTAATTTCACCTTCATTGATATCATAAAACCTGGTTACCAGATTGGCAATTGTACTTTTACCACTACCGGACTGGCCTACCAAAGCGACTGTATTACCTTTTGGAACATAAAGATTAAAATTAGACAATACGTATTCATCTTCGTATTTGAAAGCAATATTTTCTAATGTTATCCCTGTATTAAAATCAGTTTTTACAATGGCATCTTTCTTTTCAGCGATGGGGTTTTTTGTTTCCAGAATTTCTAAAACTCGTTCGGCGGCGGCATTGCCTTTTTTGACCCCGTATAATGCTTTGCTAATTTGTTTAGCTGGAGTAAGTATATTATATGCTAATCCCATATATGCTATAAATTCGGATGCACCCAGAGTTTTATCTATAAGAACCATTTTTCCTCCAAACCATAATAGGACACCAATTACCAGTATGCCCAAAAACTCACCGGTAGGGGATGCGAGATTTTGTCTGTTAAGCAATTTATTGGAAAATTTAAAAAAACGTTCTGTAGAATTTTTAAACGTCCTGTAGAATTTAGATTCTGCGTTAAATGCTTTAATAACCCTTAATCCGCCTAAAGTTTCTTCAATTATAGAAAGGAATTCACCCTGTTCTTTTTGAACACTATCTGAACTCTTTTTTAGGGATTTTCCTATCCGGGAAATTATCATACCTGCAATTGGAATAAAAATAAAGACAAAGAGAGTAAGCTTAACGCTTATTATAAACATGATGCTTATTGTAAAAAGTATGGTAAGCGGTTCTCTTACAATCAATTCCAGGATAGAAAGAAATGAATACTGTATTTCAAGAACATCGGACGAAATTCGCGCCATAACATCGCCTTTTCTTTTCTCTGAATAATAGGAGAGGGGTAGGTCCACAATTTTTTGGTACATGCTGTTTCTTAAGTCTTTCAGAACTCCATTCCTTAAAAATGTAATAAAATACATGGCCATATAATTAAACAGATTCTTTAGGAGAAAGAGTATCAGTACCAAACCAATGACCAAAACCAAGCCCTTCATTTCATCGTCGCCCGAATAAGCAGTAACTCTATAATTTATATACTCCTGTAAATAGTCCTTTAAGTTTCCAAATCCACTATATTCAGGTGCCTGATACACTTTTTTGGTTTTGTCGAAAAGAACATCCAGCATAGGAATCAGGGCAGCAAAGGAAAGTGCACTAAAAAGGGCATAAAGAATATTAAAAAAAATATTTAAGAATCCGTACCTGCGATACGGGATGGCAAAACGCAGGATTTTTTTAAAATATTCCATTAATGAAGCTTCAGTTCTGTAAGAATCATATCTATGCGTGCATCCAATTCCTTATCTACTTTTTTAAAGTTTTCTGCAGAATCCAATCTGGTATTTATGCTAAAGTAAAATTTAATTTTTGGTTCCGTACCACTGGGTCTGGCTGCCATTCTGGTTCCATCTTCGGTGGTATAGATTAAGACGTTAGATTTTGGTATATCAATTTGTTTTACTTCACCGGTAGCCAGGTTCTTAGAAGTAGAAGTATTATAATCATCAACGATAACCACATTTGCGCCTCCTATAGATTTTACCGGATTCTCTTTAAAGTCAATCATCATTTGGCTTATCTCTTCCGCACCGCTCATTCCTTTTTTGGTTATTGATATCAACTTTTCTTTATAGAAACCATAATTAACATAACAATCAATTAGCTGCTTATAAAAAGAGCTGCCATTAGCTTTAGCATCCGCAGCTATTTCACAGGCCAACAAGGTGGCTGTAACTGCGTCCTTATCTCTTACAAAATCACCAACCATATAACCAAAGCTCTCTTCACCACCACCTATAAAATATTGTTCGGGATAATCCTTGATCATCTTCGCAATCCACTTAAATCCGGTTAAGGATGTTTTGCATTCCACCCCATAGCTTTTGGCCATTTCATCCATCATAGGGGTAGATACTATGGTAGTAGCAATAAACTCATTTCCGTTAAATCCTTGTTTTGCTCTCTGATCCAATAAAAATTTGGTCATCAGAAGCATGGTTTGATTTCCATTCAACAATTCCATTTTTCCCTCAAGATTTCGGACTGCTATTCCTAATCTATCGCTATCCGGATCTGTCCCTACAACCATATCGGCTCCAATTTCTTCTGCCTTTTTCATTGCAAGGGTAAGTGCCTCAGGTTCCTCTGGATTGGGTGATTTAACCGTAGGAAAATCGCCATCTGGTACAGCCTGTTCTTTTATAATGGTCACATTGTTATAGCCAGCTCGTTTAAGGACTTCAGGAATAACCGTAATTGAAGTTCCATGTAAAGATGTAAAGACAATTTTAAAATTGTCTTTCTCCTTCGCGCCAAAACTTCCATTTTTAACTGAGGCTTGTATAAAAGCCTCATCAACTTCACTATCTATTAATTCAATCAGGTTCGAATTGGCATTAAAATTAATTTCTTCGTAGTTCAGCCGATTTATTTCTTCAATGATTTCATTGTCCTGAGGAGGCACAATTTGTCCGCCATCTGCCCAATAAACCTTATATCCATTGTATTCCGGGGGATTATGTGATGCTGTCAAAACTATTCCGGCATTGCAGCCTAAATATCTAACCGCAAAGGAAAGTTCCGGGGTTGTCCGCAATTGGGAGAATAGAAATACTTTTATTCCGTTTGCTGAAAAAACATCGGCTACTGTCTTTGCCAGGGTATCACTATTATGCCTGCAGTCATATGCAATTACTGCTTTTAAATCTTCACCAGGATAAACTCTTTTCAGATAGTTGCTAAGTCCCTGAGTACTTTTACCTAAAGTATATTTGTTTATTCTATTGGTGCCAACTCCCATGATGCCCCTCATACCTCCGGTGCCAAATTCCATGTTTTTATAAAATCTGTCTTTCAGTTCTTCCGGATCATTGGCTATAAGATTCTGAATTTCTTTTTTGACTGACGCATCAAAAAAGTCGGTTTGCCATGTTTGGGCATTGGAAAGAATGTCGTCCATTTTTAGTGAATTTTCGATTGAAAATTTAAAATTACAAAGAATATCTGTTTTAAGGCCTTGAAAGATTTAATTCTTCAGAAATGGTATAGCGTTGTGCATTTACTCTTGATCTAACCATTATTTCTCCGAGGAACCCAGCTAGAAAAAATTGCGTTCCAATGATCATTGAAGTAAGCGAAACGTAAAATTGTGGTCTTTCAGACAGCAATCGTCCAAAGGGATTAATAAAGAGCTTGTCAATTCCAAGATAAAGAGCAAAACCGAAACCAATAATAAACATCAGAACACCTAATGCCCCAAATAAGTGCATTGGACGTTTACCAAACTTGGACACAAACCAGATAGTAATTAAATCTAATAATCCATTTATAAAACGCTCTGCTCCGAACTTTGTTTTACCGTATTTACGGGCCTGATGTTTAACAATTTTTTCACCTATATGGGAATAGCCTGCATTTTTAGCTAAAACGGGTATATATCGATGCATTTCTCCTGAGACTTCAATATTTTTAACGACATCGCCTCTGAATGCTTTCAGCCCACAATTAAAATCGTGTAATTTTACTTTGGATGTAATTCTTGCAGCCCAATTAAAAAGTTTGGAAGGAATGTTCTTGGAGAACAGGGAATCATATCTTTTTTTCTTCCAGCCCGATACCAGATCAAATCCTTCCTCTGTAATTAGGTTATAAAGTTGTGGTATTTCCTCCGGATTATCCTGTAAATCTGCATCCATGGTGATAATCACATCACCCTGTGCCACTTTAAATCCTGCATGAAGTGCCTGAGATTTTCCGAAATTCTTATGAAAACGTATTCCTTTTACGTTTTCATTTCTGTTCACTAACTGTTCAATAACTTTCCATGAATGGTCTGTACTGCCATCATCGATAAAGAGGATCTCGTATGAAAAATGATTGGATTGCATAACACCTGCAATCCAATCATGGAGTTCTTCTAAAGACTCTTCTTCGTTAAGTAAAGGAATAACTATAGATAGATTCATTGAGTTCTAAGGGAAATTCCTTCCAAAAGTACAATTTTTAATAATTAATAATCTGGTTTTGCTTTTTTCAGTATTAATCCTCCGATTAGTCCAATAACTAAACCAGCAAGGATATTAAATATTAAAATGAAAGGATAAGTAATCCAGAAATAATTAATTGTTCCATCGTATTGTTGTTGTATTTGTGCATCTGACATCTGACCACTCGCTTCACTAGCTGCTTTTGTGGTTTCTGCAATTTTTACTGCGAACTCCGGATCGAGTACATTAGATAAAAACAAGGTATAAATAACTGCAATAATTGCGGCAACTAAGGCTATTCCAGCTCCTAGTTTTAAGGCCTCACTTAAGGTTAAAAATCCTCCATTGGCCTTTCTAAAATTAAAAATACCCCAGATAATTACACCTACCATTATAACAATACTAATTACAGTATTACTTGGTTCTTGAGAAGTATGTGCATCCATTGAGAAGAGCATAATACCAAAAATTACGCTTATTGCGCCCAGGATTAATCCGTAATTCAATGAAAACTTTCCGGTTTTAGGCTGATTTTCTTCCATATTAATGTGATTTTAGTGTTATAAGATAGTTAGTTGTAATAGATTGATTTTTGTTACGTTTAAAGATACAATTTTTTGAGTTTTTTTTTGGGAAATTAAAATTGTAGTTTCTAAGAAATTTAATTAAATTTGCAAGCTGAAAATTCAGAAGTTTAAAAGAATATATAATGAGAAAAGGTATACATCCCGATAATTATAGATTGGTAGCATTTAAGGACATGTCTAACGATGATGTGTTTATTACCAAATCTACAGCAGATACAAAAGAGACTTTAGAAGTTGAGGGTGTGGAATACCCCTTGGTTAAATTGGAAATCTCAAGAACCTCGCATCCTTTCTATACCGGCAAGGCTAAATTGGTTGATACGGCAGGTAGAATTGATAAATTTAAGAGTAAATATAAAAAGTTTAAAAAGGAGGCAAAACCTGCTGCCCCGGAGGCTAAGGATGCTAAGCCTGGTACTGAAGAAAAATAAACTTTTTAAAATTCCGGATAAAGATGCGCCTCCGATTACTATCGGGGGCGTTATTTTTTTATTTTTATTTAAAATTTAAATAGATGAATTATATTCTCTTTGATGGTGCGGTCAGGAATTCGTTATTACCTTTTACTTTTACCCGACCTGTTGCCGATATAAGAATCGGTATTCTTACAATTAGGGAAAAATGGGAGAAACACCTCAATACAACTACGAGCACAAAGACAGAAGATTATCTTTCTAAAAAATATCGGTTAATTAATAGCTCCGCTAATATTTTACTGAACGCATCTTTTTGTCCAACGGAAGAACTTGTCTCGATTATATCTAATTTAAAAAAGAACGAAGCGGTTTTTAAAGAAGATCTTGTAATTGCTTATTTCACAGAAGATGCCGAACAAGAAGTGGATTTTTCCGATTTTAAAATAATAAATTTTGAAGGAGATTTAGTTAGAGTTGTAAATACCTGGGATATTTTTTCAAAAAATGGGGTTGCTTTACAGCAGGACTTCGATATGATTACTAAGGGAAGGAAAAGCGCTCCAATATCTTCTACCAATCATTTAATCAATCCTGAGCATATTTTTCTTGAGGAAGGAGCCAAAGTGGAATACAGTATTTTAAATGCCAGTAACGGCCCGATCTACCTGGGAAAGGACTCCGAAATATTGGAAGGAAACCTGATTCGTGGAGCATTTGCTTTGTGTGAAAAGGCGGTTGTAAAAATGGGGGCAAAGATTTATGGACCGACGACGGTTGGTCCTAAAGGCAAAGTATGTGGAGAAATAAATAATTCAGTGATTTTTGGAAATTCGAGCAAAGGACATGATGGTTATTTAGGAAATTCCGTTTTAGGAGAGTGGTGCAATATAGGGGCGGATTCCAACAATTCAAATTTGAAAAATAATTATGCCAAAGTGCGCTTGTGGAATTATGCCACCGAGCGATTTGAACATACAGGGCTTCAATTTTGCGGCCTTATGATGGGTGATCACAGCAAGACAGCTATTAATACAATGTTTAATACAGGAACCGTGATTGGAGTGAACGCAAATATCTACGTGCCGGGTTTCCCAAGAAATTTTGTACCCAGTTTTAGTTGGGGTGGAGCTTCCGGGTTTACAACATATCTGCCGAAAAAGGCTTTTGAAGCTGCAGAAGTAATGATGGCAAGAAGAGGAGTTATTTTTGACGAGCAGGAGGCAGATATCATGAACCATGTTTTTCAGTTGACAAAGAAGTACCGGAATTACTAACAGATGAATACTTAATATATCAAGGTGACCAATTAGTCCAATAGAGGGCTTCAAGTGTTTTGCAAACTGCTATGGTTTAGATGTTTTGCCCTAAATTTTGATATCTTTGCCATCTCTAATTTTGTATCATAGTTTTTAATGAAGAAGAGAGTAGCATTTTATACACTGGGTTGTAAGCTAAACTATTCTGAAACTTCGACCATTGCAAGGAGTTTTGAGAATAAGGGATACGATCGTGTAGATTTCACGGATCGTGCAGATATGTATGTTATAAATACATGTTCGGTAACAGAGAATGCTGATAAGCGCTTTAAAAGGCTTGTAAGACAGGCACAAACGATAAATCCCGAAGCTTTTGTTGCAGCCATTGGTTGTTATGCCCAACTAAAACCTCAAGACCTGGCTGATGTTCATGGCGTGGATCTGGTTTTAGGTGCTTCTGAAAAGTTTAAAATATTAGACTATATCAATGATCTTTCTAAGAATGATTTTGGTGTAATTCATTCCTGTGAAATTGAAGAGGCGGATTTCTATGTCGGCAGTTATGCCATTGGCAATAGAACCCGTGCTTTTTTAAAGGTTCAGGATGGATGCGATTATAAATGCACCTATTGTACTATTCCATTGGCCAGGGGTGTTTCAAGAAGCGACACCCTTGTAAATGTATTGAAAAACGCAAAGGAGATATCAGAACAAGGCATTAAGGAGATTGTACTTACCGGAGTAAATATAGGGGATTATGGTAAAGGAGAATTCGGCAATAAAAAGCATGAGCACACTTTTTTCGACCTTGTAAAAGCTTTGGATAAGGTTGAAGGTGTTCACAGATTTCGAATATCTTCAATAGAACCCAATCTACTGAAAAATGAAACCATCGATTTTGTTGCGGGCAGTAAAACTTTCGTACCTCATTTTCACATCCCTTTGCAGAGTGGGAGTGATGACCTTCTTAAACAAATGAAAAGGCGTTATCTAACGGATCTCTATGTAGATAGGGTGAAAAGAATCAGGAAAAAGATGCCTCATGCGTGCATTGGTGTAGATGTTATAGTGGGATTTCCCGGTGAAACCGATAAACACTTTTTGGAAACATATAATTTTTTAAACGAGTTGGAAATCTCCTATTTGCATGTTTTTACATATTCGGAACGAGATGGTACGGCGGCAGCAATTATGCCCCAGGTAGTTCCCAAAAATGTAAGGAGCAAGCGAAGTAAAATGTTACGGGGCTTGTCTGTTAAAAAAAGAAGGTCATTTTATGAGAGCCAACTTGGTAATAAAAGGACTGTATTGTTTGAAAGTGAGAATAAGGAAGGTTATATCCATGGGTTCACCGATAATTACATAAAAGTAAAAACACCTTGGAATCCTGAATTAGTAAATACTTTACACGAGGTAACCCTCTCTGATATCTATGAAGACGGATTGGTACAAATAAATTTTGTGCTAAATGAAGTCTGGGCATAAAAAAACCCCCAGAAAGGAGGTTTCTAAATTTTCAAATCCGGATGCCTACCGGGAGCATTTCCTTATATTGTCTGTTCTTTCGTAAAAAACCTGCAATTTGAGGACTTGTTGGAACCACTCTAAGGTTTTGCTCCTGTATGAGATTCAAAACCGACTTAATAAATTCTTCTTTGAACCCTTTTTGAGATATTTCCTCAGGAATAACCAATTTGGTTAAAAAAACTTTTCTTTCCTGCGAAGAGTATTCAATCTTGGCAAGATGACCATCAACCTTAGTTTCAAATTGACGCAAGAAACTATTATCCTTAATTGCTACTTCATTCATATAGTATGATTTAAAATGGTTTCAGATAAAAAATTACGATCTTGCAAGAACCGTAATTATCAATATTGTCGGCCAATGTTTAATACTCTAACTGGCAGTGGTAATTTAACAATCAGCGCACAAAATTAAGAAAAAAATTGCTAATTTCCTAGTAAATTCAATAGTTTAGATTAAATGGGCAACACTAAAATTCCAGTTTATTTCATGCCGGGAATGGCCGCAAGCTCTGCTATTTTTAAAAACATTGAATTACCAAAAAACAGATTTGAAATACATTTATTAGAATGGTTTATTCCGGAATACGGAATTACTTTTGAAGCCTATGCAGCCGCAATGTGCAGACAAATCAGACATAAAAAACCTGTGCTTATAGGTGTATCTTTAGGTGGACTGCTTGTGCAGGAAATGGCAAAGCTTGTAGAAGTAGAAAAAGTAATTATCATTTCGAGCATCAAACAAAAATCAGAATTACCTAAACGCCTGCTATTTGCTAAATACACCAAAATCCATAAATTACTACCAACCGGATTGGTAAATAATGTTGAGCTTTTAGTTAAATACGCTTTTGGGGAGATGGTTACAAAACGTCTGAAATTATATGAGGAATACCTGGCTGTGCGCGATAAATACTACATAGATTGGTGTATAGATAACATGGTTCATTGGGATCAAAGCAGTTACGATCCAAATTTAATTCATATCCATGGAGATAATGATGCGGTTTTTCCTATTCAATATATCAAGAATTGTCATGTAGTTGAGAATGGCACCCATACCATGATTATTCATAGATTTAAATGGTTTAATGAACGATTGCCCACAATTATTTTGGAATAAAGGAGTTGTATTTTATACCTTTGATAGGTCACTAAATAATATATTATGAGAATAATTAAGAATTCGTTGATGCTTTTAGGGGTTGCTTTTGTAATAAGTACCTTAATCTTTGCTGTGCAACAAGGGAAAAATTTTGGTGATGAATACCAGGGGAAGGAAATGGAAATAAAGGACAAAAATGTTTCCAGTGAATATCGAATTTCAGCTATTGAAATTCCGGCTGATTTAAATTTTGCTAACGAAATAGTTCCTCAGGAAGACCCTGAAATAATGGAACGTGTAGACAGAGAATTTTTGGTAAATACCTATTGGCAATCAAATGCTTTGCTTTTAATGAAGCGCGCTCATAAATATTTTCCCGTAATTGAACCTATACTCTCTAAAAATGGCATTCCAGATGATTTCAAATATTTGGCAGTAGCCGAGAGTGGTTTGCAAAATGTGGTGTCCCATGCCGGAGCTACAGGATTTTGGCAAATAATGAAGCCCACTGGCCGCGAATATGGTCTGGAAATAAATGACAATGTTGATGAGCGTTACCACCTTGAAAAGTCTACTGAGGTGGCGTGTAGATATTTGCTGAAATATAAGGAAAAATATGGTAGCTGGACCCTTGCTGCGGCAGCTTATAATGCCGGTCCAGGCTCTATAAACAAATATATGGGAATACAGCAGGCCAATGATTATTATGATTTACTGTTAGGAGAGGAAACAGGCCGATATGTTTTTCGGATTCTGGCCATTAAGGAAATACTCAGTAATCCGGAAAAATACGGATTTGACATTGAAAATGATGACCTTTACAATGCGGTACCAACATTTGACGTGGTGGTAGATGAACCGGTACAAAATTTTGCAGATTTCGCACAGCATTATGAAATCAATTACAAAATTCTTAAACGGCACAACGCCTGGTTAAGAGAACCTCATCTTAATAATGCTTCCGGTAAAACCTATACTCTAGAAATTCCTAATAAGGGGTACTACAAAGTATCAAAGTAAGCCTTTAAATTTTTTTCATTTGCTGCTGCATCATTTTTATCTGCTCGGTAAGCATGTTGTTCTTATCAAGTTTTTTGGCTTCCTGAAGGAGTGTTGTAGCTTCTCTTTTTCGTCTTTTTTGCATCGCTATACCCGCCAGACTAAGTTTGGCCATGGCTACATCATAGTCCATGTTTAAGCCCAATTTAAGTGCTTTTCTAAAATATTTTTCAGCCTGGGTTAGATTCTTTTGGGAAAAGATAATACCGAATAAGTAATTGTAATAACCTTGCTGTTTTTTGGTAAGCGAAGATTCAGGATTCTTTATTTTCTTTAGCCATTTTTCTGTTCCTTGCATATCCTGTTTACGCATCCTAAGGAAAGCCAGAAGAATAAATTCATTCCTGAAATAAAGAAACACAAAAATTGAAGAAAGTAAAATCAGAAAAATACCGTTTCCAATATTGCCCTCTATGAATTGGTAGACGGCATATGCAATGATAAGACCAGCAATAACCAGTTTAATATACTTGTTGAACATATTTAATTCTCTATTAATTCGTAAATAATTGTAGATTTTATACTTGTTGGGATTTCCTGATCACCCGTCTGAGTCATAGTTGTATATCCTTCAGCTAATCCATGAACCGTCATTTTTTTAACAAAACCAGTCATGATATCTGTTATTACAGATGAGTTCTGAGTACCATTCAGTTTCATTGTTGAAGCAGGTTCAACAACATCCATTACCACCAGGGCTTTTCCCTCTATATTTGCACTGGCTTCGGTTATCTCATTAAGGGTCCATGTGTTTTGAGCCTGAAGTTTACCCGCATATTCATTTTTCCAGCTATCACCTACCTCAATGGGAGTGGCAGGGTATATGAACGTTAGTTGTTCGTAACTATCGGCAAGCGCTTCCGAGCCAAATTCTTTTTCCAGAGATTTTTTCATCATGTTTATTGAAAATTCATCTTCCAAACCAGATGCATTAGCCATTTTTGATACCAGGCTATCACCGCCATTTACTTCTAAAACATCTCCTGTTCTGGCTAAAATAATTTGTATAGGAACATCTAATAGACTATTAAAGATTTTAGATTGCGCATCATCTTTCTGAAAATTCTTTGCGTTTACGTCAATCAATTCTCCCTGAATACTCGATGTTATTTTTAAGTTCAGGTCTTTAAACATTACGTCTATAGCATAAGTATTATTATTATCACCCTTAACTCTAAATTCCATTATCCCTTGAAGTGTATTGGTGATTTCATGGGTAGCTCCATCTATTTCCTGAGTTATAATTTGATTTGCGTCCTGCTTAATTGTAAAAACATCACCCAGGGATAGGTTGTACTGCATCGTGGATTGCCCAAATAATGTTGTATTAATGAACAGATAAATCAGTAAATATGATAACTTTTTCAACTTTTAATGCAAGAATTTTGAAGTTCCCGCAAAAGTACTAAAACTATCCGAAATATTTTTTTAATTCCATTTGCCAAAGCAAAAACTCTTTGTATATTTGCGCGCAGATTTTGGGAAGCCAAAGTAAAAAAAGCAGTAATGAAAAGAACATATCAGCCATCCAAGCGCAAGAGAAGAAATAAACATGGATTCAGGGAGCGCATGGCTTCAGTAAGCGGACGTAAGGTTCTTTCGAGAAGAAGAGCTAAAGGAAGAAAAAAACTTAGTGTATCTTCAGAGCCGAGACATAAAAAATAATGATTGATTTTTTTAAAATAATTAGGTGTTACTTTTTAAAAGTAGCACCTTTTTTTTTATCCAATAAGGAATACAATATCTAAAAAACAGAGAAATGCCAAAACGTAAGGATTTAAAATCAATACTAATAATTGGGTCCGGACCAATAATAATTGGACAGGCATGTGAATTTGATTATTCTGGTTCACAAGCTCTGCGTTCATTAAAAGAAGATGGTATTGAGACCGTCCTGATAAATAGTAATCCCGCTACTATTATGACTGATCCTTCTATGGCAGATCATATTTATCTTCTTCCACTTACCACCAAGTCTATTGTTCATATATTAAAACAGCACCCGAATATTGATGCAGTATTGCCGACAATGGGTGGACAAACTGCCCTGAATTTGTGTATTGAGGCCGGAGACAAAGGTATTTGGGATGACTTTGGAATTGATATTATTGGTGTTGATATAGACGCCATAAATATCACGGAAGATCGTGAGAAATTCCGCGAGCTAATGCTTAAAATAGGTATCGGAATGGCTCCCCAATCTACTGCTACTTCCTTTCTTGAGGGAAAGGAGATTGCCCAGGAATTTGGTTTTCCCCTGGTAATCAGAGCATCTTATACACTTGGCGGTGCCGGGGCTTCAATTGTATATAAACCGGAGGATTTTGATGATCTTTTAAGTGTAGGGCTTGAAGTATCACCCATACATGAGGTCATGATAGACAAGGCTCTCATGGGATGGAAGGAGTATGAACTTGAATTACTACGCGATAAAAATGATAATGTAGTCATTATTTGTACCATCGAAAATATGGACCCAATGGGTATCCATACCGGAGACTCTATTACAGTAGCACCTGCCATGACCTTATCTGACCGCACTTTTCAAAGGATGCGCGATATGGCAATACACATGATGAGAAGTATTGGAGATTTTGCCGGAGGATGTAATGTTCAATTTGCAGTGAGTCCTGATGAAAAAGAAGATATTATTGCGATTGAAATCAATCCAAGGGTATCCAGATCATCTGCCCTGGCTTCAAAAGCTACAGGATATCCTATTGCCAAGATTGCGGCTAAATTAGCCATTGGTTACTCTTTGGACGAATTGGAAAATCAGATAACCAAATCCACCTCAGCATTATTTGAGCCAACACTTGATTATGTAATTGTTAAAATACCTCGATGGAATTTTGATAAGTTTGAAGGGTCAGACAGAACTCTGGGTCTCCAGATGAAATCGGTTGGAGAAGTTATGGGAATAGGACGTTCTTTTCAGGAAGCCCTGCACAAAGCTACTCAGTCTCTTGAAATTAAGCGAAATGGCCTGGGAGCTGACGGGAAAGGATATAAAAATTATGACCAGATTATAAGTAAACTTACGGTTCCAAGCTGGGACAGGGTTTTTGTAATTTATGATGCCATACAACTGGGGATTCCTCTTAGCAGAATACACGAAATCACAAAAATAGATATGTGGTTCCTTAAACAATATGAAGAATTGAATCTGCTTGAAAAAGAAATATCTAAATATACCATTGAAAGCCTGCCCAGGGAATTGCTGCTCGAAGGCAAACAGAAAGGTTTTGCAGATAGACAAATAGCCCATATGCTCGACTGCTATGAGAGTGAAGTGCATAAGAAAAGAATAGCACTAAAGATTAACAGGGTTTACAAATTGGTAGATACATGTGCTGCTGAATTTAAGGCTATGACACCTTATTATTACTCTACTTTTGAAGAGGAAATTGAAACCCCTGAGGGGGAGCGGTTTGTGTCCAATGACAGCATCGTAACAGATCGAAAAAAAATTGTTGTACTTGGTTCAGGACCCAACAGAATAGGTCAGGGGATTGAATTTGATTATTGTTGTGTGCATGGCGTACTTGCAGCTGCCGAATGCGGTTATGAAACTATCATGATTAATTGTAACCCGGAAACTGTATCTACAGACTTTGATACTGCAGATAAATTATATTTTGAACCGGTGTTTTGGGAGCATATCTATGACATTATTAGACATGAAAAGCCAGAGGGTGTAATTGTTCAGTTAGGTGGACAGACCGCCCTTAAATTAGCGGAAAAGTTAGATAAATACGGGATTAAAATAATAGGGACTAGTTTTGAGTCTTTAGACCTTGCTGAAGACAGGGGAAGCTTTTCAAAATTATTGCAGGCTAATAATATTCCTTATCCAGATTTTGGAGTTGCAGAAAGTGCAGAAGAAGCTCTGGATTTATCAGATGAACTTGATTTCCCGCTATTGGTAAGACCTTCCTATGTGCTGGGTGGTCAGGGAATGAAAATAGTAATCAATAAGGAAGAATTGGAAGAACACGTGGTAGATCTGCTACGAAAAATACCTAATAATAAACTTTTATTGGATCATTATTTGGACGGTGCCATAGAAGCCGAGGCCGATGCCATATGTGATGGAAAAGAGGTATATATAATAGGTATTATGGAACATATAGAACCATGCGGGATACATTCAGGGGATTCTAATGCTACCCTGCCACCATTCAACCTGGGTGAATTTGTAATGCAGCAAATTAAGGATCACACCAAAAAAATTGCTCTTGCCCTTAATACAGTTGGTTTAATCAATATTCAGTTCGCTATAAAGGATGACTTGGTGTATATCATTGAGGCTAATCCAAGAGCATCCCGAACGGTGCCTTTTATATCTAAGGCATATGGAGAACCTTATGTTAATTATGCGACAAAGGTAATGTTGGGGGAAAAGAAGGTAAGTGATTTTAACTTTAGTCCCAAGCTGGATGGATTTGCAATAAAACAACCCGTTTTCTCATTTAATAAATTTCCGAATGTAAATAAAAACCTCGGGCCTGAAATGAAAAGTACGGGAGAGAGTATCTTGTTTATAGATAATTTGAAAGATGATCAGTTCTACGAACTGTATTCTAAACGAAAGATGTATTTGAGCAAATAAGTCGAAGGAACAATATTCCCAAATCAGCATGAATTTGATATTTATGGATTTTCTCGCTTTGTACCTATGCTCCTTTTTTGAATGGCATAGGCCTTAGAAGGGTTAACTGAAATTAGAAGATTAATTTCATCCTCGGTAAATCCTTTAGACCTTAGCAATGGAATTAGTGTTTTGAAGATGGGTGTATAAGGTTGAATGTTTTGCGTTTTTTTTTGTGGGTCATACCATCCGGCATCGTGTGATATCAGAATTTGATCTAAAAAACCATTTCTTTTCGCATATACCAATTTTTCAACATGTTTGTCCATTTCCCAGGCTAGACCATCAAGGCTTATCCAACAACCCGTTTCTGCAGCCTTTTGGTAGTTTGATTCTTCTTCTTCAGCTTGCGCATGGACCCAAATAAAAGCTTTTGACGATACCCCTTGCTCAGAAAGAATCTCCAATTGTGGCCATAGAGATAGTGCCTTTCCTGTATGTGAGGCAATTGTTAAACCACTTTTTAAGTGACACAGGGCTGCGGCTTTAACTAACTTCCCATGCATTGGACTTAGTGAATCCGTATTATCTACGCCTATTTTTATAAAACCAGGTTTTATGGTGGTTCCGTCAATTCCTTCTTCAAATTCTAATAGCCATTGTTGTGCTAATTCTTCAGCAGTTTTTTTCCTGACAATGTCTGGGATAAACTTGTTATTCTGAGCCCCATAAAGGCCCGTATTCGTAATAATTCTTAGGCCGGTCTTGTCTGCAAGCTCCCTTAATAGGTGTACATCTCTACCCAGGTATTGTGGAGTGGCATCAATAAAGTATTTCACATGAAAGTTCTGAAGTTCTAACAGAAAAGGGAGTACCTGTTTTGAAACATCAACCTTATTCCAGGAACTGGAAATTATACTATCTGCCCCAATAAAATCAACCAATATGTGTTCATGTGATAACCAAATTTCTCCGGTTTTTACCACGTGAATACCATTAATATCCTGAATGGATAACTGCTCGGTTTGGGCTATTCCGCCATAAACTACAAGGAAGAATATATATGAGGCAAGAAATTTCATTTGCTGAGGTTTCATCTCGTAGCTATAAATGACTAAATTTTCACGGCATATTTATGCTACTATAGTTTTTATTTGTTCAATTGTAAGGCTTTGGTTTATGCTGGTTAGTTATATTATCTTTTCATAAAATTATAGAATTGTTTTTTCTTTTATCATCAACTTCCTGCATCTATTAAAAAGGTAATAAGTTTAGACAAAATTAACTCCAATCGGTATGGAAAATACCTTCTCTGTCGGTTCGTTCATAGGTGTGTGATCCGAAATAATCTCGCTGAGCCTGAATAAGATTTAAAGGCAGTCTCTCAGAGGTATAGGCATCAAAATAACTTAGTGAGTTAAAAAGTCCCGGCATAGGAATGCCATTCTCTGCTGCATAAGTCACGAGTTCTCTTGCCGCTCCTAAAGAATCCTGTATTTTTTCTACAAATGAAGGTGCCAAAAGAAGATTTGCTAATTCTTTGTCGTCTTCAAAAGCCTTGGCAATATCTTCGAGCAGAGCCGCCCTTATAATACATCCGGCCCTCCAAATTCTGGCTATACTTGCCAGACTAAGCTCATATCCATATTCATCTGAAGCGGCCCTTAATTGATGCATTCCTTGTGCATACGTGATTATAAATGCGAAATACATGGCTTTTTCCGCTTTTGCAATAAGTTTTTCCTTTTCTTCAAAGTCTGTGGTACCTCGCTCATAAATTTTTGACGCTAATCCTCTTTCTTGTTTTAGAGCTGAGATCTCGCGCATGCTAACCGCAATATCTATTGTCGGAATCGGAATTCCAATATCCATTGCGTTTTGAGAAGTCCACTTACCCGTGCCTTTTTGCTTGGCTTTATCTAATATTTTATCTACTAATTGACCCTGACCCATTGGATCTTTTTTCTCAAATATTTTTGCACTTATCTCCACCAAAAAGGATTGCAGGTCTCCTTTGTTCCATTCAGCATAGACTTTTTGTAATTCATCATTGTCTAGCTGTCCTCCCTTTTGAAGCAGATCGTAAAATTCAGCGGTTAATTGCATTAATCCATATTCTATTCCATTGTGCACCATTTTTACATAATTTCCTGCCGATTTTGGACCCATATAGGCCACACAAGGTTCATTATTAAATTTGGCTGCCACGGCTTCAAAAATAGGCTGTACTTCTTTATATGCCTCTCTGGAGCCACCTGGCATAATGCTAGGGCCCTTTCTTGCCCCTTCTGCGCCACCGGAAACACCAGCACCAAAAAAATGAATTCCCTTGGATTGTAAATACGCTTCTCGTCTGTCTGTATCTGTAAAAAATGAATTTCCTCCGTCAATTATAATATCATCCGGTGCTAAATAGGGCAGTAAACTTTCAATCACAGCATCCACAATCTTTCCAGCGGGCACCAACAACATAATTTTGCGAGGCTGCGAGAGGGCAGCAACAAAAGAACTAATATCACCAGACGCATTCACCCTGTCTTTATCTCCCCCTTCTTTTATTAACGCACTCACCTTTTCAGGATCAAGGTCATAGCCATAAGCTTTATATTCGTGGTCTGCGACATTTAAAATAAAATTTCGACCCATCACACCAAGGCCCACCAGTCCAAAATCATATGTCTTATTTTCCATAATTATGGTTTTATATGTTTATTCGACTTAGGATGGATACCTCAAATTTCTTCTTTTGGAGAAACAAATAAATTTTATCTTAGCCAAAGGCGAGATTCAAAAATAATTTAAAATATTCAATTAAGGGTCTCTTTACATTTTCTCTCAAAGTTTAAAACTAAATAATTAACTTAACTGTCTATGAGTAAAGTAGAAAATCAAATGCTGATAATTTTTGGTGCTTCAGGTGATCTTACAGCAAGAAAGCTTATTCCGGCTTTGTTTGATCTTTATAAGGGAAACCATCTGGCCGAAAACTTTGTCGTTTTAGGAACCAGCAGAAGTATTTTAAGTGATCAGGAATTTAGAGAGAAGGTTGTTACTAAAAGTATGTATTTAAAGGAGATGCTTAATGACCATGACGAAGCCTATATAAAGGCCTTTGCCAATAAGATCTTTTATACTGATATCGGGAAGGATTACGATTCAGATTACAGCAAATTAAAAGAACGTATCTCTTCACTTAACGAAAAGCATGGTACGGAAAACAATTTTATGTTCTATTTGTCGACTCCTCCAAATATTTATGAGACTATTGCAATGAATCTCGCCGGCCAGGAATTAGCAGATGAGTCTCAGGGCTGGAAAAGGATTATCGTAGAAAAACCATTTGGTTACAGTTACGAAACCGCTAAAAATCTAAATAGTGGGCTTCAAAAATACTTTAATGAACCCCAGATTTATAGGATAGATCACTACCTGGGTAAAGAAACAGTTCAAAACCTTTTGATAACCAGATTTGCAAACAGCATATTTGAGCCTTTGTGGAACAGAAATTACATTCATCATGTGGAGATAACTAATGCGGAAACAGTAGGAGTTGAAAAAAGAGGTGGTTATTATGATAAATCGGGAGCATTACGGGATATGTTCCAGAATCACCTTTTGCAAATTATCTCATTGGTAGTAATGGAACCACCTATTGATGATAAAGCTGAAGAAATAAGGAATGAGAAAGTAAAAGCCCTGAAGTCTCTGAGGATTATGAGAGATGAAGAAACACTTTTTAAAAACACGATTAAAGGCCAATATTTGACTTCGGAAATAATGGGCGAAACGGTACCAGGCTATAGAGAAGAAGAAGGTGTGGATCCTGAATCTACTACGGAAACTTATGCGGCATTAAAATTTTACATCGATAACTGGCGATGGAAAGATGTGCCTTTTTACGTAAGAACTGCAAAAAGAATGCCTACAAAAGTTACCGAAGTTGTAATACATTTTAAATCGCCTCATCATCATATTTTTAGTGAATCAGGGATTATTGATAAAGACAATAAGTTGATTATACGCATACAACCAGATGAAGGTATTTTAATAAAATTCGGGGTTAAAGTTCCGGGGCAGGGTTTTAAGGTAGAGCGAGCGAATCTTGAATTTTACTATTCCGGCTTAGCAGAGACAAACGTAATGAGTGCCTATGAACGACTCTTGTTGGATGCTATGCAGGGAGATCCAACATTATATGCGCGGGCAGATGAAGTGGAAGCGGCCTGGGAGTTTGTGGATCCAATTTTAGAATATTGGAAGACCGGCAAAGATGTTAAAACCTATGGCTATTCCTCTGGAGTCTGGGGTCCTCAAAATGCCGACGAACTTTTTGAAGGACATTTGAGCTGGCGGAACCCGGGGGAAAACCTTGCAGATGATCCTGGTTTCTGTGTAATTTGTTAGGTCTGGAGGATGGAAGTCAATATAGCAGGATCAAAAAAGCAAACAGCGAGGTCGTTTTCAGAATACCTTACAAATCTTATATCTAAAAATAATATTTTACATATTGCCCTGTCAGGTGGGAGTACTCCGAAGGAGGTTTTTAAGGAATTGGCAAGCCATTTTAAAAATGAGATAGATTGGTCCAAAGTTCAATTCTATTGGGGTGATGAACGCTGCGTTCCACCGGATGATGAGGAAAGCAACTATAAAATGGCAAATGAGTATCTATTTTCAAAAATAGAACTTCCTTTAACGAACATACACCGTATTAAAGGCGAGAATGAACCACTAGGAGAAGCCAAAAGATATGCAGATCTTTTAGAAAAAAACCTTCCTAAGGTTGGAAGGCAACCACAATTTGATCTTGTTATCCTTGGCCTTGGAGATGACGGCCATACAGCTTCTATATTTCCAAACCAGATTAATTTATGGAATTCTGAGGCGTACTGTGAGGTTGCAGAACATCCTGAATCTGGCCAGAAACGAGTTACTCTAACGGGCAATATTATAAATAATGCAAAAGAGGTTGTTTTTTTAGTTACGGGTGAGAATAAGGCGCAAAAAGTATTCGAGATAATTAAGAGGAAGGGAAACTATACTGCTTACCCTGCTTCTCTTGTTGAGCCTATTTCAGGCAGGTTAAACTGGTTTTTAGATGCAGAAGCTACAAAATTACTTGAATGAAGTGGATTTTTGAAATCAACTGAAGCTAAGAACAAGCCTTTATTAAGAAATTAGTTTTTAAAATGAGGTGATTTTTCGAGTTTAACCTCCGTAATGAAATATTTTGTGTCACCCCACCAGGAGAACGTAGCATAACGCTCCTCGTAATCGAGTTTGACATAGGCTCCCTGATATTCTTTCAGCTTATCTATTACATCTTTCTTTCTACTGGACACGGAAAATTTAAATATCTGAGCACCTGAAATGCCCTGGCTTAATTCACCTTCCCATGTCTTCATAACAACGCCTTTATGACTGATTTTAATCAACTCTCCGGATCGGACACCTTCACTATAGGGAACATAATAGACAAAAGTAAAGTAAGAGACGACAGCCAAAATTATAACAGTAACCGCTATGAATAAATATTTTTTCATGTATACTAATTTAGTTTTTCATCAAAATCATCTTGCTGGGCTCTTTCCAGATATTTATCCGGCAGAGATTTTTTCGCTTTAGCCCCCATTTTTTTAAGTTTTTCAATGCTTGTTATAATATTACCGCGACCTTCTACCAATTTATTCATAGCGCCCTTATACTCAATCTTTGCCTCATCCATTTTTTTACCCAATTTGGTTAAATCTGATATAAATCCTTCAAATTTATCGTATAATGCACCAGCCTGCCTGGCAATTTCAATGGCATTTCTTTGTTGCTTCTCATTATTCCACATGCTATCAATAGTGCGAAGTGTTGCCAATAAGGTTGAAGGTGTGACAATTACAATATTTTGCTCAAATGCTTTATTATAAATAGAGTTATCATTGTTTATTGCGATTGCAAAAGCAGGTTCTATAGGAACAAACATCAGAACAAAATCGGGGCTTTCCATTTCATAAAGATCTTCGTATTTTTTTGAAGATAACTGGTCCACATGGGTCTTTATAGAACTTATATGTTCTTTTAAATATTTTTCCTGAAATTCTTCTTCAGCATTAATATAACGTTCATATGCAGTAAGGGACACCTTAGAATCTACAACCATTTTTTTACCATCAGGAAGATTAATTATTACGTCTGGCAATACCTTGCTGCCATCTTCCCTGGTAAAACTTTGCTGAACTGAATATTCCCTGTCTTTTTCAAGACCTGATTTTTCAAGGACCCTCTCCAGTACTAATTCTCCCCAATTTCCTTGCATTTTACTATCCCCCTTTAGCGCTTTTGTCAGGTTTTCTGCTTCCTGGGTAATTTTTAAATTTTGGCTTTGCAGGTTTAATAATTGTTCTTTAAGGGAGGAATGGATACTGATGTTTTCTTTTTGACTCTTCTCCACTTTGTCTTCAAATGTTTTAATTTTTTCCTTTAAGGGATTAAGAATATTTTCAATATTTTCTTTATTCTGCTTGGTGAATTTTTCAGACTTTACATCTAATATTCTATTGGCTAAATTTTCAAATTCTTTAGTAAACTTTTCCTGAAGTTTTTCTACTTCTCCCTTCTGCTCTGAATTTTTCTGCTGCAGGTTTTCCATTTCGGCCTCATATCGACTGATCTGAATCCCTAATCGTTCTTTTTGCGATCGCAATTCACTGGTCTCTTCAACACCTAATGCTAACCTTTTCTGCATTTCTGTAAGGTTATTCCTGAGCTGTTGCTCACGTTCGAGAAGGGTGCTGTGACTCGATTTTGTTTTAAGATTTTGGATGTAGTTACCTAAAAAATAACCGGCTACCAAAAAAACCAAGGCAAGTATACTATAAACCAAATAGGCTTCCATAGAGTGTTGATTCTGTAAAGTAAAGATAATTGATTAACATTAAATTTTCAGTTGTAGCATAACTTACTTATTAATCTTAAATGAACCCGATTCGGGGTTAAAGGTAATGGTGTCTTTGGGGAATAAATCCTCAAAGCTTTTGCTCTCTATAAGTTCACAAGGAGCGCCGAAATTATTATTGTCCTTATTCATAACAAATATTTTATCACAAAGCTGGATAGCAAGGTCTATTTCGTGGGTGGTGTAAAGAACCACCTTATTAGTATCATGAGCTATTCTTTGTAATAGTTTTAATATGTGTACTTTATGATAGAGATCCAAATGGGTGGTAGGCTCATCCAAAAGTATAATTTCGGTATCCTGGGCCAAGGCCCTGGCTATCATGACCTTTTGTAATTGTCCATCACTAAGTTCGTAACATTTATTATGTCGTAAACTCTCCAATTCTAAAATTTCAATAGCCTTTAGGATTTTTGATTGATCCTCAGCAGATAAAGTCCCAATCCAGTTGGTATAAGGATGTCTTCCCAAACTGATAAGTTGTGATACCGTCAGATTTTTTGATGCAATTGGTTCTGTAAGAACTATACTCACGAGGGTTGCGAGTTCATCTGACTTTAAAGATTCAATGAGTTTATTATTTATAGTTACTGAACCGGATAATTTGGGCTGTACTCGTCCCAAAGTTCGCAATAGTGTAGATTTGCCAATACCGTTTATGCCAACAATTGCGCCGAGCTCACCTTTGGCCAGTCCAAAACTAATATGGTCAGCTACATCTGTTTGCTTTTTACCAGAAGTATACCCAATGGCTAAATTCTTAGCTTCTAATATGATATTTTCTTTTTTTGTCGAGATGATGGAGAAGTTTTTATAAGTGATTAAAATATCATTTTCTTCTTTCGCACCAATAGCCATATGACCACAGGTGCACCTACAACCGAAGTAATAGCGTTTAATGGCAATACATAGGAGGATGAGGGTAATTGAGCTATCAAATCACAAAGTAACAGAAGTATGGCCCCGTAAACAAGTACTGCAGGCACCAATATTCTATGATCTGTGGTATTAAAAATCTGACGGGTTAAGTGAGGTACCGCGAGTCCTATAAAAGCAATGGGACCTGCAAAAGCTGTTACCGCACCTGCTAGTAAACCTGTCGCTATAATAATTATGAAACGAGTCTTCTTTAAGCGCACACCCAGACTACGCGCATAATTCTCTCCCAGTAACAGGGCATTGAGCGATTTGACAGAAATAATACTCAATATAATGCCTGCAAGGATAAATGCGGTTAACACAGCCAGTTGTACCCCAGATAAATTTCCTACGCTGCCAAATGCCCAAAAGATATATTGTTGCAATTTTTCGGCATCCGTGAAATAAGAAAGGACGCTTACCAGAGCAGCAGTGATACTGCCAAACATTAATCCAATTATGAGCAATGCCATGGTATCTTTAACTCTTGTGGCTACTGTAATTACAGCCAAAAGGACTAAAAAACTTCCTATACTTGAAGCGATGGCCAGGGAAACGTCATTGATGACTTCAAAAATAAACCAATGGGAAAATAGCGTAGATCCCATGATTAAGAATGCCGCACCCAAGCTTGCGCCTGAGCTTATTCCCAAAACAAAAGGGCCTGCTAATGGGTTTCTGAAAAGAGTCTGCATTAATAAACCACTAAGAGACAGCCCGCTACCCACTAAAATGGCGGTAAAGGCCTTTGGAATCCTGTAATTCCATATAATGTAATGCCACGATTCGTTTGCAACTGCTCCTCCAAAAATACTCTTCATAGTATCATTGAACGGAATGGCTACAGATCCAAGACTAAGATTAAGTACAAAACAAAAAAGCAAAACCAAAAATAAGATTAGAAAAGGAAACAGGTATGTATTTGATCTTTGCACTACTGTAAGGGTTTATAAAAGAAAAGCTGGTGTTCCGGAAGCAATTCGGGATGAAAAATGTATATAAGGTCTTTTAAGATCAAATCGGGCCTGGCAGGCCCCAATTCATAAAACAACAAACCTCCACTTTCTCCTTTGGTGTTGGCAAAAGTGTATATTTTTTCTTCTTTATAGGCTTTAAACTGTCTATAATGTCTGCTAGCCTCTTCAAGTTCATTATAAGATATAAATTGAGAAGGAGAAACCCAAAATGAAGCGTTTCTTGCTTTGGCTAGCACACTTTCTAAACTTAATGAAAGACTGCCGGTTGCGTTTGTGCCACTCCATAAGTAATCTGCATTGGCGTCATTAATAAAGCCGGCTGCCCAACTTTTCCCTCCTGGGAGATACCATACATCTTTATATAGTGCACCGCTAAGCACTGTCGGTTTGTTGGTCGCTTGCATCGCCAAAACCTTGGCGGCTAAATAATTTGTTTCAATAGTCTTAAAAATGTCTTCAGCTTCTTCCTCCAAACTAAAGAAAGGTGCAAAGAACTTAATCCACTCTGCCTTACCCAAAGGTGTTTCTTCTGTCCAATCTCCATTGTAAACAAGCGGAATATTTGAACGCTGAAGAGTTTCGTAGGCCCTATTCTGATTATTTATGCTGAAACCTATTACTAGATCAGGATTAAGGTTAATGGCCATTTCAGTATTAATAGACTCGTTATTACCCAAATCTGTTATTTCTCCCTTATCTATTTTTTTCCTGGTAACTTCTGAAGAAATATATCTTGTATCAGGAAAACCTACGAGCTTGTCTATAACTCCCAGATTCTCCAAAGCGGGTATATGGGTTGTTGAGGTGGCAATAATTCGTTCCACAGGAACATTTATAATTGCATCAAAATCCTTTTTGTTTAGTATTGGTAATGTTTTAAGTTCTTTAGGCACTAAAGCATAAGTAAAAGCCTCCTCTGCATCGGGCCAGGGAGAAAACACCTTGATTATGGTAATTCCCGAAGCAGACTTCTCAATTGAGAAGCCTTTGGCATAATTAATGGCAACCATATCCATATTTAAGGTTTCGGGCAAAGAAATCTCACTTTTCTTTTTACAGGAAACAAGGACTAGAAGCAAACTAAGTAGGGCTATATATTTAATTGCGAATGGATTCATAAACACTTTCGCAAGGTAACAAAAGTCACATTTCTAAAATTATATACTTTCTAAATTTGTTAAAAATTCTCATATGGGAAGAGATTCTAATATCATAGTCTATGTCATTGGGGGAATTGTAATACTTCATTTCATTGTTGGAATTCTCTGGCTTATCAGTAAACTGGGAAGGAAAAGGGACTCGGACTAGAGAAATAGTGCTACATTAGCGACGAAATTTGGTTTTCACTTCTTTAATTAGAATTGAAATTAAAAGGGAATCCGGTTTAATTCCGGAACTGTTCCCGCAACTGTAAGCTTAGTTCCTATAATAAGGAATGCTTGTTACCACTTCAATACCACTGTTTGTGTTCTTTTAAATTGAACATCCACGGGAAGGTTGGTGGCAAGACGCAAGTCAGGAGACCTGCCCAATTCAACAAACAATGTTAAACTTTCGGGTTAAAAGTTTACGTATGGAACAGCTGTACAATTTTCCCGCACTATTATTTGACTATAATGATAAAAAGAGGCTCTCTTTTTTGTATTCTTTGCGTAATGTTAACAACGTTATCTGCCCAGAACCAAAGGGATACCATGGATTTACAGGAATTAGATGAGGTGGTGGTCAGTGATTCCAGATTTCCTTTAAAAAGGGAAAACTCCGGCAAAACGGTAATTAAGATTGGCCTTAAGGAACTGGAAAATAGCCAGGGTAAAACCGTAGCGGAGATAATTAATACCAAAAGTGGAATTGAAATCAACGGGAGCCGTGGCAGACAGGGAGAGGTGTTAGGTATTTTTGCCCGGGGTGGCAGAGGCAGGCAGGTTTTAATCTTGATTGACGGTATAAGAGTTTCTGATCCTTCTTCTTTTTCGCAAGAATATGATCTTCGATTGCTCGCCACATCGAAAATAGAATCAATTGAAATCATTAAAGGAGCTTCCAGTACGTTGTATGGCATGAGTGCAGCAACTGCTGTAATTAACATTCTGAGTAAGAAGGCTTCGAACAAAAAAATTAGTGGTGATTTTCAATCCAGTATTGGGACGAACCAATCTTCATTAGAACAGAATTATAATATTGCAGATTTTAGCAACACCGCCTCGGTAACAGGAACTCTTGACAGCTTTACTTATTCTCTTGGCTTTTCCAATGTTTATACTAATGGTTTATCATCAATTATTACCGAATCTAACGAGGAAGACCCTTTTTCAAGATATAATATTGATCTAAAATTAGGATATACATTTAATGATCAGGTAAATCTTACTATTTACGCTAATCAGACGAATTTGAACAGTGCTTATGATGAATCTTTTGGCTTAATTGATGCTCCTTATACTTTTCTTACAGAACAAAAACGGTTGGGTATTTCTTCCAAATGGACTTATGAAAACGGGGATTTAAATTTAAAAGGATCATTTACAAATTATAAGTCGGACAACAGGAGTGCCTTCCCTTCTATGTTTGAAGGGAATAATTATGTGGTTGATCTGTTTAACAGATATACCTTTGACGATCGTATATATGCCATTTTGGGAATTAATTATAATCTCGATAGAGCTGAAGTGGACGGAATGCAGGAATTCTCGCTTATAGACCCTTATGCCAATTTGGTTTATGTTTCATCTTTTGGGTTAAATGTAAATGCCGGGCTACGATTAAACCTTCATTCGGAATATGGTTCACATATAGTATACAATATTAATCCGTCTTATTCAATGGCTTTAGATGAGGGCTATTTAAAATTTATGGGCTCTTATGCCACCTCTTATATCACACCTTCACTAAACCAGTTATTTGGGATTTTTGGTGCTAACCCATTGTTAGAACCTGAAACTAACCGAACTGCCGAAGGAGGTCTGGAGTATAAAGCAAATGAGACATTAAGGTTAAGCGCTTTGTATTTCAATAGAAAAGAAGACAATTTTGTATTTTTTGACAATACTCTTTTTCAATATTTTAATGCTTCAAATACAATTAATGTACAAGGTTTTGAGGCCCAATTAGATTGGGTACCCCTTGTGAAAATGAATTTGACCGCAAACTACACTTTTACGGAAAGAAAAGGAGATAATGCTATAAGAATACCTAAACACAGTTTTAATGCGGCTTTGAGTTATAGCTTTACTACCAAGACCTATACATCTCTTACGTATTCATATACAGGTAAACGCCTGGATACGGATTTTAACACATTTGATGAACAGGTTCTCGAACCTTTTTCAACTTTTGGTATTTATATATCACAAGAAGTAATGGCAAATAAACTCAAATTCTTTTTAAGCATAGAAAATGTGTTTAATACCAATTTTACCGAGGTAATAGGATTCACCACAAGAGGTCGGAACCTTAGGTTAGGATTGAGTTTAAAACTCTAAGTTATTATTATTTCAAATCAAGGTTTAGATGAAGAGGCTTATCCAATACCATATTGTCCTTCATTGGAGTAAACATTTTAGAGCTTGTGAATGGCTCAACAGGCGTCTTTACGGTAAAATCCCTTTTCCCTGATATACCTGTAACTTCTTCAATGGCCCTGGCCAGTAATGGTTCATTTTCATCCCCTAGAACTCCCAGGTTTTCCAAATCCTCCTTTAATTCAATATCAGGGTCAAAACCTGCTGAATAATCCGAGAAGCCTACAGAATTTTCATTTCTTCCTACCAATGGTTGAATAGCCCAGCTATTATCGGGGTTAATCTGGTTTTCTCTGGAAGGGGTATAAATAAAAGGAGCTCCATCACGGTCTGGATCATCCACCATTGTAAGTGAAAATTCATTCTTGCCCCGGGTTGTAGCACCTATTTTAATAACTTCAACATAGGGATTTAAAGCATTAATTACCAATTCACTAGCCGAAGCCGAACTCCCGGTTGTTAATACATAAACCCTGTTCAAGTTTAAAGTATTTATTGTTGTGCCTGCCCCTGTTCTGTCTGCAAAATAGTCAGTTAAATCCTCGTCAGAAAAAACGCCTTGCAATTTGTCATTCCAACGTTGTCTGAGGTATAAATTATTGGTATTGGTACTAAAAATCATGCTTGAAAGTAAGCGGGAAGAATTTACAGAACCGCCCGGATTATAGCGTAAGTCAAGCACTAAATCACTAACCCCATCAGTCTTTAATTGTCCGAAAGCATCATTCAAAACTTCATCAAACTCGTTTGTAAAATTATTATACATCAGATAGCCTATTTTTTGACCATTTATATCGAAGGACTTTACTACAAAAACCGGATTTTCAACTAACCCTTCCTGTTTAGTCAATTCCACACTTTTGTCATTCGGAGTAACTATTCCATCTGCAATATCCGCCATATTCAATGTGTAGGTTGCATTTTCACCAAACAAAAGATCCCGGTAATTACTTTCATTTAAACTTTGCCCATCCACCCCAGTGAATAATTCTCCACGGGAGATGTCTTTTGTAGAAGCATCAGAATTAGGAACAATATAACGTACGTACCCAAAGATATCTGTATCGTTCTCACCATATAAAAATAAACCAAATTCCAGACCGTTACTTCGCGAGATTCCGGATAAATTATCCGTGAGTTCTTTATAATCCATATTATAAAAGCTAAAGCGATCTTCTGAAAAGCGCAGTTTATTATCGAAAAAATCAGCAGGATCCGCTTCCGAGAATAAAAATTCAGTGTACTCCTCGTTGGTGCTAAATCTATCATCCGCCAGGTCGGCTACATCCGATTGCCAGAAATACCAGATATTCATAGCCTTCCACATAAAGTCCTGAACACTTGCTGAGTCACCTCCGGGGCCGCTGACACCTATGTCATCATCTTTACTGCAGGAAATATTTAGGGAGACAATCCCTATAAATAAAAGGAGAAACTTTTTCATTTGGCAAATTTACATAGTTTCTACAACTATCATTCCAATTTTAATATTCATTAACACTATTCCCCCAATTGTGTTATTAGTTCTGTTATATATAAAAAATATTAGCTTTAAGGGGTGCAAATTACTTACATCTGCAAGAAAATAAAATTTTTTGTAACAAAATTCGATGTACTTCGTCTTGCTTATGTAAAACACCTTTAATGGTTTATACGACAACAGAACAACCGATAATGACGCAATCAGAATTTTTAAAAGTGGTTATGCCCTTTAAAGACAAGTTATATAGATTGTCAAAAAGATTACTCACATCCGCAGAAGAAGCAGAAGATGCCACTCAGGAGATACTGATGAAATTGTGGTCTAAGAATGACAATATTGCGAATTACAAAAATGTTGAGGCCTTTGCGATGACAATGACCAAGAACTTTTGTCTGGATAGGTTAAAGTCGAAACAATCGAATAACCTGAAACTGGTTCACAGCAATTACGAAGATGGGAATACTTCATTGCAAAAACAGCTGGAGGCAAGAGACAGCGTAAGTTGGGTAGAGAAAATTATGGAGGAATTGCCGGATCAACAAAAATTGGTATTGCAATTGCGGGATGTTGAGGAATATGATTTTAATGAAATTGCAGATTTACTGGAAATGCAGCCTACGGCAGTAAGAGTAGCACTTTCCAGAGCAAGAAAAACAGTTAGAGAAAAATTAATGCAAAAACATAGTTATGGAATTGGATAGAATTGAAAAATTATTGGAAAAGTACTTCGAGGCTACTACCACGGTGGAGGAGGAGGAACAATTAAGAGACTATTTTTCACAGGATTCGGTCGCACCGCATCTGGAACATTACGCTCCAATGTTTACTTACTTTTCCATAGCCAAGGACGAACGGTTTACTAAGCAGGTTCCATTAAAACCTAGGGTATCATACCACAAATGGATTTCTATTGCAGCAGTAGCAGTTATGGCCTTTGGAATATATTTCGGTAATGATTACCGGGAACAAAAGGAGGCAGAGTATGCCTATAATGAAACAAAGAAGGCGTTAGGCCTGTTGGCACAGAATTTGGAACGTGGTACCCAAAAAGTAGCCTATTTAAATGAATTTGAACAAACAAAACAAAAAATTTACAACAACAATTAAAATTTAAAAGATGAAAAAGTATATTCTAATAGTAGCAATGGCAGTTTTACCTCTTAGTGGTTTCTCACAATCCATTTTTGATAAATTTGAGGATTCAGATGAGGTAAGTTCTGTAATAGTTAATAAAAACATGTTTAACCTTTTAGTTAAGATGGATGTGGATGTGGATGATCCGGAAGCTCAGGATTTTATGAATATTGCAAAAAGCCTAAGTGGTCTTAAAGTATTCGTTACTGAAGATAAAGCAGTTTCTGCAGATATGCAGGCTACTGTGAACAAGTATCTTAAATCTTCTTCGTTGGAAGAATTGATGAGGGTAAAGGACAAAGAAACCAATGTTAAATTCTATGTAAAAAACGGCAAAGACGAAGATCATGTAAGCGAATTATTAATGTTTGTCACGGGTATCGATAATGTAGATATGGAAATAAATGACAGAAAGATTGAAACGGTTCTTCTTACATTGACCGGGGATATTGATCTTACCAAAATTGGTTCACTTACAAAAAAGATGAATTTACCGGAAGAATTAAACAAAGCAGAAAAGAACAAATCAGAATAACAGATAACTAAAGTGGTAATTGACCGTTGAGATGTTACAAACTTAACAACAGGTCAATTGCCATTTCTACAAGTTTTGATTGAATAAAAAGATAACAAAATGAAAAAAATAATAAACGTACTTTCTGTAATTAGCTTACTGGCCTTTTTCGCATGTTCTTCCACTCAAAGTCTCCAGGAATATTATGTGGATAGTTCAGAAAACCCTAATTTCATTTCATTGGATGTTCCAACGAGCATACTAAATTTGCAAAATGAGGATTTGTCAGAAACACAACAAGAGGCATTACAGTCATTGAAGAAATTGAATTTATTGGCTTTTAGGAAGACAAGCGAGAATGGGGCCGAATATGAAGTAGAAAAGGCAAAGGTAAATGCTATTTTAAAGAATGCTGATTTTGTTGAACTCATGAAATTGAATTCTGAGTACGGAAAGGGTGTTATTAAGTATGTAGGAGATGAAGATGCAATTGATGAGGTAATAATTTACGGAAGCAGTGATGACAAAGGATTTGCTCTCATTCGGGTTCTGGGTAAGGATATGAACCCAGCTTATATTATTCAACTAATGGATGCAATACAAAAATCTGATTATAAAGGCGAAGGACTTGGAGAAATAGGTGAATTTCTAAAAGGATAACTCAATTATTTAAAAATTTGTAACCCGCCCGAATCTATTCCGGACGGGTTTTTTGTTATTAAAAAATGAAATAAACTTAAAAGTGTTAATTCCATTTAAATTTGTCTAAGCTATTTTATATCTTCCTACCCTAAATAACACTAAAAAATTAATCACTATGGAAAACGCAGAAATATGGATTGACAAAGGAATTGACTTCATCGCTGAATATGGCCCAAAAGTAATTGGTGCTTTACTTATTTATATCATTGGTTCCTGGGTAATAAATAAGATAGTTGGAGTTTCCAGAAAAGCGATGTTGAAAAGTAAGTATGATGACTCCTTGCAGAGATTTCTTTTAAATCTGACTGCCTGGGCTTTAAGAATATTTCTGATTATTATTGTTATCTCTCAGTTAGGGGTGAATGTAACCACATTTGCTGCTGTTCTTGCTGCTGCCGGTTTGGCTGTCGGGCTGGCTTTACAGGGATCCTTGTCAAACTTTGCAGGAGGAGTTTTAATCATGATTTTTAAGCCTTATCGAATAGGTGATCTTATTGAGGCACAGGGAGTATTAGGTGCTGTTAAGGAAATTGAGATTTTCACAACAAAGCTTATTACACCTCAAAACAAATTAGCGATTGTTCCTAACGGAGCTATGGCCAATGGCAATATCATAAATTATACAGCCGAAGGCAAAATACGGGTAGATGTTGAAATTGGAGTAGATTATGGTGAAGATATAAAAAAGACCAAAGAGGTATTAATGAGCGTCCTTACTAGTAATGAAAAGGTACTAAAGGAGCCAGCACCTTCAGTAAATGTATCTGAGTTGGCAGACAGTTCCATAAATTTTGCGGTAAGGCCATTCGCTAAACCAGAGCATTACTGGGATGTATATTTTAGTACGGTTGAAGAATGTAAAGTTGCGCTTGATAAAGCCGGAATAGAAATACCTTACCCACATCTGCAAATACTTAAAAAGGAATAGCACCAATTTGTATTGAATTTTTAATAAAAGGCATTATAACATAGATCTGGTTTCTATGCACTATATAAGAGTCTTTTTTAAATACCCGTATAATTACTGGGGCTGATATTTTTTAGTTCGGTCTTAAGCTCTTGCTTTATTTCCAATTGATCAATAAATTCTGCAATCGATTTTTTCGTAATGCGTTCATTGGTCCTGGTGAGACCTTTTAATGCCTCATAAGGATTGGGATATCCTTCTCTCCTGAGGATGGTTTGTATAGCTTCAGCCACAACGGCCCAATTGTCATCGAGATCTTTTTCAAATTTGACTTTATTCAGAAGTAATTTGTTTAAGCCTTTAAGAGTAGCTTTAAATGCAATTAGTGTATGAGCAAAGGGAACTCCAACGTTACGCAGTACTGTGCTGTCCGTTAGATCGCGCTGTAAACGTGAAATAGGTAATTTAGATGATAAATGTTCAAAAACAGCATTGGCAATTCCTAAATTACCTTCGGAATTTTCAAAATCTATTGGATTTACTTTATGGGGCATTGCTGAAGAACCAACTTCTCCTTCGGTTATTTTTTGTTTAAAATAATCCATGGAAACGTAAGTCCACATATCCCGATTTAAGTCAATAACTATAGTATTGATACGCTTAAGTGTGTCAAATAAAGCAGCCATATGATCATAATGCTCAATTTGAGTAGTAGGGAAGGAATGGGATAATCCCAATTTACCCTGAACAAAATTTTGTCCGAAATTTCGCCAATCTATATCTGGGTAAGCCACCTTATGGGCATTATAATTGCCGGTTGCTCCACCAAATTTAGCTGCACTTGGAATATCATTTAAAAGGTTAAACTGCTCTTCAAGGCGCACAACAAAAACATTAATTTCTTTACCCAAACGAGTTGGAGATGCAGGCTGTCCATGAGTTCGTGCCAGCATAGGGACATCTTCCCAATTTTTGACTAAATCCCTTAAAACGGCTGTCAATTCCATAAATACAGGCACATATACCTCATTCATAGCTTCCTTAATGGAATAGGGTATGGCAGTATTGTTAATGTCCTGCGAAGTAAGTCCAAAATGGATAAATTCTTTATATTTTTCTAATCCCAATGCATCGAACTTATCCTTAATAAAATACTCCACTGCCTTAACATCATGGTTAGTGGTTCTCTCTATTTCTTTAATGGCCAAAGCATCTTCTAAACTAAAATTTTCAAAAATATCCCGGAGGGAACCGACGTTAACCTGGGATAATTTTGGGAGCTGAGGCAGTTCTAATTCACAGAGCGCTATGAAGTATTCAATTTCAACCATAACCCTGTACTTTATTAACGCTTCTTCCGAAAAGAAATTTGCAAGGGAATCGACCTTGGATCTATATCTGCCGTCAATTGGTGAAATGGCGTTTAATTGATTTAACGACATATGCTTTAGGATTGATTATTTTTTGAAAGATGTAAAGATACTTATATGCCGGGGAGATTAAAAGTATATTAGGAGGATAGTTAAAATTTTTGAGTTAAGCTGTTTAAAATAATTTTGTCACTCTTAAGTGGTTCTCAATTTCTTTATTAATTAAGGTTAGAATTTGTCTCGCCCTTGCCTTATAAGCAGCGCTTCCTAAACTGTAATTTTGCTCCAATATCATTTGGAGTTCAGATCGAATCCATTCAAATTTTTCACTTAATAAATAAAGGCTCGTCATAGAATATGCTTTAGCCGCTACTTTATGCTCCCCTATGAGCCAATCAAAACAAGAGGTAGTTATTCTTTCCAGGTGATATTCCTTTAATTTTGTCTGGACTTCATTTTTTGATTTGGAAAAAAAAGCCTTTGTAAGAATTTCACAAATTTTGGCCATTGGTCTTACAGACGAATCTAATTGCACTTTAGACATGCCCATCGTAAAACCATCAATATTAATTAGAATTAGTTGTATGTTTTTTTTTGCGATAAATTCCAAAATCCAGCAGGCTTTTGATGAAATTACTCCATTATCCTCAAATGCAATTTCCATTAAAGATGAAATAAATTGAGGATTATTAAGCACTAATTGGGTTACTTCACTGCGTTTATCCCGAGTGCCATCTACATAATTTAATGATTTGAATAATTCAGATTTGGTCACAAAAATTTGTATTTTGGCACTTTCAAAAGTGCCCCAAATGAAAGTAATGAAAAAAATAGCAAAATTGCTATTACTTCTTTTTATTGCCATCCAATTTTTCAGACCGGAAAAGAATATTGATCAAGGCAACCATTTAGCCGGTTTCATAGATGAAACTAATCCGCCTGAAAATGTTAAAGCCATTTTAACTGATAGTTGCTTTGATTGCCACAGCAACAATACCGAATATCCATGGTATAACAATATTGCACCAGTATCGTGGTGGCTATCGGAACATATCAAAGATGCTAAGGCAGATTTGAATTTGTCTGATTGGAATAATTACAATAAAAGGCAAAAGGATCACAAATTAGGAGAATTGATTGAGGTCATTGAAGAAGCTGAGATGCCTCTAAAGGAATATACCTGGGTTCACAAGAGAGCCAGACTCTCTCAGGAACAACGCGAAGCCATTCTGGAATGGGCCAGGCGCACTAAAGCTCTTTACGGACTAGGTCCGTTACCAAAGTAGGAACTCCTATTGCTGCTGTTGCTTGTAAAATTGTGAGATTTTCAAATTCTGAAGCATTTATACTTGGTTTTGGATCAATAAAATATATGGGTGTGCCCTGTCTTGCATAGTTCAAAAGGCCGGCTGCCGGATATACCTGCATTGACGTTCCAATAATAATAAGGATTTCTGCGGTTGCGGTAATTTGTGCAGCTTCAGATAATAATGGAACTTCCTCGCCAAACCAAACAATATGAGGACGCAATTGATATCCTTTTACGCATGTCTCACCCAGGTTTAGATCTTTTTTCCAATCCAAAACCAATGTTTCATCACCAGTACTGCGAACTTTAAGCAGTTCACCATGAAGATGGAGAACATGAGAACTACCTGCACGTTCATGTAAATCATCTACATTCTGTGTAATAATAGTGACATTGAAGTATTTTTCAAGTTCAACGAGCATTTTATGACCAGTATTAGGGACAACTTCTAACAATTGCCTTCTCCTTTGGTTGTAAAAATCCAATACCAGGAAAGGGTTTCTGGCAAAACCGTGTGGGGAGGCGACTTCCATTACGTCATGGCCCTCCCAAAGCCCGTCCGCATCACGAAAAGTTCTAATTCCGCTATCTGCGCTCATTCCGGCTCCTGTAAGTACAACAATTTTTTTTTGCATGATTTTGGGTCTATTATAAAGATACATTTTTCTTAAATTAGATTTATGATAGATCTTGATCTGCTTTCCTATTTAGAAACTTATATTACACCTGAACGCCTAAAACGATTCAAAGATGTTTTAAGCGAGCGCACACATTATATTACTGTGGCCATTGAGGATGTTTTTCAAATGCATAATGCAAGCGCTGTAATAAGAAGTTGTGACGTTTTTGGAATTCAGAAAGCGCATATCATTGAAGACCGATTTGGACAACGTCTCGACAAAAATATAGCAATGGGAGCTCAAAAATGGGTGGATATAGAAAGATATGCTACTGTAAAATCCTGCATAAGTAATTTGCGGGGAGATGGATATAAGATTATTGCTACCACTCCTAATAATGATTCAAAATTGCTGGAGGATTTTAAATTAGAAGATAAAGTGGCTTTGTTTTTTGGGACAGAAAAAGAAGGCTTAAGTCCTGAGGTATTAGAGCAAGCTGATGGTTATTTAAAAATACCTATGTCAGGATTTTCAGAGAGTCTCAACATCTCGGTTTCTGCGGCCATTATATTATATAATTTAACACTACAACTTAAAAGATCAAATTTACCATGGCACTTAACCGAAGCTGAAATTTTGGAAAAACGAATGGATTGGACTAAAAAATCTATTAAAAGTATTGATGAAATCATAGCAAGATATAGGAAAGAAAATTAATTTTCTTTATATTTAAAGGTAACCAATTAACTGATATACAAATGACTACAATTTTATACATACTCGCTGCGATAGTTGTTCTAGTTATTATTTTAGCTATGATTGCACCTAAAAGTTATGATGTTAGCAGAAAAATAAAAGTGCGGCAGTCTGTCCCCGTTGTTTTTGAATATCTTAAATATTTGAAAAATCAGGATTATTGGAGTCCTTGGGGTAAAAGAGATCCAAATATGAAGAAAGAATTTGTAGGTTCCGATGGTGAAATAGGTGCAACCAGTAAATGGGAAGGAAACAAGGATGTTGGTAGTGGCGAACAGGAAATAAAACGAATCGTTGAAAATGAAGTAATTGAAAGTGAGTTACGTTTTCTAAAACCATGGAAGTCCCAGTCAGATGCATATTTAAAGGTAAAAGAAACAGGTTCAGGTGAGACTGAAGTTACATGGGGTTTTTCTGGTAAAAATAAGTTCCCTGTAAGCATCATGATGCTTTTTATGAACATGGATAAGACTGTGGGCAAAGATTTTGAAGAAGGTTTAGTGAGCTTAAAAGATATCTTGGAAAAATAACTTAGCACTATGGAACACAATATGGTGGGATGGTTCGAGATACCTGTGGAAGATATGGAACGAGCCAGAAAGTTTTATGAGGAAGTTTTTGATATTTCAATTTCTGTTCATGATTTAGATGGAATCATCATGGGTTGGTTCCCTGGTATCCAGGGCAAAACAGGTAGTTCGGGATCTTTAGTTAAACATGAGATGTATATTCCAAGTGATTCCGCAGGTCCACTTCTTTATTTTTCGTGCAAAGACCTTGCAATGGAATTGGCCAAAGTAACTAATGCCGGAGGCTCTATAATTCAGCAAAAAAAGGAAATAGGAGGGGGGCATGGTTTTATGGCACTTCTAACAGATACAGAAGGAAACAGAATAGCTTTACATTCCCTACAGTAAACTAAACATAGAAAATAGTAGCTTCTGCTCTGCAACCCATTCGAATCGGAATATATTTTGTTCCAATGCCCTTGGAGACATACATTCTTATATCATTTAGTTTGTACCATCCTCTTAAGAACCTGCCACTGCCACCGGGCTTATAAAATGCTTTCCCAAGAAATGTTATTTGCCCTCCATGAGTATGACCAGATAATATGAGCTTAATATTTACTTTTTGAATTTCATTTAAAAGAGCAATTTCATCACTGTACTCAGGACAATGATTGAGTACAATAGCTTCTGCAGAACTATCATAATCTGCTGACGCATTCGTGAAATTCGGATCGCCCCCAAGATAGTCATCAACACCAATAATGAGAAGGTTTCTGTTCGCCCTTGAGAATTTTAAACTTTCATTAATAAGCAATTGGCCATTGTGTTTTTCAATTAAAGTTCTGAAAGAATTTATGTTTACTTTCCCCGCGTATTCCTTGTTTCCCATGATTACAGCCTTAGGTATTTCTTTGCTGAGAAGGTCCAAAAATTCATTTAAAACGGGTAATCCCTTGTTGTTATTGACGGAATCTCCTGTAATGCAAATCAGGTCAGGTAGCTCTTGGTTAATTTTGTTCGCAATAGTTTTATGGAAAGATTTTAATTTATTTATATGAAGATCGGTTAATTGAACGATTTTTATTTTGCTATCCGAATGGGAGAGATCATAGGTTGTCCATTGAATTACATACTTCTCGAACCAAAAAATGTCAAAAAGAAATAACCCCAGCAGTGCAAAAAAGGACTTAACGATAAAATTTCTCCTGTTCATCTTCATAAAAACACTTAGTTCGAAGCATAAATCTTATGGATTCATAATATGGACGGTGCTTTCTTTTAAGAACGCCAATTAATCTACTAATTCCAGGAGTGCTATATTATTATCATTTTCCAGCATTACCTTTCCATTCTTAACTTCAACATAAGTTTCGGAATAGGTATCATAAAGTTTTGTTCCGTCTCCAAAAAATCCCTTAACCCAAAGCGATTTTTTACCTATGGGTAAATCTAGTCCTACTACTACCTTGTCCTTGAAATTTTCATTAATATAGGTTCTGCTGAAAACATAGGGTTTTTTACTTAGCCGTTTATGCCTTCCAGCCCCTATAGCAGGATGATTATGCCGAAAACTTCCCAATTTCTGCCAATGCGTGAGAATATTCTTAGTTTCCTGGAGACTATCAATTTCTTGCCAATTCATAAATGATCTTAAAGTGGCATCCCCTTCTGTGTTTTCAATTGTAAGATCCCTCGCAGATTCATCACCATAATAAATCTGTGAAGTTCCAGGGGTAAGGAAAAGGACGTTTGCCATATAATACGGTCTCTGTCTATCTTTGTCAAAAGGTTCTGAATCATCATGTGAAGTCATGTAATTAACTACGCCTTTGTTTTTAAAGTCAGAGTTCAGGATGCGATTGTATTTTTTAAATATTGTCTCGTAAGTCTTTTTGGCATCATTTTTTAATTCAAAGTTTATTAGACTTTCAAACCCATTTTCAAAATAATCAACCTTCTTATCACCAAAATCAAATTCTCTACCCTTAGAAATTTCGAAACCATAAACTTCGCCAACCATGTAAAATGGCGTGTTATCCAAAACATCTCCTGGATGCTTTTTTTTCCAGGTTTCAAATGCTTTTGAAGCTTCTACATATAGTTCTAACCATGTTTTTTCGTCGGCATGTTTAACTGTATCTACCCTGAAGCCGTCAATACCCATATCGTTAACGTAATCTGTTAACCATTTAATGATATAAAACCTGGGAGCACGGGGATATCCCGTTCTTTGAAAAAAGAGTTGAAGTTCATCCAATTCATTACTAAGTCTGCCTTCATCCTTCCATTTAGCTAATAATGCATCCGGTAGTTCAACCACTTCATCAGATTCTGTGTAAATATCAGGCAAGTTCGCAACCAAAGTACAACTTGTCATAGTCTCATAATTAGTATTTTCACAAACAGGGTTTGTTCTTACCCAATCCTCCGGCCATACAGGATCTTGTTCGGTTACCGGTCCCGTGTGGTTAATTACCACATCCATCAAAATCCTGATATTATTTTTATGGGCTGTTTTCACAAGATTTTCAAGATCTTTTTTAGTGCCAAAATTGGGATCTAAAGCAGTCCAATCCTTTGCCCAGTATCCGTGGTAAGCATATGTATTACCTGTTCCTTCATCTGTATCGCCATGAATTTGTTCTACCACGGGAGTAAACCAAATTGCATTCACCCCTAATTTTGAAAAGTAACCTTCTTCAATTTTGTCTGTGATACCCTCAATATCACCGCCCATAAAACCTCTTAAGGTAGCCGTTTCATTTGTCCGGTCGAAATTCAAATCATTTTCGGGATTACCGTTATTGAACCTGTCCGTTAATAAAAAATAGATATTGGCACCTTGCCAGACAAATGGAACTTTTTTCTCAACTATTTGAGTACTGTCTTTAGTTGAAGAAACTGCAATTTGGGGTTCTTTTTTTTCTTCTTTGCAGGTCAAAAAAAGCGCAGAAACTGCAATTGCAATAAGCAGTTTTTTCATGTTCATAGATTTTGTCTAAAGCTATAAAATGAATGCGGAAAAATAAAATTTATTTCAAAAGCCTTAAAATTGTTTCATAAGGCTATTCCTATATCAAGTATTTATACTGGAAATGGAGCCTTAACTTCTACCTTACTTTTTTCTGTTAAGTACTTTAAATTCTTCATAACAACTGCTAATTGCATCCAATATTTGCAAATCATTGGCTGTTTTTATAAAGGAGGTTGAATAATTGCAATTAGAGAGGATATCATTAATGTCAAATTCATCAATTTGCAATAGTTCTGTAAGTGTTTCACGATCAAATTTGGAGGCAAGGAGATCTCTAATGTCATCATCATCTTTTATTAGCCTCAATTTTTTCATCTGGTTGGGTTGTTTACCAAATAAATTTCGAAGAAGATCCGCCGGATTAAGAATTGAGCCTAATACCTTTGTTACCGCACTCGGATTTTTACTTCCAGCCTCATAGCTGGTGGGTAATCCGGAGATGCTATATTGATATGATGTATTAATAGGCAGATTTTTTATATCAATTTCAATATAGCCGGTTAATTGGTATGGCCTAACAACTACTTCTTCCAGAGCATAGGCAAGCTCCGTGAGTGCAATCTCGGTGTTTTTAAACTTAAACATATCATTCGTAACACGAATTTTCTGAGATTTAAATCCTAAATACGAGAAGTAAAGCGTATCGTTAACAGAGGCTTTCAGAGAGAATTCACCCCTGGAGTTGGTTATAGTACCTACAACCTTGTTTAGGTTTATTACATGTACACTTTCCAAAGGAGTATTGGATTGTGCGTTAATGACTACTGCCTGAAATTCTTCTTCTTTCTGCTCAGCTTCATTTTCCTGTGATATCCCGGCAAAGCCGATTAATGAAAACAAGCACAATAAATACTTCCTCATTTAGTGCAATGCTAATTTATAATACGAATAAAATAAAAATTGATGCCTTGGCACATTTTTTAATATACAATTAACTAATAAAAACCATCTCTTTTTTTACTTCGTCTATTTCCGGACGATGAACCCTGTTTGGATCCTGATCTTCTTGATCCACTTTTTGAAAAGCTACCTTCCCTTTTTTTCCCCCGACCTCTATCCCGGTCCCTGCTGTCTTTACTCTTCCCTGGTCCTCTATCCCTTCTTCGTCCTCCACCTCCTGGACTATTAGAGACTTCAACGTTTACAAATCGTCCTTTTATCTTAAAATCAGTAAATGTTTCCAAAATTTGATCCTTAAGCGCTGCTTCTGTATTGAAAAAGGAAAAACTTTCTTTAACATCTACTTTAAACAAATCGTCTTTGCCCAGATGAAGCGTATCCTTTAAAAAGTCCTTTAGGGACATCCAGTCATACCCATCGCGCTCTCCTACATTTATAAAATAACGAACAGATCCGTTACTCGAAAAATCGCCAGACTCCCTGCCTTTTCTTCGTTCTCCGCGATCAGGTTCAGCGGAATTAAGATCCTTGGTTTTATTGTAGTAATTAAAAAAACGGGTAAATTCTACTGAAACAATTTTTTGGATTAATTCATCCCTGTCAAGGCCTTCCAGGACGTCGTTAATGGCCGGTAAATAATTACTTACTTCTTCATTTATTTCTGTGGTACGGATTTTATTAGCCAAATGATACAATTGAATCTCACAAATTTCGATTCCGGTAGGTATTTTTTTAGCTATAAAATCTTGTCGTATTTTTTTCTCTATAGCATGAATTTTTCTCAATTCGCTTCTGGTGACAATCACCATCGAAATACCAGATTTACCTGCTCTTCCGGTACGTCCACTCCTATGAGTGTAGATTTCTATTTCATCGGGCAGTTGATAATTAATTACATGGGTGATATCGTCTACATCTATTCCACGGGCCGCAACATCTGTGGCCACCAACATTTGAATTTGTTTTTTACGGAAAGAACTCATTACAAGGTCGCGCTGATTTTGGCTTAAATCGCCATGCAGTGCCCCGGCGTTATATCCGTCTTCAATTAACTTTTCGGCCACTCGTTGCGTATCACGTTTGGTTCGGCAGAAGACCACCGAAAAAATACCCGGATTAGAATCAGAAAGACGTTTTAATGCAGAATACCTATCGCGTCCGCCAACGACATAATATTCATGCTGCACAGTATCCACACCAGAATTTTTGGTCCCCACGGTAATTTCCGTTGGGTTGTGCATAAACTTTTTAGCTATTGTAGCTACTTCCCTTGGCATAGTAGCTGAAAAAAGCCAGGTTGATTTGTCTTTGGGTGTATTGGAAAGAATGTCCTTAATATCTTCATAGAACCCCATGTTTAACATCTCATCTGCTTCATCAAGAATGCAATAGTCAATTTTGGAGATATCAATGATTCCACGGCCAATCATATCCTTCATTCTACCTGGGGTAGCGACAACGATTTGCGCACCTCGCTTTATTTGCCGTGCCTGATCAGTTATACTTGCACCTCCATAAATAGCCACTGTATTCAACCCCTTGACGTATTTTGAATACAATTGTATTTCATTGGTGATTTGCAAACAAAGCTCTCGGGTTGGAGATAATATTAAGCCCTGTGTAGTTCTGCTTCCACTGTCTATTTTTTGAATTAAGGGAAACCCAAATGCAGCGGTTTTACCCGTTCCGGTTTGGGCCAGAGCCACCAAATCTATTTCATCTTCTAATAAAAGGGGGATGGATTTTTCCTGAACCTCTGATGGAGTTTCAAATCCTAAATCGGTTACAGCATTCAATAGGGCGCTATTAAGCCCCAATGCTTCAAATTTTGTCATAATATGTTATAATTTACCTAATCGCAAATATGTATGTTGCATAGAGCGATTATCCTTATAACGTATTAGACTCAGCGCAACACATGCTATACCAGCGGCTTCAATTTAAGCGGCAAAGATACTCTTATTTATTTAGATGGTTACTAAACTTAACATATTCAATGATTTGTAAGGTAGGCAATTAGCTTTTGAAGAGCCTTTCCTCTATGGCTTATTTCATTTTTTATTTGAATAGGCAATTGAGCAAAGGTTTGATCATAACCTATTGGGATGAAGATTGGATCGTATCCAAAACCTTCAGCACCCTTTTTCTCTTTCGTTATAGTGCCTTCAACAACACCTTCAAATAGGATTCTTTTTTTATCTAGATTTAGGGCTATTGCAGTTTTAAATCTGGCTGTACGGGATGTGATGTCTTTCAGCTCAAACAGAACTTTTTCCATGTTTTTTTTTGAATCCTTCTCTTCACCGGCAAACCTCGCGGAATGGACTCCCGGAGCTCCGTTCAGTGCATCTATGATAAGCCCTGTATCATCAGCAAAACATGAAATTCCATAATGATGTGTAATATAATCCGCTTTTAATTGTGCATTAGCTTCTAGTGTTGACTCGGTTTCCGGTATTTCTTCATTGCAGCCAAGATCCTTCAGAGAAATAAGTCGGATAGATTTGGGAAGCAATAAACTTACTTCTTTTAATTTATTTGCATTGTGTGTGGCGAAAACGAGATCCATAAGTTAGAGGAATTCACAAAAAAAAGATTGCTGACCTTGTCAAAAGTAGTAATTTTATTTGCTGCTATTTTTCTATTATGAAGCTTAAACTGCCACCTGCAATCGTTTTTTTGATATTTGGAATCCTAATGTACCTGTTAGCTGAATTTTTGCCGGTTGGATATTTTGATTTTTTTGGTAGAAGGGTTCTAATTAAGGCATTACTGATATTGGCAATAGTAATTAGTTGTGTCGCGTTAATTCAGTTCTACCTGGCCAGGACTAGCATAGATCCTAAAAACCCTTCAAAAGCCTCTTCTTTGGTCTCAAATGGTATTTATAAGTACTCACGTAATCCAATGTATTTGGGTTTGCTGCTAATATTATTAGCTTGGGCACTCTGGTTAGGCAATGCATTCAATGTTCTTTTGGCTGCAGGTTTTGTTTCTTATATGAACGCTTTTCAGATTCGACCTGAAGAATTATCATTAGCCAGTTTGTTTGGTAAAGAATATAAGCACTATTGTATAAAAGTGAGAAGATGGTTTTGACTTAATAAACATTGCTGTTAACAAGATTTTGCTATATTAGCAATATAACTTATAATAACATATATTAGCATATTAATTAATATTTACTTATATTAGCATTTAAGCTTATAAAAAATGATAGCAGTTTTAACCGGAGACATCATTAATTCGGCAGGTTATAAAACCGCCGACTGGATGGCAGTTTTAAAAAACTTTTTGATGAAACTAGGCGATTCACCGGGAGTTTGGGAAATATACAGGGGGGATGAATTTCAAATACGAATTGCACCTAAAAAAGCATTGGAAGTGGCAATTCAATTAAAAGCTCTGATCAAAACTATTAAACACCTTGATGTAAGAATTGCGATTGGCTTGGGCGATGAAGATTTTAGAGGTGCTGGTGTTAGTGAATCCAATGGTTCTGCCTATCAAAGGTCCGGAAGAACCTTAAATCTGTTAAAGGATAAAAAACTAACCCTGGCCATTGCAACTGACGATCCACAATTAGACGAGACACTTAATTTAATGTTGAAATTGGGGTTGGACTTTATGGATACCTGGAGTGTTGTTTCTGCAGAGATTATTTTAATGGCCCTGGAAAATCCGCGAGCTTCTCAAAAGGAAGTATCGGATCAACTGCAAATACAACAATCTGCTGTAAGCCAAAGGTATAAAAGAGCTCGACTGGATCTGGTCAAAGACCTTTTAAATTATTACGACAAAAACTATAAAAATCCCCATTCATGATACTTTTTATAAAACTTTTTCTGGCTCACATAATTGGTGATTTTCTTTTACAACCAAAACGATGGGTTATTCAGAAAGAGGTTAAGAAAGCTGCTTCCGGATTTCTATATCTTCATATCCTAATTCATTTTTTGCTCATTATCTTATTACTTTGGAATATAGAGTATTGGAAAATAGCCCTGATTATTGCACTCTCTCATTATGTTATCGACTTGCTTAAAATTTATGCGACGCCCCTATTTAAAAATAAGCGCATTCCTTTCTTTATAGATCAATTTCTGCATATAGGGGTGTTGTATACATGCGCCTATTACAGTAATCTTATGGATCATACTATCACATTAATACAGCAAATAGACTGGGCCCTTTTAACCGCTATAGTTTTTGTGACTTATCCTGCAGCCATTATAATGAGTATTCTTTTGGAAAAAATGTCTAATCAGATAAATTTGGACCATAAATCACTTCCCAATGCTGGAAAATACATTGGTATAATTGAGCGTTTATTTGTTCTTATTTTCATTATCATGGGCAGATGGGAAGCAATAGGGCTGCTAATTACGGCTAAATCAGTATTTCGATTTAACGATTTAAAAGAAAGCAATAGCCGTAAACTCACAGAGTATATTTTAATTGGAACATTACTCAGTTTTGGAATAGCTATTCTTACAGGTATAATCTATAATTACTAAAATTTACCTTCTATGAAAATATAATGGGTTTAGTAATTTTATTCTAATCTAAATCCATTTTGTTTTATTTCAGCCAACGCCTTCATCAATGTGAATTAATTTTTACTTTTGCAGCTTAGTTCTCGGCCTGGGTGCTGGATTTTTTATCGGCACCTTTAAAATGTCATTTAGACAAAAAGAGAAAATTTAAATAAATAATTGACGTGGGAAGAAAGTATGTTTTTGATTTTGATAGTACATTAACCAGAGTTGAAGCACTGGATGTACTAGCCGAAATGACTTTGCAGGGCAAGTCTAATCGTGATGATGTCATTCATGAAATACAGGAAATAACTAACCTTGGAATTGACGGGGATATTTCCTTTACAGAATCCTTGGAAAGAAGAATTAAACTCCTCAAAGCGAATAAGAATCATTTAGATCCTCTTGTTGATGAGTTAAAGCAAAAGATTTCAAAATCAATTGCTGCCAATAAGGAATTTTTTGAAAAGTACTCTGACGATATTTATGTGATTTCATGCGGATTTAAAGAGTTTATAGATCCCATCGTTAAGGAATATAATATTCCATCTGAAAGGGTATATGCGAATACATTTGAATTTGATGAGGAAGGAAACATTATAGGTTTTGACGAAAAGAATGTTTTGGCTACACATAATGGTAAAATTGAATGTTTAAAGCAGCTCGATCTTGAAGGTGAAGTACAGGTTATAGGGGATGGTTATAGTGATTATGTAATGCGGGAAGCCGGAATTGCTCATAAATTTTTCGCCTATACTGAAAATGTCCATCGCAATAAAGCGGCTGACAATGCAGATCATGTAGCACCTAATCTGGATGAGTTTTTATTTGTAAACGACCTGCCTAGAAGCCTTTCTTATCCAAAAAACAGAATTAAGATACTTTTACTGGAAAATGTGCACCCGGCTGCTTTTGATAATCTTTCGGAAGATGGTTTCTCAGTAGAGCTCATAGAACAAAGTTTATCGGAAGATGAACTTATTGAAAAGATAAAGGGAGTACACGTCTTGGGAATCCGTTCCAAAACAAAACTTACTCCTAAGGTTCTGGATGCGGCTAATAAATTATTGGTGGTTGGAGCATTTTGCATCGGGACCGGCCAAATAGACCTCGATTATTGTAAAAAGAAAGGAGTGGTGGTATTCAATGCTCCGTACAGTAATACCCGATCGGTAGTTGAAATGGCCATTGGTCAAATAATTATGCTCTTTCGCAATATATTTCCTCGAAGCATGGAATTACATAATGGCGAATGGAACAAAACGGCTGTTAACTCAAGGGAAATACGGGGTAAAAACCTCGGTATTGTGGGTTATGGTAATATAGGCAAACAATTATCTGTGCTGGCTGAGGCAATTGGGATGCGTGTTTATTATTACGATATTGAGGACAGACTGGCCATGGGCAATGCAGTAAAATGTGAAACCCTGGAAGATTTATTAAATGTTTCAGACGTGGTTTCTCTGCACCTTGATGATAACAAGGCTAACATAAATTTTATAGGTGACCGGGAGATTAATCAAATGCGTGACGGGGCTATACTTTTAAATCTTTCAAGAGGTTTTGTTGTGGAAATACCAGCCTTGGTAAAAGCACTTAAAAATGGCAAAATACGAGGTGCAGCGATAGACGTTTTTCCCCTGGAGCCGAAGTCTAATGGACCATTTGTCTCAGAATTGCAGGGAATTCCCAATGTTATTCTAACCCCCCATATTGGTGGTAGTACCGAAGAGGCCCAGAGAGATATTGCTGATTTTGTTCCCAACAAGATTATGTATTACGTGAACTCAGGGAATACAGTCGATGCGGTTAACTTTCCCAATATTCGTTTACCAAAACAGAATCGAGCACATAGATTCTTGCACATTCATAGAAATGTCCCTGGTATAATGGCTAAAATTAATGAAGTGTTAGCTACTTATGAGATGAATATTTCAGGACAATACCTCTCAACCGACAGTGATGTAGGCTATGTTATCACGGATCTTGACAGGGATTATAATAAAGAGGTAATTAAAGCGCTCAAAAAAGTAGAAAACACTATTAAGTTTAGAGTTTTATATTAAACTACTTTTTGATAT
>NZ_CAMYOM010000001.1:22455-282105 GCF_947260015.1 uncultured Eudoraea sp. | reverse complement strand
AGCTGCTTATTCTGTACTGCGCTTGAATGCACAGGCAGTCATTGAATAGGCCGCCGCCTTCTTTAAAAGCACTTATCATTTAGTTGATAGGTGCTTTTTGTTTTTATACCTTTATTATTTAAATGTACCAGGTATGCTTAAAATTTTCTTCGCACTTAATTTTACTATACAAAACAAATTATTGTACAAAAAAAGGGTTTTAGTTAAGTGCTTGGAAAACATAATGGATTATGAAAATTGACTATCACAAAGAAGAAAAATTAAACGCCATATCGCACGCCATTGGCATTATGCTCGGTATTTTAGGATTCTACCTCCTTCTTAAGTTTAATGCCAATAGAACAGAATACGCTACCATTTCAGTGATTATTTATAGCACTTCAATAATCCTATTATTCTCCGCTTCAACACTCTATCATTATATTTCTACCCAATCAGTAAAGATGAAACTCAGGGTTTTGGATCATATATGTATCTATTACTTAATAGCAGGGACCTATACGCCCGTGGCCCTGATTACCTTAGAAGAAGGGAATGGGTGGTTAATTTTTTATACCGTTTGGGGGATTGCATTGGGAGGTACTATTCTTAAACTTTTTTTTACAGGGAAATTTGAGATATTTTCCTTGCTTTTGTACCTTTTTATGGGTTGGTTAATAGTTTTTGATCTTCAAAACCTGCTTTCAAATACATCAAAAACCGGACTGTATTTATTAATGCTGGGTGGAGCTTTTTATACAATTGGTATTTTTTTCTATGCTTTCAAAAGGATTCCACATAACCACCTTATTTGGCATTTCTTGGTATTAGCCGGTGCCATAAGTCATTGGCTGTATATCGCCTTTGCAGTAATCTAAAGAAAATATGCTATCGCTGTTCCAAGTACTATGGCCGATAATTTTCTAATATTGAATGTATGGCCTTCAGTGCTTTCAAAAAGTATAACAGTCGAAATATGGAGAAATACGCCTATAACTAGTGCTGTAATTGGAGCGCTGTAATCTGAGATAAAATCGAACTTTGAGGCTGCATAACTTCCTAGCGGAGTCATTATAGAAAAAAATACCATAAACAATGACCCATAGAAAATATTAATTTTGGAACCTACCAGGAAGATACTTAGAATAACGGATATTGGTATTTTGTGAACCAAAATGCCATATATTATATCATTGTTCTGGTTTATAGGAATACCTTCTAAGAATGCATGAACACAAAGACTTATAAAAAGTAACCAGGGAAAATTACTTTCCAGGCTATTAAGATGTACATGACCGTGTTCCGCACCTTTTGAAAAGAACTCTAAAAAAATCTGAAGGAGAATCCCAAGCATAATAAATATCCCAATTATCTTAGGATCAGCTTGTTTGTAGACTTCCGGCAGAAGTTCAAAAAGTGTAAGTGCTAGTAAAAATGAACCGCTGAATGCCAGCAACAAGCGAAGGCCTTCTTTTTTTTTAGGCTTTGTAAGGACCACAAAACCAAAGCTTAAAAGAACAGCAATGATCAGTAAAATATAAGTCATGCTTAATTTAAATGGTATTAGGTATACTGAAAAACAATGTGGATAAAATTAATGTATTTTTGTGGCATTCTTTAAATATACTATGGGTAATAATTTTAAAATGGTAGCCAAGACCATGTTTGGTTTTGAGGAAATACTGGCCAGGGAATTGCGTAACCTTGGAGCCGTAAATGTTAATGAAGGGGTAAGGATGGTTTCTTTTGAAGGCGATACCGGTTTTATGTATAAAGCCAATTTATGCCTTCGTACCGCTATAAAGGTTTTAAAGCCTATCCATTCGTTCTATGTTAAAGATGAAACAGACCTTTATAAGAAGATATATGCGATGGATTGGTCCAAATACCTAAACACGGAAAGAACTTTTGCCATAGATGCGACGGTTAATTCGGAAAATTTTACACATTCACTATATGTGTCTCAAAAGACAAAGGATGCCATTGTAGATAAATTTCGTGATACTGTTGGTAAACGACCTAATGTGGATATTAAGTTTCCGGAATTACGTATAAATATCCACATCCAAATGAACCAGTGTAATGTTTCCCTTGACACTTCCGGTCGCTCATTGCATCAAAGAGGTTACAGAACAGCAACCAACATTGCTCCAATTAATGAAGTTTTGGCAGCCGGACTTCTACTTTTAAGTGGCTGGGATGGACAATGTCAATTTTTAGACCCAATGTGTGGCAGCGGGACATTCTTAACGGAAGCGGCGATGATTGCATGCAACATACCGGCAAATATAAATCGCAAGGAATTTGCATTTGAAAAATGGCAAGATTTTGACAGTGAACTTTATGAGAAAATAGTTGAAAGTAGTCTTAATAAGACAAGGGAGTTTCATTATAAAATTACTGGTTATGATAAAGCACCCTCTGCAGTACAAAAAGCAATTGATAATGTAGAGAATGCCAATCTCTCAGAATACATTTCTGTTGAGCGTAAAAATTTCTTTGAATCGGAAAAATTCACAGAAAACCATTTACATATTGTATTTAATCCACCTTATGGAGAACGACTAGATATTGAAATGGAAGAATTTTATGGGAATATTGGGGATACTTTGAAACAAAATTATCCGGGAACAGATGCGTGGTTCATTACCTCTAACCTTGAAGCTTTAAAGTTTGTCGGGCTTCGTCCTTCGCGAAAAATAAAAGTATTTAACAGTCAATTGGAATCTCGCCTGGTAAAGTATGTAATGTACAAGGGTAGTAAAAAAGCTAAATACAACAAACAGGTCGAGTAAATAAATCCTTAGTTTAAAGCTTTTGTGCTTAAGTATTTTGATTTAAAAGAATTCAGGAAAATTTGAACTATTCTTCCGGAGGGCTTTCCTTCTTCTTTTTATTTGTCTTTTTTCTATATAATGGGATGAAATAAGAAATAGTATAATTATAGCCTACCCCAAATTTACTATTATCATTTACCTTATTGAAACCGGGAATCCATAGGTTAGGGAAGAAATCAGCTTCTTTATTTGTAAATAGATAAGAGAGTCTAACGCTGCCGCTAAGGTAAAAATTTGCAAAGAGCTCAACTTTTATTCCTACAAGAAACTCTAGCCAGGTAGCGGTTAAACCACTGAATTCTTCAGACGAACCAGAACCAGGAGCAAAATTATTGGGATTCCAATATCTGTTGCTATCATAAATCGTATAATTATTTAATGTCTGGCTAAAGGAGCTACCCGCAAATCTAGCGCCGAAAATAATAGCATTAGTCATCCCGTACCAATTCTCATAGGTGTTAAAATCAACTCCAAGTTTTACATAACTTCCTGAGGTAGTATAGTTATACAACACGACTCTATCAATGTCATCTACATTTTCAAGAGATTCTGTACTCGTTTTTTTCTCATTGCCAAATTCTGCGGCCACGTAAAGTTTTTTGGTAATGCGATAGTCAGCTACGAATTCCAGGCCCGAATAATCACTATCAAATAATGCTCGTATAGGTTTGCTTAAATCAATACCAACCCTTAAGCCATATCGCTGACCAAAACTTGTGGAATCTCTGGCACCTAAATCCAGTGAATCATTTTGGGCTCTGGCTGTGAAGAAGCACAAAAGAAGTAAACAACTAGTGAAAAATCTTAACATGTATGCTGTCTTGCTTTTGTATTAAGGGTGAAACAATTTCAATGTTTTGAATCCAATTTTCACTATCAGTAGTAAGTTGTTCACCCAATTCGTCGTAATTGGCGATAAAACCACAGGCTCTGGATATAAAAACCTCTAATGTGTTATAATCAAAAGTGAGCGTGTCTTTATTTCCTGTTTCCACATCATCTTCATCGGCAGAATCAGAGATTAATACAAACCCTGTATTCACTTCATTTATTCTTAAAGGCAATGTAATGGAATCTAAAGATGTCCTATCAGCTATTGTATTTACGTTTGTGGTTTGGCCCAAACCAATTACTCTCAAACTAGGTACAGTTTTGAATTCACCCGGATTTTCATTATCATAAAATCCAATTATCAGCAAAGGTGTGTCGCCGTCTACACAGATATCATCTTTTTCACAAGCATTAAAGGAAATAATCACCAGTAAAATCAGAAAGAGAACCTTCTTTTTTCCCATACCCAGTTAGCAAATGTTTTAAGTATAAAAGATTATAATCAATGTATCTTTTTTTCCAAAAGTACAACATTTTCTACGTGATGTGTTTGTGGAAACATATCTACAGGTTGTATTTTTTTTATTTGATATGCTTCTTTCATAAGTTCCAGATCACGCGCCTGTGTTGCACTATTGCAACTAACATAAACAATTTTATCTGGCGCAATTTCAAGAATTTGCTTGACCACATCTTTGTGCATCCCATCTCGTGGCGGGTCTGTTATTATAAGGTCCGGTCTTCCGTTAAAGGCCACAAACTCATCATTCAATATATTCTTCATATCTCCTGAGAAAAAAGTTACATTGTTAATGTTATTCTCCTGAGCATTTGCCTTGGCAGCTAAAATAGCTTCTGGAATTGCCTCAATTCCTACGACTTTTTTAGCTTCCGCAGCAATGAATTGGGCTATGGTACCTATTCCGGTATAAAGGTCATAAACCAGTTCCGTTTTATTTAAACCTGCCAGGTCTCTGACTACTTTATAAAGTTCGTGGGCTTGTTGAGAATTGGTCTGATAAAAGGACTTTGCAGTGATCTTAAATTTAAGACCTTCCATTTGTTCGTAGATAAAATCTTTACCGTAATGGCAGTAAATTTCCTGATCATAAATTGTGTCATTACCCTTGCGGTTAATGACGTATAACAAAGAGTTAATTTGCGGAAAATTATTTTTCAGGTGATCTAGCAACCCGTTTCGTTTGTTCTCATCATCATCATAGAATTGGATTAGCACCATAATTTCTTTGGTAGACGAAGTTCTTATCATCAGTGTTCGCAAAAGCCCCTTTTGATTTCTTGGATTAAAAAAGCTAAGTTCTTTTTCCTGAGCATATTTCTTTATTTCCAGGCGTATGTCATTTGAAGGATCTGCTTGTAAATGACATTTTTTAATATCAAGTATCTTATCCCACATTCCCGGGATATGAAATCCAATTGCATTTTTATCTGTTATTTCATTTTTTGAATTGATTTCTTCCTGGGTTAGCCACCTGCTGTCAGAAAATGAAAATTCCATTTTATTCCGGTAAAAATACCTTTGATCGGATCCGATTATGGTTGAAATTTCCGGAATTTCCAGATGGCCTATTCGTCTTAAATTGTTTTCAACTTCTTTTTGTTTGTAGAACAATTGGTGCTGGTAATCCATATGTTGCCATTTGCACCCTCCACAAACCCCAAAATGTTCACATACAGGATCTGTGCGTTTATCAGACAAGGTGTGAAATTTAATCCCAACACCCTCAAAATAAGCCTTTCTTTTTTTTGTGGTCTGAACATCTATAACATCACCTGGTACAGCATTGGAGATGAATATAACTCTACCATCTGGTGCTTTACCAATGGTTTTTCCTTTGGCTCCTGCGTCTGTGACGGCTACATTCTCAAAAATTTCCCTGGTTCTGCTTTTCCTCATGCGGCAAAAATACCATTTACTGCGAATCTTTAATCTTATCTTTAAGAGGAATTGGATAAAAAAAAGTAAAAATTATTGAACCTTTTCCAAATTAATCTGTCTCTATTGTTAGAAAGGATATGGGAAACGCTAAAAAAATATTCGAAGGATTGTTGGTTTTACAATATCTATCAGGGAATAAGAAAGCAATTTCCTTATTAGTAAAGCGATATAATTCAAAAATGTGTACTCACGCCTATTGGCTCACTTATGATAAAGATTTAGCTAAAGATATTGTTCAGGACAGCTGGGGAATAATTATTAAAAAACTACCCTACTTAAAAAAACCTAACAGTTTTGGTAGTTGGGCATTGCAGATAGTTACTAGAAAATCTTTTGATCATTTAAAAAAAAATAGTAGAGTTAGGGAAAAATTAAAGGATTATTACAACGAGCCGAAAGTAGATAATGATTTAGACCACAAAGAATCTGATCTTATAAAAGTTTATGAGGCTATTAAAGGATTGCCTCAAGATCAACAAATTGTTCTACGGTTGTTTTATTTGGAAGAATATTCCCTTAAGGAAATCAGTGAGATTTTAGACAAATCTAAAGGGACGGTAAAATCAAGACTATTCCATGCCCGTGAAAAATTAAAAACAATTTTAAAAAACAGAATTCATGAATAAGAAGACAGAAAAAATTGACGAACTAATCAAAGAGACTTTATCTAAAGAAGAAGCTGCTTTCTACGATCAGTTGGAAGAACAAAATCTGATTGGGAAACTTGGGGAAGTTTATAGAGGAAAATTAGGATGGTTAGCTATCATTATGAATGTAGTGACCGTGCTGATGTTTATGGCATTCGTTTATTGTATAGTTCAGTTTTTTAATACAGATAACACTAATGAACTAATAAAATGGGCATCTGCCGGTTTTTTGAGTATGATAGCAATGGGAATGCTCAAGTTATTTGTTTGGATGCAAATGGATAAGAATGATATTCTCCGTGAATTCAAACGATTAGAACTACAAATAGCAACCCTTAGCAGGATTGAAAAATAAAAATGAGAAGCAAATAGCTTATTTCATTAATAGCGGCATAATTTGTATTTTAGCGCTTCCGCATAGGATGATTTCTCTCCCAAAGAAGGAATAGCTAAAGTTTTATTTAAATTGTCAGGAAAATGGCAGTATTAGAAAAGATATCTTCCCAAGATGCTATAGCATTGGAAGCTAAATACGGTGCGCAAAATTATCATCCCTTACCAGTAGTTCTGAACAGGGGTGAAGGAGTCTATGTATGGGATGTAGAAGGTAAGAAATATTATGATTTTCTATCAGCATACTCAGCTGTTAATCAAGGGCACTGCCACCCACATATTATTTCTGCCTTAAAAGAACAAGCCGAAAAATTAACTCTTACTTCCAGAGCGTTTCATAATGATATGCTTGGTAAATATGAAAAGTACATTACCGAATATTTTGGTTTTGACCGCGTATTACCTATGAATACGGGAGCTGAAGCGGTAGAAACTGCAATTAAACTGGCCAGAAAATGGGGGTATGAGAAAAAAGGGATTCATGCGAATCAGGCAAAAATAATTGTTTGTCAAAATAACTTTCATGGTCGCACTATTACCATTATTTCTGCCTCTAATGATCCAATAGCTACAGAGAATTTTGGTCCGTTTACTCCTGGGATTTTTTCAATCAGGTATAATGATATAAATGCGCTAGGGGAGGCTTTGGAGGACAATAAGGTTGCTGCATTTATGGTTGAACCTATTCAGGGAGAAGCAGGTGTTTATGTTCCGGACGACGACTACCTAAAAGAAGCGCATAATCTATGTAAGCAAAAGAATGTTTTATTCATTGCAGATGAAGTACAAACCGGCGTTGCAAGAACTGGCCGTTTGCTGGCCTCATGTGGTAATTGCTCCTGTGCTGATAAGATGTGTAGCGGAACCCCGCAAGTAAAACCCGATATTTTAATTTTAGGTAAAGCTCTATCTGGTGGCGTTTTCCCGGTTTCTGCTGTCCTTGCCAATAATGAAATAATGGATGTCATTCGACCCGGGAATCATGGTTCTACCTTTGGAGGAAACCCATTGGCCTGCGCAGTTGCCATTGCGGCTTTGGAAGTCGTCAAAAACGAGAATCTAGCTGAAAATGCTTATTATCTTGGGAAATTATTTCGGTCTGAAATGAGAAAGTTAATAGAAAAAAGCTCCCTTGTTAAGCTGGTAAGGGGTAAAGGACTTTTAAATGCGATTGTCATTAATGATACGGAAGACAGCTCAACAGCCTGGGAAATATGCCTTGCCTTAAAAGAAAATGGGTTACTGGCAAAACCGACTCACGGGAATATCATTCGTTTTGCACCACCATTGGTCATGACACAAGATCAACTCTTAGACTGTGTTTCTATTATTTCTAAAACAATATTGGATTTCGAGAAAAAAAGCAGCTAAAAAGTAGATTTAGTGCTGTTTTGGGTATAAAAAAACCCTGATTAACATATCAGGGTTTCTTTTTTGTTTTAAGTACTAAAATATTAGGACCTAACTTCTTTGATTCTTGCTTTTTTACCAGTAAGGCCTCTAAAGTAAAATATACGAGCTCTGCGTACTTTACCTTTTTTGTTAATTTCAATTTTTTGCAAAGCCGGCATGTTTACAGGAAATATTCTTTCTACACCTATTGTCCCTGACATTTTGCGGATTGTAAAAGTTTCTGTTGCACCAGAACCTCTTCTTTGTATTACCACACCTTTAAAAAACTGGGTACGTGTTTTTTCCCCTTCCTTTATTTCGTAATAAACGGTTATTGTATCACCAGGAGCGAATTGTGGAAATTCTTTTTTAGGGACAAATTCGTTTTCAACAAATGTTACTAAGGATTCCATTGATCTTTATTTTAATTAAGTCAAAACCAACATTCACGGACTTCGTCAGAGGTTGATTTCAAATCGAATGCAAAAATAGTCTTTAAATTATTACTTACAAGATTTTTTTCGCAAATTTTATGGGGAACCAAAAGTTTTACTCTTCCAATAAATCAGGTCTGCGCTTTAAAGTCCTTTCCATTGCTTGGTCTTCCCGCCATTTCTCAATTTCAGGAAAGTTACCGCTTAATAAAATATCAGGGACTTTTAGGCCTTTATATTCTCTGGGTCTAGTGTATACAGGTGGGGCCAATAAATTGTCCTGAAAGGTATCCGTCAGGGCAGAAGTTTCATCATTTAGCACCCCTGGAAGTAAACGAATAACAGAATCGCACAGCACAGCTGCCCCCAATTCACCTCCTGATAGTACATAGTCTCCAATAGATATTTCTCTCGTGATTAAAGTTTCTCTAACTCTTTGGTCAACTCCTTTATAATGACCACAGAGAATAATAATGTTTTTTAATAAGGACAGGCCATTTGAGGTTTTTTGATTTAAGGTCTCGCCATCAGGCGTCATATAAATAATTTCATCGTAATGTCGCTCTTTTTTAAGAGCACTTATACATTTATCAATAGGTTCAATCATTAAAACCATACCGGCCCCACCCCCAAATTGGTAATCATCTACTTGATTATAGCTTTTATCTGTATAATCCCTTAAGTTATGTAAGTGTATCTCTACCAGTTTCTTTTCTATTGCACGCTTCAATATAGAGGCCTCAAAAGGGCTTTTTAATATTTCTGGTAAGACAGTAATAATATCTATTCGCATAAGAGCTATTCTTGTTCTATTTTAATGGACCTATTTAGCTTCCCAAAAATAATAAAGAGAGGAAGTGTTTTTTTTCCAACCCAGGCGTTCATATAATTTTTGAGCAGGGTTGTTTATTGCAGTTCCCAGGGCCAATCCCTTATATTCTAACAATATGCAATAATCTTTGGCGCTGTTCAATAATACTTCGCCAATGCCTTTTTTTCGAAATTCATTATATACATACAAATCATTTAGAATAAATATGGGTTTAAGGCCTACTGTAGAAAAAGAAGAATACAATTGGGTAAAACCGGCTGGAGAACCGTCATAAAATGCGATAAAAATTATAGAATCTTTATTCTTTATTCTGGCTTCCAAAAATCTTTGGGCCTCCTGTTCATCTGAATTCTGGTTGTAGAATATTCTGTATTTATCCAAAAGAGGAATCAATGTTGGGATATGTTCTTCTTTTGCCCGAATAATATTAATCATGACCTATTATGCTAAAAAAAGCTCCCTTTAGGAGCTTTTTTTATTTTGATTTTTTGTATTTATTTATTTCGTCCTGGAGTTGCCTGCTTATCTTTTGCTCTCTTTCCAAAGCCCTGCGCCTGTGATCCTCGTATTCAGTTTCCAACTCGCTTAAATTGGACTTTGCTATCTGAGTTAGAATATTGCTTCTTCGAAACTTATAAACAAACATAAAGAATAACAGAAGTAAGCCAATAATTATGGTCCACAGAATGACATTATAAGTGCCCTTTGAAACCTGAGCACCCAATAAGGACATACTGTCTTTCTCATTGCTAACGGTTGTAAGGTTATCAGTGGTTTCTTTTAATTTACTATTTAGGGAGCTAATAGTGGCTTCGTGATTGCTTATCGTATTTTTTAATTCAATAGCCTTTTTATTTGAGGCATTAACAGAATCAAGAACATTTTTCTTAAGCTTATCGAGGTTGATAATACGCACCACCTCATATCTTTTTCCTTCTGCATTGTAGTTGCCAGATTTTTTGTATAAATATTGAAACTGACTTTCTATGGAACCACTATCTAAAGACAATTCTTCCTGCTGAGCACTCTGCTGTGCAAATTGTAGGTTACATGTCAGGAAGGCGATTACAATATAAAATTTGCTAAAACCTTTCATTAAAATAATTCTAAGTATTAATATATGATTTAGAGAAGTAACGAAAGTACTCTAATATTATTAATTAATAAAAAAAATTCGACGATCATAAATTATTCCTGAAAATTCTGACATCTGTCATAATTGTTGAAAAAATCCATTAATAATACGTGAATCGTCTCACTTTTGCTATATATTTTGCTAATCTGATTACCTGATGTGAATACCCAAACTCATTGTCGTACCAAACATAAAGCACAATATTTTTACCATCAGCGGATACTATAGTTGCGTTACTGTCATATATAGAAGGTGCAGCTGTCCCAACAATATCTGTTGAAACCAGTTCATTACTTAGTGAATATTTAATTTGCTCCACCAAATCACCCTCCAAAGCATACTTTTTTATTATGGTATTTAGGGCATCTGCTGATGTCCTACTTTTAATCTCCAGATTGAGTATAGCCAATGAACCATTCGGAACAGGTACTCTTATTGCATTTGATGTTAGTTTACCTTTCAGTGATGGCAGTGCTTTTTCCACTGCACTCCCTGCCCCTGTTTCCGTTATTACCATGTTTAGTGCAGCCGCTCTTCCCCTTCGGTATTTACCATGTAAATTGTCAACCAAATTTTGATCGTTTGTATAGGCATGAATGGTTTCCAAATGTCCTTTTTTTATCCCCAGTGAATCGTCAACAATCTTTAATATTGGTGTAATGGCGTTAGTTGTGCATGAGGCGGCGGAATAGATGTCAATAGTATCCGGATCAAAATCATATTGATTAACACCATGTACAATATTTGGTATTTCTTTACCGGGGGCAGTCAGAAGAACTTTGCTGACCCCAGATGCTTTCAAATGCCTTTCCAAAGATTTTTTATCTCTGAAGGCGCCCGTATTATCAATAATCAAGGCATTATTAATTCCATATTTGGTATAGTCTATTTTTTCAGGATTATCAGAACTAATAATATGCACCGTGGTCCCATTAATTACCAGGGCCTTCTTAGCAATATCATAATCTACGGTTCCTGTGAATTGACCATGAACGGAATCTGTTTTCAACAATGTAGCCCGTTTCTCCAGAATTTCTTCAGTTAATTCTCCTCTGGTAACTATGGCCCTAAGCCTTAGCTGATTGCCTTTGCCTGTCTTAGCCATGAGCTCTCTTGCTATTAGTCTTCCTATTCTTCCAAAACCGTAAAGCACCACATCCTTAGGCTTAATTTCTTTCGTATTATTGGCATCTTTTAATTTGTAAATAATAAATGTCTTAACTTCCTGATAAATGTTGTTATCTGAATGGTACTCGTATGTAAGCTTGCCTATATCTATCTTGGAAGGGGGTAAATTAATGTCATTAATTGCGCGCAATAATTCTACTGAATCAAAAATAGAAATAGGTTTTTGTACAAATTCACCTGCGTATTCGTGAAGATTTATTATATCACTGACATTTTTATCAATTACTTGATTCTTAAAAAGCACCACTTCGATGGCTTTATCGTACCATAGATCACTTATAATTTTGATGAATTCCGTTGTAGCTTTTCTTCTATCTGCCTGAAAAGCAAGCTCTTTTTCATAAGATTTGATTGGGCTCATCTATGTTACGTTGTTTTATTTAGACGCAAAATTATTGAATTCTAATGGGATCACATAAGGAAAAGATAAATAAAAAAGCACTCCAAACGGAGCGCTTTTTATAGGCTTAAAAATAACTTTTTATTGAAAAACAATTCGTTCTATCTCCCCATTTTTATCGACAAGTGTTATTACCGTTTTGTCATATCTAGAGATAGCGCCAAAGATGTTTTTTGCTTCATAAATATTATTTACCTTCTCATCATCAATTTCCAAAATCACCTTTCCATTTAGCCCATATCCCCTGTAGGTCTCTGGTACACCTGTAATCTTTACACCTACGCTCGTATTAAAGATTTTTTTGTCACTCTCTGTCAAGTTTTGAACTCGCAGTCCCATAACCGGAACAACCATGGATTGTCGTTCTTTTAATTCAACCGGTATTATAATATCTTCTCCATTTCGAGCAATTGTAACTTTAATTCTATCTCCAGGTCTCTTTGTGGATACATAGCCAGTTAGATCTGCAAATTTCCGCACTTTAATATTATCAACCATCTTTATTATATCTCCTGACCTTAAATTAGCGTCATCTGCACCTGAGTCCTCTTCTACACCATCAATATATACACCATCAATTTCATTTATGCCATTATTCACAGCATAGGGGGTACTAAGACGGGGAGAAGTTATACCGAGTATTCCTTTCTGAACGTTTCCATATTCCATAATGTCCTCAACTACCTTTTTCGCAATATTACTAGGCACTGCAAAGGAGTAACCAACATAGGAACCGGTTTGTGAAGTAATGGCAGTGTTTATACCTATTAGATCACCATTTGTATTTACCAATGCACCTCCGCTATTGCCCGGATTAACGGCAGCATCTGTTTGGATAAATGATTGATCTCTGCCTAAATCTCTGGCTTTGGCGCTAACTATTCCTGCCGTTACAGTCGATGTTAGATTAAACGGATTACCAACAGCTAACACCCATTGCCCAATTTTAGCTTCATCAGAATCACCAAAAGCAAGATAGGGGAGGATCTCATCCACATCAATTTTAAGTAGTGCAATATCGGTATTAGGATCCGAGCCGATAATTTCCGCCTCATAAGTTTTATTATTGTTTAACGTAATTCTAATCTCATTAGCCTTGGAAATCACATGATTATTAGTTACAATATACCCATCTGGGGAAATGATAACTCCGGAACCGGTGCCCACCTGTGGAATTTGACGACTTTCAGAGCCATAGAAAAAATCCAATAAGCTTCCCGGGCTGCTATTTAAAGTAAGGTTTTTAACATGTACAACCGCGTTAACGGTATTTTCCGCAGCAATGGTGAAATCAACTTCATTAATACCATTTCCTTTATACGATACTGCTTTGTTGCTAGTAGTTAATAATGGCATCTCTGAATTGTCTGTTATTACCGCATAATTTGTTTTTTCAAAAAACATCTTATAGGAAATAAGGGTGATTGCCCCGGCAAAAACAGCAACTATTAATAGGCTTCCAAATCTTTTCATAATTAAATGTACTTTTAAATTGTTAGTAAAATTAATTGATTTTTAATCTAATTATTTCCATTTAACGACTTTTTAACTCATTAAAATTCCCTAAATAAAGTCATATCTTTGTTACCTGAATTAGCTATGACAGTTACATTTTATAAATATCAGGGAACAGGCAACGATTTTATTATGATTGATAATCGGATTGGAGAATTTCCAATAGCTGATAACAATTTAATTGCATTTCTCTGTGCCAGACATTTAGGTATTGGTGCAGATGGATTAATCTTATTGGAAAATGATATTTCAACGGATTTTAAGATGATATATTATAATTCTGATGGAAATCTTGGTAGTATGTGCGGTAATGGCGGAAGATGCATTGTGGCTTTTGCCCAATTTCTTGGAATTATTGAGCAAAAAACAGAATTTAATGCCGTAGATGGGTTGCACCATGCCACAATTGACAACGGAATTATTAGCCTTCAGATGCAAAAGGTCACCGAAATTATGGCAAAACCTAATTGTCTTTTTTTAAATACCGGTTCTCCCCATCATGTTCAGATGGTTTCTAATTTAGATACTTATAAGGTAGTGGAGGAAGGGGCAAAACTGCGATATGGAATTTATGGAGAAGGTGGGAGCAATATAAATTTTGTTGAACAAGTTTCACACAACGATTTTTCTGTACGCACTTATGAAAGGGGTGTGGAAAACGAAACCTTGTCCTGTGGAACAGGGGTCACCGCAGTGGCGCTGGGAATGCATTATTGGGGAAAGACAAATAGTGAAGAGGTTAATATTTTTACTATAGGCGGAAATTTATCAGTTAAGTTTAACAAAGGCCCAGAAGGATATGAAAATATAAGGCTGGATGGTCCGGCTAAACAAGTATATAAAGGAATAATAGAGATTTGATTTTAAAGGGAAAACAAACCAAATTACGGGCACTGGAACAGTCAGATTTGGAATTTTTATACGAACTGGAAAATAATTCCAATATCTGGGAAATTAGCGGTACTATAACACCTTATTCCAGACAAGTACTCAAATTGTATCTGGATAATGCGCACAGAGATATTTATGAAGTAAAACAGTTACGCCTTGCCATCTGCAATGAACTGAACAAAGTAATTGGTTTTATCGATCTATTTGACTTTGACCCCAAAAACAGAAGAGCGGGAATTGGGATCGTAATTCTGGATAAGGCGGATAGAAATAATGGTCACGGTTCCGAAGCTTTGTCTTTGCTATGTAATTATGCTTTTACTGTGCTAAATTTGAACCAGGTATACGCCAATGTGGGCGAAGAGAATCAGGTTAGCATACAACTATTCAAAAAGATGGGGTTTGAACTCGCGGGAGTTAAAAAAGATTGGATCCTTTTTGGAGGAAAGTTTAAAAATGAATTACTTTTTCAAATGTTTGGAAAATAATGTATATCAAGAAAATTTTATTGCTCATAGTACTTCTTGGCTTGATTGCGGGAGGGGCCTTTTCATATTTAATATATAACGCTCTTTTTTCACCCAATACTGCCTTTAATAATAAGGAAGCTTATATTTATATTCCAACAGGCAGTTCATATGATGATTTTAAAAATCTGGTTGCACCGCTTTTATCTGATATGGAAACTTTTGAGGCGGTAGCAAAACGGAAAAAATATATTGACAATATAAAGCCCGGAAAATATCTTCTAGAGAAAGGAATGAACAACAATGAGATTGTTAATACTTTAAGAAGTAAGAATATTCCGGTCAATGTTTCCTTCAATAATCAGGAAACTTTGGGAAAATTGGCGGGAAGAGTTTCAAGTCAAATTGAGGCAGATAGTATTTCTTTATTAAAAGCTTTCACCGATCCTGAATTTCTGCAAGAAAATGGCTTTACGGGAGATACTGGCCTTTCACTTTTTATTCCCAACAGTTATGAATTTTTTTGGAATACGTCTGCAACAGGTTTTCGCGATAGAATGCTGAAGGAATATCTTCGTTTTTGGAATGACGATAGACTAAAGAATGCAGAAGTGTTAGATTTGACACAAATCCAAGTAATATCCCTGGCTTCAATTGTTCAAAAGGAAACAGCCAAGGTTAATGAGAGGCCAAGGGTTGCGGGATTATATCTTAACAGGCTGAAAAAGAATATGTTACTTCAGGCAGATCCCACTGTAATTTACGCCTTAAAACGAGAACTTGGAAACTTTGATACGGTTATCAAACGAGTGTTATATAAAGATTTGGAGCTTAATTCACCATATAATACTTATAAATATGCAGGAGTTCCTCCAGGACCTATTACCATGCCGGATATTTCAGCCATTGATGCCGTTCTTAATCCGGAAAAACATGACTACTATTATATGGTAGCGAACGTTGAAGACTTTGGCTACCATAAGTTTGCTACAAACCTAGCACAGCATAACCGGAATAAAGTGCAATACATCCGATGGATAAATGAGCAGAATATAAACCGGTAGACTGTTAATCCAGAATATTGAACCGCTCATCAAATAATGATCCCATTTAAGGTTTTCTAAAGAATATTCGTACAAATCTGCTATATCTTTGTATTTGTAATTTAAGCGTATCATCTTTTTTGGTAGTAAGTCTTAAGAAAACACATATATGAAAAAGTGGTCATGTATTATTTGTCCGCTTATCATGATTTTAGTTTTAGTTAATTTTGGGTTTACAACAAAGTCTGAAGTTAAGGTCCCGGAAAAACTAAAAGTTAAAGAACCTACTTTAGTTCTGTTTCCCAAAAACAGGACAATTTTTACCCCATCTTTTGTAACACCTCCCTTTTTGGGAAGTTGTTATATAGGGTTTAAAGAGGCACTCGCATATAAAGAGTCTCAGGGAGATTATTTTATAATAAATACACTCGGCTATCTGGGTAAGTATCAATTTGGAATAGGAACTCTTCAATTAATGGGTGTTTATAATGCCACCAAATTTCTAAATGACCCAAGTTTGCAGGAGAAAGTATTTTATACAAATATTTCCCGGAACAAATGGATATTACGTAAATACATCAAATATTTTGTTGGTAGAAAAGTTAAGGGTGTTGAAGTAACCGAATCCGGAATATTAGCAGCTGCGCATTTAGCAGGCCCGGGTAACGTAATGAAGTATTTATACTCCAATGGCAGGAAGGATGTCCATGATGCCTATGGGACCAGTCTTGCAGATTACTTAAAAAAGTTTTCAGGATACGATATTTCCGATGTTTCAGCAATTAGGAACCCTAAAGTATAATTGAATAAGACTACAGAGATATTAAAAGCCTTGATGTTAAAGTCAGGGCTTTTTTAGGCCTGAATTATAAAAATTGTGGGTCTTTTATGGAGTTCAATGGATTCGGATATCCAACTACCAGTTAATTTGGTTAATATAAATTCTGAGGGTAACGTAATATCAGTTGCTACACAAAGCAAGGTATCTTTTGAAAGTGTTTTGACAAACTCCTCAAGTAGATTATTATTCCTATATGGAGTTTCAATAAATAGTTGGCTTTGATTATTTTCCCTGGAAATTTTTTCAAATCTTTTAATAGCTTTTTTACGCTCTGCAGTTTCAATAGGCAGATAACCGTTAAAAGCAAAATTTTGACCGTTAAGACCGCTTGCCATAAGAGCTAATATTATAGATGAAGGTCCAACCAGCGGCACTACTGCTATTCCTTTCTGGTGTGCAATTCGGACCACTTCAGATCCAGGATCAGCAATTCCCGGGCATCCGGCTTCAGATAAAACACCCACATTCTGGCCTTCTAAACAGGGATTGAGGAAAGAGGGAATGATTTCTGTGTCAGTGAATTTATTGAGAAGAGAAATGTTTAAATTGGGTTGTGATTTTCTGGGATTGATTTTTTTAATGAACCTTCTTGCAGATTTTTCATTCTCTACAATATAATAATCAATTTCTTCTATTATTCTCTTAATAGAAATCGGCAATACTTCTAGTGGTTCAGTTTCACCCAGAGTAGTGGGGATCATATATAACTTACCCTGTGAAGTATTTTTATTTTTCATTTTATAAACTCCGTTTTGAATTTAATTTTTTAGCAATCATATTACAAGCTTGATTTATAAGTTTATAAACCTCTTCAAAACCATCAGCTCCGCCATAATATGGATCCGGGACTTCACTTACGGATGCATTTCCCTCCTCCAATAAAAGTTTTACCTTTTCAATTTCATTTTTATCATCAGTCAAAGCTATGATGTCATGGTAATTACTTAAGTCCATGGCATAAATAACGTCAAACTGAGCAAAATCGATGGTGCTGAATTTTCTGCATCTTTGACCAGAAATATCTATACCATATTTTTTGGCAACAGCCACTGACCTCATATCAGGATTATTTCCAATATGATATCCTGCAGTACCGGCAGAATCAACAAAAACAACCTGCGAGTCGGTTTTTGCCTTTAGTATGCCTTCGGCCAATGGCGACCTGCAGATATTGCCCAGGCATACCATAAGAACCTTTGTTTGCATAACTTGTTCAGGAAAATTTCTTTGTTAAATCTTCGATGTATTTTCTAAACTGCTTATCTGTTTCCGCCAGATTATCCACTGTTTTGCATGCGTGAAGTACAGTCGCATGATCTCTTTTGCCTATCTGTGAACCGATACTCGCCAACGAAGCTTTAGTAAACTTTTTGGCAAAAAACATGGCTAGTTGTCTAGCTTGAACTATATGTCGTTTCCTTGTTTTGGATTGTAAGGTGGCAACATCCATTTCAAAGTAATCAGAAACAACTTTTTGTATGTAGTCTATAGATACTTCCCTTTTTGTGTTTTTTACAAATTTTTCAACCACCTGTTGTGCCAATTCAAGGGTAACTTCTTTCTTATTGAAGGAAGATTGAGCAATAAGGGAAATTATGGCACCTTCCAATTCTCTAATATTTGTCTTAATATGTTTGGCAACATATTCAACTATATCATCAGGCATTTCAACACCATCCCTGTATAGTTTGTTCCTTAAAATGGATATACGAGTTTCATAATCAGGATTTTGAAGCTCCGCTGATAATCCCCATTTAAATCGGGAAAGTAAACGTTGTTCAATATCCTGCATGTCTACAGGCGCCTTGTCTGAAGTTAGAATAACCTGCTTTCCATTTTGGTGTAAATGATTGAAAATATGAAAGAAAACATCTTGAGTGCCCGATTTTCCAGATAAGAATTGTACATCATCAATTATGAGGACATCGATTAACTGATAAAAATGAATAAAATCATTTCTGGTATTTTTCTTAACTGATTCAATGTACTGCTGTGTGAATTTTTCAGCAGATATATAAAGTACAGTGCGTTCGGGATATTTATCTTTAATTTCAACGCCTATTGCATGAGCCAGATGCGTTTTACCTAGTCCTACACCTCCAAATATCAAAAGAGGATTAAAAGAAGTTCCACCAGGCTTATTGGCAACAGCCAAACCAGCAGACCTTGCCAGCCTGTTGGAATCACCTTCCAGGAAATTATCAAAATTGTAATTAGGATTAAGCTGAGATTCTATCTTTATATTTCGAATTCCGGGTATTACAAAAGGATTCTTTAATTCAGGATTTTTAGATTTTATGGGAACATCCATTTCCTGAGGATTAACACTGCCTCGGTTTGAACTTGGAATTTGCTCTGTAAATGGTTCTCTGTTTCCATAAGTATTCTCCATCTTAATGACATACACAAGCTTGGCATTTTCTCCAAGTTCTTTGGTGAGCGCAACCTTAAGTAACTTTACATAGTGTTCTTCCAGCCATTCATAAAAGAACTTACTGGGAACCTGAATACTTAATGCATTATCAGATAACTTTACTGGTTTGATAGGCTCAAACCATGTTTTGAATGCCTGCGGTTGGATATTATCTTGGATAAAAGCCAAGCAATTGTTCCATACAGAATTAGCAGTAACACTCATTTTAAGGAATATCTTATTTAGTTGGTTAGAAATTTATCTTAATTGGTCAAAGAAAATGCCTATTTTGGCATTCTTTAGTGCGAGACAAATATGTGAACAAATATTCTAATAAAAAAATCATTTTGGGTTGATTTTTTTCTTTTTTTTTTGCATGTTCAGACCCCGCTTTAGGTTACTTAATAAATATATACCTTTTAGCTGATAAATTATGCTTTTTTATCGATTTTCTTTTAGGGTTCGTTACGGAGAAACTGATCAAATGGGAGTGGTGTATCATGGTAATTATGCACAATACCTGGAGATGGGAAGGGTTGAATGGCTAAGGGCTTTGGGTATTTCTTACAAAAGCATGGAAGAAAACGGCATAATCTTACCCGTAATTTCCTTACATCTAAAATTTATAAAATCTGCTGTTTATGATGATCTTATAACGGTTGTGACAAAACTTAAAAAAACACCCTCTGTTAGAATAGAATTTGACTACGAAATTTACAATGAAGCAGCTGAACTTTTAGTGGAGGCAAACACCGTTTTGGCCTTTATAAATGTTAAGACTAACAGACCTGTTAAATGCCCTGATTATCTGATAAATAAACTGCAAAATAATGATAATGATTCAAAAAGCGATTTGACTTAGTCCGGATGCAAAATTCTGTTGAATTACTAGTCATCTAATTTTGATATGGAGACTCCGTGAATACCCTTAAAGATGTATTCTGTCTGTAACGCGTTACTTAGTTTTACAGATATTTCAATAGTACAGTCCGTTGACATGTCCTGCTTAACGATATCAATTGCATTTTGTTTAATTACCCGCATTACTCTGCTAAGTAGTGGATAGCTAAAACAAAGATTATAATTGACTTTAACCGCCTTTTCAATGATTGAAGAAGATTCCAGAGCGAATTGAGCTGCTGTCCGATAAGCAGATATAAGTCCACCAACACCTAATTTGGTGCCTCCAAAAATACGTGCTACGGCTATCAGAACATTAGTTAATCCGAAAGATTTAATTTGACCATATATTGGCATTCCGGCAGAGTTGTTTGGTTCCCCATCGTCATTTGCTCTATACCTTTGTTTTTCAACACCAATTCTCCATGCATAACAAACATGATTCGCCGTTGGATGCTTTTTACGAATACGTTCTATAATTGGCTTTATATCATTCTCATTGGTTATTGGAAATGTATATGCATAAAATTTACTCTTGCGGTCTTTATAAAGTATACCTTCTGATGCCTTGGAAACTGTTTTATATAAACCAACTTTATTTTCCATCAGAAGAATGCCACTAGAATGATACTTATAACTGCCAACAAGATACCACCCCAGTTTTTGGAGCTGATCTTTTCTTTGAATAATATAATACCAAGTAAGGTGGAAAACATTACAATGGCAACATTATTTAGTGTAAAAATCGAAGCACTATTGAGCGTTTCATTTTGAAGCGCTCTTAATAAAAAGAAAATAGAGAAGAAATTAGGAATCCCGAGTGCAATACCCCCCAAAACATTTTTGAAATTGAGTTTTAAGGGTTTTTTAAAAGATCTTAAAAGAATAAACAAGATTCCGGTGCATGCTGCAGCACCAAATACAGTTGCTGAAAATATTGGAAATTCACTTGTTTCAATATAATTTTCTTCCATGAATTTTATGCTCGCGTCAATAATACCGGAACCTAAAAACACCATCACAGGCAACAAAAGAGATCTTTTTTGAATAGCTCTGGGTGTATCTTTCACAGATGCAAAATATACCGCAGCCAGTGCCAATACAATACCCGTTGTTTTAAAGAAGCTGAGTTTTTCGTTATACAATATAAGTCCCAGTATCACAGGGATCACGAAGGACATTTTGGTGGCAACAGATGCTACCGATACTCCCAGACGCTGCGAAGTCTTTGCCATAAGATTAAAGACCAAGATGAACAATACACCTAAAAACAAGGTACCATAAAACCAATCATTTTTTGGAATTTCATACAACTGTATGGGCTTGTTGTAAAATAGAACTCCTACAAAACATGCGGTAAAATAATTTGTAATTATCGCATAAATAGTTTGGACCTTGTGTGTGTCAAATAATTTAAAAATTACAAATATCAGACTTGAAAAAAGGATACTTAATAAAAGGTCTAACATTTTAATATTTTAGTATTTAGGTCTAAAATATCCTCTTCACCAACCTTAAGGCACCAGCATGTAATCCCTAATTCTGCAGCTGCAGAGGTATGTTCCTTACTGTCGTCTACGAAGAACGTTTTTTCTGCCCTGAGATTATTTGAATTCAGCACATATTCAAAAATGGCAGGTTCGGGTTTTCTCAAATTAAGCTCATGAGATAAATAGAACTTTTCAAAGCAGTTTTTAAACCGTACAAACCTTTCTTCACCCATTCTCTTCTTTGCAATTTCTATGTGTAATTCATTTGTATTGCTTAATAGAAAAAGACGATATTCTTTCTCTTTAGCCAATTTTTCTATAAACTTTAATCGCTGTTCTGGGAAATCAAGAATTATAGAATTCCACGCGTGAATTAAATCCAATCTACTTGCTTTGGGAAACATATGATTAGTTTGATTAAGAAAATGTTTAGTGGTAATCAATCCTTTTTCATAATCTATAAACAACCCTTCCAGATCAGGTGTAAGATTTTTAAAGCCATATACCTGCATTTCCCTCGCAGTTGCTTGTTTGTCCAGGTTTATGAAGACATCTCCAAAATCAAAGATGATATTCTCAATCATGTAAGAGTGTCTTTATGATATTATTACCTATCATTTCACTATCAACCGGTTTACCTTCAATATGTGGTGCTTTTGTGCCTGCGCCAAAAATTATATCTCCGGTAATTATTCTAGCTTCATCCCATAGTCCGGCATTGATAAAAGTGGCTAAGGTAAAAGCACCTCCTTCAATTAGAACACTGGCTATATTTTTTTGATACAGTATCCTGCAGGTTTCTTCGGCCAGATTCTTCTCAAAATCAACGATTTCATATTGCAAACCTTCCTGAAACTTAGTTTCATCCTCAATCTGAGTTAGGATTATGGTTTGGGCAGAATTGTCATAAATATGAAGATCTATTGGTAGTTTTAGCATTTTGTCAATAATTATTCGAACAGGCGAGGTTCCTTTCCAACAACGAACATCTAATCTGGGATTATCTTCTAAAGCGGTATTTGTCCCAACTAATATTGCCTGTTGTTCACTCCGCCATTGATGCACGCGTTGTTTCGCATAGGAATTACTAATCCAATAAGGTTGTGGGTTAGATTTGCGCATGTTCGCTTTGGGGGCAATAAATCCATCTTTAGTCTCTGCCCATTTTAAAATAATATAGGGCCTGTGTTTTTCATGAAAAGTCAAAAAACGCTTGTGATGCTCCCTGCACTCATCTTCTAATACTCCTGGTAACACTTCACATCCGGCTTCCTTAAGCTTTTTGATACCACGGCCAGATACCTTTTTATTAGGATCCTGAATGCCTATAATCACTTTTTGCAAGTTATTTTTTATTATTAGATCTGCACAGGGTGGGGTTTTTCCAAAATGGGAGCAGGGCTCCAGGGTAACATAAAGTGTAGCTTCTTTTAAAAGTGATTTATCCGCAACAGAATTTATTGCATTCACTTCAGCGTGTGGTCCGCCATATTGACTGGTGAATCCTTCCCCGATTATTTTATCTTGATGCGTTATTAGACTTCCAACCATTGGATTTGGAGATGAAGAGCCCAGGGCTTTTTTGCCTAATTCAATGCAACGACGCATATATTTTTCATGTATCTTCACCTTGCAAAAGTAGGATTTTCCTGAAGAATAGTGATGCAATTGGAATTCAGAAAACAGCTGATTTTCAAAGTGTCATTTTTGGAAGTACATAGCATTTAAGAAATGTTGTTAAAAGAGATCAAGGACATATATCACAAGGAATTGGATTATAACTATTCCAAGGAGGAAGTGGACAGTATGTTTTATTTAATGATAGAACACTTTTTAGGTTTGGAGCAATTTATCCTGGCAATAGATCCGCGAATTGTTATCACTAAGGAGGAAGAACAGTATATGTTTGAAGGTTTATCAAAATTAAAGAATGAACATCCTATTCAATATGTTTTGGGGGAAACCACTTTTATGGACCTGAAAATTATGGTAAATGAGTCTGTTCTTATACCAAGACCGGAAACTGAAGAATTGGTAAACTGGGTGCTTGAAGATATTGAAAATTTGGATGATAATCTTAAGATTATTGATATTGGAACTGGAAGTGGATGCATTGCAATTTCTCTAGCCAAACTAAAATCAAATCTAAGGGCCACTGCAATGGATATTTCCAAATCTGCACTGGAAGTAGCTACAAAAAATGCGTTAAAGAATGATGTGGATATTGAATTTATTCAGGCCGATATTTTAAAGATTACCTCCTTAAAGGAAAACTATGACATTATAGTTTCTAATCCTCCTTATGTTAGGGAAATGGAGAAAGATAAAATGCATAATAATGTCCTTAAAAATGAGCCTTATTTGGCATTGTTTGTTCCAGACGGGGACCCCTTACTCTTCTATAGACCTATTGTTAAACTGGCAAAAAAGAGCTTAACTCCCAAAGGTGTTCTTTATATGGAAATAAATCAATATTTAGGTGAAGCAGTAAAAGAGCTTTTAGAAGAATTTGGTTATTCTGAAATTGAGCTTAGAAAAGATATCTTTGGAAATGACAGAATGATTAAAGCTAAGCAACCCGGATAAACTCAAAATGTGTTTAAATTGTCTTTTTTAATATTTTTAAAGTCCCGAGAACATATAGGAAATGAATAGTATTGTTGTCTTTTGTGGTAGTAGTGAAGGAAAAGACCCTCTTATATTGGATAAAGCTTATTCCCTTGGGAAGGTAATGGCAGAACGATCTATTGAACTCGTTTATGGGGCAGCCAGAATTGGTGTAATGGGTAAGTTGGCGCAGGGAGCACTGGACCATTCAGGAAACGTTGTTGGAATTATTCCGGATTTCCTTAAGCTTAAAGAAGTATTTCATACTGGTCTGACAAAATTGGTCGTAACAGAAAATATGCATGAACGTAAACTCAAAATGCATGAAATGTCTGAAGGAGTAATAATGCTGCCAGGAGGCTATGGTACTTTGGAGGAATTTTTTGAAATGATAACTTGGGCTCAATTGGGATTGCATCACAAACCTATAGGCATTCTAAATATTAACGGATTTTACAACAGTTTAATAGGGATGCTAAAAACGATGGTTGATCAGGGATTTGTCAAACAGGAAAACTATGATATGATACTTATAGACCATTCAATTAACGGTTTATTGGATAAGATGATGCATTATCGCCCTCAACATGTGCCTAAATGGATAAATAAAGATCAGGTTTAATGACTATCAAGGAAAAAATAGAAGCCTTACGCCGGGAATTGCGTGAACACAACCATAAGTATTATGTACTCGCCAGTCCAACTATATCAGATTATGAGTTTGACATGAAATTAAAGGAGTTACAGGCATTAGAGGAACAGAATCCTGAATTTATGGATGAAACTTCTCCTACCATGCGGGTAGGAGGCACGGTCACTAAGAATTTTGAGACGGTAGTTCATGAACACAGGATGTATTCACTGGACAACTCTTATTCCAGAGAAGAGTTATTGGATTGGGAAAAGCGGGTATTGCGCATTTTGGGAGGTTTCACGGTTAACTTTACTTGTGAACTTAAATATGATGGTGCCTCAATTAGCCTAACCTACGAAAATGGGGAACTTGTCAGAGGGGTTACAAGAGGTGATGGATTTCAGGGCGATGACGTAACTGCAAACATAAGAACCATTAAATCTGTTCCCCTTAGATTGAAGGGAGATTTTCCATCGAAATTTGATATTCGGGGTGAAATTGTACTGCCAATAGATGGTTTCGCTAAAATGAATGAAGAGCGAATCAATAATGGGGAGGATCCTTATATGAATCCTCGGAATACTGCAGCCGGAAGCCTAAAATTGCAAGACAGTTCGCTGGTCGCGGAAAGGCCTTTGGAATGCCTTCTTTACGGAATTACCGGAAGCAAACTAAATTTTTCATCCCAATTTGATATGCTTCTTAAAGCCCGTGAATGGGGTTTTAAAGTTCCTGCTGCCGCTAAGCTTTGTGAAACTACTGCAGAAGTAATGCAGTTTTTGGAGTATTGGGACATTGAGCGCCATAATCTTCCTTATGAAACCGATGGTGTTGTGGTAAAAGTTAACAGCCTTCAACAACAGGAAGAACTGGGTTATACAGCAAAGTCGCCCAGGTGGGCTCTTGCCTATAAATTTAAGGCAGAACAAGCGGTTACAATTCTTAATGAAATTAGCTATCAGGTTGGAAGAACCGGAGCCATAACACCAGTAGCAAATTTACAAGCGGTGCTCTTAGCAGGAACCACAGTTAAAAGAGCTTCATTACACAACGCTGATCAAATAGCCAAGCTTGATATCCGTGAAGGGGATACGGTACATGTTGAGAAAGGTGGTGAGATTATCCCTAAGATTGTGAGTGTCGATTTGTCAAAACGTCCAGCCAACTCTATACCCACACGGTATATTACAAACTGTCCTGAATGTGGCACAAAGTTGAGAAGAAAAGTAGGGGAGGCCCAGCATTTTTGCCCTAATGAAAGCGGTTGTCCGCCTCAGATAACCGGGAAAATTCAACATTTCATTTCCAGAAAAGCCCTGGATATTGAAGGTTTGGGAAGTGAAACAGTAGAATTGCTTTATAAAGAGGGCTTGATAAATAATTATGCTGATTTGTTTATACTTACAAAAGATCAGCTCATGCCTTTGGAGCGTATGGCAGAAAAGTCTGCCGAAAATTTGATTAATGGAGTAGCAGCATCTGTTAATATTCCTTTTGAACGGGTGTTATTTGGACTTGGCATACGATATGTTGGGGAAACTGTGGCAAAGAAATTAGCCAAGGCTTATAAGAATATAGATGCATTAATGGTAGCCACCGCGAATGAGCTGGAAATGGTGGATGAAATTGGAGAAAGAATTGCCGAAAGTGTTGTGAATTTCTTTGAAGAGGAAAAGAACAGGGACATTATAAACCAGCTTAAGGAGTATGGTCTTCAGTTTTCACTTACCGATAAGCAACTGGATGGGCAAACTGATAAACTTAAGGGTCAGACCTTTGTGGTCTCCGGCGTATTTGAAAAAGTAAGTCGAACGGAACTGAAAAAGAATATTGAAGACAATGGGGGTAAAGTTAGTTCTTCCATTTCCTCAAAGACTTCTTTTGTGGTGGCGGGCGCCAATATGGGCCCCAGTAAAAAAGAGAAGGCAGATAAATTAGGTATTCCAATTATTTCAGAAGACGAATTTTTAGCACTAATCAATTAAACCCCCTTTTTAATGGAAAAAAGAGGGTTTTATTATTTTGTTTTAACAAGTATTAATCTCCGCTAAGCTCTTTATCGTATACCCATATTTCGTCCCAGCTATTATCCAATACCTGGTCCATGTTACGGACAAAGTCGTCCCAGGATTCCTCTCCATGAACTTTAAAAAAGGTTTTCTTAAATGTAGGTGCTTCATCAAACTCTGCCCAATTCTTATAAAATCCTACAGAAGCAATATGCCGGCCAATTTTAGAACCTTGTCTAAATTCATTGTAATAAACACCCCATGCATTGTTACCGTCCATAGCTTTAACGGTTTTGCTAATAAGTTCTAACATTGCTTTAACGTTATGTGAATGTTCAGCATTAACTTCCCAATACCTGATGAATTGAATAGGGTAGAGTGAAGGATCATCCGTTAGCATATCTGTGTTTGACAGTTTAACATCGCCTTTCCAATATTCCCCATGTTCCATTTTCTTTACATAGGCCATGACGTTATCTCTCCAGTCTTCATCATGTCCGCCTTCAGATGGTCTGGAATCGAGGTGTGCATATTTTAATGGCCCCATCATCCATACAATTTTTCCAATATCCGGACCGGTGGAAATACTGTAAACTGTAGCTTTATATGCACCTTCATTATGGTATTTTAGGTTGTGCGCCCTCATATTTTCACCAAGAACTTTTAATTTAGTATTATCGGGAGTCAATACAATAGTTTCCCACATGGGGGCTTCTGCCTCTTGTGCAGTAACCATAACTATTGAACCCAAAAAGAGCGAAAAGATTAATAAATAAGCAAGTGATGTTTTTTTCATAATCATTGTGTTTAATTTTAAGTGATTTTTTTATCTGTACCAATAAAAGATTATTTGTTTTTTAATTCAAATCAAAAAGGACCAACTAAGTGAAAATATGTCCGAAATGATGATATTATTTATCAAGGCTTAAGATGAAAGAGTCATTCAACTACGAAGATTTTTTAAATTCCTTAAAAAATGAGCATCCACCGGAGCTTTGGCCGAAGGTGTTGCAGGCACTCTGGTATGACGCAAATGGGAATTGGAATGCGTCTCATGATCTTACACAGGATATACACTCAAATCTTGGTTTTTGGATGCATGCTTATCTCCATCGCAAAGAGGGCGATAAATTCAATGCCGATTATTGGTACGGAAGGGCGAACAGGCCTTATCCGAATAATACCTTACAGGAAGAATTCAGAATTTTAGTAGACTATGTTGTAAACAACTAAGTACTAAATAGTTCATGATGACATATAATCCGGATGATAATAGATTTCTATAATTTAAAGAATTGTAGTTGTTCATCTGCTACTTCAATACCAACCTTCATCCCATATGAGAGCCCGGAAATTCTTGGCAGAATTAATTCTAGTATTGATAGTTCCTGAATATGATCAACCTTGGTAATTGGGTCAGGCATATAAATTAATCCTTTGTTTTTTTTATCTCTGAAAAAGAAAATAACATCAAAAAAATAAAAATTTTCTGGTGGGATATAATCAGACCATGGTATAGCCACAAAAGAATATTTTGGTTTTTCTATTTTAAAGAGGTAGGGTGTAATATTTAAATTGATAGTACCTAAAAAGTAAGCGGAAAGATCCAATCCTCTTTCCTTAAAATATGGCAGTTGTTGATATAAAGTACCCTTTGGATATCTTTGAGTATCAGATTTACCCGAAGCTACCCCATGACCTTCGCATATAAAGCCGTTTACTTTCATGGTATTTTAAAAAAACTACGGTTTAATAAGAATCAGACAGAAATGGAAATCCCCTCTGACTTAATATTCTTTTCAGAATCAAAATAAAAATCGATTCTACCGAGATTTATTCCATAGCAACCAACCTGATTCACCAAAACTGATTTATCTAAACGATTTTGTCTAATAACAGGTTTATCTAAAAATGTATGTGTATGTCCGCCAATAATAAGATCAATATTATCTGTATTTGCAGCTAGTGTTAGATCACTTGGTTTTTCAGCATCCTGGTAGGAGTAACCTAAATGTGATAAACAAATAACCAGATCACATTCTTCTTCTTTTTTTAATAAAATACTAATATCCTGTGCAACTTCAATAGGATTATGATAAGCGGTCTCTTTAAAAAGGTCCTTGACAACAAGGCCAGCAAGTTTTATTCCCAATCCAAATACGCCAATCTTGATGCCATTGAGCAAAAATGTATTGTAGGGTTCTACAAAACCATTCATCACAGTATTGGTAAAATCATAATTTGCCGAGAGTAATTTAAACTTAGCAAATGGCATCTGGGCTAAAAGGCCTTCAATACCATTATCAAAGTCATGGTTACCTATTGTAGCAGCGTCATATTTAAGCATGCTCATCAATTTAAATTCCAATTCGCCTCCATAAAAATTAAAATAGGGTGTACCCTGAAAAATATCTCCGGCATCCAATAAAAGGGTATATGGATTTTCCTTTCTTATTTTTTGAATCAATGTAGCCCTTCTGGCAATGCCACCCATATTCGGAAATGAATTATGTGTTTTGGGAAAAGGATCTATATGACTGTGCACATCATTGGTATGCAGTATGGTAATGCATTCTGAATTCTGAAAATTACAACTATTCAAGCTAAGTCCACCCATACTTATGTAGGAGCCGCCGGCAAATGAATTTGTTACAAAGTCCCGTCTCTTCATTTCTATTCAATTTTAATAAAGCGGTCGTCCACTTTGGCAGTAAGGGTATCTACTTTTTTAAAATAATCAATCATTGCATTTCTAATCAAATAATTTAGATCAACAGTGTTGAGACTGTCTTTAAAAAATCCCATGTCGTCACCTCCATCTGCCAGGTAATTTGATGTAGCTACATAATAAGTTCTATTTTCATCAAAAGGCAGCCCCTGAATATTCACATCCTTAATGGTTTCATTATTATTCAAAACAATCTGAATTCCCGCTATAGGATGCGGATTATCTGCGTTTATTAGAAAAGAAACCAGATCTCTTACGGACTTGCCTTTAATAGCAACAATCACTATAGAATTATCAAATGGCATTACTTCATAAGCTGTTCTGGCACTTACCTTTCCTTCAGATATTATACTACGAATACCGCCATAATTTGAAATTACAAAATCTATTTCATGTCCAGTTCTCGATTTAAAAATGGGGTTAGCTTCGCTAAGGATTATATCAGCCATTAAGTTACCTTCTGACGTATTGTATTTACCGTCTTTTTTGGTGATTTTAATTGGCGCATATGCCAAGGCACTATCTAAAACCTCATTTACGCGCTTTCTATAGGGTGCTACGTAGATATCTATGGAATCTGTAACGTTTATAGAATCAGTAATTGGCAGCTGCTTACCAGATATTTTACTAAGCTTTTTCGGAGTTTCATTGCAGGCACAAATACAAGTAATTGTTACAAAAATAACAAAATGTTGTATTTTTAAATTCATTATCCTTTTTATCTTAGCATAATAGTTGCTTGGATATTAATTACATTTGCCTAAAGGTAAAGGTACATGTTTTTAAAGGCACTTAGAGATAAATTTAAATACAAATCAGGGTTAAAATATTTAAACGAACAATTTAAAAATCCGCCAGATGAGGTTGAACGTAAAAAGGGTATTACATCAATTGCCATTATTGTAGATCTCGATAAATTTGATAAAACGGAATTGTTCTATGAATTTTTAGAAGATTTTAAATTAAGGCCCAATGCGGTTAAAATAATTGGTTACAAAAATTATTACGATAAGAATTCACCTTATGCAACCCCTGTTTTTTCAGATAAAGACCTTGGTTGGCATGGGGACATTGAAAACAGTTATGTCCTGGAGTTTTTGAGTAGGGAATACGACATGTTGGTAAATTATTATAATCAAGAGAATTTAATGCTCCAGTTAATGACCATAAAGACCAGAGCAAGAATTAATGTTGGTTTTGCCGAGATAGACGAAAGACATAATGATTTAATTTTGGAGACATCGTTCACAGACTTTAATACTTTTAAGAAAGAGCTTAAAAAATATCTTAAAGTTCTGGGTGAAATCGATGCGTGATGTAAATAACTATGAAAAATTTATTAGGAACTGGGGTTGCATTGATTACTCCTTTTAACCTTGATTTATCTATTGATATTAACGCCTTAAAACGCGTCGTAAACTTTTGTATTGAAGGAAATATTGATTACCTCGTTGTATTAGGTACCACTGGAGAATCTGTGACACTTACCAGCTCTGAAAAGCAATTGGTAATTGATGTGGTTGTTGAAGAAAACGCCGGAAGGCTTCCTCTCGTTGTTGGAATAGGAGGAAACAATACACAACTTTTAACTGAGGAATTACTTCAAACCAATCTTAAGGATTTTGCGGCGGTGCTATCCGTATCTCCTTACTACAATAAACCTACTCAGGAAGGAATTTATCGCCATTATAAAACTTTAGCAGAAGCTTCCGAGAAGCCTCTCATTTTATACAATGTGCCTGGAAGAACCGGAAGTAATATTGAACCGGATACGGTTCTCAGACTTGCAAATGAGTGTTCTAATATTGTTGGCATAAAAGAGGCTTCAGGAGATATGACTCAGTTGAAAAGTTTGATAAATATATTACCCTCAGATTTTTTGGTGATTTCAGGGGATGATTTTACAGCATTACCCACCGTTATAGAAGGAGGGGTAGGGGTTATTTCTGTTTTAGGACAAGGTCTGCCAAATGAATTTTCCAAAATGATAAGCTTGGGATTGCAAGGCAAAGCAGAAGAAGCTTATGCCTTGCACAATGCCATGACAGAGGGAATGAAATTAACTTTCCGGGAGGGAAATCCCGCAGGGATAAAATCGGTTTTGGAAATTCAAGGAATTTGTGGGCCAACAGTGCGTTTACCATTGGTTGAAGCATCCTCAAGACTTAAAGGACATATTAATGAATTTATGAGGACTTTTGCAAAAATCAGAGCTTAAGTTAATGATCAAATTTTCTCTGGAAACCGTATTTGCCGTATTATCGTAGAAATGAAAAAGCCAAAATTGGGTTAAAAGTTCATTAAAATCGCTTTTTAATAGCCTTACAGGTACTATCTTAGTATTTAATTAATGTTTTTTATTCCGCCAATTATCCCTAATTTTGCAAAATGTTTTTTAGAACCAAATATCTTTTTTTCTTACTCATAACCATTATTGCCTTAAATTCATGTGGTGAATACCAGAAGGTATTAAAAGACACTGATACCAGGGCAAAGTATGAACTTGCAGAAAAACTGTATAATGAGGGGGATTTTAAAAAGGCCAATCGCTTATTAGAACAAATTGCTCCTGGATATGTAGGTAAACCACAGGGGGAGAGAGTAATGTTCTTTTTTGCCAACAGTTATTTTCAAATTAAGGATTACAATTTTGCCGGTTATCAGTTTGAACGTTTTTTGAAGTCCTATCCTAAAAGTGATAAGGCCTCTGAAGCTGCATTCATTGGAGCGAAAAGTTATTATATGCTTTCACCCAAGTATTCTGTAGACCAGACTGATACGGATAAGGCCTTAACCAAATTGCAGTTGTTTATTAATCTTTACCCTGAATCTGAATACTTTGCCGAGGCAAATATTATGGCAAAGGAATTAACAACTAAGAAAGAACAGAAAACTTTTGAAGTTGCAAAACAATATACAAAACTTGGAAAGTCATATATTTTAGACTATAGTGTTTCCGCTATAGCAGCCTTAGATAATTTTATTTCAGATAACCCCGGATCAATTTATCGGGAGGAAGCGCTTTATCTGAAAATTGAGGCAACTACGAATATAGCTTTAAACAGTACAGAGAATCGCAAAAAAGAACGTCTTGAGGATGCTAAAATGGCATATAATAATTTATTCAAATACTTCCCCGAAACCATATATGCGGAAGTTGCCAATGATTTGATTGAAAAAGTAGATGAGCAATTAAACAGTTATTCTGAACAAAAAAACCTTTCAAAATGAATATGAACGATTTGAAGAATTCCAAAGCCCCGGTATCAACCATTACAATCAACAGAAATGAGTTTGATCAAAATACAGATAATATTTATGAGGCTATATCAATAACTGCCAAAAGAGCTATTCAGATTAATTCTGAAATTAAAAAGGAACTTCTGGAAAAACTTGAAGAATTTGCCACATATAGCGATAGCCTTGAGGAGGTATTTGAAAATAAGGAGCAAATTGAAGTTTCAAAATTTTATGAAAAACTTCCCAAACCGCATGCTTTGGCAGTAATGGAATGGTTGGAAGATAAAATTTACCATAGGAATACAGAGAAAGACGAGCAGTAATATGTTAGGCGGCAAAAAAATCCTTTTAGGTATTACTGGGGGTATCGCCGCTTACAAAACCACTTTTCTGGTTAGATTATTTATAAAAGCAGGCGCTGAGGTTAAGGTTATCTTAACTGAAAGCGCTCTTTCATTTGTTACCCCTCTTACTCTAGCTGCCTTATCAAAGAATCCTGTACTTACCAGTTTTATCAAAGAAGAAGAAGAGAGCGTGGATTGGAACAATCACGTAGATCTTGGCCTATGGGCTGATTTAATGCTCATTGCTCCGGCTACAGCCAATACCCTGAGCAAAATGGCAAGTGGTACTTGTGATAATTTATTGCTAGCGATCTACTTATCTGCTAAATGCCCGGTATTCTTTGCCCCGGCAATGGATCTTGATATGTATGAACATCCAACGACAAAAGCGAGTCTTAAAAAATTACAGACTTTTGGCAATATTATGATTCCAGCTGGCAAAGGTGAATTAGCAAGTGGATTATTTGGCGAAGGACGCATGGCAGAACCGGAAGATATCCTGCGGTTAATTCAGGAATATCTTTCCAGTAACTTGCCGTTAAAAGGAAAAAAAATATTGATTACAGCCGGGCCCACATACGAAGCCATAGATCCTGTACGTTTCGTAGGCAACCATTCCTCTGGTCTTATGGGATTTGAATTGGCAAATGCAGCTGCTAATCTTGGGGGAGAAATTGTATTAGTATCAGGACCTTCAAACTTAACAGCCAAAAATCCGTCTATAGAAATAGTTAGGGTAGTTTCTGCTCAGGAAATGTTTAATGCCGTTCATAAGTATTATGATGATTGCAACATTGTTATAGCTGCTGCTGCGGTATCTGATTACAGGCCCAGTAAGGTATACAAACAAAAAATAAAAAAAGAATCTGAAACCCTTCAAATAGATTTTGTAAAAAATAAAGATATTCTTTTATCAATGGGAGATAAGAAGAAGAATCAATATTTAGTGGGATTTGCATTGGAGACTGAAAATGAGGTGGAGAATGCAAAAAAGAAATTAAGGAAAAAGAATTTAGATGCAATTGTTCTGAATTCACTTAATGACAAAGATGCAGGGTTCGGGAAAACAACTAACAAAATAACATTTATAGATAAGAATTTAGAGATAAAAACGTTTGAAGTTAAGAATAAGGCTGAAGTAGCTTTAGACATATTGAACGAAATCATCAGTAGGGGCCATGCGTAATTTTTTAATTCTCTTATTTAGCTTTCTTTTTGTTAACTGTATTAATGCCCAGGAACTTAATTGTACCATAACAGTTAATGCAGATCAGGTAAACCAGACAAATAGACAAATATTTGGGACTTTAGAACGTGCATTGAACGATTTTGTCAATAAAAGTCAATGGACAAATAGGATTTACAAGGATAATGAGAAAGTAAATGCCAGGATGTTTATTACGGTAACGGACTATGCCTCTGACAGATTTAGTGCAAATATTCAGATTCAGTCTTCTCGTCCCGTATTTAATACCTCTTATGAAAGCCCCATTTTTAATTATAAGGACAATCAGTTTAATTTTCAGTATATAGAGTTTGAACCTTTGGTTTATAACCCGAATGTATTTGATTCTAACTTGGTTGGAGTTATTTCCTATTATGTATATATAATCCTGGGACTCGATGCAGATACTTTTGCTTTGGAAGGAGGGACAGAATTTTACAAAGAGGCTCAACAAATTGTAACTCAGGCTCAGGGTAGTAGTTTTTCGGGCTGGAGGCAAACGGCTTCAGATAATAGAACACGATTTGAATTCGTTGATAACCTTCTGTCGAATACTTTTAGAGAATATAGAATTGCCATGTACAATTATCACCGAAAGGGGTTGGATATTTTAGGGGATAACAATAGTACCGGCAAGCAAGTGATAGCAGGTTCTATGAGGTTGTTTGAGACTTTAACACAAAGAAGGCCTAATGCATTCTTAATACAAACTTTCTTTGATGCCAAATCTGATGAAATACAAGACATATTTTCTGATGGGCCAAAAGTAGATATTGTTGCACTGAAAGAGACATTAAATAAAGTAGCTCCATTTTATTCCACAACCTGGGATGAAATAACATATTAATCACTTCATTTTCATTCCAATAATAATTTATCTTTACAGACCATATTATATAATATTGTTGTGCTGATAAATCTGTCTATAAAAAATTATGCCTTAATCGATAATCTCAATGCTAACTTCACTGGTGGATTTACTACAATTACGGGTGAAACAGGAGCTGGCAAATCTATTCTTTTAGGAGGCCTTTCCCTGGTTTTAGGAAAACGCGCAGACATGTCTTCTCTAAAAGACAAAGACAGCAGATGTGTAATTGAAGCCGTTTTTGATATCAAAAATTATAATTTGGAATCATTTTTTAATAAACATTATTTAGAGTATGACTCCAATACTATTATACGCAGGGAAATTCATCCTGGTGGTAAATCGAGAGCATTTGTAAATGATTCTCCAGTTACACTGGATATATTAACGCAATTAGGCAAACGACTTGTTGATATTCATTCACAGCACCAGACATTGCAGTTGACAGAGCACGATTTTCAGTTAAAATTAATTGATGCTTTTGCAGATAATACAAGGATCCTGAATGCATACAATATTAAACTAGCAAAATACAAAACTACCTTACACGAATTTGATGAGCTCATAGAGTTTCAAAAAAATGCCATTAAAGAGCATGATTACAACACTTTTTTGTTAAATGAATTGGATGCTATATATCTTGAAGAAGGGCTTCAGGAAAAACTGGAAGATCAGTTCCAGCAATTAAATAATGTTGAGACTGTTCTTGAAAATTTATCCAAAGGAAATCACCTGTTGAGGGATGAACAAATGGGGATTGTAAGTTTGCTTCAGGAACTTAAACTGATATCAGGAAAGCTATCCGTTATAGGAAACAAGTTTGCAAATCTTAAGGAACGAATTGATTCAGTTTTTATTGAATTAAAAGATATAGCCGAAGAAATACAAACTCTTCAGGAATCTATTGAACCCGATCCGGGGAAACTTGAAGAAATTAATGCTAAATTACAGGTCCTATACGACCTGCAGAGAAAACATGATGTATCCAATGTTTCTCAATTAATGGTTATAAAAGAAACACTTACAAAAAATGTTAGTGCCACACAAAATCTTGAAGAAGAAATTAAAGATAAAAGGAATTTACTTGAGGTACTAAAGAATGAGTTGGATAAAGAAGCCAATTTGTTATCTGATCGCCGCAATGCTGTAATTCCGGACATTAAGGAAAAACTTGAACATTCTTTACATTCTCTGGGCTTGCCTAATGCTACTTTCAATATTGAAGTTATTCCAACTCAAGATTATAAAACTAACGGTGTTGATACGCTATTGTTTTTATTTTCGGCGAATAAAGGGTCAGATTATAATACTTTAAAAAAGGTTGCTTCCGGAGGGGAACTTTCTCGTATTATGCTTGTAATAAAATCGATACTTGCCCGATACGAACAATTACCGACCTTAATGTTTGATGAGATAGATAGTGGTGTTTCCGGTGAAATATCAAACAGAATGGGGGATATTATGCAAAAAATGAGTAGGAATATGCAGGTTTTTTCAATAACACATCTTCCTCAAATTGCTTCTAAAGGGGATCATCATTTTAAAGTATTTAAAATAGATAAGGGCGATAGTACTCAAACACAAATGAAAGAATTGCTGGAGGATGAAAGAGTTTTCGAATTAGCAGAAATGCTAGGAGGCAAGAGCCTTTCCGATTCCGCTCTGGCGCATGCCCGGGAGCTTTTAAATTAAAAAGGCAGAAAGATCTTTAATTTTATTTCTCCCCTTCTTAGTATGTTTCAATTATCCCAGAAGAGCGATTTAGTTTCTACTTTTTTAGATATCTTTGACTTCAAATTAATCCAAACCACTTAAAGATGGCATATAATTTATTAAAAGGGAAGAAGGGAATTATTTTTGGGGCACTTGATGAAAATTCAATTGCCTGGAAAACCGCTGAACGTGTACATGAAGAGGGTGGTACTTTTGTTCTTACAAATGCTCCCATTGCCATGCGGATGGGTCAGATTAATGCCCTGGCAGAGAAAACAGGTTCACAAATAGTCCCCGCTGATGCTACCAATGAAGATGACTTGAATAATTTGATTGCAAAATCCATGGAAATTCTGGGAGGAAAAATGGATTTTGTTTTACATTCAATTGGAATGTCCGTTAATGTCCGGAAGGGTCGTTTATATACGGATGAAAAATATGATTTTACAACTAAAGGATGGGATGTTTCTGCTCTTTCGTTCCATAAGGTTATGCAAAGTTTATACAAAGCAGATGCAATGAATTCATGGGGAAGTATAGTAGCATTGACGTATATGGCTGCCCAACGTACATTTCCAGATTATAATGATATGGCAGACAACAAAGCTTATCTTGAATCTGTAGCCAGAAGTTTTGGCTACTTTTTTGGCAAAGAGAAAAAGGTAAGAGTTAATACAATTTCTCAATCTCCAACACCAACTACTGCCGGGCAGGGTGTAAAAGGTTTTGATGGCTTTATTAATTATGCAGAAAAGATGTCTCCCTTAGGTAATGCAACAGCTCAGGATTGTGCAGATTATACCGTATCTCTCTTTTCAGATCTTACAAGAAAAGTTACGATGCAGAATTTGTTTCATGATGGTGGTTTTTCAAATACTGGTGTAAGCCATGAGGTAATTGAGCATTTTACTGAATAACAGTATCTAAAAAATTTTAAAGCCATCCCAGTACAGGATGGCTTTTTCATATGAAATAGTCATTGTTGAAGACGGCTCTGTTACCACATCTAAAACTGTAATTGATGATTATAAAGGAACATTAAATATTACTTATCTTTTCAAGGAGAATACAGGTCCTGGAAATTCCAGAAATTTCGGGATGCAGCGCGCTAAAGGGAATTATTTTATAATATTGGATTCAGATTGTGTAGTTCCTGTCAATTATCTCGAAAAGGTCTCGGATAGCTTAAACAACAAGTACGTAGATTGTTTTGGTGGCCCTGATGCCGCGCATCAGTCATTCTCAAATGTTCAAAAGGCGATAAATTATGCCATGACTTCTATTTTTACTACTGGAGGTATCAGGGGAAATAATAAAACTGTAGATAAATTTCAGCCCAGAAGTTTTAATATGGGGATTTCTAAAAAAGCTTTTGAAGACTCGGGAGGCTTTGGAAATATACATCCGGGAGAGGACCCTGACCTAATTATGCGTTTATGGGATAAAGGATATGAAACTAAATTAATTGGCGAGGCATTTGTTTACCATAAGCGAAGAGTAAGTTTCCATAAATTCTTTATACAGGTTAAAAAGTTTGGTATGGTACGTCCAATTCTCAATAACTGGCATCCAGGTTCTTCCAGAATATTCTATTGGTTTCCTACCCTTTTCTGTATGGGACTTATAATTTCTCTATTAATGTTATTCATTGGGCCGGGAAGATATCTATGGCCCATTATACTTTACGCCGCCTATTTTGCGTTTATTTTTTTAGATGCCTTAATAAAGAATAAAAACCTTGTAGTTGCCTTTTTGGCTACTATTGCTGTTATGATTCAGTTTCTTGGTTATGGATATGGTTTTTTAAAATCAGTAATCTTAGTTAATTTTAGCAAAAATAAACCACTGGAACTTTTTCCCGAATTGTTTTTTAAACAAATTTAATGGAGCAGAAAGAAGTCAAAAGGAGTAATGATAAAAGAAAGATAAATATATTTTTAATCTTCCTGTTGTGCTCTTTCCTTGCCTGGCTTGTAAGCAGATTATCTGAGACCTATGTTGACCGGACTACTTTTGACCTGGAGTATATCAACGTACCCGACAGTCTCCTTTTAGCTGATAACTCTTTAAAAAATGTTGATGTAAGACTTAGAGCCAGCGGGTTTCAATTTTTAGGATTTTATTATAATCGTAAAAAAATTGAGATAGATCTGTCTAATATGGCTAACGATCAATCAAAATTTTACGTTGCCCAACTTGATTTCAAGAAACAGATAGAGAGTCAATTATCCAGTTCTATAACCCTTTTAGAAGTAGATAGGGATACACTCTTTTTAGATTTCTACCAGGTTGAATTAAAAGATGTTCCCATCTCTCCAAATATTAGCTTAAACCCGGCCCAGAATTATCTTGTAGACGGCAAATTAAAGTTAGAGCCTTCACTAATTTCAATATCGGGACCAAAAAAGGAGTTGGATTTGGTAAATTCGGTTTCAACATCGGAGGTTGAACTCAATGAAATTTCTGAGGATTTTTCCATAGTAGTTGATTTGGTTTTACCGGAAGATTTCCAAAATATAGAACTTTCCGAAAAAAAGGTAAGAATCTCCGGGAAAGTTTTTCGATTTTCTGAAAAATTAATTGAAATTCCAGTGGAGGTCATTAATCTCCCGGAGGGAACACAGATAAAAACTTACCCCAACACAATTGCGGTACTTTGCAAGGCCAGAATTGATAGATTAAAGGATATTAGCCCTATAGACTTTAAGGTTGTGGCTAATTTTCAGGAACAAAGAGGTGAAAATCAAAATCTTCAAGTAATCCTTATCGAAAAACCCAACGATGTGTACAGTGTTCAACTAATGAAGAATGAAGTGGAATTTATCTTGAAACGTCAATGAAAATTATTGGATTAACCGGTGGGATTGGCAGTGGAAAAACAACAGTAGCCAAACTGTTTAAAGAATTGGGTGTCCCTGTTTATAATTCGGATTTGAGAGCTAAAAAACTAATGAATAATTCTAAGGGGATTAGAACAGCCGTAATCGATTTGTTAGGAAAAGATTCATACGAATTGGAAAGGTTAAACAAAAAATATATAGCAGATAAGGTTTTTAGTAATAAGGAATTACTTCAAAAGCTTAATTCAATAGTGCATCCAGCTGTTAGAAAGGACTTTAGTAGGTGGGTAAAAAAGAAAAAAACTTTATATGTGATCCAGGAGGCAGCAATACTTTTTGAAAACAACGCCTATAGTAATTTTGATAAAATAATACTTGTAAAGGCCCCAAAAGAGGTCCGTTTAGAAAGAATAATAGCAAGAGATAATGGTTCAAAGGAAGAAATCCTGGCACGAATGGAGAATCAATGGGACGATTCTAAAAAGATTCCTTTATCTGATTATATAATCGAAAATATAGACTTAGATAAGACCAAATTACAAGTTGAACAGATTCATCGCCAACTTATTAAAACAGCGGTTTAACAGCTTTTTTAACATTTTTGTTAAGGTTAGGTTAAACAGGTGATCCGCTAAATGTTAAATTTTTAAATTTACCAAATAGATGAATAAGAGATTATTTGTTAGCCTGGTCATTTTAATGAGCCTCTCTCTTATTGGGATTATCTCTGTACAACTGTATTGGATAAAAAGTTCTGTTGAAGATAAAGAAGAACAATTTTCAAATACAGTTTCTGAAGTTCTTAACAAAGTAACGGACAAAATTGAAATCCGTGAAATGGACGACTATTCTGAAAGATATTTAAATCTTAAGGATAGTGTAGGAGAACTTAAGAGTTCTCATTTGAGTAACATTTTTTTTATTGATCGCGATTTAAATTCTAACGAGGTTTTATTTTACTCGCATGGAATTTTGGAAGAGGATTATAATATTGCATCTACGTTCTTTGACAATAGCAATGGTAACGATACCACAACAATAAAAAATTATACTAGTAAACGCACCAAAACAGTTTACAAGGAGGATTTTGGATTGGATGGCAAAAGCTATAAACTAACTCCTATACAAAAATTAGAAAAAATAGGTGGCTTAAAATCCGTAGAAAAGGCATTTTTTGAGGACGTCTATAGGGAATATGCTGAAAGAGTTCCAATCCATAAACGAGTTTCAAAACAAGAGATAGAATTATTACTGGATCGGGAGTTGGAAAACCGGGGTATGGATATTGAATATGAATATGGAGTCTATAGCAAAGGTCTCCCTACTAAAGTAAAGTCTAAAAGATTCAAATTTGGAGGTACAACAGTTTATAGAGCTCCATTCTTTAAGAACAGTGAGGGAATGAGTAATTTTACGCTCATGTTGTCTTTTCCTAAAAAGAAAAAGTTCTTGCTTCAATCAATCCTTGGAATGGCGATTTTATCTTTAGTTTTTACTCTTATTATAGTTGTAGCATATTCGGGAGCAATTTATCAGTTAATAAAACAAAAGCAAATCTCAGAAATTAAGTCAGATTTTATAAATAATATGACACATGAGTTTAAAACACCCATTGCTACAATAAATTTGGCGGTTGAAGCTATCAAGAATCCAAAAATCATTGGAGATCAGGAAAAGGTACAACGATATTTGAAAATGATAAGGGAAGAGAATAAAAGAATGCATGCTCAGGTCGAAAATGTCCTAAGGATCTCTAAACTTGAAAAAAATCAATTGGATATTAATAAGGACAGGGTTGATGTTCACGAAATTATTAATAAAGCAATTACTCATGTTCAGCTTATTGTAACTGATAGGGGAGGATATATTCACACCAATTTAGATGCGATAAGATCGGAAGTGTTAGCTAATGAGATGCATTTTGGAAATGTGATTGTAAATATTTTGGATAATGCTGTGAAATACTCACCAGAGGCACCTAAAATTGATGTGTTTACAGAGATTGCCAATAATTATATTGTCATTAAAATACAGGATCATGGTGCTGGAATGAGTAAAGCGGTGTTGAAAAAAGTATTTGAAAAATTTTATAGAGAACACACCGGAGATATACATAATGTTAAAGGACATGGGCTAGGACTGGCTTATGTAAAAAAAATTGTAGAAGATCACCAAGGGGAAGTTTACGCTGAAAGTGAAAAAGATAAAGGAAGTAGCTTCTATATTAAGCTACCATTAATTTAAAAAATTATGGAAACTGTAAACAAAAAAATACTATTAGTCGAAGACGATCCTAATTTTGGAATTGTATTAAAGGACTATCTATCCATGAACGATTTTGATGTTATTTTGGCAAAAAACGGAATGGAAGGTTTTGAGAAATTTAAAAAAGACAATTATGACATCTGTATATTGGATGTGATGATGCCTTATAAGGATGGGTTTACCCTGGCTAGAGAAATTCGGGAGAAGAATGAGAATGTTCCAATCGTTTTTCTTACAGCCAAAACTATGAAAGAAGACGTTCTTAAAGGTTATAAAGCAGGTGCTGACGATTATTTGAACAAACCATTTGATTCTGAAGTTTTGCTAATGAAATTAAGGGCTATTCTTCAAAGAAAGGCTTCTAATACCCTGGCTGATAGCAAACAATTTGAGTTTAATATTGGAAACTTTCACTTAAATTCTAAGTTGAGGTTTCTTAAGTACAAGGATGAAGAGCCAATAAAACTCTCTCCAAAGGAAAATGAATTGTTAAGGTTATTGGCTTTACATGAGAATGACCTTATGCCCAGGGAGTTAGCTTTGACTAAGATATGGCGTGATGATAATTATTTTACCTCAAGAAGTATGGATGTTTATATTGCCAAATTGCGTAAGTATCTTAAAAGAGATGATGTGGTTGAGATTCTGAATATTCATGGCGAAGGATTCAGGCTTGTAGTAAAGACACAGTAAAATATAAAAACTATAGAGAATCAGGCATCCGATAATGGATGCCTTTTTCATTAAAACTATATTAACTCTAATATCCTGTTAACTATTTCCTCAGGAGGCATATTTATTGAAACCTCTATAGCTTTTTGAGGTACCTCCAGGGTTTCAAACTGGGACTTAAGAAGTTCTGCAGGCATATAATGATTTTTTCTTTGACGCAAGCGGTTCATTATGTCTTTAAAAGAACCACTTAGATAAATCCAACTTACATTTTCCTGAAGATCAGCATCCAATATTCGCCTGTAGGATTCTTTTAATGCAGAACAACCAATAATTGCACCTTCTTCACTATTAGAACGGGCTAGCTCATTTAATATTAATAACCAACCCATTCTATCTTTGTCGGTTAACGGTTGTCCGGAGGCCATTTTATTTACATTGGTTTTAGAATGATAGTCATCCCCATCATAGAAAGGTATTTTGAGTTCTTTTGCCAGTAAATTTCCAATAGTAGATTTGCCACAACCAGAAACACCCATAATAAAGTAAATTTTAGGAATCGTCTTTAACATTCTACATGACCTTTTTTAATTGCATAATTTTATTTAGTATCTCATCAAATGGAGTAGAGACGTCAAACCAAATAATATCTTTATTTTTCCCAAACCATGTCAATTGCCTTTTTGAAAATCGACGTGTATTCTTCTTTATTTCTGAAATCGCAAAATCCAGGTCCCATATACCATCAAAATAGTTAAAAAGTTCTGTGTAACCTACAGTTCGTAAGGCATTTAAATGCTTGTGTTTAGATAATGATCTGGCTTCCTCAATAAGTCCGCTTTCAATCATAGTATCCACTCGCTTATTTATTTTATCATAAAGTCTGCTTCTTTCTGTCGAAAGGCCTATCACAATTGAATTAAATGGACGAGGAGGCTTTTTTTTATTTATAAAGGAAGAATAGGTTTTACCAGTACCCAGGCATATTTCAAGAGCGCGAGTAATTCTATGGGGATTTTGAATATCTACTTTTGCATAATATTCTGCGTCTAGTTCTTTAAGTTGGTTTTGTATAACTTCAATTCCTTCCTGCTTAATAACGGTGTTTAATTTGGTTCTTATTTCCCTATCAACCTCAGGGAAAGAGTCTAAGCCAGAAATAACTGCATCAATAAACAAGCCACTACCGCCCACCATGATAGCAATATCATATTTCTCAAAAAGGTTATCGAGAACATTCAGGGCATCCTTTTCAAAATCCCCAACATTGTATTTTTCCTGAATACTCTTATGTTGAATAAAATGATGTGGTACTGATTCTAATTCATGTTTGGAAGGCACCGCAGTACCTATTGACATTTCTTTGTAAAACTGTCTGGAGTCCGCGGAGATGATCTCTGTATTGAAATAAGTTGCCAGGTCCATAGCTAATTTTGTTTTACCTATTGCAGTGGGCCCTACAATTGAAAGAAGGTATTTACCTGACATTATTCATCACCTAATTTATGACCACAACTCCTGCAATATTCTGCATCCCTGCGTAGAATTTCAGTGCCACAGGAAACACAACTCCTCCCCATATCAGCCTCCTTAGCATCCTTTTTCATTGTAGTATATTCGGATGACACAATACCTGTTGGAACAGCGATAATGCCATAACCTATAATCATAATAAATGTGGCTATAATCTGTCCTAGTCCGGTTTCCGGAGAAATATCACCGTAGCCAACTGTAGTTAAGGTAACAATGGTCCAATATACGCTATGTGGGATACTGTTGAATCCATGTTCTGGTCCTTCTACCAAGTACATGATCGTACCCAGTAATATGGAGATTACTAAAACAAAGAATACAAAAACAAAGATCTTGGTTTTGCTGGCCCGTAAAGCCCGCAATAGATTATTAGACTCCCCGACAAATCTAACCAGTTTAAGAATTCTAAAGACGCGCAATAAACGTAATGCCCTAAAAGCCGTAATATATTGGGAACCGCCTACGAAATAGGACAAGTATTTTGGAATTGTAGAAAGAAGGTCAATGATACCAAAAAAACTAAAAATATATTTTGTTGGTTTTTTTATACAAATAAGACGAAGTATGTACTCCAGAGTAAATAAAATAGTAACTACCCATTCCGAAATGTTAAGAAAAGAATGATACTTCGCATCTATTCTGGGAACGCTTTCCAACATAACTATAATAACACTATATACAATTACTATTAGCAGAACTATATCAAATAGCCTACCTGCCGGCGTATGTGTGCCATAAATTATTTCGTGAAGCTTATATTTCCAGCTTTTTTTTGGTTTAACTTTTGTCTGTGTATCTTTCACTGGTGGTTTTTCAATTCAATAATCTCAAGTACTTTTTTTTCTCCTAGGTACGATTCAATAATTTTCTTGGCATTCCGAGAGCTACTCATAGGGGTAATAATTGATTCTAAGATATGAATATTATTAATTTGATAATTAAGGTTATAGAAACCCAAACCATTAAACTCCCCATTCTTGATTAGTATGGCACTGCGCTCACCAATTTCCCGGCCCTTGTCAACAATGACTAGATTATCTGATAATATATCATATCCATTTATTTGTACAAGATGTTTTTTATTTGCGAATGTTATTTTTTTACGCTGTATATTATATTTGGGTTTGTTCTCAATGAGTTCTTCATTTTCCTTTAGCAATGCTACTAATTCATTGCCGGTTTTTTCATAGGTAACCTTTTTGGTCTCTTTTTGAATTTGTCTGGCCAATTCCCCGCTTTTTAAAAAATGACGGTTAACACGTTTTTTGATATTGTTACTTTTACCTAAGAAAATTATGTCACCATCTTTATTGTGCATGTAATATACTCCGACCTCTGTTGGCATACTTTCAACAATATCCAACTGCCTTTGTGAGAGTTCTCCGAGGGACTCTTCACGCACAATTTCTTTGATTATGGACTTATCACTGTCTTTAGTAAGTAAGAGTTTGAATAATTTTAACGTAGCCAGTGCGTCACCGTTGGCCCTATGTCGGTCACTTACTGGAATACCTAATGAGCGAACCAGTTTGCCCAGGCTGTGCGATTCCGCATCCGGGATCAACCTTTTGGACAAATCAACTGTACAAAGGGTTTTCCGTTCAAAATCAAATCCTAACCTTCGAAATTCTGTGCGCAAGATTCTATAATCAAATTGCGCATTGTGGGCCACAATGACGGTATCTTTTGTTATTTCGACAATGCGTTTTGCCACTTCATGAAATTTAGGAGCAGTACGCAACATTTTGTTATTAATTCCTGTGAGATTAACTACAAAGGGCTGAATTTCCTTTTCGGGATTTACAAGACTAATGAATTTGTCTACAACCTCATGTCCGTCAAATTTATGAATAGCAATTTCGGTAATCCCTTCTTCATTGTATTATTTCTAATACCAAAGATACTACTTCCTATGCGTACCATTGTGCTGCCTTGCTGAATTGCAATTCTATAATCTCCACTCATTCCCATTGATAGTACATTTACCTCAGGTATTCTATTTTTTAATTTTAAGTAGATTGAATTTAAATATGAAAATTCCTTTCGTATTTGTTCTTCGTTATCGGTAAAAGTAGCCATACCCATCAAACCCTTTACATTCACATTATTGAGATTTACAAACTCATCTGAACTTATTAATTCAAATAACTCTATTTCATTTAGCCCAAATTTTGTTTGTTCCTGAGCAATATGTATTTGAAGCAAGCAGTTAATCTTACGATTATGTTTAATGGCCTGTTTGTTAATCTCCTTTAGTAGTTTTAGACTATCCACACCCTGAATTAATGATACAAACTCACCCATGTATTTTACCTTATTAGTTTGTACATGTCCTATCATGTGCCATTCAATATCTTTGGGTAATTCACTCCATTTAAGAGCCATCTCCTGAATTTTGTTTTCCCCGAAAATACGCTGACCAGCTTCATAAGCTTCCATTATTTCTTCATTGGTTTTTGTTTTGGATACCGCAACAAGGCTTATCTCTTTAGGAAGATTATCAAGGATTTTAAGTAGATTTCTTTTTATGGACACTTATTTTTAATTTGAAATTTGTCAATTATATACTTGGCATGCCCGTTCTACGCTCTTCTGTATCTGTCATTAGTGATGGCATTAAGCTGCAGCTTTAACTTTCTGATGAACCTAAATCGTATATAGCGAGTGCACTTCTGAGTTTTGGTTCAATATATGTACTTTTTGGGGGCATAACCAATCCTGCATCAGCTATTGCCTTTATCTCTTCGACGTCTAATGGGACCAAACCAAAACCTACTGCAAAATTCCCTCTGTCAATTTCATCTTTCATCTTAAGGACATTGCGTTTTCCATAACCATATTGGATTCGTTTGTCATTTCTTAAATCTTTTATTTCCAGGATAGGTTCAAGAATGGTCTTGTATAAAATTTGCGTATCGAGCTTACTCAGGGCATCGGTAAATTTATAAACTCTTTTCCTTAGGTATAATGAATAAAATGAGCCCTTAAGATACATGCTAAAATGATGCTTTTTATTTGGTCTGTATAATTGATTACCATGATTCTTAATCCTAAAAAATTCATCGAGTTTTACCAGAAACTCTTCAGTCGTGAGACCGTTTAGATCTCGAACCATCCGGTTAAATTCGAAGATTTTAATTTCTGATTCGGGGATTAAATAACTCATTATAAAATTATAAGGTTCGTTACCAGTGTGATCAGGGTTTTTCTTTTTCGATAAAATCGATAAAAGATTGGAAGATGCACTTCTGTGATGGCCATCCGCTATATATAAAGTATTAACCTTGCTAAATTCATTCTGAAGTACTTTTAATGTACTTTTTCCTGAAATCTTCCAGAGCGTATGGGTTACATTGTCTGGTGTTGTAAAATGACATTCTGGATTATTTGATGTCTCCTTATCAACTATATTCGAAATTTCCCCCGAATCCGGGTAAATCATCAAAACCGGCTCTGCTTTGAACTTAACTAATTGCAGATAATTCGCAAATAATTTTTCCCGGTTTTCAAGTGTGTTTTCGTGTTTTTTAATTACAGAATTCCTGTAGTCCTCGGTACTCGTTGCACATATAATTCCACAGCAATTAAAATTATCTTTTTCTATTTTATAAATATAAAAGCTTTCCTCGTCATCCTTTAAAAGAATTTGGTCCTCTAAAAACTCCAAATAACGGTTATGTACAAGTTTAAAACGCTCTACGCCTGAGACTTTTTTATTAAACCTGTTTCCGGGATTAATTATATTTAAAAAGGAATATGGATTGTAGTTTAAGACGCAGTCTAATTCTTTTTTTGAATATTCTTCGTAAGAACGGGAGGCAACGAATGACACTTTATCCTTTGCGGGCCGTATTGCTTTAAATGGTTTAATAACTGCCATAGAATTATTGGGCGAATTGGGTGGCTATTTTTTCTGCTTTTCGTGATTCAGAATAGTCGTAAAATCCTTCTCCGGATTTAACTCCGGTTTTACCCGCCATTACCATATTAACAAGAAGTGGACATGGGGCGTATTTAGGATTTTTAAACCCGTTATGCATAACATTCAAAATTGAAAGGCATACGTCAAGTCCAATGAAGTCTGCTAATTGCAGTGGCCCCATAGGATGCGCCATACCTAATTTCATTACCGTATCAATTTCTGATACACCGGCCACATTGTTATAAAGGGTTTCGATTGCCTCATTTATCATGGGCATCAGAATTCTGTTTGCTACAAATCCTGGATAATCATTTACTTCCGTAGCTATTTTACCTAATTTTTCAGAAATTTCCATCACCGCAATGGTAACGGAATCACTTGTGTTATAACCTCTAATAATCTCTACTAATTTCATTATGGGTACGGGATTCATAAAGTGCATTCCAATTACCTTGTCTGCTCTTTGAGTAACTGCGGCAATTTGTGTTATTGAGATGGAAGATGTATTGGTCGCAAGAATTGTATTTTCGTCGCAATGGATGTCGAGTTCCTTAAAAATAGATAATTTTAATTCCACATTTTCGGTTGCAGCTTCAATTACCAGGCCCGCTCCATTTACCCCTTCCTTCAATGAGGTATATGTAGAAATATTCTCTAATGTCTTTATCTTTTCATTTTTTGTAATGACATTCTTTAACAGCAGCCTATCCAGATTATTGGCAATTGTTAAAGTCCCTTTGTCGAGAGATTCCTGCGAGATGTCAACCAAGTGAACTTTATAACCATTTTGTGCAAATACATGTGCAATTCCGTTACCCATTGTACCTGCTCCTATTACCGCAATTGTTGTTATCATTTTATGCTGATTAATAATTGAAAATTACTCAATGCATTTTTTAGGCTAAACCAATTAGTTTTTGAAGGACGAAATTACCTGTAAAGCTACATCCAACGCCTGAGCTCCCTGTTTTAATGTTACTACAGGAGTGCTATCATTATTTATGGCCATGGCAAAAGTTTCAAGTTCATCCTGGATTGCATTATTATTTAGAATTTCGGGGTTTTCAAAATAAATCTGTTTTTTATCTCCTTCTGCATTCTGAAGTACCATATCAAATTCTCCCGGTTTTTCAGGAGCGTCTTTCATTTTAACAACTTCCACTTGTTTTTCAAGGAAATCCACTGATATATATGCATCTCGCTGAAAAAACCTTGATTTTCTCATGTTTTTCAATGATATTCTACTGGCAGTAAGATTAGCAACGCATCCATTTTCGAACTCAATTCTGGCATTGGCAATATCTGGTGATTTACTAATTACGGATACGCCACTGGCATTAATTCTTTTTACTTTGGAGTTGACTACACTAAGAATTACATCTATATCGTGAATCATTAAATCTAAAACTACCGGTACATCAGTCCCTCTGGGGTTGAATTCTGCTAGCCGGTGAGTTTCAATAAACATAGGGTCCTTAATTTTATTTTTAACCGCTCCAAAAGCGGGGTTAAATCGTTCTACATGCCCCACTTGTCCTTTCACCCCATTCTCGTTCTCAATTATCAGAAGCTCCTCTGCTTCCTTCAAAGTGTTAGTAATGGGTTTTTCGATAAAAACATGTTTTCCTTTCTCCATGGCTTTCTTCGCACACTCGTAATGCGATAGAGTAGGAGTGACAATATCTACAACATCTACCTTGTCCATTAGGGAATCTATATTTTCAAAATAGGAATATCCAAATTCTGCCGCAACCTTTTCACCGTTCTCGGCATCAGGGTCAAAAAATCCAATTAGATCATATTCACTGGATTCACTAAGAAGGCGCAAATGAATTTTACCTAAATGTCCTGCACCTAATACGCCAACTTTGAGCATAAGTTTATGTTTTTTCAAAAATAAGGAGATTAATTCTAAATTATGCCAATGTATCACTTGTAAAATGCACCTATTTCCAATTTGATTTTCTAATTTTAGCAACACAAAACCAAACTATTGAAAGATACTTTCAAACATAAGGGAATGCGCAATAAACTTGTAGACATTATTGCTGCCAAGAATATAAAAAATAAAAATGTTTTAGACGCTATCAGATCGGTCCCAAGACATTTATTTATGGATAGTAGTTTTGAAGATCACGCTTACCAGGATAAAGCCTTTCCCATTGCTGCTGAACAAACCATATCGCAACCATACACTGTAGCCTTCCAAACGGAATTATTAGAATTAAATCCTGGGGATAAAATATTGGAAATTGGAACAGGAAGTGGTTATCAGACCGCCGTGCTTCTGAAATTGAAGGCCAGGGTATTCACCATTGAACGACAATTGGAATTATTCAAAAAGACCTCTTTATTTTTTAAGAAAATGGGATACAGACCCAAAAAAATTATTTTTGGAGATGGATATAAGGGTCTTCCCGGGGAGGCACCTTTTGAAGGAATTATAGTTACGGCAGGGGCTCCGGAAATTCCTAAGGCTTTGCTGTCTCAATTAAAAATTGGAGGTAAATTGGTAATCCCGGTTGGTCTGGAGGATCAGATTATGACTCGCATAATTAGAAAATCAGAGAAGGAATTTGAACGGCAGGAATTTGGTTCCTTTCGATTCGTTCCACTTCTAGAAGATAAAAATTGATCAATTCATATTCGACTTAACAAATAATAGGGCGTTTAGCTATTAAAACTCTTTTTAAGACGATCAAGATCTCTTTTATTGTCCCTATCCTTAATGCTTTCCCGTTTGTCATATAATTTTTTTCCTTTAGCCAAAACAATTTTAAGTTTAGCAAATCCCTTGTCATTAATAAAAAGATTTAAGGGAATAATAGTAAGTCCTGTATTTTTTACTTCTTTCTCCAGTTTTCTTAATTCTTGCTTTTTTAACAGAAGTTTGCGGGCAGCTTTGGGTCTGTGATTAAAATGCGTGGCGTGTGAATATTCATCAACTTGCATATTTATAGCGAAAAGTTCTCCCAGTTCATTAAACTCACAAAAACTTTCTGTGATTGAAGCTTTACCCAGTCGAATAGATTTTATTTCGGTTCCTGAAAGTACAATTCCTGCTATATAGGTATCCAGGAATTCATATTCAAAGCGGGCTTTTTTGTTCTTTATGTTTATCGCTTTCTGCATAAGTAGCAAAAGTAAGAACAAATACCAGAGTACTATATATTGGAAATCGAATTTATTTTTGTGAAAAGTGTAAAGAAAACAAGACTTTTACGATTACTGTAAAAACTTTACTATGTTGAGATTTACATTCATCATTATTTTCTTCACAATAATTGGCTGCAGGAATAAGAATTCAGATAATATGGCCGTTCAGGATATTGTAGACAAATCCATAGAGGTCTCTGGAGGTAACCTGAACTCATTGTGTAATATATCTTTCGCCTTGCGTGATGTTAGGTATGAATTGGAAAATAGTAAAGGAAAAAGGGTATTAAAACGAATTAGTAAGAAAGATTCAACTGTCTTTCTGGATGTTCTCAAACATAGCGGCTTTCAACGATACATTAATGGGATTCCCGTAAATGTTGCAGATTCCATGGCAACTAAATATTCAAATTCAATTAACTCGGTTCATTATTTCGCTTATCTTCCATATGGCTTAAATGACCCGGCAGTGAATAAAAAGCTTCTTGGTGAAACGCAAATAGGGGACAGGCAATACTATAAGGTGGAAGTTACTTTTGATGAAAAAGATGGAGGTGAGGATTTTGATGATGTTTATCTCTACTGGTTTGATAAAGAGACGTTTAAGCCAGATTACCTAGCCTATGAATTTCACGTCGATGGAGGGGGAACAAGATTTCGCGAAGCATTTAATGAAAGAATAATAAATGGTATTCGGTTTGTTGATTATAATAATTATAAAGCTGCAGACAATATTTCTGTGTATGAGCTCGAAGCACTTTTTAAAACCGAAGAATTAGAACTTCTATCAAGAATCCGTTTGGAAAATATTGAAGTTAATCCGGACAATTGCAATTGAAATGTAAACGATTGGAAGATACATTTGTCCCAGTTACCTGGACAATAAAAAGGCTACCATTGTCATAGTCATCCATGGCTGTATATTTATCTTCTCCCAATATCTTATTTACAAAATCTGGTGTTGAATTACTATGTCCGACTACTAGGACATTATTTCCTAAATTATCTAATTTAAATTGTTCGATATCAATATTCTCGGGATCGTAATATTGAACGGTTAATTCCTGTTTTACTGAAGTAGGTGCGGCTGTCATTGTTGTTCTCTCAAAATCGGTGGAATAAATTGCGTCCAGTTCCACATCATTCAATATTTCTGCCCAGTGCATGGCTCTTCCAAGTCCTTTTTGGCTTAGTTCAGGATCTATGTCTTCTGAATTACTTCTGATCTTTTCTGCATGTCTTATGAAATAATAAGTAGATACCGTGGACTCAACATAAGTATCTGATAATTTTTGATCATCTTTGCAAGAGATAATGCCTGTTAATAAAAAGGCAAAGATTAGAAGTTTAATTGTTTTCATGCTAGATTGTTTGTATAAGTTAAATGAGTGCTCTAATTTAACTGTATTTCATCAAAATTAGTATGTTAACCCTTTGTTTTTTCTATAGTTATGTTGAATAAAATCCTGTTTCTAGGCATGGTTTTGACCCTATTTACGGTGAAATCTCAGGAGCCGGAATTACCTTATGACTACAGGCAGCATAACCTTACGGAATTTAATAGTAGTTTATTAAGTCCGGTGTTTTTGTTGGATAGAAATAATCCACAATCCATAGCATTATGGACAAGATGGCAATGGCAGACCCTGGATAGCAACCCAACAACCTTATTTTTAAACTATTCTCGCAAGTTAAACAAGGAATCTGCTATTGGAGGCGGTTTCATTCAACACAATACAGGCGTTTTTGTAAATCGGGGAGGACTTTTAAATTATGCATATAACTTTGAGTTGAGTGCCAAAACCCAACTAACGCTGGGTATCAATGTTATTGGTTTCCAACGAAAACTGGCCAATGATTTTATTTTGAATCCCGATATAGGCTTACCAATATTTGAAGAAAAAAGTAACTTTATTCTTCAAGTTGCACCTGCTGTTAAACTTCAGTTGAATGCTTTTAGTTTTGGTATCGCCATGGAGAATTTGGTAGATCGAAACTTTACAACAAATGAAGGTAATGCCAGTGCTACTGGTTTAATTTATATGGGTCTGGCAAGCTATGATTTCCCTATAACCGTCTTTGGCGATTCCAATAGTTCTTTTATAAGGCCGAGTTTATACTATAAGCGGCTGCCGGATTTTGACGATCAGATAGGAATTAACACTTTTTTTTCTACACCTAAGTTCTGGGCACAGGCCGGATATAACAGTTTTTATGGGATTTCTACCGGAATAGGAGGGCGCTTCTTTAAAAAGTTATCTCTCGGTGCTTTGGTTGAGTTTGGGACCAGTTCTGCACTTAAAGGTGAAGATCCCAGTTTTGAAATTGTGACTGCCTTCGATTTTGGACGCCAGGTATTTGAAGACCCTGAAGAAGAACCTGAAGAAGAAACTCTTGAAGAGTCACCAGAAGAAGAAGTTCAAGAGGAAGAATTGGCTAAAGAGGAGGCTTTATTGGAAGCTCAAAGGAAACAAGACTCTCTTGATGCTTTAAAGGCAGCCGAATTATTGGCGCTGGAAGTATTACAGAAACAAAAGACAAAAGACTCTATTGCTGCCGTCAATCAGCGGATTGAATTAGAAAGAATTAAAGAAGAAGAAATGGCTGAAGAAGAGGCTTTATTGGAAGCTCAGAGAAAACAAGACTCTCTTGATGCAGTTGTAGCAGCTGAATTACTGGCTCTGGAAGAATTACAGAAACGAAAAACCAAAGATTCAATTGCTGCCGTCAATCAGCAGATTGAATTAGAAAAAATTAAAGGAGAAGAAGAAAAGAAAAGAAAAGACTCTTTGGATGCTATAAAACGTGCTGAAGCTCTGGCTGTGTTGAAAACAAATGAAGAAAAGAAAATACAGGATTCTATTAAGGCGATCGAAAAAGAAAAAGCTGCGACAGAAGTAGTAGTATTGAAAAAAGGTGAAGTATACGAGGAAGTGACTGGTGAGGATGGCTTAGAACCGGGCTATTATTTAATAGCTAATGTCTTTGGTACCAAAAAATACTTCGAAGCCTTTATGAAGAAGTTATCGGATGAGGGATTACAACCTAAATCATTCTATCGGGCGAAGAATAAATATAACTACGTGTATTTAAAAAGGTATGATTCAATGGAAGAAGGCAGAAAAGCCAGGGATTCTAAATTTGGAGGGCGGTATACCGGTAAAACCTGGATTTATAGAGTTGTAGGTAAGTAAGTAACTATTTTTTGATTTCTTTTTTAACCAGAACATCAAGGTACGCAATTGTATTAATAAGATATTTTCTGTCACCTGTAATTGTTGCCATGGCTATTGCTCCTTGAATCATAGTGTATAATTGCTTTGCAAATTGCAAAGGAGTAACAGGTAGTTTCAACTCATTGTTCCTTACCCCATTTTCCAGAATCAAAGCAATTTTACCTTCAATTGTGCGAATTGTTTCATTAGCTGCCGACTTTAGAAGCGCATTATTAAATTTGGCATCAACCCCCACATTTAGAACGGGACAACCTCCCATGCTTGCTGTGAAAGTGTCATAATTACGATAAAAATCAGTAAGGGAAAATAGTTTGTCCAGAGCTGTACCTTCGGTATTCAACTTATCATCAATTGCCGTAAGAAGTCTTTTGCTGTTATATTCAAAAGAGGCAAGGGCAAGGGCTTCCTTATTTTCAAAATTACCATATAATGCCCCCTTTGTAAGACCTGTTGCCTCAGTAAGGTCGTTCATGCTGGTTCCTACATAGCCATGTTTATTGAAGATAGGGGATACAGTTTCAATAATGTATGCAGTGGTTCTCTCAGCTTTGGTAGGCATAGATCTTCAATTTTATACGAAGATAAAAAATCTATATACTGTATGGTATTTTAATTCAAAAAAAAATGTACCCTTTGACGAAGTAAATCGCAAGGGTACATTTTTCAATTGGTAACGGGCTTAATTAACTAATTCATTTTGATTTCGAAACACCAAACCGTCATCAAAAGAGTCTATTAACACAATACTATCCGCTTTAACTTTACCTCCGAGTAATTCTTTTGAGAGGTTGTTTAACACCTCTTTCTGGATCACTCTTTTTATAGGTCTGGCCCCGTATTGGGGGTCATAACCACGATTGGCGAGGTAAGCAATGGCCTCATTAGTCGCATCAATGGTGATATGTTGTTTAGCGAGCATTTTTTTAAGTTGCTCTAGTTGCAGTTTAACAATCTGCGTAATATCCTCCTTATTAAGGGGGGTAAACATAATAATATCATCTATTCTGTTAAGGAATTCAGGGCGAATGGTCTTTCTAAGAAGCCCCATAACCTCAACTCGGGCAGACTCCATTGCGGAATAAATGTCATCTGTGACCTCAAATTTTTCCTGTATGATATGGCTGCCCATATTGCTGGTCATTATGATTATAGTATTTTTGAAATCAGCAATTCTTCCCTTGTTATCTGTAAGCCTTCCTTCATCAAGCACCTGCAATAGGATATTAAATGTATCCGGATGTGCTTTTTCTATCTCATCTAAAAGTATCACAGAATAGGGTTTACGGCGCACAGCTTCGGTGAGTTGACCACCTTCATCATAACCAATGTAGCCCGGAGGAGCCCCTATCAATCTACTTACTGAATGACGCTCCTGATATTCGCTCATATCAATTCTGGTAAGTGCGTTTTCATCATCAAACAGGTAAGCAGCTAAAGTTTTTGCCAGTTCGGTTTTTCCAACCCCGGTGGTTCCCAGGAATAAGAATGAGCCGATTGGGCGTTTGGTATCCTGCAAACCAGCTCTGCTTCTTCTGATAGCGTCAGATACCGCCTGAATGGCCTCATCCTGCCCAACGACGCGTTTGTGCAATACATCTTCCAGATTCAATAGCTTTTCACGTTCGCTTTGTAACATCTTAGTTACCGGAATGCCTGTCCATTTTGCGACAACTTCTGCAATATCTTCGGTAGTTACTTCTTCTTTGATAAGGGTTCCTTTTTTTTGCTCATTGCTAAGATCCTTTTGAAGTGATTCCAGTTTTGAATGGGCTTCCTTTATTTTTCCATATCGCAATTCAGCTACTTTACCGTAATCTCCATTTCGCTCTGCTCTTTCCGCCTCTTGTTTGAAATTTTCAATATCCAGTTTTGTTTTTTGAATATTATCAATTACTGTTTTTTCGCTTTCCCACTTAGCAAAAATTTCATTTCTTTCTTCTTTGATATTGGCCAGATCTACATTAAGTATTTTAAGTTTAGCTTTATCATCTTCTCTTTTGATTGCTTCAATTTCAATCTCCAATTGCATAACCTTTCTGTCCAGTACATCCAGTTCTTCTGGTTTGGAGTTTATTTCCATTCGCAGTTTAGCCGCAGCTTCATCCATTAAGTCAATAGCTTTATCTGGCAAAAATCTATTGGTAATATATCGTTGCGATAATTCTACTGCGGAAATAACAGCCTCGTCCATAATTCTTACTTTATGGTGTGCTTCATATTTTTCTTTGATACCGCGTAATATTGAAATAGCACTTTCCGTATCAGGTTCGTTTACTATAACTTTTTGAAACCTGCGCTCCAATGCTTTGTCTTTTTCGAAGTATTTTTGATATTCATCCAAAGTTGTGGCACCAATAGCTCGTAAATCTCCTCTTGCCAAAGCTGGTTTTAGAATGTTTGCAGCATCCATCGCCCCTTGTCCGCCACCTGCACCAACGAGAGTGTGTATTTCATCAATAAAGAGTACAATATTACCATCTGATTCTGTAACCTCTTTAATGACAGCTTTTAGACGTTCCTCAAACTCTCCTTTGTATTTTGCACCCGCTATAAGCGCCCCCATATCGAGGGAATAAATAACTTTATCTTTTAAATTTTCCGGGATATCTCCTTGAACAATTCTATGGGCAAGTCCTTCGGCTATTGCGGTTTTACCGGTACCTGGTTCCCCAACCAACATGGGGTTATTCTTGGTTCGCCTCGAAAGAATTTGAAGTATTCTTCTTATTTCCTCATCCCGACCAATAACAGGATCCAGTTTACCTTTATCGGCAAGATCATTCAGGTTTCTCGCATATTTATTCAATGAATTATAAGTTTCTTCGGCACTTTGCGAAGTAACTTTACCACCTTTTCGCAATTCTTCAATCGCAGCCAAAAGCCCTTTTTCCTGTATACCTTGGTCCTTTAATATTTTTGAAATTTTACTTTTAGATTTAAAAAGAGCTATTATCAGATGTTCTATGGAAACATATTCATCTTCCATCTTTCTCGCAATAACGTTAGCTTCATTCAATGTTTTACCTGCTTCTTTAGAAAAGAGTATTTCTCCTCCAGAGACTTTTGGTAAGCTTTCCAGATCTTTCTCAAGTATTTGGTTTACAAGAGATATATTGACATTTAATTTTTTTAAGATAAATGGGAGCACATTCTCATCAATCTCCGCGATTGCTTTGTAAATATGTTCATTTTCAATTTGCGGATTTTCCATACCCTGCGCAATTATTTGAGCATGTTGTATGGCCTCCTGGGATTTTATGGTAAAATTATTAATGTTCATTATATATATTTTTTCGAGTTATTGTTTAATTTTGAATTATAGAGGACAACAATCTTACCACGGAGGGTAAACGGACAAAATGTCGGAAAAATCACGCATTAGCAGGACATTTCGACAGCTTGTATGGTAATAAAAAAAGTCCGACTAATCAGCTTTAAAAGGAAAATGGGAATATTTAATAACTTATTTAGCAGTAAAAACACAAATCCTGAAGAACAGAAGAATCAATTGAAATGGATACCATTAACAACTCTGGATCAGCTTATTGAAATTGAAAAAAATTCTTCCAAAAGGCCTCAGATTATTTTTAAGCACTCCACTACATGTGGTATCAGCAGTATGGTTCTCAGATCATTCAGGAGTTCCTATTTGCTTGAAGAGAATCAGGCCGATATGTATTTTTTAGATTTGCACAGATACAGGGAAGTTTCCAATGAAGTTGCTAATAAATTTCAGGTATACCACCAATCACCTCAAGTGTTGATAATTAAAAATGGTATCGCGGTAGCCGATGAATCTCATGGGGGAATTACATCCCTCAATTTATCAGGTTATCTATAAAAAAAACCCCGAAAGTTCGGGGTTCTGAATTTAATTAAACTTGTGTCTCACGACGATGTCCTTCAATCTAGATTTTAAATCTTCACCTGCATCATAAACCATTTGCTCATTGGAAGGAAATGGTACGGCAACCCTATTTAAAAGTGGAACAAGATCATTGTCTAGCGCTCTTTTATCACCGTTGTAATTTGCATAGACATGCTCAAATACAAATTCGCTACTAATTGGGTATGAATTGAGTTGTTGTTTCTTTTGTAAATCTATATAGCTTACATTACCGGTAACTTGCGCCGATTTATGCTGTGTAAACTGATAGAAATTACAACTTACTGTCCTGAATCTGTCAACCTTTATTTCATTGCCCAAACTGTCTTTTACTACCCGGCCATCTGCATCAACAAGTACTTCAACTCCGTCTTTAATCTGCTTTTCCTTAATAATCTGTTTTTCCTGGATTTGTTCAGGAGAGATGTTAATGGCCCTGAAGGCTACTTCCATTTCATAATCATAGTCTACTTCAGCTAGCGGATTGGTATGATACTGTGTCCATTGGTCATTTAATCCGTAAGTGTTAAAATTCAACAGTTCTTCTTCTAAACGCTCAGGAACTATTTGCTCCGTATCATTAACCATGTTTACTTTAACATAGTCCAAGCCTTTTATATAAGCCTCGTCCATTTTTTCTCTGCCATCAGCAAATCCCGGACTTAATTCATTCAGATATTCAAAATCCCTATAGGCATTTCTATAGTCCTCCTTGTATTTCGCATTCTGTAGCAGTTCTGAAGCGTTATTGTATAAATAGTCAGATAAATTATCCTTTGCTACAAGTATCTCATTATCGTAATTGGTAAAAGAAAATCTGGCATTCCTATCTTCCTCATATACCTGTAGGGGCAAAAGTGGCTTAATTTGCTGCTGAATATTTTTCAGGCGGCTATACCCTTTAAATATCTGGTTGTAATTAGCAGGGTTACCTTCTTTTTTTAAATAGGCAATATTTTCTAATTCCCTTTGTGTATATTTTTTGAACGCTTCTTCAAGAAGTAACACATAGGGTTGGTTGCCTTTTTTAGTTTTATTATCGGCCAGATTTCTTATAGCCTTATTTATGGCTGCGGAATAATTGCCGGTATTTATGGCTTCCTGGGTTTTTTTAACACCTCCGCAGGCTATTAAAAGAACCAAAATTGTTGTGAAGAGTATCGTTTTTTTCATGATAATACATTTAAGGGTTTTAACAGCAGTTTTCAATAGCTGTGCCAAAACGCATATAGTTCATAACGAAAAACGATAATGTATCGTATAAATTCGGTAAAATGATCCTTTAGTGTACTGAATTTAAAGATTATCTTTTAGAGGAGGAAGCAATTTTGTCTCTACCATACCAAACCCGATGCGCACACCATCTTTTTCACAAAATCCTTTTAAAGTTACGGTATCGAAATCTTGAATTGACGTCCTTTTTTCATCATTCTGAAGGCTAACAGGCTTTGTTCCCTGCCACGCCAATTCCAGCATTGAACCATAAGAATCGGGGGTTGTACCAGAAATTGTACCACTTCCCATAAGATCACCACTAAGTACCTTACAACCATTTGAGGTATGATGAGCTAACTGTTGAGCCATAGTCCAATACATATATTTAAAGTTAGATTTTGTAATTGTCGTAGGAGCCTTACCCTCAGGAGCAATTGAAACTTCTAAATGAATATCAAAGCTATTTTTTCCTTGTTGTTGAAGATAGGGTAGTGGAATGGGGTCCTGTTTTGGACTTTCAACTCTAAAAGGTTCAAGGGCCTCCAATGTAACAATCCATGGAGAAATAGAAGAGGCAAAATTCTTTGCCATAAATGGCCCCAGGGGTACGTACTCCCATTTTTGTATATCCCTGGCACTCCAGTCATTTAATAAAACGAGTCCAAAAATATAATTTTCAGCCTCGTTAATGGGTATAGATTCTCCTAATTTATTCGCGTCTGTTGTAATAAAGGCCATTTCCAATTCAAAGTCAACCATTTTAGAAGGCCCAAACACAGGTTGGGTAGCCCCTTTGGGTAACGTCTGCCCCATAGGTCTTCGAATATTTCTTCCACTGGGAATTATAGTGGAGCTTCTGCCATGATACCCAATTGGAATATGCAACCAGTTAGGCAACAAGGCATTTTCAGGATCGCGGAACATAGTGCCGATATTAGTTGCATGCTCTTTACTTGAATAAAAATCCGTATAATCTCCAATGTGTACAGGCAGTTGCATTTCTATCTCATCCAAAGTGAATAAAACAATTTTGCGATGTTCCGGGTTTTCTTTTAGAATTGGATTCGTAATGTCAAAAATTTCACTTATCCTGTTACGCACTAAACGCCAGGTTTTTTGGCCATCTGAAATGAAATCGTTTAAAGTATCCTGAAGGAAAATATCATCTGTAAGAGGAATTCCATTAAAATAACCCAGTTGATGCAGTGCTCCAAGATCAATGGCATGATCCCCTATTCTTGTGCCAATTGTAATGACATCATCCCGTGTTAGGAAAACACCAAATGGAATATTCTGTATGGGAAAATCAGTATTAGGGGCCACGGGTAGCCAGGTTTTTTTGGATGGATCATTTGTTTTTGAGGACATGATATAATTGTTAATTTTTGTTTGATAAATTCCTAATCAAATATATTATTTTCTTCTTATTAACGTCTATCAATTTGTACTTTTACGCCTCATATAATATAAGGATAATTTTATGCAACGCGACCATCAAATATTTGACTTAATTGCCGAGGAAAAAGAACGACAATTAAATGGGATAGAACTTATTGCTTCAGAAAATTTTACAAGCCCACAGGTTATGGAAGCTGCGGGATCCGTTCTTACCAACAAATACGCTGAAGGATATCCCGGTAAGCGCTATTACGGGGGATGTGAAGTTGTTGATAAGGTTGAACAACTGGCTATAGACAGAGCAAAAGAATTGTTTGGGGCGGAATATGCAAATGTTCAACCGCATTCAGGATCACAGGCTAATGCGGCTGTATACCAGGCATGTTTAAAACCCGGGGATACAATTTTAGGCTTTGATCTTTCACATGGGGGTCATCTTACTCATGGTTCTCCGGTTAATTTTTCCGGAAAGCTTTATCGACCGGTGTTTTATGGTGTAGAAAAAGAAACCGGTGTAATAAACTACGATAAAATTGAGGAAATAGCCAAAAAGGAACGTCCGAAGTTGATTATCGCAGGGGCTTCTGCTTATTCACGAGATATGGATTTTAAAAGATTTCGGGAAATTGCTGATAGTGTAGATGCCCTTTTATTGGCAGATATTGCGCATCCTGCCGGTCTAATTGCTAAGGGAATATTGAACGATCCCATACCACACTGTCATTTTGTTACCACAACAACACACAAAACCCTGAGGGGCCCCAGGGGTGGTTTGATTTTAATGGGGCAGGATTTTGAAAATCCCTTTGGAATCAGACTAAAAAATGGAAATTTAAGAAAAATGTCTGCCCTAATTAATCTAGCCGTTTTTCCCGGAAATCAAGGAGGGCCTTTAGAGCATATAATTGCCGCCAAGGCAATAGCTTTTGGAGAAGCCCTTTCAGATGACTTTTTGCATTATATGTTACAAGTAAAGAAGAATGCTGAAGCCATGGCTGCGGCTTTTGTTGCTAAAGATTACAAGATAATTTCTGGAGGTACAGATAATCATATGATGCTTATAGATCTTCGCAATAAAAATATTACCGGAAAAGAGGCGGAAAATATACTGGTTAAAGCAGATATTACTGCAAATAAAAATATGGTTCCATTTGATGATAAATCACCATTTATAACCTCAGGAATTAGATTTGGCACAGCTGCGATAACTACCAGAGGTCTTAAAGAGCAGGATATGTCCGTAATTGTAGATTTAATAGACGAAGTTATTACACATACGGAGGATGGGGAAGTGGTTGAAGGTGTAAAAGTAAAGGTAAATAAATTAATGAAAAACCTTCCGTTATTTAATGGTGGACAGTAAAAACCGTTTAATGGAAAACCAATAGCCCTATTATTGGTTTTCCATTTTAATCAATGATTTAACATAAATAGATCACCATAAATGATGGATTTATTCTTCAAATCATAGATTACGGCATCTTTTTCTGAGTCGAAATAGAGACCCCAATATTCAAAATAGTCTTTCTTATTGTTATTTCCGTTTCTAATATTCTTTAGTTTGTTATCATTTTCAAAATGATCTTCTTCAAAGACGGGAATATATATTTCAAAGGGTGTTTCCGTAAGTCTTTTGGTATAATAGACATAATGTTCGGCAATGGTATGAAGAATCTTCCCAAATTGCTCTTCAATACTATTTTCATATATATGCTTAATGACAATTGAGGAATCTCTTAAAAAAATAGATAATTCTTCAACATCAATTCCGTTGTTGTTCAATTTATTTAAGGTTTTCAATGCGCTTGAAAAAGGGGAACTTTTAGACCAGTTATTCTGTGTGGGGTAAATTTGTCCCCAGGTCCCTTTTTGTAAATGAAATAGAATTTCAACCAATTTTAAATTGCAATCCATTTCAATCACCAAATTTTGCCGTGCGCTATCAGAAGAGCAATTACGTATGGCTACATTGGCAAAATATTCTTTTTCCAAACTCTTTCTAAATTCGACCAATCCCACGATTTGCGGGTTGTCGTCTAGCTTAAGCTTTAGATTATATCTAAAATTATCCTGTTTGTTTGGCATGATAACAGAAAATAATGTAGTTCAATTCAAAATTAATTTTAAATATTAACAGTTGACTATATAAAAACCATAGAATATATAAGGTTTCATTGCTATTTTGCGATTAATAGACTGCCTCGAAAAAGATAACGAGCTGGAGTTCTTAAGAAAAGTATGGTAAAATTAGATGAAACCCCTGTTTCTGGATTCGGTAATTAAGGCCTGATCATTCTGTTTTTCAACGCCAAAAACTGATTTCAGGTGCCGTTTTCTATTTTCAATACTGGGAAGTGATAAGGATACATGATTAACCATATCTTTGGTTTTGGTACCTATAGACAGGAAATGTAGTATTTTTTTATCTTTCTCATCCAGGACAATATCATCATTAGCCATTTTTTTCCGAATTGCCGCAAGGGCTTTCTGAGTATAATAGGGGGGATTGTTCAGAACAGTAAGTACCATTGCCTGTAATGACTTTTGATCTATTTCCGTTTTTACCATATACCCTTCCGGATCAACAGTCTTAAGAATACTGTTTATTCTGTAATTATCACTAAATGAAGACATAAATACAATTTTGGTCTTAGGAATCACCTTCCGTGCAAAAATCCCTATATCTTCCCCTGTTTTCGCAGGTCCTTCAACGGCCTGGGACAATTGTATATCCAATAAGAGAATGTCATACTGAAATGAATTGACAGAATTTTCTATTTTTTCGACGGCCGCATCAAAGGTTTTGGCGGTATCTACAAAAACCTTGAAATCATCAAATTCTGTATCTTCAAGGATAAATTTATATCCCATTGTGCTCATTTCATGATCATCTACCGCTAAAATCCGAATCGTTTTCATGGTGATGTTTTTTCAGCTATTTTATATTTTTCATTTCCGTTAAACCGACTTTCATTTTCAGCTAAAGTGTAAGGTACTTTAACGGTTACCACTGTTCCCTTTCCGGGTTCACTCTTAATTCTCCATTCACCGTTTAATTTATGTACCCGGGAAGTAATGTTTTTGTGTCCAATACCTTTTTTCTTTTTTTTATTATCAAAGCCTCGCCCGTCATCCTTTAGAGAAACTTTGAGCATATGATCAGTCGATTCTAATTTGAGATTAACCCTATTTGCAAATGCATGTTTAATACAATTCTGAAGACTCTCCTGAATAATCCTGTAGAGGTTAATTTTGATATTGCCACTTAAGTCATCCCAGTCAAGACCTTCATCATAGTCTAAATCATAATCAATATTCGCTGAATCGCAAATACTCTTTAGTAAATCTTCGATGGATATTATAAAGTTATGGAATTTTTGATAGGAAGCATCATTTAATTCATGAGAAATTGTCCGTATCTCCTCCTGCACACCCTGCAGTTTCTCAATTGCCTCTCCTCGCATACTTATGGCGTTCTCATCTACTTTTTTGTTTAAACCCAACAGCATCATGCGAATACCATTCATTTGACCTAGTATGCCATCGTGAAGTTCTTCAGAAATTCTTTTTTGTTCAGATTGTTTTCCCTCCTCCAATTTTTGGCTCTGGGCGAGCATCAGATTAAAAATTTCCTGGTTGGATTCCTGTTGTTGTTGCTGAAACCGCAGATTTCGGTTTTTGGCCCGTTGAGAAAGGATGACAAGGACTGAAATAGCCAATAAAAAAAATCCTATAGCAATGCCTATCCATAACTGTCTTTGCCTTGCCAAAAGTTCGTTTTCAGCTATAAACTCATCTGTTTCAAAACGAATCCGGGCAAACTTATTTCTAATCTTACGGTCTTCTTCCTGCAGGCTGTCATTTAAAACCAAATATTCCTTCAGATAGGATTTTGCATTTTCCGGGTCCAGTAAAGGATATAATTTTAAAGTTTCGAGGATTAGCTGATTGTCATTACTTTGTTTGGCCAATTCCAGCGCCTCCTGAGCATTTGCAATTGCTAATGAAGTATCCCGTTTAGCCAAATAAAGCTCTGCCAAATGATAACGGCTCATAGCAATTTGATCGACGGCATTTTCCCTGATGTTAATATCCAAAGCGTCTATTAAATTGGCTTCGGAAATTTTTGTTTTGCCGGTTTTAAATTGGCTGTAGGCCAAATTATCGAGAGCAAGGGCATAACTTTTCCGATTCTTAAACTGTAAACTGTCTGTGCTTACTATCTTGTCGAAGTAGGGAATGGCTTTAGAAAAATCTCCCTGTTCCTTATAGGAATTCCCAATATTATTGTTCAGTGAGATTTGATATTTGCCCTTCTTTTCCTTTGGCAATTTATTAAGGTATTCCACTGCCTTGGAAAAAAAGGTCCGCGATTGTTCATATTCCTGTAAACTTTTGGCAATAGTTCCCAATAAATTATAAGAGAGGAATAATTGTTCATTATTTTCAAGCTTTTGAAAGAGTTCAATGGCGCTTATTAGATTAATTTCAGCCCCGGTAAAGTCCTTTACATCTTTTTGTATTATTGACATCCTAAGTAACAACCGTCCACTATAATGGTCTTCTTTTAAGGTGGTATAAATTTTTTCTGCCTGCCCGTATTCGTAATAGGCGCTGTCTTTAATAAAATTATTTCTATAAAAATCACCAAGATCCCAATATAATCCTGCAAGGATTACAGAATCTTTAATTTCTTCTGAAAGAATCCGGGCACTTTTGTTGACATTTCTGAAATTTATAGAATCTTGTAGTTTTAAATATGCAAGGGAAAGTTTGGCATAATAACTTAGCCTTAAAGAATCATTAAATTCATCAGTAGTATTGTTATAGGCCTTTTGTAAAAATTCCTTCCGGGTCCTTAAAGGCAGATTTGCATCTGTTCCATTTTTGATCCAAACCTGAGTACTATCTGTTGTGAGAGCCGTACCATTTATATGGGTAGATTGATTTTCTTTTTTACAGGAAAAAAAAAGTAGTAATAGCAATATTAGGACTATTTGCTTTTTATATGCCATAACACTTAGAAACTAATTGTTTCTAATACAAGATAATTAAAAAGCCCTAAATACACTATTTAAGGCTTTTTAATTATTTATAAAAAATAAAAGGGTTGAATAAATGTAACTATATGGTGTCTTAGCCCTCTCTGCCTCCACCATCTGGAGTGTCATCCCCACCTGTACTATCACCTCTGTTGCCTCCATCTGGAATGTCATCTCCACCTGTTCCTACCTCATATATGGCCTGGTCTTCGGCGCTGTTATCTGCTTCACAGGAAAATAATCCAATACTAAATACTACTATTGCGAAAATGCTCAATACTTTTTTCATAATTTAATTTTTTAAGTGGTTAATTATTGTTGACCAGCCATTGTTGATTAGCTTGAGACTAAACTAGCCGAATACCTAAAAACTTATTGTGTAGAAAAAAAAGTATTAGTATGCGTACCTGTTCTAGGAGTATTCGACAGGATTTTGAGAGTATTCGTTTAATTGGAGGGTGATATCGTGTTTTTTGATAAAATCTTTTTTAACCCGTCTATATTCTCTATGTAGGATTTTGAGAATGGCAGCTGCGTTTTCCTAATCTTTAAGAAGCATTTAGATTTTCCATAATTAATTCCGGAGACATAGTGGGTGTTCAAGATATAACTTTGGTGAACACGTATAAAATTCGAAGGTAACTGATTTACAAAAGTCTTTAGGGTCTTATAAGCACTAATAGTGCTGCCGTCTTTCATTACAAAATCCGTCGCATTATTGTCTGCCCTTAAATAGAGTATCTCATTGGTATCCAGATATTGGTAATCTTTATACGATTTAAGACAAAGTGTATGTGAAACATCTTCTTTTGGTAATTGTTTTTTTAGGCGTAACAGTGTCTTGCGAATATCAAATTCATTATACGGCATAAGCCAGTAATCAAAGAAATTATTTTTAATAGCATTGTAGGCGAATTCTTTGCTTTTTGAAATCCCAATTAAAATCGGAATATTTTTGACATACTGATACAATTCAGTGACCATGTGAAAATATTCAAAAGCCTTGTCGTTCAGGTTAATAAAAACAATATCCGGAGTGTATTTTAGAATGGCATTTAAACCATCTTCACAGTTTCTAACCTGACTAATGCATTCAAAATCCCCATAGTCCTCCAAATAGTGCTGCAACTGCAAATTTGAGGTGGCGTCGGAATCGATTATGGTGTAAGAATACTCCATGCCAGGTTATTTGGGTACAAAGTAGTAAACCTATTCGAGAAGTCACCCTATTTTTACCATAGAATAATTAAGGTTTTTCTACATAAAGTGTTGAAAATCAATATTATTGAAAGAAAATTCTTTCAAATTTAACAACTGAAGCCTAATTCTGCTCTACAGCTATAAATTCGTAGGCCCCAATATCGGGTTCTGAAGTACGATCTGTCCCTATAATATCTAAGGGTATCTGCAATGCTGTTGCGGGGTCTGCTTTCCCAATTGCTGAAGAAGAATTACCCAGCCTGAAGTCGTTGTTTGCAGTATTCAAAAAATCAGTATCCTCATTCAGGAAAACATTGTTGTAGTACGTATCATTTTCAAAATCATAGAAGGGATCTGTATCAAATTGATTATTTGTATCCTTAAATTTAATCAGGCAATTGGTAAAAGAAAAGTCGAATGAATTTGTCTCATTAGAATTTAATGAAAGTTCAAGAAATGAATTTCCATCTACAATACAGTTTATAAAACTAGCAGTCAGGTCCTGTGCGCTTGCACTTGTATCTTCATCAGGATCATAATTACTGATTTGCAATGTGGCACCTGATCTGAAACCATTACTCCAATAATTGGCTATTGTACTATGCAGGAATGAATAATTACCACCATTCTCGCAAACTAACGAGCCGTTCCCCGCATTACCAAGAACCATATTTTCCCCGGTAATGGAGGAAGATCTTGCCCAAATATTTACGGCCAGGCTGTTATAAATCTGAGAATTACTAACGGAAAGTTTTGGTGGATTTAAAGCCGGATCGCCTTCAACCAGTAATCCCACAGAAGCATTTCTGATAGTAAGATGGTTTATGGTATTGTTAATACTTCCGGGAGCCAGCCAAATGGTTCCCCATTGCCCTGGTACCTCGGAGAACTCCGGTTCCAGGCGGTCACCCTCAAAAATTACTTCATTTTCCAAAAGAAGCGTATCCATGCTTAAATTGCCATTAACGCTAAGGGAAGCCCCTTCTCCTACGAATATTCCAGAATCTTTGTGAAAGTGGACTCTGCCGCCAGCAGCTATATTAAGCGTTTTCTCTGATTCCACCACTGCATATCCATAAATGACATAAGGTTTTTCATTGCTAAAGCTAAGTTGCTCATCGGAGAGCAGAAATCCTTCTATTCTAACTTCATTTCCTTCTTCATCCAGTCCTAAGAATAAAGTTTCCTTGGTTCCATCTGCATTTTCTGACGGATAAAGGAAAATGGCATCTTTTATCAAAGTCACCAATTGTACTTCTTGCTGTTTGGGTCCTTCATCAAAAAGGATGGCATCTGTATACAAAAATTCATTTTGGTTCAGTGTTGAAATATCAAATGTTGTTTCTATAAAAATGAATAAACTGTCTTTAGCCATCAAAGGAACATTTTCAAATTCTTTTCCGGCCACACCATCTACATTTAATCTGTAGCTGCTATTATTGCCTTGTGCCAGACGTACACTGGGGATTTGTATATCGTTATTAGATTGATTGTAGACTTTTAGAGAATACGTACTACTACCAATATTGGTAAAAACGGTATCTAAATAGACCGTATCCTTTGAAAACTCCAAATTACCACTGCTGGTATCGTATTGAAAATCTTTCCTGCAAGAGCACCAGAGAAGTGTTAAAAGTAGGATGGGTATAATAAATAACCTTTGGCGCATATCATTTTAACTAAGGATTCCTTGTCACATCTGCAAAAATAGAACGAATTTCCTCTGTAATTCGTATAGGTTTGAGTGTTTCGGGATTAAGAAGGCACCAAGTTGTTTTGGAATGGACCAAAAGAGTATTCGTGGCAGCGTTGTACATCTCAACAACCCTGGTAGAAATAGCTCCTTTTGAATTTTCAATATATGTTTTAAGAAGAATAATGTCACCTAAACCCGCGGCACTTTTATAGGTTATGTTGTGATTGAGTACTACCCAAATAAAACGTTCCTGAAGTTCTTTAGAAGTCAGGTATTGCCAATGCTCTTTGGAAATATCCTGAATCCATTGCACATAGCGGACATTGTTTACATGATTCAGGTCATCAAGATCATCAGGTTGTACAACTAAGGTTTTTTCAAAAGCCTCCATTTTATTTTTTCATGATCTTGATTTCAAAGAGTTTGTCCCAGTTTTTCCCGGTTACAAAGAACGTGCCTCTTCCCGGGTTGTAGGCCACTCCATTTAAAACATCAAGATTAGTATGTTTTTTAACTTTATTTTTCAATCCGGCCATATTAATTACTCCAACAATCGCCCCACTTTCAGCATCAATGATCATCATACTTTCCTTTTGCCAGACATTGGCATATATTTTTCCATCCACATATTCCAATTCATTAGCTTTATTGAAAATGGATTTATTGGTAACTGTTTCTATATAACTTACTTCGGTAAGTGTCTCCGGATCTAACAACCAAATTTTTTCCGTACCATCACTTTTATAAATCATTTTTCCGTCATTACAGAGTCCCCAACCTTCTTTGCTCTCCCCATATTGAAAACTATTAAGCTCTTTAAAATCCTGAAGGCGGTATACAAAACCCATTCTGCTTTGCCATGTTAGTTGGTAAAGCTTGTCATTTAAAATTGTAATTCCTTCTCCAAAATAATTTTTGGCCAGGTCCTTTTGTTGTAATATTTTACCGGTTTTAAAATCCAATTTCCTGATGAATGATTTAGCATTTCCACCACTACCGGTACTCTCATATAAAGTATCATTGTAAAATTCTAATCCCTGGGTAAATGCTTTCAAATCGTGCGGATATTCATTGACAATTTCATAAGTGTATATTTCAGGTGCTGTGCCGGAAAAAACCTTTATTTTTTTCGTTATTTCTGCCGTATTCCCTTCATATTCAATTACAGCTTTAAGCTCTTTCAGTCCTAGACGTGTTACATCGAGACTTAGTTTATCATTTTGTATTTGTAATTTTTTTCCATCGATTGAATAGCTTACGTTATCTATTGTTTTTCCTTTTTTATTCTTTATGGATACAGCTACTGGCTCATGATTTCTAAACTCATTTGTTTTACCGGCTAACTCAATTGAAAATAGCTGTTTGGGTTTTGGATCTCCTTCACAGGCCAAGAACAAAGTAGCTATTGCAAGAGGAATGAAAAACTTGATGAAATTCATAAGCGATTGTACTTCTCTGGGTTAAGATTAATGAGCCTGATATTGGAAGCTTCTCTGAGCAAAAGTATTATTTATTAAATGCTTTAGGGCTAAAATAAGAATGTAAAACGATTGTCCCAAATTTAAATTGGTCGTATATTTGCATGAGGCAAGTCCTACACGACCAGCTCCCTCTGAATCCCCCAGGGTGGGAACGCAGCAAGGGTACGAGGTTGTAGCGGTGCGATGTAGGTAGCTTGCCTTTTTTTATGCGGTTTATTTTGTGTTTTTGACACGCTCTTCCAGCTCATATAATTCTCTACTCAAGTTCTGAATATAGATTTCAGTATTTTCTTTCTCTTCTTTTTATTTGTTTATTTGCAAGGTATATGAGACAAAAAATTGTTTTGATTACCGGCGGTTCCTCAGGTATTGGCAGATCTATTGGTTTGCATCTTAAATCTAAAGGATATAAAGTGTATGGAACCACCCGTAACTTGGAGAACTATCCGGAATTTTCAGATTTTCAACTCATAGAATTAGACGTTAGAGATAATGCCAGTATTGAACTGGCTATAAATAATTTAATTGTCTCGGAAGGCTTTCTTGATGTACTTATAAATAATGCGGGAATTGGAATAACGGGGCCAATTGAGGAAACCCCGGAAGCTGAAATTAAAAAAACTTTTGACACCAATTTCCACGGACCAATTAATGTGGCCAGAGCTGTATTACCACAGATGCGAAAGCAAAATTCAGGCCTAATAATAAATATCACCTCAATAGCCGGATATATGGGATTGCCCTATAGGGGAATTTATTCTGCAAGCAAAGGAGCTTTAGAACTACTTACAGAAGCTCTGAGAATGGAGACCAAAGACTTTGGTATTAAAATTACGAACCTGGCACCCGGTGATTTTGCAACGAATATAGCAGCAGGCCGTTATCATACACCTGCAAATAGCGCTTCGCCATATTATAAATCCTATAGCAAATCATTGGCCATAATAGATGATCATGTAGAGGAAGGTCAGGATCCTATAAAGGTTGCGGAAATGGTGTTAAAAATTATTAATACAAAAAACCCAAAAGTTCATTATAAAGTAGGAAGTCCGATGCAGAAATTCTCATTGGTTTTAAAGAAAATATTGCCCGATAAAATTTATGAACGCCTGTTATTGAATCATTATAAATTGTAGTTTTGTACGCTGCATTATAAAGTAAAAACACAGCTCGCAAGAGTTGTATAAACAATAGAAAAACATGAAATTTTTTATAGATACCGCTAACTTGGATCAGATTAAAGACGCTCAGGAACTTGGCGTTTTGGATGGGGTTACTACAAATCCTTCATTAATGGCAAAGGAGGGGATCACCGGAAAAAATAATATCTTAAAACACTATGTGGATATATGCAACATTGTTGATGGTGATGTATCTGCCGAGGTAATTGCCACAGATTTGCAGGGAATGATTAAAGAAGGGGAGGCGCTGGCAGATTTACATGAACAAATTGTAGTTAAGGTTCCTATGATCCGAGATGGTGTAAAAGCACTTAAATACTTTGCAGACAAAGGCATTCGAACAAATTGCACTTTGGTTTTTTCGCCGGGACAAGCCCTTTTGGCAGCTAAGGCAGGGGCAACATATGTTTCACCGTTTATAGGAAGATTGGACGATATATCCACGGACGGATTAAACCTTATTTCAGAAATAAGGCATATTTATGACAACTATGGGTATGAAACAGAAATTTTAGCTGCCTCAATAAGACATACCATGCACATTATTGACTGTGCAAAACTAGGTGCTGATGTTATGACTGGTCCTTTATCTGCCATTGAAGGTCTGCTAAAACATCCGTTAACAGATATAGGATTAGAAAAGTTTTTAGCGGATTATAATAAGGGAAATTAATTCAAAAACTTCATTTCGGTCAAGTGCGATGAATATATATATACGTTTGTTCCTCGAAACAAACCGGCACTCTAGAAAGAGGTATAAACATTAGCAAAAGCATCTACAATTATGCCATCATTTGTAATGATACCTCTATTAGCGTCATAGATAATTAGGGTATTTGCAACTTTTTCAAAATTCTCGGTCCAAAATTGCTCGCTTTTATCTAGTTGGGCAACTTCGAGCATATTATTCCATCGACCATGTTCTGTTCTAACATTTAGACCAATAAAAGTATACTCCGGATATTTATCTTTCAATAGATCAATGCGTTTAATCATATTAGTAAAATGCCTTTTTTCTGGTGCTGACCAAAAGTAAAATACAACCTTTCTGTCCTTTCCCAGGTCCTTTATGGAAACCTTGTTACCTTCAGAATCAAATACCATGAGTTCCGGGATTTCTTTCTGAGGTTGTAAATTTCTTATTCCGTCATATAGTCCGTTAATTTCGTGTATGTGCCTATTATTACCAGATAGTTGATGAAATTCCTCAATGAAAATTTCAATATTTTCCTCCTTGTCATATTTAAGTAAATAATCCATGGCAACATTCCTGAACAAATTATCTCTAAGTTCATTTTGCTTTATTAGGCTATCTATCAACTTTAGTTTGTGTTGATTAATATGAAGTTGGTTTTTGACCATCTTTTTCTGTGTTCCACAGCCGTTTTTACAATCCATGTATGAAAGGTTGCCTAAATGATATTTCATGAAATTATAATAAGGCCGGTAATAACACAGGCCATTCTGATCATAATTTATATCGGCACGGTAGTCATAAAAATCTGGCGGAAGATCATGAATAGATTTCTCACCCTTTTTCTTTTTATGATAAAACGGATAGGCTTCTTTGAAGATGTACGAAGTATACATAATACCAGCTTTGGCTATTTCCATAGCACTATCTGAGAGCTCAGCCTCGATAGAAAGGCTGTTTAATAATTCAAGTTTTACATTTTTTAAGGAGTCTATTTTTAGTGCAAAAGCTTCAGGTTCAAGGCTATAGTACTCATAAATCAATTCTTCCTCCTCCTCATTGGACAGAAACATTTCCAAAAGAAAGTTATTTACCTGTTCATTTGTACCCGAAAAAACCAATGATTCATCAAAATCTACTGTATTTAGCCTTAATTGTAAACTATCACCTCGCTCTAATATCACGTACTGCTCTTCCGGAAAGTGGTAAAAATGATGAAGACCCTCATCTACTGAATCCAATTTAAAGGAAAATCTATTATTCTCATCAAGACGTGCTGTATCTAAAACCACACCACCTTTAAACAGAACAAGATACTCGCTGTTAGGATTTACAATTTCCCCGCCAAAATAAACCGTTGGAGATTTCTTTTCTTCGGTATTACAAGCTGCCAGTAAGAAAATAATAAAATATAGTAAAGTTTTATTCATATAATTTTCGCTTCCTACAGTATACAAAACTAGTCAAACCAATAGGCTGAAGCTGTTAAGGCACAGTTAAAAGTTCACAATCATTGTTAATTGGGAAAGCCTATTATTCGTATGGAGGATTATTGCTACTTAGGATTATTTTTCACTATTTTTGCAAAAATTTTAAAAATAGAAGTATGCTATCTGTTTCCAATTTATCAGTTCAATTTGGTAAAAGAATACTTTTTGATGAAGTAAATGTTAGTTTCACACAAGGCAACTGTTATGGTATCATTGGTGCCAATGGCGCAGGGAAATCTACTTTTTTAAAAATACTCTCAGGTGAAATTGACCCAACCTCAGGTAAGGTGAACCTTGAACCGGGCAGGCGTATGTCTGTTTTAGAACAAAACCATAATGCCTATGATGATATAGCAGTTCTTGAAACTGTAGTTATGGGTGACAAACCATTGTATAAAATTAAAAAAGAAATAGATGCTCTTTATGCCGACTATAGTGATGAAAATGCGGATAGAATTGGAGAGCTACAGGTAACCTTTGAAGAAATGAATGGCTGGAACGCTGATAGTGATGCAGCTACCTTGTTATCAAATTTAGGAATTCCGGAGATATTGCATTTTACCTTAATGTCTGAACTGGATTCAAAATTAAAAGTTCGTGTTCTCTTAGCACAGGCCTTATTTGGCAATCCTGATGTTTTAATTATGGATGAGCCCACTAATGATTTGGACTATGAAACCATTACATGGTTAGAAAATTTCCTGGCTTCCTATGATAATACGGTTATTGTAGTATCACATGACCGCCATTTTTTAGATGCCGTTTGTACTAATATTTCAGATATAGATTTTGGTAAAATGAATTCCTTTTCCGGAAATTACTCCTTTTGGTATGAGAGCAGTCAATTGGCAGCAAGGCAAAGGGCACAACAAAACAAAAAAGCAGAAGACAAGGCCAAAGAATTACAAGAGTTTATTTTAAGATTTAGTGCCAATGTCGCTAAAAGCAAGCAGGCAACCTCAAGAAAAAAAATGTTGTCGAAACTTAAGATTGAGGACATCAAACCGTCGAGTAGGAGATACCCCGCAATAATTTTTGAACAGGAACGGCAAGCCGGTGACCAAATTTTGAATATTGAAAATTTAGCTGCAAGTTCTGAGGATGGCGAATTATTGTTCCAAAATTTAAATCTGAATTTAGCTAAAGGAGATAAAGTGACCATTTTGTCCAGAGATTCCAGGGCGACAACTGCTTTTTATGAAATTATAAACGGCAAAAGAAAAGCCGATAGAGGTACATATCACTGGGGAATTACAACTGCGCAATCCTATTTGCCTGCTGATAATTCTGATTATTTCAACGAAAATTTGAATTTGGTGGATTGGTTGCGGCAATGGGCCAAAACCGAAGAGGAAAGAGAGGAAGTATATATTCGTGGTTTTTTGGGTAAAATGTTGTTTAGCGGGGAAGAAGCACTAAAAAAGTGTACAGTTCTTTCTGGTGGTGAAAAAGTGCGATGTATGCTTAGTAGAATGATGATGATCAGGGCTAATGTACTGATGTTAGACGAACCTACCAACCACCTTGATCTTGAAAGTATAACAGCCTTTAACAATTCGCTCAATAATTTTAAGGGTACAGTTATATTTACTACTCATGACCATCAATTCGCTCAAACCGTGGCAAATAGGATCGTAGAATTGACTCCAAAAGATACTATAGACAGATATTTAACGTTTGATGAATATATGTCCGACAAGGCTATAAGGGAACAACGTGATAAAATGTATGCAATACCCGTGTAGCTGAATAGGACCTCCCAAATCCTAATGCTATGCAAACCTTTAGAATTTACTTTCTATTGTTGGCCTTTTTTATGATGGGGTGCAGCGATGATACCGGGGAAGATCAGAATACAAATGAAGATTTTCCGAATGTTGATGCCGATTATTCACTATTGGTGAAATCTAATGAAGTCCTATCGCTTACTAGTTTAGATGCCGATGCCGAGACTATCTATTTAGATCCGGGGATAAGTGAATTTGAAGCTATTTCCTCCCTCGCAGTTACTTACAGAGAAGGAAATGAAATAAGTATTTTTAATTCTCAAACGGATTGTTCAGGCAGAATTTCTTTATATGATTTTAAAAATGACGCTTTACAAAAAACGGTTGTTTTTGATGATTTGGAAAATTGCGATCTTATTGTTCGGGCACTTGCGCATTCAGGAAATAACTTCTATGTTGGGTATGAGGTTCCCGGTGGAGGAGCCAAAGAGACGCTTTATTATATTCGAATAATTGATACTTCAATTTCAGAGCCGGAATTTGTTGATATTGAACTGGATAAAAGACCTTTACAGGCAGTTTTTTCAAATAATCAGGTATTTATTTTATCAGAGGATTTAGAAGATGATAATAAAAATTCCTTGATAGTTCTTGATGCCGGGATTGAAGAATTAGTAGCTGATATAAATCTCGGATTTGAGGTACAAAGAATTTTTAAATCCGATGATGGTAATATAACAGTCAGTTATGCTGATTTACATTCTTTTATTAGCAGTTCTACAATGGCAATAACTGCAACTATTCGTTATGAAGAAGGTAAGGAACCCAGATTCGGAGATGCTGAGTCTTCCTATTATGATGACTTAGGAAATCTGTATTATTCAATGCCTACGAATTTTTCCGGGACTTCATATCCAAATATTCCTGCTGTTTATGATTTTGAAAATAATACTGCAATTCTTTATTACTATGAGAATTTTTTATCAGAGCAGGAACAATTAATTGATTTCGAAATTGGTGATACCAGCATGGTATCTTATGATGCCAAAAACAACCTTATATTAATTGGATATCAGAAATCAGGAGATCCCGATAAAGGGGGACTATTGCGCATCAGACCTATTCCCAACCCTGCATTTATTGATAATATAGATCTGGATGGTGTTCCTTTTCAAATGTATACCAACTAATTTGCCACTATAGCAAAAAGTGAACACTTACATGATATGATTTTTGCCAGTATCTAGGTTCAGGCATTAAAATATTTACTATTCCAAATAGCGGGATTAAAATTCTTACCCAAAGCGAACCCATAGAAAATAACTACGGCTGCTATAGATTTAAACATAAAAAAGAATAGTATCATAAATTCCATTTGCGAATTTGATTTGGAAAAAAGGCCGTCAGGAATAAAGAGTGTAGCTAGCCAACTAATCAAAACTATAAGTAATGTAAGGTTGACAATATTCTTAAATGGCCAAACCAGAATTCTACGCAATGGATGCAAATCATTACCCCATTTATCAATTAAATAAAAATATCCATTGCCAATAGGGGCAAACAATAGGGGATCATCCTTATCTGCTAATTTGAAAAGTTTTGACGGGGCGACAATTTTAAAGCCTTCAATTTCAATATTATGCTTTTGTTCCAGCAGTTTTATCTTATCAATGGTTTTATCCGGAATCTGACCTTTAAAATATTTTGAGTCAAGAAAACGAAGTCTGTAATTAATGCAGATTTCTTTTATTTGATCAATGTGAAAAATCCGATCTGTTTCTAAAAGATCAAAATTGAAATTATTTTCTGCGCTTTTGGCGTTACCGGATATTTTTTTTAGAATTTTCCCTTCTTTTCCGGTAGATTTCTGCAAGAGCAAATAAACTTCGTTAATTAGTTGTTCTTCGGAGAACTGAAGTTTGGATTTATAGAGTTGCTCCCGAATATTTGTGGGTTTTAATAACATAATAGGTTCCTTTTTTTAGCAATTGACTCAAAAATAATGAATTGAACTTGTGAAACAAATTCTGTTTAAGATTTAGACGTAGTTAATATTTTGTTAAATTCTATCAAATGCATTTTCACTAATATGATTGTGTCCGCCATAATTGTATCTTGTCGACATTGCTGTACCGTTCATCGATAATAACGAATAATTTAAATTAGATACCCATGAAGTTTTTGGCAACCCCCCTAAGCCTACTTACCTTATTGACCTGTATTACGACTTTTTCTCAAACTTCCCTGGCTGTTGTAAATAATGATCTTTTAAACAAAACAATAATTCGGAGTACTGAGGAATCTCAAATTCACAAAATACTCCTTGCTGCCGTCAAAGCTGCAGATCTTGAGGAAACGCTCGCTGGTGACGGTCCATTTACTGTTTTTGCTCCTTCGGATAGAGCCTTTGAGAAAATGTCTTCGGATAAAATAGCTGCACTATTAAGACCAGAAAATAAAAGAGCCTTACAATCTTTTGTTACTTATCATATCGTTGCCGGTAACTTTACAGCTTCTAAAATTTTAAAGGAAATGTGCAGGGGTAAAGGTATTGCCAGTTTAACTACGGTTCAGGGTAATGAGCTATTAGCCACGATGGACGGTCTGGATATTATTTTAACCGATTGTTTTGGAAATATAGCCAGGATTACCTCTGCGGATGCCAATCAGAGTAATGGAGTTATCCACGTAATTGACAGTGTTATTTTACCAAATCAATTGTAAGCTAGCGTAACTCTGCACCTAACTCTTTTTCAAAGCGCAGCTGCAGTTTTTTCATAATCTTTTCGATCTGCTTGTCCGTTAATGTTTTACGGGTGTCCCCAATAGTAAATCCTACGGCGTATGATTTTTTTTCCGGAGGAATATTTTTTCCGGTATAAACGTCAAAAAGAGTAATATTTTTCAGTAGATTTCTTTCCGTATCATAGGCAATAGTTTTGATTTCATCGAATGTTATACCCTTGTCCAATAATAAAGCTAAATCTCTTTTAACCTCAGGAAATCTCGGAATCTTCTCAAATATTATTTCGTTCTTGTTTATGATTTCTGATAATGTGTCCCAATTAAAATCGGCGTAAAAGACTTCTTGTTTAATATCAAATTCTTTTAAAATAGTTTTTTGAACCATTCCAAAGGATACTAATTCGCTTTTACTTTTTTTCAGGCTGAGGCCTTCAATGAAAATGTCATTCTGCTCGGAAAAAGATTCGTAATTAGAAATACCAAGGCGATCTAAAATCAATTCAACAGCTGCTTTTAGAAAATAGAAATCTGTGGGCCTGGAAGATGAGATCCAGCTGTTTTCATTTCGGGTACCAGTGACAATTAACGATAAGTGCTTAGTTTCTATATAATCTGATTTCGAGTTCTGGTAAGTTTTCCCAAATTCGAAAAAATTCAGGTTCTGTTTTTTTCTGTTAATATTATAAGCCACTGTTTCTAATGCTGAAAATAGCATGGTTTGTCTTAAAACTGACAAATCTGTACTTAACGGATTTAACATGGCAACCCCGGATTCTTCAGAATTATTTCCCAGAAATTTGTCATAATTAGGACTGGTAAGACTATTCGTCAAAATTTCATAAAAACCTCTCGAAGCCAGCATGTCGCCAATTAGTTTTTCGAGTTTATGATCTTCAAATCTTGTACTGGAAGCAATAGAAGCATTCAGCTTTTCTTTGAAATCAATATTGTTATATCCGTAAACTCTTAAAATTTCTTCAATTACATCAACTTCTCTTTGTACATCTACCCTGTAAAATGGAATGAGAAGCCCTAATCCGGATTCGGTAGAATTTTTAACCTGGATATCCAGGGATGCCAAAATAGACTTAATAGTATCGGCGGGTATTTTTTGACCTATTAAGGTGTCAATTCTTTCGAAAGAAAGAAATACCTGATAGTCATCTTTCTTTCGGGGATAAAGATCTACGACGTCCGAAGTAATATCTCCTCCGGTGATCTCTCTTATCAACAAAGCTGCTCTGCGCAAGCAGTATTCGGTACTATTTATATCAACACCTCTTTCGAAACGAAAAGATGCGTCTGTATTTAATCCGTGCCGTTTGGCTGTTTTCCTAATTGAAACTGGATCAAAATAGGCACTTTCAAGAAATATTGATTTGGTATTTTCAGTTACGCCCGTATTAATTCCTCCAAAAACTCCGGCAATACACATTGGTTTCTCATCATCACATATCATCAAATCCTCTTCATGCAATATCCGTTCCTCACCGTCAAGGGTCATAAATTTAGTTCCGGATGTTAAAGTTTTTACGACAATCTTTTTTCCAGAAATCCTATCGGCATCAAATGCATGCAAGGGTTGACCCAATTCATGTAGTACGTAATTAGTGGCATCTACGACATTATTAATAGGGCTAATTCCAATTGCCCGTAATCTGTTTTTTAACCAGTCCGGTGAGGGCTGAACAATAAGATTACTAAGTGTTACGCCACAATACCTCGGTGCCAGGTCATTATTTTCAACCTCAACATCTATTTTTAACGATCTGTTTTCAACATTAAAATTACTTGCGGATGGAGTAATAAGTTCTGTTTGAATATCTCTCTGATTAAGCCCAGCTTTCAGATCCCTCGCCACTCCATGATGACTCATAGCGTCAGCCCTGTTTGGTGTTAAACCGATTTCAAAGACTTCATCTTCCTCTATTTCAAATACTTCAGAACAAGCCGTTCCCGGTTTGAGTGTTTCACTTAAAACCATTATGCCTTCATGGCTTTGGCCTAAACCTAACTCATCTTCTGCACAAATCATTCCATGACTCTCAACTCCCCGAATCTTTCCTTTCTTAATTACCAGGGTCTTTCCATCATTGGCATATAGGGTAGAACCTATCGTGGCCACTGGTACCATTTGCCCCTCCTCCACGTTTGGTGCGCCACAAACTATCTGAACAGGTTTTTCTAAACCAATATCAACTGTAGTGAGCTTTAACCTATCTGCATCAGGATGCTTTTCACAGCTCAGGACATGGCCTACTACCACACCCTTTAAAGAGCCGGGAATAGACTCGAATTGGGATATACCTTCTACTTCAAGTCCTAAGTTGGTTAGAAGTTCCCCTGTTTTTTCTGCTTCCCAGTCGAGCTTAAGAAACTGTTTTAACCAGTTATAGGAAATTTTCATTGGCTAGTTTTAGCCTTCAAAGATAAAACAAAGGTCTTATACATTCAATATACAAGAGGCCGAATAGCTTTATTTTTTAATAAAGGATTTTAATCGTTATTTCGCATCTAATATTAGAACCAATCCAATGAGAAGATTTTACTATTTTTCCCTTACATTTTTAACTTTATTTGCATGCAAAAACCAGGAAAGTGAACTGCCCAGAGAAGGTATGTGGTTAGCTCAATTGGAAGTGATGGATAAAGAGCGTCTTCCTTTTAATTTTAATTTAAAAAAGGGTGAATCAGGATATGTAATGGACGTTTATAATGCCGGAGAAACTATTCGGGTCGATGAGATTGAAATACATAATGACAGCATAAAAATTAAAATGCCCGCATTTGAAGGCTATATCTTGGGATCTTTTAATGATTCGGTTATAAACGGCAAATTTATAATAGAAAGCCTTGATAGAATTGTGCCATTTCATGCAGTATTTGGTGATAGCAATAGATTTCATAGTTCAGCAAATGCCAGGGTAAATGTTTCCGGGATATGGGAAACCAAATTTAGTCCGGATTCCGAAGATGAGTACCTGGCCAAGGGTATTTTCTCACAGCAAATCAACAAGGTTAGTGGTACTTTTAGAACAAACACGGGTGATTATAGATATTTAGAAGGGATAGTCGACGGGGATAGTTTGAAGCTCTCAACTTTTGATGGTGCTCACGCTTTTTTGTTTACAGCTAAGGCCACAGATAGTAGTTTAAGTGGTTCGTTTTATTCCGGAAATCATTTTAAAGAGCCTTTTATCGCCTACAGGAATGAAGAATTTCAATTAGCTGACGAAGAATCTCTAACTTTTTTGAATGAGGGATATGAAGAATTCCAGTTTTCGTTTCCAAATACCGATGACACCCTAATTTCACTCGAAGACCCCAGATTTAAGGAAAAAGTTGTAGTCGTTCAAATTATGGGAACCTGGTGTCCAAATTGTCTTGATGAAACAAAATTTTTATCAGATTACGTAAAAACCAAAAAACAAGATAATTTTGAAGTGGTTGCCCTGGCCTTTGAGTATGCGAAGACCAAAGACCTGGCTTTTGAGGGGATCGAAAGACTAAAAAATAGAGTAGGGGTGCCTTATCCAATTCTTCTGGCACAATATGCCAGTTCCAGCAAAAGCAAAGCAAACGAAAAACTTCCAATGTTAAATCATATTATTTCATACCCCACGACAATCTTTATTGATAATAAGGGAAAGGTAAGGAAGATTCATACTGGATTTAACGGTCCGGCCACAGGCCAAAAGTATATTGATTTTAAGAAAGATTTTGATCAATATATTGAGTTGCTGCTAAGCGAATAGTACAATCTTCAAATTTGAATGTCTGGGACCTGGATAAGGTTCTTTTAGATTATAGTAGATTTACCCAACCAAATATTCTCCCGGTTGATGGTAAGATGATCATCTGATTCCCTGATATTACTGGAAATAAAGTCGCCAACATAATTTGTCCCATACTTGCTGTTTTTATCCAAATCGGGAGTGACAATTTCATTTTTCATTGATTTCAGGACAGCTATCACAACTGCTCTGGACTCTTCATCCAGGTTAAAATGGTCTAGGAGCATTGCCGCTGATAAAATTGAGGCAATAGGGTTGGCAATATCTTTATCTTTCGCCAGGGGGTAAGACCCATGTATAGGCTCAAAAAGTGCATTGTCCTCTCCCACAGAAGCAGAAGGTAATAGTCCGATTGAACCACCAATTGCGCTACCCTCATCTGACAGGATATCGCCAAACATATTTCCGGTAAGAATTACATCAAACTGGCTGGGATTAAGTATAAGTTGCATTGCGGCATTATCAATAAACAAAAATTCCAGAGTAATTTCCGGATAACTTTCGCCGATTTTTGAAACTACTTTTCTCCAAAGCCTTGAGGATTCAAGAACATTTGCCTTGTCTACCAGTGTTAATTTCTTTTTTCTTGTTTTGGCTGCTTTGAATGCCAAATGAGCAATGCGACTAATTTCCGCTTCAGAATAAGTACATAGGTCAGAAGCGACAGTGCCATCTTTGCTCAAGTTCTTCTCACCAAAATAAATTCCTCCAATTAGCTCACGGTAAATTACAAAATCAGTACCACGTATATTTTTTTTCTTTAGTGGTGATTTATCAATAAGGGAGGGAAATACTTTTACAGGTCGAATATTGCAAAATAGCCCCAACTCTTTCCTTAGCTTTAATAGCCCTTGTTCGGGCCTGATTTGAGCATTGGGGTCATTGTCATACTTTGGGTCACCTATTGCCCCGAACAATACGGCATCTGAATCTTTGCATAATTGCAGGGTGGCATCAGGAAGTGGGTTTCCGGTATTAGCAATAGCCATGGCCCCAACTATTGCTTCGGTAAACTTAAATTGGTGGCCAAAAGTCTCCGCAACGGCTTGAAGGCACTTAACGGCTTGAGCAGTAACCTCTGGTCCTATGCCGTCACCGGGCAAAAGTGCAATTGTAAGATTCATTTATGCGATACTTTCAATATTTATGGGGCTTACTTCAATAATTTGATGGATATCATTATCGACGACTTCTTTTTTCTGGTCTGCAAATTTCAAAAATTCTATATAAACACTATCCAATTGTACTTTTGTGAGTTCATAACCAACTTTTTTAGCCCGATATGCCAATGCCGCTCTACCACTTCTTGCTGTAAGTACAATGGAGGATTCGTTAACACCAACATCCTCGGGATCCATAATTTCGTATGTTTCTCGTTTTTTTATCACTCCATCCTGATGGATACCTGAACTATGCGCAAAGGCATTTGAACCAACAATAGCCTTATTGGGTTGTACTACCATCCCCATTTTATGTGAAACCATTTGGCTGGTACTGTATAATAATTTAGTGTTTATATTCGTATCCAGATTAAGATCCGGGTGTTGTTTTAGTATCATCACAACTTCTTCAAGTGAAGTATTTCCTGCCCTCTCGCCAATACCATTAATTGTACATTCTATCTGTCTGGCTCCATTTATAACACCTGCAATTGAATTTGCTGTGGCCAGTCCCAAATCATTATGACAGTGACAAGAAAGCCTTGCTTTGTCAATTCCTTTGACATTTTCTCTTAGATATTTCATTTTTGCGCCATATTCCTCGGGAAGACAATATCCGGTAGTATCTGGTATATTTAGTACGGTAGCGCCAGCCTTAATAACAGCTTCGCATACGCGTGCCAGGTATTCATTATCCGTTCTTCCTGCATCCTCTGCGTAAAATTCAATATCTTCCACAAAAGTTTTTGCATACTTAACGGCATCAACTGCTCTTTCCAGTATTTTCTCCCTTGTTGAATTAAATTTGAATTTTATATGTGAATCAGAAGTGCCAATTCCGGTGTGAATTCTAGGTTTTCTTGCATGTTTCAGAGCTTCGGCAGCAACTTCGATATCTTTTCTAACAGATCTCGTCAAGCCACAGACCGTTGCTTCCTTCACAATTTTTGCAATTTCATTAACAGATTTGAAATCACCTGGACTCGAAATGGGAAATCCAGCCTCTATAATGTCAACCCCCAATATGTCGAGTCGCTCAGCAATAACAAGCTTCTGTTTGGAATCCAGTTTACAACCCGGAACCTGCTCACCATCCCTGAGTGTTGTATCAAAAATGTCTACCTTATCTTTAGTCATTATTTTTGCATAATTTTAGTCACTATACGAATATATAGTTAGCAATGCGAACAGCTTTGTTACCCTTGATTCATTTACAACGTTAATTTACTTTTTAGTAATCATAAAGTACTGAATAACAGCTATATAAATAATATATTTTACGATGACAAATGCCCATAAAGATGCATTGTTTGTTTTAGTCAAATCTCTTTCTAAATCTGAAAAGCGACAATTTAAGCTTTATGTGGGTCGCCTTGGAGTAAATACAGATGCCAAATTTCTTGCACTTTTTAATTTACTTGATAAACTTAAGACTTATGATGAAAGTGTAATTTTAGAGAGTGGGATCGTTAAAAAAACACAGCTATCTAATCTAAAAGCGCATTTGTACAAACAGATTTTGGTTAGTTTAAGATTAAATCCCGTAAACCAAAATATTAGAGTTCAGATAAGGGAACAATTAGACTTCGCCACTATCCTGTATCAAAAAGGTTTGTACAAGCAAAGTCTGAAAATATTGGATAAAGTTAAAGGTATAGCTATAGATAATGAAGAGAAAAATATCGCCTATGAAATAGTGGAATTAGAAAAAATTATAGAAACACAATATATTACCAGGAGTATTCCGGATAGAGCTGATGAACTGGTTAAACAGGCCAGGAAATTATCAGAGCAAAATGTTACGACCAGCAAACTTTCAAATCTATCCCTTCAGCTATATGGAATGATGTTAAAAGTAGGCTATGTAAGAAATGATGAAGACCTCGGCCGTGTAAGACATTATTTTGCAGAGCATTTACCTGAATATAAAATAGAAGATCTTGGTTTTAGAGAAAGATTATGGCTTTACAAGGCGCATTTATGGTATAGCTTTTTGATACAGGACTTCTTATCATGTTATAAATATTCAAGTAAATGGGTAGATCTGTTCTATGAGAATTCAAAAATGATTTACTTAAATCCTGTTTTCTTTTTGAAGGGAAATCATTATTTATTAGAATCGTTGTTTTTTGTAAAATACAGCTCTCAATTTAAAAAGACACTTGAAAAAATGGAGTCTATTGTTGGTGACAAGGACTTTTCTAAAAATGATAATATATCATCCTTGGCGTTCCTTTATATATATTCAAATAAGTTAAACCTTCATTTCCTGGAAGGCACCTTTGATAAGGGATTGTATCTGGTTAAAATAATTGAGTACGGTATTACGAAACACAGCGATCGCATTGACCCTCATCATATAATGATATTTTATTATAAAATTGCTTGTCTGTATTTTGGAATTGGAGATAACAAAACCTGCATAAAATATTTAAAGAAGATTATAGATAATAAAAACCTAAAGATGCGTGAAGATCTTATGTGTTTTGCACGAGTTTTAAGTTTGGTGGCGCATTATGAAGCAGGCATGGATTACCACCTTGAAATTCAGTTGAAGAGCACTTATAAATTTTTACTCAAGATGAATGATCTTGGAGCAGTCCAAAAAGAAATGATCAAGTTTTTACGGAAGTTAGGTGATATTTATCCCCATGAATTAAAGGCAGAATTTCAAAGTTTATATGATGAATTGAAAAAGTATGAGGATCATCCTTATGAAAAGCGCGCTTTTCTTTATTTAGATATTCTCTCCTGGCTGGAAAGTCATTTGCAAAACAAACCTGTTGGGCAAATTATCCGAGAGAAGGCGTTGAAGATTACTCGTTGACTTCCTCAGGGGGTAACATATTAAAATCTTGAACCAGTTTACCGGGTAATTCATTAAACTCGCTATTTTTTGCCATCTCACGTACTTTAACAGGGTCAAAATTACCATTAAAGTACAGGAAAGAACCACGTACGGTATTATTGTTATAAATCAGTATTTCCTTGACTGCGTTACGTTTCTCACGAATTGAAATCACATTTCTCTTTAACTCATCATTTTTGCGAAACACTTCAATAAATGAATTTCCGGTAATGGAATTCATTTGATTGTTTAAATATTGAGTTCGTTCCGGGGTAGTACTTGGGAATTGCATATAACGCAAATCTCTGGTGTTTCCAATAAGCGACTTCATTTCAGGAGAAATATTGGAGAGGAGTGTAAGCATAAATTGCGGCACGCGAATAGCAGTCACCTGACTGTCATCTTTATGGGCATTGTAGAAAGCATCAATGGAGTTATAGCTTCCGCAACCGGCAACGAGCAAAATTAAAATGAGAATACTAAGTTTCTTAAACATAACAGGCCTTTTAAAAATTTAACGCATTTATACTGGGGCTTTTAAAAGTAATGAAAATTCATGAACAAGCATCCCATATTGGATCTTCGATGGTTGGTGCCATTAAAGATATAGGCTTCTTCCCAACAGGATGTAAAAATTCTATGCTTCGGGCATGCAAATGGATACTTCCGTTTTTATTACTACGGTCAAAACCATATTTTAAATCTCCTTTAATTGGGCACTTAATAGCTGCAAGTTGTGCCCGGATCTGATGATGCCTTCCCGTTTTTAAATCGATTTCCAATAAATAATAATTGTTGAGCTTCTTTAAAATTTGATAATCTAAAATGGCCTTTTTACTATTGGGAACTTCTTTAATATGAGCATAGGACTTATTCTGTTTCGTGTTTCTTAACATCCAGTGTTCAAGTGTGCCTTGTTCTCTTTTTGGTTTATTTTTTACAATAGCCCAATATGTTTTTTTAGCTAACTTTTGTGAAAATAATTCGTTTAATCTGGTAAGCGCCTTTGAGGTGCGTGCAAATACAACCAGGCCAGAGGTGGGTCTGTCTATCCGGTGAACTACACCTAAAAAAACTTTCCCCGGTTTATTATACTTTTTTTTAACGTATTGCTTTACAATTTCACTTAATGGTACATCCCCTGTTTTGTCTCCCTGGACAATATCGCCTGGTCTTTTGTTAACGACAATAATATGGTTATCCTCATATAATACCTGAAGATTCTGGGGATTGGTCTTGGTTCTAGTATCCACAAATTTTAATATTGCTCATCATCACTAGGGAAATCCCGACTTTTTACATCACTTACATAGCGTGAAATGGCATTCCCCATATCTTCATAAAGATTCATATATCTGCGTAAAAAACGAGGATTGAACTCATGGGTCATACCAAGAAGATCATGGATAACCAATACCTGGCCATCCGCATATTTACCGCCGCCTATACCAATTGTCGGAATAGTGATATTTTCTGAAACTTTTTTTGTTAGCAAAGCAGGTATTTTTTCGAGGACTATGCCAAAACAACCTAACTTTTCAAGAATTTCAGCATCTTCCATTAGTTTCTCCGCCTCATCCTTTTCCTTGGCCCTGACCGAATATGTACCAAATTTATAGATAGCCTGGGGTGTTAAACCCAGATGTCCCATTACGGGAATACCAGCATTTAGGATTCGTTTTACCGATTCTTTAATTTCAATACCACCTTCTACTTTTACTGCATGAGCGCCACTTTCTTTCATAATTCTGATAGCTGAACGCAGTGCTTCTTTGGGATCACTCTGGTAACTTCCAAAGGGAAGATCAACTACAACCAGAGCCCTGTTTACTGCTCGTATAACAGAAGAGGCATGGTAAATCATCTGGTCGAGCGTTATGGGTAAAGTGGTCTCATGCCCTGCCATGACATTGCTGGCAGAGTCACCAACCAATATCACGTCAACATTGGCATCATCAACAATTTTTGCCATAGAATAATCATAAGCAGTAAGCATTGAAATTTTTTCTCCCTGCTTCTTCATTTCTATTAAGGATTTTACAGTAACCCTTTTGTATTCTTTTTTGGAAATAGACATTGCTTTCTTTTTGGCGAGATAAATGTAAGGAGTTTTGTTCAAATGTTAAGAGCAAGGTCTAGTCTTTAATTTATTCCTTATTTTAGGAACCAAAGTTGAAACCAAAACACTATGAGAATTTTAATCTGTTTATTGTTGATTTTTTGTTCAAGCCTATTAAATGCTCAGGATAATGAAAAAGCCGAAGTAAAGAATTCAATAGAATTGTTTTTTGATGGGTTTCATAATCAGGATTCTACTGTGATAAAAAGCACTACCAGCCCTGGTATAATTATGCAAACTATTGGACTGGATAAAGATGGGGCAAGTGTTGTCAAGACCTCAGATTTCCATAATTTTCTAAAATCAATAGTCAGTATTCCTGACACTACAAAATTTAAGGAAAAATTACTATCATATCAAATTCAAATCGATGGCAGCATGGCCAATGCCTGGACTCCCTATGAATTTTGGATCAATGATACACTGAGTCATTGTGGGGTAAATTCATTTCAATTGCACAAGCAAGACGCAGACTGGAAGATCATTTATATTATAGATACAAGGCGTCGTGAAGACTGCAATTAAATCTGAAATACTGTGAATTTTCCGGTTTCAAGCCACTCTAAATAATCTATCATAGGAATGCAACTCATTTATATTTGCGAAATTTATGACATCCTGTCAGTTTTTGCCGGTTGGCATGCTGTTTGTCATTTAATATATCATTGAATATGAAAAAATATTAACTTATAAAATAAAATAGATGAGCAAGATTATAGGAATAGATTTAGGAACAACCAACTCATGTGTTTCTGTAATGGAAGGCAATGAGCCTGTTGTGATACCCAATGCGGAAGGTAAGCGGACTACACCGTCTGTTATTGCATTTGTAGAAGGTGGTGAAATAAAGGTTGGAGATCCTGCTAAAAGACAAGCAGTAACTAATCCACATAACACAATATATTCCATTAAACGTTTTATGGGGAATAAATTCTCAGAGTGTCAAAAAGAAGTTGACAGAGTACCTTATAAAGTGGTAAAAGGAGACAATAATACACCAAGAGTAGATATTGATGGACGTTTATACACCCCTCAGGAGATTTCTGCAATGGTGTTACAAAAAATGAAGAAAACTGCTGAAGATTATTTAGGTCAGGCCGTTACTTCAGCTGTAATTACAGTTCCTGCTTATTTTAATGACGCTCAAAGACAGGCAACGAAGGAGGCGGGAGAAATTGCGGGTCTTAAGGTAGAAAGAATTATTAATGAACCTACAGCAGCTTCTTTGGCCTACGGACTAGATAAGAAACACAAGGATCAGAAAATTGTAGTATTCGATTTCGGTGGAGGTACGCATGACGTTTCCATTTTGGAATTAGGAGATGGAGTTTTTGAAGTATTGGCAACAGATGGGGATACTCATTTGGGAGGAGATGATGTTGATCATAAAATTATTGACTGGTTAGCAGATGAATTTAATAAGGAAGAGAACATAGATCTAAGAAAAGATCCTATGGCTTTGCAGAGATTACGTGAGGCTGCAGAAAAAGCCAAAATTGAATTGTCTACTTCTGCGCAAACTGAAATTAATCTTCCTTATGTCACTGCAACAGCTTCCGGACCTAAGCACCTTGTGGTTACATTGACCCGTTCAAAATTTGAGCAATTAATCGCCGATTTGGTGAAGAGAACCATTAAACCTTGTGAAACAGCTTTAAAAGCCGCCGGACTTTCAAAAAGCGATATTGATGAAATTATTTTGGTTGGAGGATCTACCAGGATTCCTGTAGTTCAGGAAGCTGTTGAGAAGTTCTTTGGTAAAAAACCATCAAAAGGAGTGAACCCTGATGAAGTTGTGGCTGTCGGAGCCGCTATACAGGGAGGAGTTCTTACAGGAGACGTGAAAGATGTCTTGCTATTGGATGTTACCCCATTATCTCTTGGTATTGAGACCATGGGAGGAGTAATGACCAAATTAATTGAATCAAATACGACAATTCCAACAAAAAAATCACAAGTATTTTCGACTGCTGCGGATAACCAGCCATCTGTTGAAATCCATGTATTACAAGGAGAAAGACCAATGGCTCCCGACAATAAAACCATTGGAAGATTCCACTTGGATGGAATTCCACCAGCACAAAGAGGAATACCTCAGATCGAAGTTACTTTTGATATAGATGCCAATGGTATTATAAAGGTGTCTGCTACAGATAAGGCTACGAACAAGTCTCAGGACATCAGAATTGAAGCTTCTTCCGGACTTACTGATGAGGAAATTAAGAAAATGAAGGCAGAAGCAGAAGCTAACGCAGAATCTGATAAACAAGCAAAAGAGACTGCTGATAAAATGAATGAGGCAGATAGCATGATTTTCCAGACCGAGAAACAATTAACTGAGTTTGGAGATAAATTATCTGAAGACAAGAAAAAACCTATTGAAGATGCCTTAGCAGAACTGAAAACAGCCTATGAAGGTAAAGATGTTGAAGTAATAACAACTGCACTGGATAAAATAAATGAGGCTTGGAAGGTTGCATCTGAAGAGATGTATAAGGCCCAGGCTGAAGCTCAGCAGGCTGAAGCACCATCTAATGGTGAAGAGACTACTTCGGAAGACTCAAAAGAAGGAGATAATGTGGAAGATGTAGATTTTGAAGAAGTAAAGTAAAGGTAAAATTAAAGCAGGTTTAAAGGGCGGTTATTCCGCCCTTTTTTATTTTAGGCATGCTATTTGTTTTCATGTTGAAATATAATAAAGTAATTTTGTTTCAATGCAAAAAAACTACGCTACTGACATCTTTAAGATAATATCGGTTATAGGGCTTTTCTTATTGACCTGTAGGACTTATACCCAGGAGCCGCAAATCTTTACATTAAAAGATTTTGACCTGCGGGGAACGGTAAAGTCTTGTCTGGTGATTGCTGATTATGGCAAAGAGGAGTTTGAATTTAACAGGGAAGGATTACTTACCAAAAATTTAACGCGCTATAATGAAACCGATTATAATATTACTTATTACAAATATTTGAACGGACAGTTGCTGGAAAAGCGCGATGAAATTTATCGTGAAGGTCAATTTGATAAACAGACTTCAATTGCTCATTTTTATGAAGTTGATACTACAGACAATAAAAAAGTTTCGGAAAAAATTATTTCTTATACCGGTGACGTTCTGGGTATCTATGATTATTCTTATAATGAGGATGGTAAACTCATTGAAATTATCAGATCTAATAATGAAGGTTTAGACGAGACAAATATTGAATATAGCAGTTATAAGGGCGAAACAACAATAACCTATTTGTTAAATGGTGTAATTCTAAAATCTATAAGAACTTCTTTTAAGAAAAATAGAAAGGGTATAAAAAACGAGATAGTTTTGACCAAAGAATTTCTTGATGGAATTCCCAATAGAGCACAAGAGGAGATTTATGATTTGGAAGACAAATTGATCTCAGTGAAGGAATTTAATTATGATGAAACTAAGAAGTCATTTGTAATTATTAAGGCTATAAACTATACTTATGATACCTCGGGTTTGCTTTTAAAAGAGGTTGCAAAAGTTGAAAAATCTGTTAACACGAAAGAATATATCTACCAATTTGATGGTGAAGAGGAGGGTAATTGGGTTAAAAAGATCATTACACCAGAAAATCTTTTTACTACTCGAAGTATAACTTATTATCAGGATGAATTAATAATATCTGAAGAATAACAGCCTTACTCTTTAAGCGGTTCAATTAAATCCCATAAGTTGCCATAGAGATCCTCAAATACAGCTACGTTTCCATAGACTTCCTTGCAGGGAGAACGAACAAAATTAACGCCTTGTTTGCTCATTTCGCGGTAATCTCTCCAAAAATCATCGGTATATAAAAATAAGAAAACGCGGCCGCCACTCTGATTTCCGACTGCAGTTAGCTGCTCCTCTCCAATGGCCTTTGCCAAAAGTAGGCAACAGGAATTATTTCCACGGGGAGCTATTGTAACCCATCTTTTGTTATCTTTTAGCTCAGTGTCTTCGGTTATTAAAAAATGTAATTTTTTAGTATAAAATTCTATTGCTTCATCGTAATCTCTTACTAAAAGACTAATTGATGAGATATACTGTTTCATTTTTTTACTTTTTTATCCGGTTGATGAAAATTCTCCCATTCATTTTTTAGAATACCGTAACAGCAGGTATTCCTTTTATAACCATTTAATAAATAGACATTCTCCCGAAGAATTCCCTCCAGAATTGCTCCCAGCTTTTCCACCGCTTTTCGTGATTGTAAATTTCGTTCATCAATCCTGAAGGAAACTTTTTCAAACCCCAGGGAGTTAAATGCATGGTTAAGTAACAGATATTTCATTTGTGCGTTAAGTCCTGAACCCTGAAATTTCTTACCTATCCATGTAGAACCAATTTCCAATACCTTGTTTTTATGATCGATATTCATATATCTGGTGCATCCGGCAAAAGCCCCGGCCTGTTTATCATAAATAATAAAGGGAAGCGAGGATCTTTGTTTCTGTTCATCCAGGGCTATTTCAACATAATTCCTAAGAGTCGCAGGAGTTTCTATATCAGATGGGGAATATTGAACAAGTTTATGCTCAACAGCTACCAACTGTAGGCTTTCATAATTATCCAGAGTGAGAGGCGAGAGTCTTACCCGATCATTTTCAAGAATTATTGGGTTTATCATATAATTATTCCATTAATAAGCTCTTTTTTAACGATATGACCTCCATTAAAAATATGTTCCTTAGCTCTACCTCTAAATATGGTCCGGCTTTTTTCTCTCTCAATTGTTAAGCGCTCCTTTGTAAGATACTCATCTTTATTTCCGATTATTATTGTTATCTGAGTATCATTATCTAAATGCGCAAAATCATTTTCATTTAGTTCAATTGGAATACCACCTGCATAGATCACCAATTGATCACAAACAATTTTACGCTGAGCCACCCATCTTGCAGCCATCGAAACTCCTTGGGAGTATCCAAATATAATAAGGTTACGGGTGGAGAGGATCGTTTCTTTTTCCAGGATGGCATCAAGATAGTTGAGATTATTATTTATTTCTGTTTCAGTATTTTCTTTTGTTAGCCAACTGGCGCCCACATGTTTATAGGAGTTATTCAGATAATATTTAGATGGTGCCTGCGGGGCAATGATGTAATTATCAACAGGATTTAGTTCATCAAAATATTTTAGAAAATACCTGCTCAAATACCCGATCCCATGAAAAACGATCCACACATTTTTTGTTTCATCAGTAAAGTCATTTAATGATTCGTAGGTGTTTGTGCTGTTATAACCAACAGATTTTACCAGAGGTTTATTAGTCATATTATTTCAATTGATTTAATTGCATTTGAATGCTTAATTTTACGCAAAAATATTTCTATGAACGAATACAAGGACAAAATACTAAAGGTTTGCAATGATATTTGTAAAAATACCCTGATGGAAACCTTGGAAATTGAATTTATTGATGTTGGTGAAAATTACCTTGTTGCCAAAATGCCGGTAAATTCAAAGGTTCATCAACCCGATGGTATTCTACATGGCGGTGCCACTGTTGCTCTGGCTGAAAGTGTTGGCAGCGCTGCTTCTTATGTATTTCTTGACGGTCAAAAAGTTTATGTACGTGGTATTGAAACATCAGCCAATCATATAAGAAGCATAAGTGAAGGAGAGGTATATGCCAGGGCCACAATTATCCATAAAGGCAGAACTACACAATTGTGGGATATAAGAGTAACAGACAAGGAAGATAATCTAATTTCAATTTGTAAGTTAACCACTATATCCCTACCAAGAGCCTAGTATGTTTTTAGAACACATTGGCATAATTGAAACTCACTGGAAAACTGAATTGCCCGTTGTTGCCTATAGAAAACCCAATACCAATGAAGTAATTTCAATTTTCCAAGATGATTCGACTCTGCATCATGTAAGTGATTTTACTGAGAAAGGCTTCGTTTTCGCTCCTTATAATAAGAAGGCTCCTGCTGTACTAATTCGTCCGGATAAAGTCTATTCGCATGAATTTCAAATGAAGAATTTTAAATTTGATACCCCCAACTTTGAAGGAATCTCGGAGGAAGGGAGGAAGTACCATATAGAAATTGTAAACAAGGCGATTGAAGAAATTGAGAATAATAAGTTCAAGAAAGTAGTGCTGTCAAGAAAGAAAGTGGTACCCAAACATTCCTCACCCCTTCAAATATTTAGAAAAGTCCTTGACAGTTATCCAAATGCCTTTTGTTATTTCTGGTACCATCCAAAAATAGGTCTTTGGATAGGAGCTACACCCGAATTACTTTTTCTTAAACAAAATTCCACTTTGGTGACTATGTCTCTTGCGGGCACCAAAAAGAGTACAACCACGGATAAACCTTCATGGGGTAAAAAAGAAATGGAGGAGCAGGATATGGTTACCCAACACATAGTTCAAGAACTCAGGACTTATGTCCCCGATTTGTCAATTGGAAAAGTAAATTCCGTTAGGGCAGGGAATTTATGGCATCTAAGAACTAAAATTTGGGGAACAGTTGGCGATTTGGAACTAAAAAGCATAATTCAGGCATTACATCCCACACCAGCTATTTGCGGCTTTCCTGTTATTGAGGCAGAAGCATTTATCATAAGGAACGAGAATTATGACCGGGAATTTTACTCCGGATTTTTAGGAGAACTAAATATTGATAATGACAAAACCTCACATTTCTTTGTTAACCTTCGATGTATGCAGATAAAAGATGATTCGGCCTTCCTTTATATTGGTGGTGGAATAACATCCGGTTCCAACGCTCAACAAGAGTGGATGGAAACAGTTCATAAAAGCGAAACCATGCTAAATATGATATTTAATTAAGTCAATCGATTGGATTTACACATTGTTCCGTCGTATTTTTGTGTGCCTATGAAATATTCTAGTATTCCTTCGGCTCAATCGGTTGTTTTCCATTGTAAGTCAAGGGGAATAAAGAACGTTGTAATCTCCCCGGGTTCAAGGAATGCTCCATTAACCGTTGGTTTTACTAATGACCCATATTTTTCTTGTTATAGCATTGTAGACGAACGTAGCGCAGCATTTTTCGCCTTAGGCATGGCGCAACACTTACAAAAGCCTGTGATAGCCGTTTGTACATCCGGAAGTGCACTTTTAAATTATTACCCTGCGGTGGCAGAAGCTTTTTACAGTGATATACCTCTTATTGTTATTTCTGCAGATAGACCTGCTTATAAAGTCGATATTGGGGATGGTCAGACCATAAGACAGGAATCATTATTTGAAAAGCATATTGGTTATTCAGCCAATTTAAAACAAGATATCTCCCATGCTACCAATACAGTAGAGAAGTTTGATCCCAACTTGTTTGCAAAAGATTATAGCTTAGAGCAATTGCAATCTCAAATACAAAGTTTTAATGATGCTGAGTTAAATAATGCTTTAAAATCGGCAATTATCCAAGACAGCCCCGTGCACATAAACATACCTTTTGAGGAGCCTTTATATGACGCCGTGGAAGATATGAAGCTAGCTCCATTTTGTACTCCTATAATTTTGGAGAATAGTAGTGAGGAGATCAATTGGGATGATCTTGCCCGAATATGGAATTCGTGTGAAAAGAAAATGCTCATTATTGGCGTAAATAATCCGGATAATATTAATGTTGATTATTTAAATATCCTTGCGAATGATGATTCAATAATTGTTTTTACAGAAGTTACTTCAAATGTGCATCATCAAAATTTTTTCCCAAGCATTGACAGTATAATTGCACCGATTGAAAAATCACAGAAAAGAGAATTATTTTCTAAGGAATTACAGCCCGAACTATTAATAACAATGGGAGGCCTGATAGTTTCCAAAAAGATAAAAGCATTTCTCAGAGAATATAAGCCAAAACATCATTGGCATATAAATAATAAAAAAGCCTACGATACATTTTTTAGTCTTTCAAAGCATATAAAAACGAATGAAAATAATTTCTTTGAAAACATTTTAGGAAAGAGGTTTGAGCTACAAAGTAATTATTACGGCATATGGAATAAAGTAAAACTAAAATATCTGAGTAGAAGGAAAACTTATTTAGATGAAATTCCATTCACAGATTTTTTAGCTTTTCAAACTATTTGTTCAAATATTCCTCAAAACTATCAGCTACATCTGGCAAATAGCTCAACTGTCAGATACGCACAGTTATTTGATTTGGACCCTTCACTGAGCGTATATTGTAATAGAGGGACAAGTGGCATTGACGGAAGCACTTCTACCGCAATTGGTTCGTCAATTCATTCAGTGGATCCTACCTTACTGATAACCGGAGATCTGAGTTTCTTCTATGACAGTAATGGTCTTTGGAATTCATATAAGCGCAACGATTTAAGAATAGTAGTAATAAATAATGGTGGTGGCGGCATTTTCAGAATCTTGCCAGGGATGGAAAATTCTCATAATTTTGAGACCTACTTTGAGACTGTGCAAGATTTAGAATTGCAAAGACTTTGCTCGCTATTTAATTTAAATCATTTGGAAGCTGTAGACAAAAAAACCTTAGATACTGCCTTGTCAACTTTTTATTTGCCTTCCAAATCGCCAGTGCTTTTAGAGGTAAAAACACCCCGATTATTAAACGATAAAATTTTGCTTACTTATTTTGATTTCATATCTTAGAATATTATTAAATCGTATAAAAACACTAACACTATGAGCAGTAGAAGAGACGATCTCATTCAGCAGTACGCTGCTGATATCAAAGGTAAATTTGGTCAAACCCCGGATATGGATCTGCTTACAAAAGTAGCTATTGGTCTGGGTCCTGCTATCTATAATATGGATGCGTCCAAAGTGTCAGGAACAGACGGTTCTGAACTGGAAACAGTAAAGAAAAATTTTTTACTAAAAAAATTAGGACTAACAGATGGTCCTCAACTAATGGAAGGTATCAAAAGTGTAATTAACACATATGGGACTTCTGAGAGAAACAAACATCGTGCGGTAGTATATTATATATTGGCAAAGCACTTTAAAAAAGAATCTATTTATAATTAGAACATTAAATTAGCCGTTCTTCAAATGAACGGCTTTTTTTATACCTTTTTACATAGAACGACTTCATGATAGAATTAGGAAATTATAATACGTTAAAAATTCTAAGAGAAACAGCTGTAGGACTATTTCTGGGCGACGATGACGTGGATGATTTGTTACTTCCTTTAAAATATATTCCTGAAGAGTTTAATATAGGAGATGATATAAGTGTATTTTGTTACCTGGATCATGAAGAACGGCCTATTGCGACAACCCTTAAACCACTAATTAAAAGGAATAATTTTGGATGGCTGAGGGTGGCCGAGGTAAACCAATTTGGGGCTTTTTTGGATTGGGGATTGGAAAAGCATTTGCTCGTACCATTTAGGGAACAGCAGACAAAAATGAATGAAGGAGAATCGTATGTAGTTTTTTGTTACCTAGATGAAAAGACTTTCAGATTAGTAGCTTCATCCAGATTGAATAAATTCGCGAAAAATGAAGATATATCACTAAGCCCGAAGGATGAGGTAGATCTATTGGTAAGCCGGCAATCTGAATTAGGTTGGGACGTCATTATAGATAATAAATACCAGGGGCTTGTTTTTAAGAGTGAAGTGTTTCAACCCATTAAAGTAGGAGCAACCTTAAAGGGGTATGTAAAGAAAATTCGTGAGGATAATAAAGTTGATATTGTTTTAAAGCCCATTGGCCATTTGGCACTTGAACCTGCAGCCAAGCAGATCTATGAGAAGTTAGAATTGGCAGGCGGATATATTTCACTTCATGATAAATCAGCGCCGGAGGAAATACAGCAGATGTTTCAGATGAGCAAAAAAGCTTTCAAAAAAGCCATAGGATCCCTTTACAGAGATCGAAAAATTGAAATAAAAGACGACGGAATATATAGAGTGTGAATCGGATAACTTTCCAATAGTTTTAAAAAAATGCTAGTTAGGTATTTAGTTCTACCCATAAATCGGCTATTTTTGCTAAATAAGCTTATTTATTTTGTTGATAATAAGCTTTTTACTTAAATTTAACCGTTGACCCCCTAAATTAAATATCAAATGCCATTTATTGAAGAAAGCGATTTATTAGAATTACATAAAGACATTGACAAAGCACAGATTATTAATGAACGCTTGTTAGATCAAATAAAATATAAAAATAAAGAATTAAAAAGGAGTAAGGTTCAAAGAAATATTCTTGCCGGTGTAACTACAATTTTTTTAATTGGAACTATTGCATTTACTTCATATATCAGTGGGCTTAGCAGTTCTAATACCTATGACAATCAAAATTTATTGGTTTCAATTGATAGTTTGGACGCTGTAAAAACCAGAATAGATAATCTTCAGCAACAGAATGAAGAGCTGAGTTTGGTAAAAGAATTTTATCTGGCTAAGATGTTTTTAGAAAAAGAAAAGATATATTCTGTTCAGGTAAAATCCTTTGTTGATAATAATCTTACCCTGTCCTCAGAATCATTAACAAATACCATGTTCGTCAAAACCAACCCTTTTTATTCTTATTCCCTGGGGAATTTTGAAACATTGGAAGAAGCCAGGTCATTCAGATATCAATTGGTCAAAATGGGTTTCGATGATGCATTCGTGGCTTCTTATCAGGATGGAAAACGAATAAAAATTGAAGATCCTTATTAGTGATCAAATTTAGAGCTTGGCTAAATGCAGCCCGCTTAAGAACTCTTCCCTTATCATTGTCAGGCATATTAGTAGGTACAGCTTTGGCCAATATTTACGGTTATTGGGATTTACATATTTTTATTCTTGCTTTGTTAACTACAGTGGCTTTTCAGGTAACATCGAATTTTGCAAATGATTATGGAGATGGAGTAAAAGGCACAGACAATGAAGATAGAATAGGACCTAAGCGAGCTTATCAAAGTGGCCAACTGTCTAAAAAGGAGTTAAACACAGGTATTCGTATATCTGTTGTTATAGATTTATTCCTGGTCTTCTTGCTTTTGTACTTTGCTTTTGAAGAAGAACATTTAAAGTATGTGGTTTTATTTGTAATACTTGGAATGGCCAGTATTTGGGCCGCCATTAAATATACAGTTGGGAGCAATGCATATGGTTATAAAGGATTTGGTGACCTTTTTGTTTTCTCATTTTTTGGACTGTTGAGTGTTCTGGGTTCTATGTTTTTGTATACAAAGTTTTTAACATCTATGGCCTTACTTCCTGCCGCTTCTATAGGATTTCTAAGTACAGCAGTACTTAATTTGAACAACTTAAGAGATATAAGATCGGATAAAAATGCTAATAAGAATACGGTAATTGTCAAAATAGGACTTTCTAAAGGGAAAGTTTACCATTACACCTTGATCATTTTGGCATTCATTAGTATGTTAACTTTTGTAGCGAATCATTACTATTCATGGAAAAGTGGAATATGCCTGATCGCATTTTTACCTCTTTTTATTCATTTAAGACTAGTAAGCAAAATAGAAAATCCTCGGAATTTTGATCCAGAATTAAAAAAAGTGGCATTGAGTACTTTTCTGTTGGGATTCTTGTTTTATATAGAGTATAATTATTTTTTGTAAATTTGAATAGACATAACCCACTAATACCATACTTACTTTGGAACAAGCTATAAAGATTCTTATTGTAGAAGATAACGTGATTATTGCAGACGACATGCAATCGATGTTGGAGGAAATAGGATATGAAATTGTAGACAATGTTATTGTTTACGAACAGGCTGAAGAGGTTTTAAAAAATAATCATGTAGACCTGGTGCTTATTGATATCATTTTAGCATCCGACAAAACGGGAATTGATTTAGGAAAGCATATAAGAGAGAAATACAATATTCCCTTCATATTTGTAACGTCCAACTCAGATAGGGCTACTGTGGAGAACGCTAAGACAGTTAAACCTAATGGTTACCTGGTAAAACCATTTGAACAACAGGATCTATATACTTCTATCGAGATTGCACTTTCAAATTTTGATTACTCAACGAAAGAAGGAGGACAGGAACATCCAGAAGATGAAGAAAGAGTAGTATCCAATTCTGTTCTCAAAGATTCTATTTTTGTCAAAAAGCAGCACCTTTATTATCGTATTCAGTTTGGAGATATTCAGTTTATAAAGGCAGATAATGTTTACCTGGAAGTGAATACAATTGACAAGAAATTTCTAGTAAGATCTCCCTTAAAAGATTATTTAGGGAAATTACCTAAAAATAAATTCTACAGAGCGCATAAATCTTATATCGTAAACGTAGATCATATAGATGCTATTAACTCAAAGGATATTATGATAAATAATACCCTGATCCCGATTTCGAAGGATTTTAAAGAGTTTATTATTTCTGCCATGAACTCATAGAGTTAAAATTTTCAAAAGTTTTATTTTATTGGAATAGAGTCTTATATATCTTGTTAATGCCCTTCAAAAGGTCAATCACAACACATTTCAACTACTTCACAACATTTATTTTTCCCTATTAAAGAATTGGAATACTTTGGCTATGTAATTAATCGAATAATTTTTTTCATTTTCATATAGTGTTCTCGTAAAAGAGTCTTGTCTTAGTTGGCAGGGCTCTTTTTGATTATAACCATTTTGAATTGAACCGGATTTCTAATCTACCTGAATTTAAGTCTCCATGAAAGGCTAAAAAATCGGTTGAAATGCAATTAATGACTGTAAAATGCTATTTCACAACATAAATATGCACTTACACAACAAAATCCCGAATGCTAAGTTTCAAGGTAATAAATTTGAATCGCTAATACAGCACCCCAAATCTTATCATTTATATATCACAGTTTAAAAGGCTATGCTTTGTGTATAGTCTTTTTTAGTTTATCCAGGTATTTTGTTGGGATGATTAGTAGAATTACATACGGAAAATTGAAGGTGTTTTGGTATTAAAAGGATGGATGAGAATTTACGGTTACGAGACTTAAGTTTTGCTAAGAGCCCTTGTAGACAACAGTTTCATTCTACTTTACAACAAAAATTTAAACACTAGGCTAATTAATAGTAAGTTTAAATTGTTTTTACGGTATTTAACTTAATAATTATAATCAGATCAAAATAGTAATTAGCAAATATCCCTTAGCATGTTATGGCAAAATCGCTGGGTAAAATTTTAATAATATTTTTTCTTTCTTTAGTTCAAAGTGTCGGAGCGCAGGTTTTAGATACCTTGGATGAAAATGCATTGGATGTATTCAAGGATAAGCGAAGTGTTGGGGATAGGTTTGATTATTTTTTCAATACACTACACCGATATAATGAAAACTCCGCCTATGATTGGTTGGATGAGGTTAAACTTTATCTAAACTCCGCAGAGAAGTCTGGAGATTCTGCGGCCATAAATGACTATAAGCTCATGCAATCTCAAATTTATTATGATTTGGGAGACTACGATAAAAGTGTGGCTATAGCTAATGACCTGTATTTAGTGAAAGATAAACTCGATCTGAAGACAAAGAGGTTTATGTTAGATCTAATAGATAATAACTATTCCCAATTACAACTGTATGGAAAGCAGGTTGAGATCAGACAGGAGAAAAGAGATTTAGGTTTCTCCGAGAATATCACATTTTATGATATTTATTCCAATCTGGGTTTGCATAGAAAAGCCATGGAAGATTACATCATGGATATGAAAAAGACTATTGATAACAGTGATCTCTACGGTCTTTCAGAATACAATAATAATGTAGGTCGGTATTTACTTCTGGACAAATCTTCCTCGGTTGCGTTAAGTAATTTTAAAAAAGCTAAGGGTTATATAGACGTATATTTAAATGATGTCACCCAGGTGAAGACGGAGAAAGAATTACAGGATGCCAAATTATTAAAAGGCATTATTGAAGGTAATATTGGAAAGTCTTATTTGCAACTAAAACAATTTGAAGAGGCATTACCCTATTTGGAAAACAGTATAGGTTTAATAAAGGAAAATAATATCGGTCAGTATTCTGAAGATGTGATTGAAAATAGTTTGGCTCTTGCAGATTGTCACCTGCAACTAGAAAATTTTCAAAAAGCAAAGGATATTTTAAATGAACCTCTCAATCCCATTAAGATAGAACATATTATTAAGAATAATAGATTACTGGCTGCATATTACGACAAGATTGAGGATTATAAAAATGCAAGTATTTACTTGAAGAAAAATGTAAGGATTGCCGATTCTATTAATATCAATGACTCCTCACTTAAAAAACAGCAACTTTCTACAGTTGCAAAATATGAAATTGAGAATTCGAAGCGAATGATAGATGCACAAAAGCTGGAAATGGAACGTGCACGAAATGAAATGCAGGCTAAGGATGAGCAAATAAACCTGGTTTTTATTTCTTTGATTTTTACACTTTTGGGTTTTGCAGGATTAGTTTATGCTTATTTAAAAAGTATTAAGAATCAACGTCTGATTGCTCAACAGAAGCATATAATTGAAACTTCTCTGGTGGAAAAAGATTCTTTACTTAAAGAAATCCATCATCGCGTTAAAAATAACCTGCAAATGGTATCGAGCCTTCTGAGTTTACAAACCAAAAATACGCGAAGTAAAGCGGCTATTGAAGCTCTTGAGGAAGGTAAGAGCAGGGTAAAGGCTATGGCTTTGATACATCAGAAGTTGTATCAAAATGATGACTTATCTGTAATTGAAATGCAGGGTTATATAGAAAGCTTGGTAAATAGTGTACAATCTGTATTCAAAAAAGGTGGACATAGCATTAATATAACTATTGATGCTGAAGGGGTTGAATTGGACATTGACAGGGCCATACCCTTTGGATTAATACTAAATGAGCTGGTATCCAATTCTTTTAAATATGCATTTCCCGAGGATGATGAAAATGGTAAAATATATATCCACCTTAGAAAAAATGGCGACCAGGGATTTTTTGAATATACTGATAATGGTATAGGACTCGATGAAGAATCTGAAGAAAGGGCCAATTCATCTATGGGGATTCGTTTAATGAAGCGCTTGGTAAATCAATTACAATCTACATTAAATATTGATAAAAATACAGATGGTGTTCGTTTTTGGTTCAATTTTAAATAAATTTGAACTTCTAATTGTTACATCATGAAAATTACTTTTTTAGGGCACGCATCCTTATTAGTGGAGGTCGGCCAATTCAAGATTTTAGTCGATCCGTTCATTTCAGCAAACGAGAAAGCAGCCGGAAAGGTTGATATAGAAGATTTGAATCCAGATTATATCCTTGTTACACATGCTCATCAGGACCATATCCTGGATGTAGAAGCCATTGCTAAAAGATCTGATTCGGTAATTGTTAGTAATTATGAGATTGCAATGCATTATCAGGCAAAAGGATTCAAGGTACATCCAATGAATCATGGCGGAAGCTGGAATTTTGACTTTGGAAAAGTAAAATATGTGAATGCCATACATACTTCTTCCTTTCCCGACGGTTCATATGGCGGACAGCCTGGTGGCTTTGTTATCTCCTCTGGAGGCAAGCAACTCTACATTGCCGGAGATACGGCTTTGACGGCAGACATGAAATTAATTCCTTTAACCCATCAATTAGACCTGGCGATTTTGCCCATAGGAGATAATTTCACAATGGGTATTGAAGATGCAGTTTTGGCTGCAGATTTTGTTTCTTGTGATACGGTGTTGGGATATCATTATGATACTTTTGGTTATATAGAAATCGACCACAAGAAGGCTCAGAAAGAATTTACGAAAGCAGGTAAAAAATTGCATCTGTTGCCAATAGGGGAGGCAATTACAATTTAATTATCTGAACTGGCTTTTCAGTTCTATTTTATGTAATAGCTTTGGATAGAATCTTGAGATAAATAGCTTTAAATTATTTACCTCCAATCTAAACTTTATGTATTTATTGTTCTATTGCCCGGATCATTTTTCTGGCAAATATCTCCGGGGCATACTTCGCTCTGGTTAACCATATTATTTTATTTGTATTTCCTTCCATTCTCTAATTTTTAGATTGAAAATATTGTTAAATTTAGCACCAATTCATATGGACGCTTTTTACAAGAAATACAATTTGAACTTTAAAAGACCAAGTGGTACGTCGAGGGGCATACTGAAGCAAAAAGAAACCTGGTTTTTAGTTCTGAAGGATAAAGGAAAATCCGGCATTGGAGAATGCGGATTGTTCAGAGGCCTGAGTATTGATGATGTACCTGAATATGAAGACAAAATTTCCTGGACCTGCGCACATATTCATTTGGGTAAAGAAAGACTTTTAGAAGATTTAAAGGAATATCCAAGCATCAGGTTTGGAGTGGAACAGGCTTTCACTTCTCTGGCATCTGAAAACCCCTTTGTGCTTTTTCCTTCTGCATTTACCAAATCTAAAGCAGCCATTGATATTAATGGCTTGATTTGGATGGGTGATGAAGAATTCATGCAAGATCAAATAACTGAAAAAATACGTTTGGGATTCAGTTGTGTTAAAATTAAAATAGGGGCAATTGATTTTAATAAGGAATTATCGCTATTGACTTCACTGAGAAAGAAGTATGGCAAAGAAGAAATAGAACTTCGGGTAGATGCCAATGGGGCATTTAAAGTGGATGAGGCCTTGAATAAACTCATTAAATTAGCAGCCTGCGATATACATTCTATTGAACAGCCTATTCAACAAGGATTTTCCATGGAAATGAAGCATCTATGTGAAAGTTCACCACTGCCAATAGCTCTTGATGAGGAATTAATTGGCCATCATACTGTAACGGAAAAGGAAACTATGCTACAAACCATTATGCCACACTATATAATTTTAAAACCAAGCCTTTTGGGCGGGTTTAAGGCCTGCAAGGAATGGATTGATATAGCCACAAAATTGGGCATAGGCTGGTGGGTTACCAGCGCATTGGAAAGTAATATTGGCCTTAACGCCATTGCGCAGTGGACGTATATTCTAAATAACAAAATGACCCAGGGATTAGGTACCGGGACTTTATTTACTAATAATTTTGATAGCCCACTCGAAATACAAAAAGGAAAATTAAACTACAACAACAATTTGAACTGGGAACAGAATATAATAAACAAGTTATGTATATAGAACAAGGTTATAAAGGTTTGCATGAACTATGGAGGTATGCCGTGGGAGTATTAATTATTTTCATGGGTTGGCAATTTATTGGCTCGGTACCCTTGGTTTTAGCTCTATTTGTGAAGGCAATGGAGTCAAGAGATTTCCCAACAGACATACCCGGTATTTCCAATTTATTGGGTTCTAATCTGTTTCTTTTTCTTATGCTGTTGACATTTGTTATAGGATTTCTGACCCTTTATTTTACTGTAAAGTTTTTACATCAACAAAGCTTCCTTTCCTTAACTACATCCAGAAAAAAAATAGATTGGAAAAGGGTAGCTTTTACATTTGTCCTCTGGGCTGTAATTTCAGTGATATTCATAGGGTTGGATATCTTTTTATATCCAGATGACTATTTGTATAATTTTCGGCCAGGTCCATTTTTAGTATTACTTTTTATCGCTATTATTTTTATTCCTGTTCAAACCAGTTTTGAAGAGTATTTTATTCGAGGTTATTTAATGCAAGGACTGGGTATTGCCGCTAAAAATAGATGGGCACCACTACTTGGTACCTCTCTAATTTTTGGATTGTTACATATATTTAATCCGGAAGTGGCTAAAATAGGATATGGTGTAATGGTTTTTTATATTGGGACCGGACTGTTTTTAGGTATTCTTACCCTTATGGATGAAGGTTTAGAATTGGCCCTGGGTTTTCATGCCGCAAATAATTTAACGGCCGCACTTTTAGTTTCTGCAGATTGGACCGCTTTCCAAACTAATTCTGTATATAGGGATATTTCTGAACCTGAAATTGGTTTGGAGGTTTTTGCCCCTGTTTTTATTGTTTATCCTATTATGCTTCTTATTTTATCCAAAAAGTACGGGTGGACCAATTGGAAGGAACGCCTAACCGGAAAAGTTTTACCCCCCGGAGATTTACATGATACACTTAAAATTTAATTAGATGGCGGTTAAAATACACGAACAATTTAAACTTAATGGTCATGGCTATTCTAATGAGGAGTTAAAAGAGGTAGCTTATAGTTTAATTAAGGAAGGAGAAGATTTTGAAAAGGAAATAGGAGACTTTCTATTAGATTGGTTGTCACCCGATCCTGAGCTCACAATACGGACATCAGGTTCTACAGGTACTCCTATGGGGATAGCACTAAAAAAAAGACATATGGTAAACTCTGCCAAGGTTACTGGCGAATATTTCGGGCTAGAAGCCGGTGACAGGGTTTTATTATGTCTATCTACAGGATACATCGCAGGCAAGATGATGGTCGTTAGGGCAATGATTCTGGGTTTAGAGCTAGATTTTGTTGCTCCCACTTCAAGACCTTTAGATGGCGTAAACAAGTTCTATAAATTTGGCGCTATGGTACCTCTTCAATTGGAATCTTCAATAAATAAATTAAATCAGTTTCAGACAGTCATAGTTGGGGGAGCTCCTGTTTCTAGCCAATTAATGAAATTGATTGCCGATAGCAAGACAAAGATTTTTGAAACTTATGGTATGACTGAGACCGTTACCCATGTTGCTGTCAGGCCATTGAGTCAATATGATGCCGGGTCAGATCATAAAGCATTTAAAATATTACCGGATATAGCTATTTCCCAGGACGACAGAAAATGTCTGGTAATAAACGCACCAAATATTAGCGATAACCCTGTAATTACTAATGATATTGTAGAATTGATCTCGGAAAAGGAATTCCTTTGGCTGGGACGATTTGATAACGTTATTAATTCGGGAGGTATCAAACTAATTCCTGAGCAAATTGAACAAAAGCTGACTTCGTTTATCCCGTCAAGATTTTTTGTTAGTGCTTTGCCAGACTCACAGTTGGGAAAGAAGTTAATTTTAGTTGTTGAAGGTGAAAAAATAGACGGACTTCAGGAAATAATTTCCAAAGCTGATTTGGAGAAATTTGAATTACCAAAAGAAATATTTTACGTCTCAGCTTTTAAAAACACAGCGAATGGAAAGATTATAAGGGACAAAAGTTTGTCTTTAATAAAAAGCTGATATCATTAAAAAGTTTGAGAATCCAAATTTTAGTAATACTAAGGGCAACAGTGTTTTACTATAGAATATAAATGATTAGTATATTCATAACGTATTTTAAAAATAAAACAAATTATAAATTAATGAAGTCTACGCATTTTATGAAAAGTCTCCTAACGCTCCTATTATTTTCACTTAGTTATCAGTTATTTTGTCAGCAAATTTTATCTGAAGAAGAACGTTCTCAAGTAATTGATGAAATTTTAAATGAGCGATTTGATGTACTGCTACCGAAACTTATGGACAAGTCAGATTTGGACATGTGGATTCTTATTTCACGGGAATACAATGAAGATCCGGTATTAAGAACTATGCTACCCTCCACATGGCTGAATGCCAGGAGGAGAACCATTTTATTGTTTTATAGAGATAAAACAAAGAACACAATCGAAAAGCTGGCCGTAGCCCGATATAATGTGGGAAAAAATATCTCATCGGCATGGGACAAGGCAAAAGAACCTGATCAATGGCAAAGATTAGTTCAATTGATAGAAGAAAGGAATCCAAAAAAAATTGGCCTGAATTTTTCAAAAGATCATAACATAGCCGATGGATTGGACAAAACGGACTATGAGGAATTCTTGCAAAATATACCAAAAAAATACGCTTCACGAATAGTTTCTGCCGAACAACTTGCTGTTAGATGGATTGAGACAAGAACGGAACGGGAAATGGTAATATACAATCAATTGGTCTCCATAACACATGATATTATTGAAGAAGCATTTTCCGAAAAAGTGATTACCCCCGGAATAACAACAACTACTGAAGTAGAGTGGTGGATGAGGCAAAAGGTTACAGATCTGGGTCTGGAGACCTGGTTCCATCCAACAGTAGATGTACAACGAACAAATGAGGAATTGGTGGGGCATCTTTATTCTTTTTCAGGAAGACCAGACCAAATGGTGATTTTACCGGGAGATCTGTTACACTGCGATTTTGGGATTACTTATTTAAGACTAAATACGGATTGCCAGGAATTGGCCTATGTTTTAAAACCCGGAGAAACAGAAGAACCTATATTTTTAAAAGATGGTTTGAAAGATGGGAACAGTGTGCAGGACTATCTTACAAAAAATATTATAAGAGGGCGTACTGGGAATGAAATATTAAAAATCGCCTTAAATCAGGCCAAAGAAGCCGGACTTAAACCTGCCATTTATACCCATCCATTAGGATCCTATGGTCATTCCGCTGGTACTACTATAGGGATGTGGGATTCCCAGGGAGGTGTTATGAAAGACGACGGTGAGAATTATCCCCTTAACCCTAATACAGTTTATGCTATTGAATTGAATACTACAATTAATATTCCGGAATGGAATAGAGATATTAGGATCATGTTAGAGGAAGCAGGCTTTTATGGAGAAGATGGATTTCGCTATGTAAATGGCCGACAAACAGAGTTATTACTGATACCCAGAGTAACTAAACATTTAGGTAACTAAACTTGTAAAACCCCCATATTAAATGCTTTTTCAATAGGCGCCTGGTTGGCAGCCTCTATACCCATGGAAATCCATTTACGCGTATCCAGTGGATCTATGATAGCATCGGTCCATAAATGAGCTGCCGCGTAATATGGGGATATTTGTCTATCATATCTTTCCTTGATTTCGTCAAAAAGTTCGGCTTCTTTTTCAGGAGTTATTTTTTCTCCTTTCTTTTTTAAAGAGGCCTTTTCTATCTGTAGCAATACTTTTGCCGCAGAATTCCCGCTCATTACTGCAAGTTCGGCGCTTGGCCAGGCGACAATAAGCCTTGGATCATAGGCTTTTCCACACATGGCATAATTTCCGGCTCCATAACTATTACCAATAATCACGGTAAATTTAGGGACAACGGAATTACTAACTGCATTTACCATTTTGGCCCCGTCCTTTATTATACCCCCGTGTTCACTTTTGCTACCCACCATAAACCCTGTCACATCCTGAAGGAAAACGAGAGGTATTTTTTTCTGATTACAATTTGCAATAAATCTTGTGGCCTTATCTGCAGAATCTGAATAAATAACACCTCCAAATCGCATTTCACCTTTATTGGTTTTCACTACTTTTCGTTGATTTGCCACAATACCTACAGCCCATCCGTCTATACGCGCATAACCTGTCAGGATTGTTTTCCCAAACCCTTCTTTATATTGCTGAAACTCCGAGTTGTCTACAAGACGTTTAATTATTTCGAGCATATCGTATTGTTCTGTCCTGGATCCAGGTAAAACACCATAGATGTCTTCCTGTTTTTCTGCAGGTTTTATTGATTTAATTCTATTAAATCCGGCTGTATTGGGAATCCCTATCTTATCAATCAGGTTTTTGATAGTATTAAGGGCATCTTTATCATCCTCTGCCTTATAATCAGTTACCCCGCTTATTTCACAATGCGTTACAGCTCCTCCGAGAGTTTCATTATCAATATCCTCTCCTATAGCTGCTTTAACCAGATAGCTGCCAGCTAAAAATATACTACCGGTTTTATTCACAATCAGAGCTTCATCACTCATAATAGGTAAATAAGCCCCTCCTGCTACACAACTCCCCATAATAGCGGCGATTTGTACAATACCCATACTGCTCATTGTCGCGTTGTTTCTGAAAATGCGGCCAAAATGCTCTTTGTCGGGAAAAATTTCATCCTGCATAGGGAGATAAACCCCTGCACTGTCTACCAAATAAATAATTGGAATTCGGTTTTCTATAGCAATTTCCTGAGCTCTAAGATTCTTTTTAGCCGTAATCGGGAACCAGGCACCTGCTTTTACTGTAGCATCATTTGCAACAACAATACATTGTTTACTCTTAACAAAACCTATTTTCACTACAACTCCTCCAGAGGGGCATCCACCGTGTTCCTCGTACATATTATCTCCCGCAAATGCGCCAATTTCTATCGAATTACTTTTGTCATCCAATAAGTAATCTATACGCTCTCTTGCAGACATTTTTCCTAATTCATGCTGCTTTTCAATGCGGCTTTGACCACCACCTAATTTTACCTTGGCAAGCCTTTTCTTCAGCTCAGATAGAAGTAATTTATTTCGATCTTCGTTCTTATTGAAGTTGATATCCATACTCTATATTCAATTTCTTTAACAGGGTTAAAGATAAGGAGTAATATTGATTAACTTTAACAAAATTCAACAGTAAGATATGAAAGAGAAAATTCGTTGGGGAATAGTGGGATTAGGCAATATAGCTCAAAAATTTGCGGATGATTTAAAATTACTAGCTGATGGGGAACTCACCGCAGTTGCCTCAAGAGATATTCAAAAAGCCAACCGATTTGGTGAATTAAATAATGCCAAATATGCATTTGGGAGTTATCAGGAGTTATTTAATTGTTCAGAGGTAGATGTAGTTTACATTGCCACACCACATACTTCTCATGCCGAGTTGAGTATCATGGCCATGAATGCAGGGCGAAATGTACTTTGCGAAAAACCTATGGGAATAAATAGTGGAGAGGTTGAAAGTATGATTGCTTCCGCCAGAAAAAATAAGGTTTTTTTGATGGAAGCCCTTTGGAGCAGGTTTAACCCTTCAATAAGGAAGGTAAAAGAATTGATAGACGGGGGTATAATCGGCGACATAGGTTACTTAAATGCGGATTTTGCCTTTTATGCTCTTGACAGGGATGAAAAAGGCAGGCTTCTAAATCCGGCATTGGCCGGGGGATCCCTATTGGATATTGGGATTTATCCTATTTTTTTGGCATATCTTATTTTAGGATTTCCTGAAAAAATTCTGGCCTCTTCTAAAATATATAAAACCGGGGTAGATATCCAAACCTCTATGATATTTGAATATCCAAATGCACAGGCCATATTGTATAGCGGACTAACCTCTAATTCAGAAATGAAGGCAGAGATTTCCGGTTCTGAGGGAACTGTGTATTTAACCCCCAGATGGCACGAAACACAGGAGTATTCTGTTGAAAAAAATGATAAATTAGAAAAAGTTCAATTAGCCACTAGAGGAAAAGGCTATGAGTATGAAATAGAAGAAGTTCAGCAATGTTTAAGAAAAGGTAAGATAGAAAGTGACTTATGGTCTTTGAAACATACCTATGATTTAATTACAATTATGGACGATATTAGGAAACAAACGGGGGTTGTCTTTCCCTTTGAACAATAAAAGTTTAAGCATTTACTTTGAAAAATTGTTATAAAATTTCCGATATTTGAGGTCCAACTAAACTAACTAACATGGGAATGAACAAGAATACGGTCCTAGCCTGGGCTACTTTTATAATGATTTTTGTCGGCTTCGGACTTATTGCCCTAGGCGCATTTCGTTACGACGATGTGGCCGGATGGGGGTTTGCGTCCGTAGGCATTGGTTTCTTTGCCATAGCCTGGGTGTTTAATGCATTAAAAGGGAGGGTCTGAGCCCTTTTATATCCCATATATTTCTTTATCAACAGGTTTTATGACTTCTTGATTTATTATTATTCAAAAAACACATTAAATTTATGTCTGACGATAAGAAGGTGATTTTCTCTATGTCCGGGGTTACCAAAACCTATAAGAATGCCAATACTCCCGTTCTTAAAAATATTTATTTAAGCTTCTTTTATGGGGCCAAAATAGGAATACTCGGTCTTAATGGTTCGGGTAAGTCCACCTTACTTAGAATAATAGCTGGTGTAGACAAGAATTATCAAGGAGACGTAGTGTTCTCACCAGGTTATAAGGTTGGCTATTTGGAGCAAGAACCATTACTTGATGAAAATAAGACAGTATTGGAAATAGTTAAGGAGGGCGTCGCGGAAACTGTTGCCATCCTGGATGAATACAACAAGATTAATGATATGTTTGGGTTGCCTGAAGTTTATGAAGATGCGGATAAAATGCAGAAACTAATGGACAAGCAAGCGGGTTTGCAGGATAAAATAGATGCTTCTAATGCCTGGGAACTCGACACCAAACTTGAGATTGCTATGGATGCTCTCCGGACTCCTGAAGCAGATATGAAAATTGCGGTGCTCTCCGGTGGTGAGAGAAGGCGGGTGGCTTTGTGCAGGTTACTTTTGCAGGAACCCGAAATATTATTGCTCGATGAGCCAACCAACCACCTGGATGCGGAATCTGTTCATTGGTTGGAACACCATCTGGCACAATATAAAGGAACAGTAATTGCAGTAACTCATGACCGTTATTTCCTGGATAATGTTGCAGGCTGGATTCTGGAGTTAGATAAGGGAGAAGGTATTCCATGGAAGGGAAATTACAGTAGCTGGCTTGATCAAAAATCCAAGCGTCTTGCACAAGAAAGTAAACAGGCTTCTAAACGTCAGAAAACACTTGAACGGGAATTAGATTGGGTACGTCAGGGTGCCAAGGGCAGGCAGGCTAAGCAAAAAGCAAGACTCAAGAATTATGACAAATTATTAAGTCAGGATCAAAAACAACTTGATGAAAAGTTAGAGATCTATATTCCAAATGGCCCTCGCTTGGGGACCAATGTAATTGAAGCTGAAAATGTAAGCAAGGCTTTTGGTGATAAATTACTTTACGAAGATTTAAATTTTAAATTGCCACAGGCCGGTATAGTTGGAGTAATAGGACCTAATGGGGCTGGTAAAACTACCATTTTTAAAATGATCATGGGTGAGATAGCTCCGGACAAAGGTGAATTTATTGTCGGCGAGACGGCCAAAATAGCTTATGTAGATCAAAGTCATTCAAATATTCAGAAAGATAAGTCCATCTGGGAAAACTTTAGTGATAGTCAGGAATTGGTTATGATGGGGGGTAGACAGGTTAATTCCAGGGCATATTTAAGCCGGTTTAATTTTTCCGGAAGCGAGCAGAATAAAAAAGTAAATATGCTCTCAGGAGGTGAGCGGAATCGATTACATCTTGCAATGACTCTAAAGGAAGAAGGCAATGTTTTATTATTGGATGAGCCTACAAATGACCTTGATGTAAACACCTTACGTGCATTAGAGGAAGGTTTAGAAAATTTCGCTGGTTGTGCCGTTGTAATTTCGCACGATCGCTGGTTTCTGGATCGTGTTTGCACGCATATTCTCTCCTTTGAAGGGGATTCACAAGTATATTTCTTCGAAGGTTCTTTCACAGAGTACGAAGAAAATAAAAAGAAACGTTTAGGTGCAGATATTATGCCTAAAAGAATAAAATACAAGAAGTTAATCCGGTAAAACTTTACTGTTTTTTATCGTCCTTTCTTAAAAATCATCATGAGGGTACCAGTCCAGCAGTATCACACGGATTTCTGTATTGCCTTTATTTACTAATTCTTTAAATTTATTTACATCACTCACATCCGGCCTGCCCCGGTAATGATAAGGATAAACTTCTTGTGGTTTAAATTCAAGCACGGCATCTGCAGCGTTTTCTTCATTCATAGTATAAGGCATGTTCATGCAAATAAATGCTTTGTCTATTTTTTTTAATGCGCGCATTTCAGGAATGTCTTCGGTATCACCGGAGAAATAAAGACGTTGACTGTCCAGATTCAAAATATAGCCATTTCCCCTTCCTTTTTGGTGAAATGCCTTAGCTTCTTCCCTCAAATTATACATAGGAATGGCTTCAACGGTAATACCAAATCGTTCTTTTGAATCCCCATTATTTAAAACATCTATCTGAGGTGTAAACTTTGATGGGATTTTATCTGCTACAGCCTGCGGAACCATAATCTTTGCATTGGAAGTATTTAGTCCCTCAAGTGTTTCCACGCTAAAATGATCTCCATGCACGTCTGTGATGAGAATTAAATCGGGTTGCTTTTGGGTTTTAAAAACCTCAGCTCCCCCAACAGGGTCAACATAAATGGTTACATCTTTCCACTCCAGTACGGCAGTTGCGTGAGCTATGGGAATTATTTTAATTTCAGATTGAGCTTCAGGCGGCAGCAGTACTTGCTCACCATATCCAGGTTTTGAATCAAGATTGGGTGCTGTTTTTGACTTTTCTTTACATCCGGTTATAAATAAACTGCAAATAAAAATAATTGGAATTATGAAGTTCTTCATAGAATGGATTTAAGTCAAGATAGTTGTGTTTAAATTAAAGATATCTAATATTTGATTAATATAAAACAAGCTTCATTTTTATATTGCTTCTTGCATAGGGTATATCCTTTTCCATGACTACTTCCCGAAAGCCAAACTTTTTATAGATATAAATGGCAGGTTCCAGGATAGTATTTGAATACAGAAGTAATTCTTTCCAATTTTGACTTTTAGCAAAAGCAATTCCATGCACCATAAGTTTCTGTCCAATTTTTTGCCCTTGATAAGACTGGTCAACAGCCATTTTACCAAGTTCATATATGGAGTCCTTTAACTTAATCATTGAATAACAGCCTACAATTTCCGAGTCTATTTCTGCAAAAAAAATATATCCACCTTTGTCAATGATGCTGCTTTTGCAATTTTCCAGTAGTTCAGCATCTTTAGGTTCAACATAAAAGTGTTTCTCCAACCAGGATAAATTCAGATCTCTGAAGTATTTGGCAAGGCCCGGTCTAAAAGGAATGATTTTCAAAGACATTATTAGAATTCTAATTTTGAGTTAACTAAAGTCTATATTAGGTTGTACATGTTAAAATTATTTAATTATTTTTTTAAAAGAAAAATCTAAAAACAAATCTATACCGTATATAGACTTATACAAACAAATACTTTTAAAAAGTAAAAAAGCTTAATTAACATTTACATTATGACTGAAACAAAAAGTAACAACGGATTAAAAGTAATAGCTGGTTTATTGGCTGTAGTCCTATTAGGTACTATTATTTACACTGTTAGTCTTTATCAGGATAAGAAAAAGACCACTGTAGCTCTTACTCAGGAAAAAGATCTTGTAGTGGAAGATTTAAACAGCTTAAAGTCTGAATATGACAAAGCAATCCTGGAAAGCAACGCTACAAATGAAGAATTGGTAGGTGCAAGGGATAGAATTGCAAAGTATATTGATTCTGTTAAAACTATGAAAGCTGATATCGCTTCCCTTTCAAGATACAGAAGACAGGTTAATGTTCTTAAGGAAGAAAGAGAGCAATTACTACGTCAGGTAGATTCTTTGACTAAGTCTAATACGTTTATTGCAATGCAAAGAGATAGTACTTTTGTTGAATTGGAAAAACAAACAGTATTCAACGATTCATTGGTAGTACAAAATACTCAATTGGCCGATGCTGTTGAAAGAGGTTCCGCTTTAAATTTATCTTCTTTTACTGTCGATGCTGTAAGAGAGCGTAATAACGGTAAATTGGTATCTACATCCAGAGCAAAAAGTACAGACAAATTTAAAATCTGTTTTACTGTTGCTGATAACGTAATAGCCGAAGCAGGAGATAGACAATTCCTTGTTGAGGTTTTAGATCCTCAAGGTAATGTTATAGGAGGAGGAATGTCTAAATCTAGTGAGGACGGTGCCTCTGTATCTTATAGCAAGGAAACCGATTTCTACTACGAAAATAATGATTTGGATGTATGTGATTTTATAAACAAACCATCTGGTGATTTCCAAAAAGGAAATTACATGGTAAATGTATATGACGACAAACTTAAATTACTAGGAACATCTAAGTTCGCATTGAAGTAATAAACACTATCCATTAATAAAAAAAGGGTCAATCTAAGGTTGGCCCTTTTTTTATTGAAATAATTCTATACTCAATATAACTACCTGGTGTTGAAGGCAAATCCTCAAGAGTTGCTCCATCTTTCTTCTAATGATAATTATAATTTCAATCAAGCAAGTTGAGATGAAGAGATTTCTATTTTAGACTACCTACCATCTCCTCAGGTTTAACCCAATTATCATATTCTTCTTCAGTAACATACCCCAGGTTAACAGCTTCTTCCTTAAGGGTTGTCCCATTTTTATGTGCTGTATTTGCTATTTCTGCGGCTTTGTAATATCCAATTTTTGTATTTAATGCTGTTACAAGCATTAATGAATTGTTCAATAATTCTTTTATGACTTCGTGATTGGGTTCTATACCTACCGCACAATTTATATCAAAACTAATTGCGGCATCTCCTAAAAGTTGTGCCGACTGCAAAACATTAGAGGCCATTAGGGGTTTAAAAACATTTAACTCATAATGCCCCTGGGTGCCTCCTATGGTTACGGCAACATCATTGCCCATTACCTGCGCACAAACCATGGTAAGAGCTTCGCATTGCGTTGGGTTTACTTTACCGGGCATAATTGAACTTCCGGGTTCATTGGCGGGAATTATGATCTCACCAATTCCGGATCGTGGCCCGGATGCCATCATTCTAATATCATTTGCAATTTTATTCAGAGAAACGGCTAGTTGTTTTAATGCACCATGACTTTCGACCAGGGCATCATGTGCTGCAAGGGCTTCAAACTTATTTGGAGCGGTTTTAAACTTAAGACCGGTAAATTCTGAAATATATTTGGCTACTAAAACGTCGTAGCCTTTAGGCGTATTTAACCCGGTACCTACTGCAGTGCCCCCTAATGCCAGTTCACTCAAATGATCTAAGGTATTTTCCAGTGCCCTTATCCCATGATCTATTTGAGAAACATAACCCGAAAATTCCTGTCCGAGTGTTAGTGGTGTTGCATCCATTAAGTGGGTGCGACCAATTTTAACCACATTATTAAATGCTGTTGATTTTTCATTGAGGGTATTGCGTAATTGTCTTAATCCGGGAATAGTAACTTCAACAATTTTTTTATAAATAGCAATATGCATTCCGGTGGGAAAAGTATCATTTGATGACTGCGATTTGTTAACGTCATCATTTGGTTGAATTGTTTTCTCTCCTTCACCAATCACTTTACCAGCCAATTCATGTGCTCTATTTGCAATAACCTCATTTACATTCATATTGCTTTGTGTGCCCGAGCCTGTTTGCCATATAACAAGAGGAAATTGGTCATTGTGATCTCCTGTGAGTATTTCATCACAAACATGGGCAATAAGATCTCTTTTTTCTATTGGTAATACCCCTAATTCACAATTTGTGTATGCCGCGGCTTTTTTTAAATAGGCAAATCCCATAATCACATCCAGGGGCATAGAAGCCGGAGGACCAATTTTAAAATTATTTCGTGATCGCTCAGTTTGCGCACCCCAGTATTTATCTGATGGGACCTTTACCTTGCCCATAGTGTCTTTTTCAATTCGGAAGCTCATAATTGTGTAGTTTTTATATCAACAAAGATAATATACGAATGCATATTTTGATTGTTGTAGTTTGAAATTTTGGGTAACCTAAATTTTTTTTGCCATTGATTTGTTGAAATTACCATTTTCAAAGTATCTTTGTGTTCCAAAGAGTAAGAGTATGTTCGAATTTGATCAATATTTGGGGCTTTTAGCCTTTCTGACTGTTATTACCATAGGTTTTTGGTTAATGATGTTATTATTATTATTTATCGTTCCATATTGGCTGGGTGGCAATCTTTTAGAATTATGGAAAGAAAAACGTGAAGCGAGAAGAGCCCAACGTAACGAATAGAAAAAGAAGCCGTCAGGCTTCTTTTTATTTTAGGTGTATTTGATTTTAAGATCCTTCAAATTCAAAATCACCTCCATTACCATTTCCTCTTCTGTTCCCATTTCTTTGGTTCTTTTTTTGATTGAAGCGATATAAAAAGGATAGCGTAATTTGTCTTTCCCGCCATTGGAATTCACTATAGGTAAATACATTATCCGTGCGGGTTTCACTTCTTCTTTTTCTACTGTTAAAAAGATCACTCACATTAAGTGAAAGTGTGGCTTTGTCTTTAATTATGTCCTTACTAAAAGCTAAATTAGTACTTAAAATACCTTTTCTTTTGCTTTGTGCATTTTCAGTTGGTCCCCTGTAAAATAAATTGGCTTGAAAATCTATTTTTCCAGGTAAGGGAATTTTGGCACTAAACCTGCTGAACCAAGCCAGGTTATCTGCATCAAAATTTTGAGTTATTTCCTCGTCCTGAGAATTGATATAAGTATAATCTCCCCGTAATTTTTGGTCGAACACGTTAAAATTTAAAGTTAAACGCCAATTTTTTTTAGGTGTGTAGATGGCAGTAAATTCCATTCCATAGCGAGTGTCTGTAGCAAGATTTATGGGAGTTCTAACCTGTACCGGAACAAGAACAGGATTAGCAGGGTCTTCAGGATTTTCAATTTCAACAAAATCTCCAGTCTCCAGAGTTATAAATTGAAATACACCTGTAGAATAATTGTAATAGACTGAAGCAGCTAAGGTTACCTTTTCCCATTCCCTTAGGTACTCTATATCAAATACATTGGCATAAGTTGGATTTAAATCCGGGTTACCCAGAAACAAATTTGTATTACTTGATCTGGAAGGAAAAGGGTTTATAAAACGCGAACGGGGCCTTCTCAATCTTCTGCTATAACTAATATTTATCTTATCCAATTCAGAAAAATCATAGCCAATAAAAATGGAAGGAAACCAGTCTACATAGTTTTTATTATTTATTTCATTTGTAGTGACCAATTCAATCCCTATATCAGAAGCCTCCATTCGCAAGCCTCCCAGAATATTGAATTTCTTAAACCTTCTACCTAACTGAATGTAGGCGGCATTTACGTTTTCTGTATAAATAAGTCGGTTGCTGAAATTAGGATCACTAACTAAATTACCTTCTTCCAGTATTCCGTAATTAAAATCTGTATCAAAAGTATTAAAGGACCCTCTATAACCTAATTCAAATTGTGATTTCTTGTCTTTGCTAAATGGAAGCACATATTCCATTTGAATTAATTGGTTTATTTGTGCTTCATCATTGATAGTCTGTTCTGTGGGAAGTTCCACATTTTCACCAAATACAACTTCGTTGATAATCGAATTTTCAATTTCGGAGCCAGTTGAATATTGATAATCGATTACTAATTCATGTCCTTCGTCATTGAATTTCTTCATAAAATTAAACGAATACTGTATGTCATTTTCATCTTCTGCCTCAGTTGTAAACCTGTTTCTTTGTACCGTAGGATCTCCATTTGCATCAAAATTAAAAAAATCAACATTCACTGTGTCTTCACCGTTCGAAGTCCTGTAAACAAAGGAATTCGTAATACTTGTAGTTGGGTTAATAAAAATTTCAAAACCAAAATTGTTATTGAATCCTGCACCTTGTCTTTGGTAATCACGTATTTCATTTTGAAAACTTGCGGTAGTCCCATCAGGATTAAAATTTTCCTGCTCAAACAAAGCATTACCGGGAGCGTTTCTATATCTATAAGTCGTATTAATAAAAAAGTTAAATTTCTCCCGCCTTAGATTTAAGCTAAGTGCACCTCCATAGTTATCCGGATATCCGGCAAACAAATTCAAGGACCCGTTTAGCCCGGAATTTTTTCCTTTTTTGAGTATTATATTAATGATACCTCCTGTTCCTTCCGCATCATACCGCGCCGATGGATTCGTAATAACCTCTACTTTTTCGATGGTTTCTGCAGGTAATTGTTGTAAGGTTTCAGGATTAATTCCCGATAGGGCAGAAGGTTTCCCATTAATCAGGATCCTAACACTTTCATTTCCTCTTAAACTAATATTTCCCTCTACATCTACCGTAACAGAAGGGATATTGTCTAAAACATCTGTCACAGTTCCGCCTCTTACCGTAAGATCCTGGCCTACATTGTATATTTTTTTGTCAAGACGAAGTTCTAATGTGGTCTTTTCCGCAATAATTTCTACTTCTTCCAATTGCTGGGCATCTATTTGCAATTCTATTGTCCCCAGATCAGTTGATGCCCTAAAGTTTTGTGTTTTGAGTTCATATGTTTTATAAGAAATATATTCTACTCTTACATTGTATTGTCCGTAAAAAGTCTCCACATTAAACTGGCCATTAACATCAGTTACCCCACCTGTAACTCGCTCTGGATTGCGTACTGACTGTAAAATCAGGGTAGCATATTCAAGGGGTTCACCTGTATCAGAATCGATAACAGTTCCTGTAATATTAATTGGAGCTGGTCTTTGGGAATGTAAAGTTAAATGGACAAATAAACAGATTATAGCTAAGAGTATTCTCATTAATTCTCAGCTTTCTTAATCTTATTCTTATTCTTCTTCTTTTTTTTCTTTTTCATTTTATTATACCCTTCCTTTTGGAATTCCATCAATTGGTTGAATTTATCTTCAGGGAGACCTGCTTTCAATTCTTCCTTTTGATTTTCTCGTATTTTTTCACCCGCTTCTTTAGTTTTATTTGCCGGTAACTCTAAAATTTGAAGTTCAATGCTCTGTTGCACATACTTTGTAAGGATGGAGGTAACAACCGCTTGTTCAAAATCATTTAGTTCTATGGCTTCCGTAATTTTAGGCATTATTCTTTCCACAATTTCTTCGGCCGTAAGATTCTCTGGTTCGCGATCGTATTGCCCTACACGAGGTATTTGACTTCTCGTGCTGGAATACCTATTGTTAGTTCGATTATTATAACCGTATTGGGCATTTACTTCAGGTATCACTACTACCAAAAACAAAAAAGCTAACACTATATATGTGAAGTTGAGTCTCATTACTTTCAATATTTTGTAAAATTAGACGAAGGATTATTCTTATCCGGTTAAATGTTTGTTAAAAGAGGTCGACCCTTAAACACTACTCAAATTTATATCAAAAAATTCTCATTGTTCGAGTAGTTCAATAATAGTCTCTGCCGGTCTGCCAATAACCGCCCTATTTCCCTTAATAACTATGGGGCGTTCAATTAATTTGGGATATTTTATCATGGCATCAATAATTTGTTCATCCGACAGTATTCTTCCTTTATACTTTTCTTTCCAGATTGCTTCATTTTTGCGTACCAATTGAACAGGACTTAAGGACAAATAGCCTAAGACTTCGCTCAATTCCTTCTTTGTAGGAACTTCCTCAAGATAGTTGATTATTTCAAAATCTTTACCCGAAGATTCCACTATTGCAAGACCTTCACGGGATTTACGGCATCTGGGGTTATGATATATTTTTATCATTACGGGCTAATTTTTGTGTTTTTAAGGTTCTAAAATCATCAAAGAAATAACTAAACTTCATTTTGTCCTGTTGCCATCAGGTAGGCTTTTAAAAATTCATCAATATGTCCGTCCATTACCGCATCAACATTAGCTGTTTCTTTTCCTGTCCGAACATCCTTGACCAGTTTATATGGGTGCATTACATAATTCCTGATTTGTGAGCCCCATTCTATCTTCATTTTTGAAGATTCTATTTCGCTCCGGGCTTCCTGTTTCTTGCGCAGTTCAATCTCATATAATTGAGATTTTAACATCTTTAGTGCGGTAGCTCTATTATCGTGCTGAGACCTGGAATCAGAACATGAAATTTGAATACCTGAAGGTTTATGGACCAACTGTACTTTAGTTTCCACTTTGTTTACGTTCTGTCCGCCTGCTCCGCTAGACCTGGAAGTGGTAATTTCAATATCTGACGGATTTATTTCTATTTCAATACTATCATCAACCAGGGGATATACATATACCGATGCAAAAGAGGTATGCCTCTTGGCATTACTATCAAATGGAGAAATGCGCACAAGCCGGTGAACACCATTTTCTCCCTTCAACCAGCCAAATGCAAATTCACCATCAATTTCTAAGGTAACAGTTTTAATACCTGCCACATCACCTTCCTGATAATTGAGCTCCTTTATCTTGTAACCATTTTTTTCACTCCACATCATGTACATTCTCATAAGCATGGCTGCCCAGTCACAACTTTCAGTTCCCCCCGCACCGGCAGTAATTTGAAGTATAGCGGTCATATTATCTCCTTCTTCAGAAAGCATGTTTCTGAATTCAAGAATTTCTATGCTCTCAAGTGCAAGATTATATTGATTAGTTACCTCTTCATCAGATACTTCCCCTTCCTTTGCAAATTCCAAAAGGATTTCCAGGTCATTAACGAATTCCTCTGCAGCACTGAAATCGATAACCCATTTTTTTTTGGATTGTACAAGTTTCATTTGTATTTGCGCATTTTGGGGATCATCCCAAAAGTCGGGAGCCAGAGTTTTTTCCTCTTCGTTTTCTATTTCTATTAGTTTGGCATCAATGTCAAAGATACCTCCTCAACGCGCCAAGGCGTTCTATAAGATCTTTATGTTGATCTGTTGTTATCATTAATTTGAATTTTCATCAAAAATAAAGCTAAAGTATGGTTGTGCAATCAATTTTGTATAAATTTAAAAATTCAACCAACAAAATGATGAAAAACTATTTTTGCGCTTTTTTTCTATCTCTTTTTTATTGTTCTTTAATAAATGCGCAATTTTCTGAAAAGAGTAAAACTTTTCAAAAGTATGAAGGTTTTTATGATTTCTATTATGACTCATCCAGTGATAAGATCTACCTGGAGATTGATGAACTTGAAAAGCCTTTTCTTTATGTATATTCTTTAAGTAGCGGGATTGGAAGTAATGATATAGGTTTAGATAGGGGACAGCTTGGAAATGAACAACTTGTATATTTTAAAAAAGCTGGAAATAAACTGCTATTAATTCAGCCCAATTTAAAATACAGGGCACTTACGGACAATAGCCTGGAAAAAAAATCTGTGGAAGAGGCTTTTGCTAAATCTGTACTTTTTGGATTTAAAATAGAAGAAGAATCAACGGGGAAATATATTATTGATCTTAGTGATTTTTTAATTCAGGACGTCCATGGGGTTGCAAAACGGTTAAAGCAAAAAGAACAGGGTTCATACACGCTTGATAAGAGTAAAAGCGCAATGGCACTGGAAAGAATAAGAGCATTTCCCAAAAATGTTGAATTTGATGTAACAATTACCTTTAAAGGAGATTCTAAAGGGAATTTTATAAGATCAGTTTCCCCCAACCCGAATTTGGTAACGGTAGCGCAGCACCATTCGTTCATTGAGTTGCCTGATACAAACTATAAAGAAAGGGTTTTTGATCCCAGAAGCGGTTCATACCCATTTTCATATTATGACTATGCCACACCTGTGCAGGAACCTATTCTCAAGCGATTTATTACCAGACACCGTTTGTCTAAAAAGAATCCGGAGGCCGAAGTGAGTGAGGCTTTAGAACCTATTATTTATTACCTGGACAATGGTACCCCCGAACCAGTAAGAACGGCTTTATTAGAGGGAGGCATGTGGTGGAATGAGGCTTTTGAAGCAATAGGCTATAAAGACGCGTTTCAGTTAAAAATATTACCAGATAATGCTGATCCATTGGATGTAAGATATAATGTCATTCAATGGGTACATCGTTCTACAAGAGGTTGGAGTTACGGTAGTAGTATTACTGACCCCAGAACAGGTGAAATAATCAAAGGGCACGTAAGTTTGGGCAGTTTAAGGATCAGACAGGATTTTTTAATAGCACAGGCCCTGACGAATAAACCTTTTGAAGAAAGGGATGATAATTATAATAAGATGCTGGAATTAGCTATGGCACGAATAAGACAATTGTCTGCTCACGAAATTGGTCATACTCTTGGGTTTACACATAATTTTGCCGCAAGTACGAATCAAAGAGCGTCGGTAATGGATTATCCACATCCTCAGTTAAAAATTTTAAATGGGGAAATAGATTTTTCACAGGCTTATGGCACCGGAATTGGCGAATGGGACAAAACTACTGTTGCCTACTCTTATTCCGAATTTGCAAAGGGTACAAACGAAAAGCAGGCCCTGAATAAGATATTGGAAGAGGCCTCCGGTAAAGGACTTCGCTTTATATCCGATCAGGATGCCAGGCCTTTTGGTGGAGCACATTCCCTGGCGCATTTATGGGATAATGGAAAGAGCGCCGGTGCGGAGCTGCAAAACGTTTTGAATATCAGGAAAATTGCTATTGGAAATTTTTCTATCGATAACATTCGTAAAAATGAACCAAATTCAGTTTTGGAAGATGTTTTTTCTCCACTTTATTTTTTTCATAGATATCAGACGGAAGCCGTAGCGAAATTGATTGGTGGACTTGACTATAACTATGCGGTAAAAGGCGATGGTCAGAAAACAGTTGAAACCCTTGATAAAAGCTCCCAGATTCAGGCGCTTAAGGTGCTGTTGGAAACATTGGATGCAAATGTAATAGCCATCCCCAGGGAAAAATTATCACTATTTCCACCAAGGGCTATCGGTTACCCTAGAAACCGTGAATCTATTACTGGCAGGACAGGAGTTTCTTTTGATGCTCTCTCTGCCCCGGAAACAGCTTCGGATATGACCTTAGGATTACTGTTGCACCCCGAAAGGGCCTCAAGGTTAATACAGCAAAAAAGTATAGATACCCAACAAATTGGTCTGGAATATGTTCTTAATCAACTGGTGCAGAGTACAATCGAAAAAGACCTGAAAGACCCTTATTTAAACGAAGTTCAGAAGTCAATTAATTATCGCGTACTTTTTCACATAATGAATCTGGCGGCCCATAAAGCTGTACATCCCCAGGTAAATGCCATAGCTAATCACAGACTTAAATCAATTAAAACATTTTTACAATCTAGCAAGAATAATGTAGATGCCATGGAAATGATAAGAAGAGTTAATTACTTTTATAGCGAACCAGATGAATTCAAAGTTATAGAAGTTCCTAAAATACCGGATGGATCTCCCATTGGTATGGATTGTATGAATTGATTGATACATTTAAAGGTCTATGAAAATAAATTTAATTAGTGATACGGTTACCAAACCTTCCCCCGGGATGTTAGATGCCATGATGTCTGCAGATGTAGGTGATGATGTTTTTAAGGACGACCCCACAGTTAACAGGCTGGAAGAAAAAGTAGCTAATTTGTTTAACAGGGAAGCTGCCTTGTATTTTCCCAGTGGCACAATGACAAATCAAACTGCAATTAAACTTCACACCAAACCAGGGGATCAATTGATTTGTGATAAGTATGCCCATGTTTATAATTATGAGGGTGGGGGAGTAAGTTTTAATAGTGGTGTTTCCTGTAAATTAATTGATGGTCATCGAGGCATGATGACCTCAGATCAGGTTGAGGGGGCCATAAACCCACCTGATTTTTACCATAGCCCTTTGACTTCTTTAGTTTGCGCAGAAAATACTACCAACAAAGGCGGAGGAGCGTGTTGGAATTTTTCTGAACTGGTTCGTATTAAAGAAGTTTGTCAAAAGCACGGTCTGGCATATCATATGGATGGGGCCAGGATATGGAATGCTTTGGTTAAAAAAGGGGAAACTGCAAAGCAGTATGGGGAATTATTTGACACCATTAGTGTTTGTCTTAGTAAAGGACTGGGATGCCCTGTGGGTTCAGTTTTGGTTGGCGATAAAGATTTGATTGACAGGGCCTTGCGCATTAGAAAAATATTGGGCGGAGGTATGCGTCAGGCTGGTTTTATGGCTGCAGCCGGCATTTATGCGCTGGATAACCAAATTGACCGTCTTGCAGATGATCATAAAAAAGCAAGAGAAATTGGTGCATTACTTGAAAGTTTACACTTTATTAAGACAGTAGAGCCTTTGGAGACCAATATTATAATCTTTGAATTAAATGAAGGCTATTTAAGCGCAGAGGATTTTATTCTAAAACTTCAGAAAAAGGACATTTATATAATTGATATGGGAAATTCGAAATTACGTATAGTTACTCATATGGACTATACCGATCAAATGCACGAAACTTTACTAAAAACCTTAAAAACACTATAAGCTTTCAGAAACTTTTAGGATAGCAATTCTTTTTTTAAGATTTTTTATGCCGTTCTCCATTCCTGCCTCGGACCCGTAAAGTTGGCTATTGCCAATAAGCTGCCCCTTTTTATCCTTGAGGTTAAAAAGAAAATTTCCGTTATGGTCAGTTTTACGCTCGAATTTATAATGTTGCTTATCTAACAGTTTCAAACCACTAACAACATTCTTAATCTCTTCTTTACTTGAAAACCCAACACTATAGAGCAAGGCATTACCAGTAGTGGTGTTTAGAGAGAAATTATAGGTGTTGTTTTCTTGCTTATTAATCTTAATCATAAAGTGAGTTTTTTTCTTAAATGTATTAAAAATCAACCAACTTTCATACTTAATTAACTAATAGGAGAAGCTTAATTCCCTTGTTTAGTTTTGATATTGTCAATGAATATTTATTTAAATAAGGAATCCATACCTGGAATATCAGGCATTCCTTCTTTGGCTACTGCGGCTAATTCTGCTTCATTTATTTCAGTCGCTTTTTCTATGGCCTTATTTAGGGTAAGGACCAGATAATCCTCCAATTGTTCCTTGTCCTGAAGGAGATGATCATTTATAGTAATAGTTTTTAAAGTTCTATTAGCCGTGATGGTTACAGAAAGAAGGTCATCGGACGATTTTTCTTCAAGAATAACCGAATTTAATCGTTCTTTAGTGGCTTTTACCTTTTCCTGGGTTTCTTTTAGTTTTCCCATCATTCCCATTAAGTCTCCAAACATATTGTTCTATTTAGTTTTGCTAAAATCAAAATTACTAAATTGCTTCCTTTAAAATTAATTTTAATGATATACTTTCTTAAAAGAAGAATCGTTTTATTTATTATTCTTATCATGGCCGCTTCATGCCAGAATCAAAATCAAAATATGGAAGTAATGAACGCCCCCGCGGCTAAAAGAATACCTGTTAAATTAGTAAAGCATGATGATATACGCGTGGATGACTATTTGTGGCTAAACCAACGGGACAATAAGGAGGTACTAGCTTATTTGGAAGAAGAAAATAATTATTACAACTCCCTTACCGATCATACTAAATCTTTCCAGGAGGATTTGTTTGAGGAAATGAAAGGACGAATAAAGGAAGATGATTCTTCCCTGCCTTACAAACTAAATGGATATTGGTACATAACAAGGTATGAAATTGGGAAGGAATACCCCATCTATTCGCGAAAAATGGGCAAACTTGAATCTGCGGAAGAAATAATTTTCAATTGTAATGAACTTGCAGAAGGGCATGAATATTATGACCTTAGAGGTGTTACTGTAAGTCCGGATAACAAACTCGCAGCATTTGGTACGGATACAATTAGCAGAAGACAATACCACATTCAGATAAAAAACCTTGAAACAGGTGAAATTTATACTGATAAGATAGATAATACTACAGGGAGTGCAGTCTGGGCGAATGACAATAAAACGTTATTTTATACAAAGAAAGATCCGGTTACTTTGCGATCCGATAAGATATACAAACATGTTCTGGGACTTCCAAGTGAGGAAGATGAATTAATATTTCATGAGCAGGATGATACTTTCAATTCGTTTGTTTACAAATCAAAATCCAAAAAATATATAATCATTGGTTCATATAGTACATTAACATCTGAATTTCAAATACTTAATGCTGACAACCCCAATGGGGATTTTAAATTATTTTCGGAAAGAGAAAGAGGCTTAGAGTATTCTATTTATCATTTTGAAAGCAACTTTTATATACTCACAAATAAAGATAAAGCTACCAATTTTAAATTAATGAAGGTTGATGAGAAAAATACATCTTCTGAAAATTGGGAAGAATTTATTTCACACAGGCCCGATATTCTCCTTCAGGATATTGAAATATTCAAGGATTACTATGTCCTCACAGAACGCGATAATGGCCTTAATCAGCTAAAGATTACGAAATGGGATAATTCCGACAGCTATTATATCCCATTTGATAATGAAACTTATGTAGCATACCCTTATACAAACCCTGATTTTGATACTGATATTTTTCGCTTTGTATTTAATTCAATGACTTCGCCATACGCCATTATTGATTTCAATATGGGTACTAAGGTGAAGGAAATTAAAAAAGAACAAGAAGTATTAGGAGGTAAATTTAATAAAGAGAATTATCGTTCGGAACGAATATGGGCAACAGCCCGCGATGGTGCAAAAGTACCTATCTCTTTGATTTATCACAAAGACACCAAATTAGACGGAAATAGTCCACTTTTACAATATGCCTATGGTTCATACGGCAGTACCTCAGATCCTTATTTTTCAACTGTTAGGTTAAGCCTTTTAGATAGAGGTTTTGTTTATGCTATTGCGCATGTGCGGGGTGGAGAATATTTGGGCAGACCTTGGTATGAAGAAGGAAAACTCCTGAACAAGAAAAATACTTTCACAGATTTTATTGATTGTTCCGAATTTTTAATTGAAAAAAAATACACCAGTAAGGAGCATTTATATGCCTATGGCGGTTCTGCCGGTGGTTTGCTAATGGGTGCAATTGTTAATATGGCTCCTGGTCTTTATAACGGGGTGATAGCAGCGGTTCCTTTTGTAGATGTTATTACAACGATGCTGGATGATTCAATCCCATTAACTACCGGAGAATTTGATGAATGGGGTGATCCAAATAAGAAAGAATACTATGACTATATGAAATCTTACTCCCCATATGATAATGTTGTCCCACAAGATTACCCTAATATGCTTGTAACCACTGGATTACATGATTCTCAGGTTCAATATTGGGAACCAGCTAAATGGGTCGCAAAACTGAGAACTTTTAAAACGGATAAGAATAAACTCTTTCTTTATACCAACATGGATGCTGGCCATGGTGGTGCCTCCGGAAGATTTGAGGCACTGAAAGAAACTGCTAAAGAATATAGTTTTCTAATAGATTTAGAAGGTAAAACGGGTAAATAAAAAAAAAATGGTAATTTTGTCGCCAGATTAGAATCTATTAAAAAAGAAATATTTAACTAACCTTTCTTTATGGATAATAAGATAAATGCTCATAACTCGATCCTTGATTTAATAGGGAACACCCCACTCGTTAGGCTAAACCAGATTACTGCGCCTCTAACAGGCAATTTTTACGCAAAGATTGAAGCCTTCAATCCGGGGCACTCCTCTAAGGATAGAATAGCCTCATATATTATTGATGAAGCAGAAAAAAACGGCATTCTTGAGCCAGGTAATACAATTATTGAGACTACTTCCGGGAATACAGGTTTTAGTATTGCGATGGTGAGTATTATAAAAGGCTACGAATGCGTACTGGCTGTTAGTTCCAAGTCTTCGAAGGACAAGATTGATATGCTGCGTTCTATGGGTGCAAAAGTATATGTTTGTCCTGCTCACGTAAGTGCGGATGATCCCAGATCATATTACCAGGTTGCAAAACGCCTGCATGAAGAAATTAAGGGATCTGTCTATATCAATCAATATTTTAATACACTAAATATACTAGCGCATTATAAAACCACCGGTCCTGAAATTTGGGAACAAACAAATGGTAATGTAACTCACTTGATAGCCTGTAGTGGTACAGGTGGTACTATTTCGGGTACTGCTCGATTTTTAAAGGAGCAAAACCCGAATATCAGGATTATAGGAGTTGATGCTTATGGGTCTGTTTTGAAAAAGTTTCATGAAACCGGGGAATTCGATAATGATGAAATATATCCCTATCGAATAGAAGGTCTTGGTAAAAACTTAATTCCTGATGCCACTGATTTTAAGGTCATTGACGAATTCATCAAAGTTACAGATGAGGAAAGCGCCCATACCGCAAGGGAAATTTCCTGTACAGAGGGTATTTTTGTCGGTTATACTAGTGGAGCCGTTATGCAGGCAGTTAAACAATTAAGTGCCCAGGGCGAATTCACTAAAGACAGCAATGTGGTTGTTATATTTCCCGATCATGGTTCCAGGTATATGAGTAAGATATACAGTGATCAGTGGATGAGTGACCAGGGATTTTTTGACAGTAAAAATGTTGAAGAAGAGCAGCAAGTTCAATATGTGAAATAAACATATAGGTTAAGATATTGAAGGCAACAGTAACCCACTGTTGCCTTTTTTATTGCCAATTAAAATAATTTATGAATCGTGATCAAAATTCCATAATTTTGTGAACTAACCAAACGAGGCCAGATGAAAGATTTATTTGCGAGAATCATTGAGAATAAAGGACCTTTGGGTAAATGGGCATCCCAGGCAGAAGGATATTTTGTTTTTCCAAAATTGGAAGGCCCAATTTCAAACCGTATGAAATTTCAGGGAAAAGAAGTGATTACCTGGAGTATTAATGATTACCTGGGTATGGCTAATTTACCTGAAATTAAAAAGGTAGATGGTGATACTGCGGCTGAATATGGAGCAGCATACCCCATGGGCGCACGAATGATGAGTGGACATACAGATTTTCATGAGCAATTAGAAGAGGAATTAGCTGATTTTGTCCATAAAGAATCTTCTTATCTGCTTAATTTCGGTTATCAGGGCATTTTATCTACAATTGATGCCCTTGTTTCTAAAGATGATATTATTGTTTATGATGTAGATTCCCATGCCTGTATAATAGATGGAGTGCGTTTGCATATGGGCAAACGATTTACATTTGTGCATAACGATATAGAGAGCTTAAAAAAGAATTTGGAGCGCGCTAGCAAAATGGCGGAACAAACCGGCGGTGGAATTCTGGTGATCTCAGAAGGTGTTTTTGGAATGCGTGGGGAACAAGGTAAGCTTAAAGAAATTGTTGCGCTAAAAAAGGAATATAATTTCAGATTATTGGTAGATGATGCCCACGGTTTCGGAACCTTAGGCAAGACTGGTGCCGGAGCTGGTGAAGAACAGGGTATTCAGGACGATATAGATGTATATTTTGCAACATTTGCAAAATCTATGGCAGGAATTGGCGCCTTCCTGGCTGCCGATAAGGGAATTATTGATTATTTGAAATATAATTTGCGTTCTCAAATGTTTGCAAAATCACTCCCGATGATTTATGTGAAAGGAGCATTAAAACGCCTTGATATGTTACGCTCAAAGCCTGAGCTAAGAGAGAAACTATGGGAAAATGTAAATGCCTTGCAAAATGGACTCAAAGAAAGGGGCTTTGATATTGGAACGACCACCAGTTGTGTTACGCCTGTTTATCTTAATGGTAGTATCCCTGAGGCCATGGCTTTAGTTAAGGATTTAAGAGAGAATTATGGTATATTTTGTTCAATAGTCGTATATCCGGTAATTCCTAAGGGAATGATCTTACTGAGAATGATACCAACAACTACTCATACCTTGGAAGATGTTGCAGTAACACTGGATGCATTTTCGGCAATAAGAGATAGATTGCAGAATGGAACTTATAAAAGGTTATCTGCAGCTGTAGCAGCGGCTATGGGGGAATAAGTATAGCCGGAATTTCAATTTGTACCTTCAGAAATTATTACAATGGATAGTTTCTATAGCGTTTTTCTATAAGTCCTTCTTCGCTTATAAATTTTTGGATCAAAATGCTTCCATAATTGTCGGATAGCAACATTTTCCTCCAATTCGGGAGTTCTGTAACAATTCCTTATTTTTTTCGCCTGAAAAACTTTGTGATATTCGTCCATAATTATTGCGGTAACTCCTTTATTCTGATATTCCGGATGAACACCAATAAGGTAAAAAATTACATCTCTGCTGTTTTTTTTGGCATTTAAAAGAAAAAGGAAACCAAAGGGAAACAATCTGCCGTTGGCTTTTTGCAATGCAGGGCCATATGAAGGCATTACTATAGCAAATGCTACAAGTCTGTTATTACTGTCAATTACAAATTTTATATACTCAGGATTAACTAAACCAATATATTTATTCTTAAAATAAGCTTTTTGCTCTTCGGTTAAAGGGACAAATGAAGATAACTTTGCATATGTTTCATTAAACAAATCAAACATCTGGTCTGCCCAAGGCATAATATCTGCAGATTTGGTAAAAGTCATTTCCCTTAAACCATACCTTTTTTTTATTAATGCCTGAATTCTAATAAAGTGTTCAGGTTTGGTATTACTGGCTGGAAATTTATTTTCCATATATTCCTTTTCCTTAATGAAGCCATGGTGATCATAATGGCCCTTATAGTAAGGATGATTGTACCAGGTAATCATAGTTCCCATATGGTCAAAACCTTCAACTAATACGCCCACTTTATCCAGATGTGAAAACCCGACCGGACCTTCCATAAAATCCAGCTTATTATTTTTTCCAATTTCTGCTACCTTATCGAGCAATGCTTTAGAAACCTCCAGGTCATCTATAAAATCAAACCAGCCAAATCGCATTTTTGAGATTTGTTGTTCATTTACCTCTATCCAATTGATTATAGCTGCAACTCTTCCTACTAATTCACTTTTCTTATAGGCAAGAAAAAACCTGGCTTCCGCATTACTAAAATTAGGATTTTTTTGTTTATCAAAAGTTTCTAATTCATCTGAAATAAGGGGAGGTACCCAATAAGGAGATTTCTTATAAATGTAAAAAGGGAATTTTATAAACTTTTTTAGATCCGATTTTGTAGTAGCTTCTTCGAGCCTTACCATACCATTTATTTGTATGGTCAAGATAAGAGATATTTGGTGAAGGAATCAATTTTTAAGACAATTTTCACTAATTCAAAATACTAAATGGCATAGCTAAGAGTGTATGTTAAAAATCAATTACTCCTTTATCTGAAGTTTTCTTTTTTTTATCTTTCTTCTGCTTTTTCATATCTTTTTTGGAAGGCCCCAGGTCTATATCCTCAGCTCCTTTCCCTTTTTTCCGTCCTTTAGTTGTTTTTTTCTTCATAGAATTCTTTTTAATCGGCCCACCATTTTCACCAGCCTTCTGATCTTCAATAGGGATCAGGACATCCTTATGAAAGTCTAGTCTGTATGATGCTCCAACTGAAACAAAAAGGCGGCTTGGAGAGTTCTTGAAACTGCCACCCAGATTCGCATCAACCTGAAAATTTTCATTCACCAAATACGCCCCACCACCTCTTAACAATATGTCTGAATAACGATCACTGCTAACACCCTGGTTTTCCAAAAATATACTCCATTTAGGATTTCTAAGTGCGTGAGATAGGGAAAGTGTATAGCCCAATTCCGGGTCATCCGTTGCAATTCTATCATAAGAAATATTGGAGATCAAAACAAATCTGGGGGTAAGCCTGCTTTGAGTTGCCAACATAACCCTCGGAGAAACTGTGGGATCTGCAGGATAAAATGGATTGTCGCCAATAACAAAATTGGCCCCTGCATATACGGAGATTGCCGGGATTAAATTTTTAAATTCAAATTTGTTGTTGGCCTTCCAACTATACAAGTTTGGCTTGTTTCTTTCCGGATTTTTAAATGGATCAAAAACCAAATACTTTGCCCCAAGGCGGTTTCTTGAAAAATTGGTTCTTGATTCTATAAATCCGAGGGAATTGTAGGTGATAATCTGATTTTGATAAGTACCTTCCCAATTTAACTCTAGATTCTCCAATAACAAGCCATAGCGTACTGAAAAATCCAGGCCGTATATATTTGAATCATAATTCAGATCTGCGTGGTCCCGCTTTTCGTAAGAAAATCCCAATTCTAGCTGAGGGACTCCTTTTCCCACTGCATAGGCGCTTACAGATAAACCAGGTCGGTTAGAATTAATTACATCTGTATATTGGCAGATACCTAATAAAGGGGTCAATAATGCTAATAAAAAAATGGCATTTTTAATAATTTTTAGCTCAATAACTCGAAACATCAGGTAGATTTTATAATTATTTTATGAATTTTGTAATGTTAATACAACGTTGGAATTGTATTTTTGATATATAAAATTCAGACATTATGGGTTTTTTAAGAACGATTTTAATAATACTTCTGGTATACTATACGCTCAAATTATTTGCTAAATGGTTTGGCCCCAGAATATTTGGCTATGCTGCGCGAAAGACAGAGAAGCATTTTAAAGAAAAATTTGAACAATTTCAAGGCTATCAAAATCAGGAGGGGAATACTAATGATGGAGATATTAGTATCGATAAAAAAACAGTACGAACGAATAAGGATTCCGAACAATTAGGGGAGTTTATAGATTTTGAAGAAATTGAATAACCATTACCACTAAAGCAACCAATGAATAGAGGTACAAAGGCTTTATTTTTCCATTTTTTTGCGCTTGTTTTTTTTATTGTTGCCTCTCTGGCCTACTTCTACCCCGTACTTCAGGGTAAAACCATCATCCAGTCCGATATTATTCAATATACCGGAATGGCTAAGGAGCAAAATGATTTTCGGAAAAATTCTAATGAGGAGCCCTATTGGACTAATAGTGCTTTTGGGGGGATGCCAACATATCAATTAGGAGCTTATTATCCGCATGATTATGTAAGAAAGCTTGATAGAACTATTCGATTTCTTCCCCGTCCGGCAGATTATTTATTCCTGTATTTTGTTGGATTCTATATATTATTATGTTGCTTAAAGGTGGATTATGGGTTAGCGATCTTTGGTGCACTAGCTTTTGGTTTTTCTACCTATCTTATTATAATTCTGGGGGTAGGGCACAATGCGAAGGCCCATGCCATAGGGTATTTACCAATTCTATTAGGCGGTATTATACTTACTTTTAGAAAAAAGTACATCTGGGGTTTTATCCTTACATCCCTGGCTATGGCTTTGGAAATAGGGGCAAATCATTTCCAGATGACCTATTATTTTATGTTACTTATTCTCGTGCTCGGAGTTGCATATTTAGTTGATGCCATTAAAAAAAATAAACTGAAACACTTTTTCATTTCTGTGGGACTGCTTATTGTAGCAGTAATTTTGGGGATTACCGCTAATGCGACATCCCTTATGGCAACCAAAGAATATGCGGATTGGAGCACAAGAGGCAAGTCAGAACTTACGATAAACCCGGACGGGTCTGCCAAAGAAAACTTGGAGGGACTAGATAAGGAATACATAACTCAATACAGTTATGGAATAGCTGAATCTCTGGATTTATTTGTTCCCAGACTTTTTGGAGGTAGTAATAATGAAGACCTAGGCACTAATTCCAAAGCTTATGAATATCTGACAGAACAGGGATTACCACGAACAAAGGCTCTGGAATTTAGTAGTTCTCTTCCATTGTATTGGGGAAATCAACCGGGTGTAGCAGCACCGGCTTATATTGGTGCAATTATAATTTTTCTTTTTGTCTTAGGGTTGTTTTTAGTTAAAGGACGTTTAAAATGGTGGTTATTAGGAGGAACTTTAATTTCACTCTTTTTATCCTGGGGAAAGAACTTTGGTCTTCTTACCGATTTTATGATTGACTATTTTCCACTTTATAACAAATTCAGAGCGGTTTCTTCCATTCAGGTAATCTTAGAACTCTGTGCGCCCATCCTCGCAGTAATGGCATTAGTACAAGTATTTAAGCCCTCTATAGCAAAGAGTAAAAAACTAACGGCTTTGAAAACGAGTTTAATTATTGTTGTGGGACTCGGAATTACACTTTTCATAATTAAAGGAGTTTTTGATTTTACGGGTTTAAATGATAACACGTATCAGAAATATTTTGGCGATGAGGTAATGACGATGATAAAGCGAGACAGGGAGGCTGTTTATGTTAATGATACCATTCGATCTTTAATATATGTGCTGTTAGCCGGTCTTGCTATTTGGCTCTATCTTAAAGGGAGGCTTAAGGAAAATGTGGTGATTTTGACCCTCTCTTTGTTGGTAATTTTTGACCTGGTAGGTGTTGATCTTCGGTATGTGAATGAGAAAGATTTTGACAGGCAAAAAAGGATGAACCAACCGTTTCAGCAGTTGCCAATGGACAAGCGGATTGCCGAAGACGACGGAGTATTCAGGGTTTATGACCCTTCAGAAGGCCTTAACGGAGCCAGAACATCCTATTTTTATCAGTCTATTGGAGGCTATCATGCTGCAAAACCTGCAGCGATGCAGGATTTATTTGATTTCCATATTTATAGAAATAATTTGCGAGTCCTTAATATGCTTAATGTAAAATATATTGTTCAAAAAGATGAAGAAGGTAGTAATTATGCGATTACAAATCCTGAAGTCAATGGTAATGCTTGGTTTATTAAAAGGCTTATAAAAGTACAAAGTGCCGATGAAGAAATTAAGGCACTGGATAGTTTGGATGTTCTTAATGAAGCCGTTGTTAACACCTTTGATTTTTCTCAAATAAAGCAATTTAATTTTCCAAAAGATTCTTTGGCTTACATTAACCTCAAGGAATATAAGCCTAATCATTTAACCTATATCACAAACAATTCAAATAACGGACTTGCGGTATTTTCAGAAATGTACTATCCCGGGGATTGGAAGGCTTATATTGATGGTAAATTGGTAAGTCATTTTAAAGTCAATTACGCATTAAGAGCATTGAATATCCCAAAGGGCAATCATATAGTAGAGTTTAAGTTTGAACCGGATGTAATTGAAATCGGTGGAAAAATTACTCTGGCAAGTTCTATTTTGATGATTATAGTGTTTTTAGGGGGTGGCTTATTTTCAGTATTTCGTTTGCGAAAAAAGAAGGAGGGATAATGCATAAGGTCCTTATCATTAGTTATTATTGGCCCCCTGCCGGGGGTCCGGGGGTTCAGCGATGGCTGAAATTTGTAAAGTATCTACCTGAATTTGACATACACCCCGTCATTTATATTCCTGAAAACCCAAAGTATCCTATTACTGATAGTAGCCTTACTAAAGAAATTCCTGAGAATGTTACTATTTATACAAGCAAGATCTTCGAACCTTATTTATATGCTGGATTTTTAAGTAAAAAGAAAACTAAACAAATAAGTTCAGGGGTTATAAGTGATGACAATGCTTCCTTATTAGAAAATTTTTTACTGTGGATAAGGGGCAATGTGTTTATTCCTGATGCCAGAAAGTACTGGGTAAGGCCTTCAGTCCGGTTTTTAACGGGTATAATTAAAAAGGAGGAAATAGACACAATAATTACGACTGGCCCTCCCCATAGCCTCCATTTAATTGGTTTGGAACTAAAAAAGAATCTTGATGTTAAGTGGCTAGCGGATTTTCGGGATCCATGGACTTCTATAGGTTATCACAGTAAACTAAGACTAACTAAAGCTTCAGAAAGGAAACATCGTCTATTGGAAAAAGAAGTTGCAAATGGTTGCGATAAGCTTTTGGTTACCAGCAATACTACTAAAGTTGAATTTGAATCAATTACCACGAATCCAGTGTATGTAATTACCAATGGCTATGATATTCCAGAAAGCGAACTACCCTTTAGTGCCCTGGATAAGAAATTTACACTTTCCCATATTGGTTCACTTCTTACCGGAAGAAATCCGGAAAACCTTTGGAAAGTACTGTCCGAGATCATTGGTGAAAATGAAACTTTTCGGAATGTCTTTCAATTAAATCTAATTGGGGTGGTTGGCCAGGATGTTTTAAATAGCATAAATGATAATGGGCTAAAGAACTATACAAGGATTAAAGAATATGTCACCCACGAGGAGGCAGTTAATTATCAGAGGAGTTCTCAGTTATTACTTTTAGTAGAGATTGATGCAGCAAATACGCGAGGTATTATTCCTGGAAAACTATTTGAATATCTTGCGGCCAAAAGGCCAATCTTAGCCATAGGGCCTGAACATTGGGATGGCGGAGAAATTGTAAAACGTACCAACTCGGGTGTCGTTTGTAATTACAATTCTTTAGTAGATCTTAAAGCTGTAATTTTAAAATGGTTTCATCTTTATCAGCAAGGTAATTTAATGGTATCTTCAGTAAATATTAAAGAATATAACAGAAGAACGCTTACCGCAAAGCTGGCTAAGCTGTTGTAATGGGAATAATTTTTAAACAATCGTTAAAGAATACTACTATCACTTATCTTGGATTTGCGATAGGAGCTATCAATACACTTTTCCTTTACACCCGTTTTCTCACTGATGAGTATTATGGCCTGGTAGGAGTAATTCTTTCCTCATCTGCTATTCTAATGCCATTGATGGCATTTGGTGTACCCAATACTCTTGTAAAATATTACAGCAATTTTAATGATTCAAAATCGGCTGATGGTTTTCTCACCCTAATGGTACTCCTTCCATTGCTTATTGTCATTCCCCTTGCTGGAGTGAGTTACTTTGCCAATGAAGCAATAGGTAATTTCCTGGCCAGGAAGAATGTTATTGTAAAAGATTATGTCTGGTATATTTTCTTAATAGGACTTGCTATGGCTTATTTTGAAATATTTTATGCCTGGTCTAAAGTTCAAATGAAATCGGTTTTTGGGAATTTCATGAAAGAGGTGTTTGTTAGGGTAGGGGTCAGCTTACTCCTAATCCTGTTGTTTATGGAGTTCATAAGCGTAGATCTTTTTTTAAAGGCATTGGTAGGTCTTTACCTCTTTAGAACTATATTAATGAAACTCTATGCCTATAGTCTAAAAAGACCAAAACTGTGGTTTAGTTGGCCAAAGAATACCAATTCTATGGTAAACTACAGCATTCTTATCATTTTGGGTGGATCCACTGCGGTAATCCTTTTGGAGATAGATCGTTTTATGATAAATCAGTTTATTCCTATTCAAAATGTTGCATATTATACGGTAGCTATTTTTATTGCAACCGTTATTGCGGTGCCAGCAAGAGCGATGCACCAAATTACCTACCCGATGACCGCTGAAATACTGAATAGGAATGATATGGTTGAGCTGAAAAGATTATATCAAAAAAGCTCTTTAACCTTGTTCATTGTATCCGGTCTTATTTTTATTCTGATCCTGCTTAATCTTAATGATCTTTATTCTCTGCTACCAAAAGCATATCGCGGAGGTTATATTATTGTTTTATTAATTGGATGCACTAAACTTTTTGATGCTCTAATAGGCAACAATAATGCAATACTCTTTAATTCTGACTATTACCGGGCTTTATTGTTTATGGGTGTTCTTTTGGCAGCCTTTACGATACTTTTCAATTGGTTGCTTATTCCCGAATACGGGTTAAATGGGGCGGCTTTTGCAACATTTATAGCCATATGTATTTACAATACAATTAAACTGATATACGTTAAACGGAAATTTAATATCATGCCCTTTACGATTGAAACTGCAAAAATTGCAGGTCTCCTGGTTTTAATGGTGGCCATTTTCTATTTCGTGGAATTTACTTTTAATCCATTAGTCAACATTGTTTTAAAAAGTGTACTTATTTCTGTCGTGTATGTTGGAATCTTATACCGATTTAAAATATCTGAAGATGTCTTTGGTGTTCTTTCAGGATTTTTAGGAAAGAAAGAAAAATAAGCTGTTAGGTTTTAAGGGTATCTCAATTTTAAGAAGTTGCATATATCCGGAATATTACCAATAAAAAACCCCGCAGGGACTAATCCGCTACGGGGTTAAACAACTAACCAACCTAAAACTATCTTTATTATATTTTTGTACTTCTGCTTCGTGTATTATTACTTTTTCCGGTATTCCTGGAAGGACTTCTACCTACTGTTCTATTTGCGGTACTTGTCCTCTTAATTGTTGCACTTCCTGAACTTCTACCAGAAGGCTTAGAAGCAACTGATCGTTTTGTTACTGTCTTAGTGCTAACAGTCCTGCTTTTCGTTGCTGATCTTTCCGGTCTGTTATAGGTACTACTGCTGCGCTGTGCTGTTTTACTCCTTGGAGCTACCGCAACTTGCTTTTTTGTTACCGTTCTGCTTGTTGCAGACCGTGCAGATCTTTTAGTTCCATTTCTAACAGCAGTACTTTCAATATTTCTACCATTGTTTGCAACAGTTCTTTTCATACTATTAGGAGTTGTTCTATTAGATCTGTTCGCAGTCGTACTGTTTATAGTTCTTTTAGTACTGCTTCTATTATCTCTTTGAGCAACAGCTTTTGTATTTCTTACTGAATTACCGGTTCTGTAACTATCGCCTCTGCGCGAATTATTTTCTCTGGCAACCACACGTTTATCATTCCTGTATACCTTGCTGCGCCTATTGTAGTTTTTATGGTTGTTATAATGATGACCCACATTAGCATAGGCTCTCCTATAATTATATTGATAGGGTCTGTAATAAGTATATCGAACTGGGTTGTAATATCTTCTGTATGGGTTATTGTATACCAGGCAGAAACCAGCTGCAGGTCTTACGAAATAGCTGTAATAGGGTCTGTATGTATAATATTGGTTATATACGTTAACATATCCTGTATAATTACTATAATAACCTCTGTTATTATAATAGACATTCATTCCACCAAGTCGTCTCACTCTACCATTTCGGTACCATACATCAACACCACCAATTTGATTAACACGTCCATAATAATCATAAAAGATCGGTACATTTTGTACTTGAACAACTGCACCATAATCATCATATTGAACATATGGATTATAATCATAACCTGAATTGAATGTAAGGTTGGTACTTCCGAAATTTACATTAGCTCCTACATTAACACGGTTGTTAATATAGAAATCGAATTCTCCATCCGGATAAACGGAAAACGTAATGCCATTTTCAACAAAGATGAAGGAATTGTTGTATTGATAAGCATTGCGTATTGCAACCTTATCTTCCACGGTGGCTGCCATGGTACTCGCAGTACCTAAAAAAAGAGCCATAAAAATGAATATTAAATTTCTCATGATATAAGGTTTTAAATTTCCGAATGCAACTATTTACATTCACTCAACTTATTACAAACAGCGTGCCAGAAATATTAATATATTTTTAAAGTATTGTAAATCAGATAATTATAAATAATTGTAACCAAAGAATTGAACTGCACCTTATGCATTTGAGAAAGAAAAAAGTTTTAATTAATTCTATAGTAGCTTTTCACGAAGATAACGCGCAGTATGAGATTTAGTTTTGGAGGCAACTTCTTCCGGAGTTCCGAAAGCAATAAGCTCACCACCATTATCGCCTCCATCTGGTCCAAGATCTATCATGTAATCTGCACATTTGATAAATTCAATATTATGCTCTATAACAACAATAGAATGACCCCTTTCTAGTAAAGCGTCAAAAGATTTTAAAAGCTTTTTAATGTCATGAAAGTGAAGCCCGGTAGTAGGTTCGTCAAAAATGAATAAAGCCTTCTCTTTAGTTGTCCCTTTTACAAGGAATGAAGCCAGTTTTATCCTCTGTGCCTCTCCACCGGAAAGGGTAGAAGAGGATTGTCCTAAGGTAACATAGCCCAGACCTACCTCTTGCAGTGGTCGTAATTTACCAACTATTTTAGTTTTTAAATTAGTTTCAAAGAATTCAATGGCATTATCTATGGTCATGTTCAATATATCATCAATATTGGCATTTTCAAATTTTACCTCCAGAACTTCTTTCTTGAAACGCCTTCCGCCACAGGTATCGCATTCTAAATGAACATCGGCCATAAACTGCATTTCTACAGTAATCTCACCTTCTCCCTTACACTTTTCACACCTACCACCATCTACATTAAAGGAGAAGTGTTTGGCCTGATAACCTCTGAGTTTACTCAATTTCTGTGAGGCAAACAATGCCCTGATGTCATCATAAGCTTTAATATAAGTGACCGGATTTGAACGAGAAGATCTTCCTATTGGATTTTGATCTACGAACTCAACGTTTTTTACAGATTGAAATTTTCCGGACATTTCGGTATATTGGCCTGCTTTTTCGCCATATCCACCAACTTCTTTAAGCAATATTGGGTAAAGTAATTTTTTAACCAATGTACTTTTCCCACTTCCTGATACACCTGTTACTACTGTAAGCATATTAAGGGGGAAAGTGACATCAATATTCTTTAAATTGTTTTCCCTGGCTCCTTTGATTTCAATAAAGAAATTGGAGGTTCGGCGTTTTTTGGGAATTTCAATTTCCATGGTTCCATTCAGGTAACTTGCCGTAAGTGAGGATGATTTTAGGATTTCAGCCATAGGTCCGTGGGCCACTACCTCGCCTCCATGCGTGCCAGCTTCCGGGCCAATGTCAATAACTTCATCTGCTGCAAGCATTATATCTTCATCATGCTCAACAACGATAACAGTATTACCTAAATCTCTGAGAGATTTTAAAACCATTATGAGATTCTCTGTATCTCTCGGATGTAAGCCAATACTGGGTTCATCCAGGATATACATAGATCCAACCAAACTACTGCCAAGAGATGTTGCCAGGTTTATTCGCTGACTTTCTCCACCTGAAAGAGTATTTGATTTTCTGTTGATTGTTAAATAGCTCAATCCAACCTTATCCAAATAGCTTAGTCTGGTTTTGATTTCTGCTAATAATCTTTTTGCGATCTGCAAGTCGTGTTCACTTAGTGAAAGTGTGTCAAAAAATGTGATTAAGTTTTCAATTGACAATTCCACAAGATCTGAAATAGATTTGTTATCAATCTTGATATAATTGGTTTCCTTTCTAAGGCGCTTCCCTTTGCAGGAGTTGCATCTTGTTTTACCCCTATATCTGGAGAGCATTACCCTATTTTGAATCTTATAACTCTTTTCTTCTAATTGCCGGAAGAATTTATCTATTCCTACAAAATGCTCATTACCTTGCCAGACCAATAGTTTTTGCTCCTCATTAAGTTGATACCAAGGTTTATGGATAGGAAAATCAAACTTATAAGAGGAATTCACTAATTGATCTCTATACCAACTCATGCTCTCTCCTCGCCATGGAAATACAGCATTTTCAAATACAGACAACCCCGAATTAGGTATTACAAGATCTTCATCTATGCCAATAACATCACCATATCCTTCACATTTTGGACAAGCCCCGTAAGGATTATTGAAACTGAATAGATGTGTGTTAGGTTCCATAAAGACCATTCCGTCCATTTCAAACTTATTGTTAAATTGGGTTACCGTTCCATTAGTGATTTCTTCAATAAAACAGTATCCTTTACCTTCAAAAAAAGCAGTATCCACTGCGTTGGCCAATCGATTAAGAAAATCCTCATCATCTTTCTTAATAATCCGATCTACAACCAATTCAAAATTATAACCAATATCTTTTAGTGATTCATCAATCCTGATAACCGTACCATTATGTTTTATCCTCGCATATCCTTGTTTGGATAGCAATTGTAGAGATTTCACCGGATCTCTGTCTTTGGAAATAACAATTGGAGCCAATAATAAGAGCTTGGTACCTTCTTCAAATGATTTTACATGGTTTATTACATCTGTTACGTTATGCTTTTTAACTTCTCTACCGGAAATTGGTGAATAGGTCTTGCCAATTCTGGCATAGAGAAGCTTCAAATAGTCATAGATTTCAGTAGTTGTACCCACTGTGGATCGTGGATTTGTGGAATTTACCTTCTGTTCAATGGCTATTGCAGGGGCTATACCTTTTATATAATCTACTTTGGGTTTATCTAATTTACCAAGGAATTGCCGGGCATATGAGGAAAGGCTTTCTACATAACGACGTTGTCCTTCGGCGTAGAGCGTATCAAAAGCCAGACTGGACTTACCTGAACCCGAAAGTCCAGTAATAACAATTAATTTATTTCTGGGAATAACTACATCAATATTTTTAAGATTATGCAGTTTAGCCCCTTTGATTATTATATTTTTCTTTGGATCTACCTCGGTTATTGCAGACATTTCTTGCTTTAGGTCGGCAAAGATACGATATGTTGAATTCAAACACCAATAGGTGGCCTTTTACAACTAAATTCTGCAATATCACAACATTGTTTACTTGAGAAAATATATTTTTTCTATATTTGAAGCGTAATAACTAAAAAACCCGCCTATACGCGAAAATTACTTTTTTGAGCATTAACCTGAATAACTAAAGTCCTTTCCATAAAGAAAGGCCCCTAAGTTTAACCAAAAAAGTAATTAGTATGCAACTACAAGTCGCGGACTCAATTTTAGTTCAGAATTACATTAGCGGGGATGAAAAATCCCTGGAAATGCTGATAAACAAGCACAATCAACGTCTTACCAGTTTTATTTATTCCAAGGTCCTGGACAGGGCTATTGCTGAAGATATCTTTCAGGATACCTTTATAAAGGTAATAAGGACCTTAAAAAGAGGCGCCTATAATGAAGAAGGTAAGTTTTTACCTTGGGTTATGCGAATAGCTCATAATCTGATCATTGACCATTTTAGAAGGAATAAACGAATGCCCAAATTTGAGGGTAGTGAGGATTTTAACATTTTTTCCGTTTTGGGTGATGGCAAACTGGATGCAGAGAGACAGTTAATTAAAGACCAGATAGACAGTGATCTTGTATTATTAATAGAAGAACTCCCAGATGATCAAAAAGAAGTCCTGGTAATGCGTATATATAAGGATATGAGTTTTAAAGAAATAGCTGAAAATACAGGAGTAAGTATTAATACTGCTTTAGGACGAATGCGCTATGCCTTAATTAACCTAAGAAAAATCATAGAAAAGAATAATATTGTTTTAACGAATTAATAGGTTCTATAGCGATTAATACACATGGTTCCATACTAGTTGCGTTATTTAGACATAACAATATTATATATGGAACAGATTTACCCCAGACAGCAAAACAAATGCAAACTTGTAAAAGTTAAACCAGAGCGTGTAAAGTTATTACTTCAGTATTCCAAGGCATTAAATATTGTAAATCATAAAGGACTTACATTTGAAAATAATTTGAATTGATCATATACCCATTTTATTAGGATATACACTGATCCCTTTGATAATACATCAAGGGGATTTTTAGTTTCTGGTAGTTACTAAAGTCTCTTATTTAATTAAATCGAACTAAACCGGGGATATATTCAGGCTTCTGGAAAATCAATTTGCAACTAATTTATTTTGGATTTATTGTGTCTAAAATTGCTAAATCGCTCTTTGACATCAAAAATCAGGGGTTTGACAACATAGTTTTTCTCAGACCTCGCTATTTAGATACTTTTAAAGTATAATTATGAAATCATAGCTACTAAAATATTTAAACTATTAACCCAAGGGCCACCAAAAAGAAGCTCCTTTATATTAACCAAAAAATACTACCGATTATGGAATTTAAAATTGATGATTCAGAATTAGTAAGAGATTATATCAGTGGCGACGAAAAAGCACTTGAAGTTCTTATAAACAGACACAACCAACGTATAAGTAGCTTTATTTATTCCAAGGTAATGGACAGGGATATAACTGAGGATATTTTTCAGGATACCTTTATCAAGGTAATCAAAACCCTTAAAAAAGGATCTTATAGTGAAGAGGGAAAATTCTTGCCATGGGTAATGAGAATTTCACATAACTTGATTATTGATCACTTTAGAAAGAACAAGCGTATGCCTAAGTTTGAAGGAAGTGATGATTTTAATATTTTCTCAGTTATAGGTGACGACAAGCTTAATGCAGAAAAGCAGATTATTAAAGATCAGATAGATAGTGATCTTGGATCTTTGATTGAAGAATTACCTGATGACCAAAAAGAAGTTCTTCTTATGCGAATTTACAAGGACATGAGTTTTAAAGAGATTTCTGAAAATACCGGAGTTAGCATAAATACAGCTTTAGGAAGAATGCGATATGCACTTATAAACCTCAGAAAGATAATAGAAAAGAATAATATTGTTTTAACAAATTAAGAGCAAGGAATACAAAGGAATACATCAGAGCAATATTTCCATATTAGTTGCGTTATTAGTAATAATAATACTATAATAATATGGAAAAAATTTACTCTGAAGAACAAAACGCTTGTAAACTGGCCAAAACCAGTCCTGAAACAATACAGTTCTTACTGAATTATTCCAGGTCCTTCAGAATTACGAGGTACAAGACATTCAAATTTGAAACAACTTTGAATTAAGACAAGATGGCCCGCAGTTAGCGGGCCTTTTTTATTTTATAATAGTCGTGTAATACTTTTTTTCTCCCTATCGTTTTGGTTATTAAGTCTTTGTCTAGATCCCAGCCTCTGGCAGGGGAATATTGACGACCATACCAAATAATTTGAAGATGCAAATCGTTCCATATTTCTTTGGGAAATAACCTCTTTGCATCTCTCTCGGTTTGAACCACATTTTTACCATTGGAGAAACCCCAACGATACATCAAACGGTGAATATGGGTATCAACCGGGAAAGCAGGTATACCAAATGCCTGAGAGACCACTACACTTGCAGTTTTATGACCCACTGCCGGTAATTCTTCCAATAAGCTTAATTCCGATGGAACATTACCCTCGTACTTTTCTATCAATATTTCGGATAAGCCATGGATTCCCTTCGATTTCATAGGTGAAAGTCCTACCGGCTTAATGATTTCCTTTATTTCCTCAACAGACATTTTAATCATATCGTAGGGATTGTCGGCTTTTGCAAATAATATAGGTGTTATCTGGTTTACACGTACATCAGTACTTTGGGCCGATAATAATACGGCGATTAACAATGTATATGGATCTTTATGTTCTAACGGTACGGGTATTTCAGGATATAATTCCTTCAGTACTTTTATTGCAAAGGATACTTTTTCCGATTTGGTCATTTTTGTTTAATTTTACAATGAATAAAATAAACACAAAATTAATTGAAAATAAATTATGAACACACTTAAAGAAGGTGATAAAGTCCCTGACTTTTCATCTGTTGATCAGGATGGCAATTTGGTAAAATTAAGCGATTATTCCGGTAAAAAGTTAGTTGTATTTTTTTATCCGAGGGCTAATACCCCAGGATGTACTGCTGAAGCCTGTAATCTTAGGGATAATTATGCAGAACTGCAGTCAAAAGGCTATGAACTATTGGGGGTCAGTGAGGATTCTCAAAAAAAACAAGCTGGTTTTAGGAATAAATACGAATTTCCTTTTCCACTTTTGGCCGATGAAGATCATACCGTAATTAATGCATTTGGAGTCTGGGGTCCTAAAAAATTTATGGGCAGGGAATACGATGGTATTCACAGAAAGACCTTTATTGTTGACGAAAACGGTTTCGTTCTAAAGGTTATTGACAAAGTTAAAACCAAAGATCACGCTGCCCAGATTCTTTAGAATGAAACTATCAGCATTAAAAAAGGCCCTAATAATTAAGGCCTTTTTTTATCGAATTTAGCGTTAAACTTTTTCTTTTAGTTTATCGTCAGTTCGCATAAAAAGGTGTTCTTTCTTTATTATTTCCGAAATACCTTCTGGCAACATTTTCTCCCAACCACCTTCTCCACTCGTGATTTTTTTCAATACATCTCTGGAGAATATGTCCATAATTTCAGTATCGTAGTCTATAATATCCATTACTTTCCCATTGTACTTAAAAAATTTGTATAACTCTTTCATTCTCGGATGAACCTTCACATTGTTACTAGTCATGATCTGACCGGTCTCCGGATTCTTCATTGGATAGAGATATACAATGAGTTCTTTAAAGAATAACTTGCCAAAAGCTTCTAAAATACCACCACTTAGATGTCTGTAATATTTTTCATCAAAAATGTCTACAAGATTATTAACTCCCATTGTAAGACCAATTTTCGCTTTCGTATAGTTGTTAAAGTATTCAACCAACTTAAAATATTCCTGAAATTTGGATATCATTACCGAATGTCCTAATGAACACAATAATTTGGCCCGGTCCATAAAATCACTTTCATCTATTTCACCAGAAGCTCTTAAATTAGACAATGTAATTTCAAATATTACTATGGAATTATCTTCATCAACTGCCGGATCACGTATAAAAATTTCATAGGATTTTTCAAACATATCCATGTTCACCTTAGTCACAGGCCTAAAACTCCCCCTAAGTGCAAGGATATTCTTCTTATATAGAATAGCAGCCGGAAGAAGATTATTTCCGTCAGGGCCAAACATGACCGCATCAGTCATATCATTTCTGATAAGCTGAAGACTCATTAGCCTATTGTCAACATTATTGAAATTTGGACCCGAGAAATTTACCATATCAATCTCCAGGGTATCCCGGTCAATATGATCATAGAGGTATTTTAATAATTTTCTGGGTTTATTATACTTGTAAAATGCACCGTAAATGAGATTTACACCAACTATACCTAGGGTCTCCTGCTGTAGTCGTGCTTCGTTTTGCATAAACCTGACATGCAAAATGATTTCGTCAAATTCCTTTTGAGTTGGATCTAATTGAAAACGAATTCCTACCCAGCCATGGCCTTTATATCGCTTTGAAAAGTCTATAGTTGCGACCGTATTTGCATAAGTAAAGAAAAGTTTATCCGGATTTTCTTCTCTACTAATCCGTTCTTCCATAAGTTGCATTTCATGCGAAAGCATTTTTTTAAGCCTGCTTTGAGTAACATACCTTCCTGCAGATTCTACACCATAAACGGCATCGCTAAAGGATTTGTCATAGGCACTCATAGCCTTAGCTATTGTGCCTGAGGCGCCACCTGATCTGAAAAACCACCTGGCGGTTTCTTGTCCGGCACCTATTTCCGCAAAGGTCCCGTAGATATCGGGATTTAGATTTATTCTAAGGGTCTTAGCCTTTATTGAGGGCATATTTTCAAAAGCCCGATCCTTTTTGAATACTGAAGCCATATATAGTTTGCTTTAAGCAAAGTTAATAAGATTGGGGTATCTATTAAATAAATAAGTTATAAATTTGAAATAAATAGATGACAGGTTGAAAATAACTTTTTTAGGCACTGGCACATCGCAGGGAATTCCGGTTATTGGCAGTAATCATCCGGTCTGTTTAAGTAAAAATCCCAAGGATAAAAGACTTCGAGTTTCTGTTCTGATTTCATGGAAAGACTATAATTATGTAATTGATTGTGGTCCTGATTTCAGGCAGCAGATGTTAACTCATAAAGTTACCAAATTAGATGGTATTTTATTTACTCATGAACATGCAGATCATACATCAGGTATAGATGATATCCGCCCTTTTTTCTTTAGACAGGGGGATATTCCTGTTTATGCTCATGAAGATGTAATACTCGCATTAAAAAGGAGATTTGACTATATTTTTGCAGATGAGAACAGGTATCCGGGGGCTCCGGCGATAAAGGTTAAGCTGATACAGAATAATGAACCCTTCATAATCGGAGACCTGCAAGCAATACCAATTGAGGCATTTCATAATCGGTTAAGGGTTTATGGATATAGAATAGGTGACTTTGCATACCTTACAGATGTTAAGACTATTTCTGATGAAGAAATAAATAAAATAAAAGGAGTTAAGGTGCTGTCAGTAAATGCATTACGTATAGAGCCACATCATTCTCATTTAAACCTGGAAGAAGCTCTTGAATTAGTTGATATAATTAAACCAGACATAGCGTATCTTTCTCATATCAGCCATTATATGGGTTTTCATGATGAAGTGGAAGAGAAATTACCTAAAAATGTGCATTTAGCATATGACAATCTTGTTGTCTCGGTTTGAGCTACAAAAAAATAATTTTAGATAGTTTGATAATTGAATCTTTAATTTTATGAAAAGTAGAATATTTATTTACCTGTTCATTTTTGCCGCTTTGTTATCGCTTTACTTATTTGTAAGTAGCAATACCATGCTGGAGAATAAGGATTTAAAAATTCAGAACCTGGAGTCTGAAGTTAACGTACTTCAGGATTCTGTGCAAAAATTACAACTTCAGGTTTTTGATATGCAATATTTTTCATTGCAAAATAATGATGATGCCTTGTCATATTATGATCACCTTAGACTGGAAAACCCTTCGCGCTATATTTCAGATAAGTTATTGGAAACCAATGAAAAGAAAGGAGATAATCCATTAGTTCCGTATGAAGGTATGGAAAGTGATTTTAAGATCAATAAGATAAAAATACTGAATCATCAATGGATAATAGCCGATTTTTCCGATGGTAAATATTGGGGAGAACTATTTTTGAGATACGAGTTAAAAGATGATATGGGTGTTGATTTTACAATGATGGATCATCTTTTATATACCAGGAGTAATTAAATATTTTCTTCTAGCCATTTTCTAAAGGAATAAAAATTTTCGGCCGAAACCCCATGACCTACTGGAAATTCCTCATATTTATGGTTAATGCCCAGTTTTTTTAAGAGAATGGGCGCTTTTTGAGCCCATTCAGATGGGATTACCTGGTCTACCTGACCGTGGGATGCGTAAATGTTAAGATTTTTATGGTCTTTTTGAGCATAATCCTTCTCGAGGATATTCTCGTCTATATAGCCGCTTAGGGCCACTACATTTTTAACCTTATCCGGAAATGAAAGTGCAACCGCATAGCTCAATACTGTACCCTGGCTAAAGCCCAGCAAGGTGACATTGTCTTTATCCAATTGATAAGCTTCACAAGCTTCCTCAATAAAATTTACAATTTTGTTTCTGGATGAGATTGCCTGTTCCTCATCACTCCATTTTCCATATGATGCATCAAAGTTGATGGCATACCAGGCATTACCAAATGGAGGTAATTGGTATGGACCTCTGGTAGAAATAATAAAACATTCTGAAGGTAATTCTGAGGCGAATGAAAACAAATCTTCTTCGTTGCTGCCGTAACCATGAAAGAGAAAGATAACAGGTGGTCGCCTATCTTCTATTAAGGAAGGACGAATTATATGGTATAAGGATAAGGGAACTGTTTTCATATTATTGAATAAATGTAAACCAATGCTGAAATGAAGATCCGAAGATTGGAACAGCTTGTTTTTTATTATTTAGGGCGCCCAAAAGTCCATACATCCAAAGGACAAAATAAAATATATAAAGGCCCAACCATACAAAAAAATTGAACCACTGACTTAAGAATAGTGCGCAGCCCATAAAAACCAGATGTAAACCAAATGCCTGCCTGGTATGGAATCTGGCAAATTCATTTTTTGGCTCCATATTCATGGTTATTGCTATTAAAGAGCCAATAATAGTGAAATAAGCTATTATTGCTGTTGTTTTACCTTTTGCTACTGAATCTTGTCCCAAAGCCTTATTTTTATAACAATTACTTAAATTATTCTTTGATCAGACTATTATTTGATTGTTTGCTATTATTCCGTAAACCTTACCTTTCATTTTTTCGCCAAAGAACATACTGTTCTTAGAAGTCGATTTACTATGTTTTTTTGTGTAAATAAATTCAGACTCAGGATCAAAAAGAGTAAGATTCGCCAAAGAACCCTTTTTTATCGTCACCGGACTTAATCCGAAACGTTCCCTCCCTTTAGATAAAAAGGAGACGGCCGTTTCGGTGTCGAACAGCTCATTTAAAACACCAAACGCATTTTCAAGACCTATTGTGCCATAAGCAGCATTGTCAAATTCTATGCGTTTTTCTTCAATATCAATTGGTGTATGATCTGAGGTCACAAAATCTATAATACCTTCTTTAAGACCTTTTTTCAAAGCACTTATATCTTTGCTTGTTCGAAGTGGAGGTAAAACCTTGTAATTACTATCAAAGCTGTCCAAAACATCGTCAGAAAATAACAAATTATGCACAGCAACACTGCAACTTACGTTAAGCCCCTTTCGTTTAGCTTCTCCAATAAGCCTAACTGACTTGGCTGTAGATATCGTGGGGATATGGAGAAATCCACCTGTGTATTGCAGAATAAAAAGGTCTCTGGCAATTTGAAGTTCTTCCGCCAGTGCCGGAATTCCCTTTAAACCAACCCTTGTTGAAGAAATACCTTCATTAACAATACCTTTACTCATTATTTGCTTATCCATTGGAAAAGAATAAACTAATCCCTTAAAATCCTGGGAGTATTGCAATGCTATCTTTAATAGATTGGAATTTGAAATAGATCTCTTAAAATCATAGAAACCAACGGCTCCAGAATTCTGCATGTCATAAAGCTCAGCAAGATCAATGCCTTCACTAAGTACTGTAAGAGTCCCTAAAGGGTGTATTTTTGTAGTCTGTCCTTTTGCAGCATTTTTCAAAAAAATAATTGCGCCGCTGCTATCCGGAAGTGGATAAGTGTTCGGGTTAAGAACAATATCTGTATATCCGCTTCTCGCAGCCACAAGGAGCCCATTATTAATGGTTTCACGTTCTTCATATCCAGGTTCACCAAAACTTACACTGCTGTCAAACCAACCAGTAGAGACATGCAAATTTTTGAAGTTTAGTGTTTTTGTATTCCTGGCAGGTTTAATCAAGGTAGATATTTCTTCAATAACCCCATTAAGAACAAGAATATCACGTTTTTTTAGATGAAGTTTACTGTTGGTTTTATCAACAATTGTGGCAGATTTTAGAAGGATGTTCATTTAAATATTTTTTGAATAAGAACTTCGGCCAGCATAAAAAGCAAAGCAAAAATAGCAAACCATTTCCATAGCTCAGTTACTCTGTTGTCTTTTTCCATGGTTTCAAAGACTTCCGTTAAATTATTTAAGGTGGTATTCCTATTTAATGTGTCCAAATCAGCATATATAGCTTCGCTTTCTGTTCTGGGGTAATTAAAACTAATATTTTGAATAGGTCTGGATTCTTCACTAATCACATAAACACCATCTTTATTAGGATTGTAATTAAAGGTTAAAATAGTTTTATTAGAAAAAGACTGCTGTTCTGGAATAAATTCATATTCTTTCTGAGTGACCTTTAGAATATTATCCCTTGCACTTACAGCTTTAACATCTATTGTGGTTATTTGACCCATGGTATTATATAATTTGGGCGATTTAAGACTATTTGCTCCAATACTATAAATTGTAGGTACAATAAGAGGTGAATTCTTAAAATTAGAATTTGTATTAATCATTGCAGCGGTAAACAAGTATATACCATCCTGTCCTACAAGGAAAGGAGATTGATCCTGTAATGAAAGTACTTTAGGCGCCATTGTTCTTGTTTTGAAATAGCTCGTTACCCTTGGATATTGAAAATTGTTTACTCTTTGGGCAAATACATTCTTGTAAAGAGGATGATCAAAATTAATTCCCGTTACGTTACGTTCCTCATCAATTCTATTTACAAAAGAAGTAGAATAATAATTTCCGATGAAGCTATTATAACTTTCAATATTTGCATCAAAAGCCGGGATAATCATCAGATGACCACCTTTTTGAACATAATTGCTTAAAGTGTTTTTGAGTGATACAGGAATAGTTTTAATTTCGTTTAAAATTATAAGATTTTGCGACTCCAGTATGCTGTAATTAAGATTATTCATTCGCACATCTGTAAATATGAATTCATCTTCGGTAAATATTCTTTTTAAAAACTCACTATCTGACTCACTTACAGATAATACTTTGATTTTGTCCTTTTGGTTAATATTAAAAAACAACTGATTGTCATAAGGCAACCCAATATCTGATATTTCAATTTTGCCAATAATAACTTCATTTGAAGGTAATGTAAATACAACATTAGATTTTCTGTTCTTATCAAAAGTTGCTGCCGTTTTGGCAATTAACTTATCATCATTATATAAAGAAACAGGGATAGTCTCCAAAGAACCTGTTGTAGTTAAATTAACAGAAAGGTCTATTGTAGTTGCATTTACCTCAGCTATATACGCCGAATCCAAAACAGTATTTTCAAGATTTACGGCATCAAAGCGAACCATAAAAGTTTGGATATTTCCAAGAGTATCGGATTCCCGGATGGCGGTTCTGTTTTGAAAATCTGAGACCAGTACCAAATATTTAATAGATTTTTCATCTTCACTAAAGAAATTATTCCCCTTAAGAAGCACATCCTTAAGCCCTAACTGATTATAAGTATAGGGTAGGGTCAAAAGCTCATTGCCAATATCCATCAAGGTAACGTTCCTAAAAACTTGCTCATTAGTGAAAATACTAAAAGTATTATCCTTAGGAAGACCTTGTAATAACTTCTGAACTGCATCCTGTAGCAGGGTTCCATTCTCTGTTTTAGCCTGCATGCTAAATGAGTTATCCAGGTATATTACGGTTTCTTTGGCATATGAGACCGACTCCTTAGCGAAATACGGTTGTGAAAAAGCAAGGATAAGACCCGAAAGTAACAATAGACGGGAGAAAAGTAACAGCCATTTTTTTATAGTACTGCTTTTACGGGATTGCGCAACTACTTTTTGTAAAAGCTTTACGTTGGTAAAAGGAGTTTTTTTAAATCTCCGAAGTTGAAAGAGGTGAATTAATATTGGAATTAGCAGCAGAAAAAAGGCCCAAAGGAGTTCCGGATATTTAAACAGCATTCCCAATTTTGATTTGACAAATATATAAAGTATTGAGAAGATATTGCCTAGTAATTATGACAAAATTAGGAAGTAAAACGAGTTGAATGAAAAAATAAAATTAATATATATGCTGAGTCCACCCAAAATAGATTATTCATGGTTGGTTAAAAAAATTTATTCTTTAACAAAAGAAAAAATAATCGAACATTGGGGATTGACCCAAATTTGAAAAGAAATTTGTGATCATTTCCTGAGCCTCTTCATTTGCAACAGTAATTATACTTTGGGGGTTTTTAAGTTCAATTAGAAAATTAAAATGCATTAATTCCTGTCCATAAATATTTTTACCTATTTTTTTTGGGTTATCACATAACCAATAAAACGGAATATTCTGTTTTAACAGCTCTCTGGCAGTGCTTTTCCCTTTTTCCCCGGCACCCCAAACGGTTAAAGGTCGCATGTGATCATGGTGAAGCTTTAGAAAGTAATATAGTTTTAAATGTAAAAAATAATTCTGAGCATAGTGCTCACTGGTTCTTGAGGTTCTGCTGTCATAGTCGCGCCAAAGGTGTAATATCTCACTACAGGGAATACATTGCAAACCCCGTTCATAAAATCGAAATGCAAGATCATAATCTTCGGGGTATCTATTATGCTCAAAAGCACCGCTTTCTTCCAGATCTTTTTTATGGACCATCCAGCAAGGGGAGGGGATAACGCATTCTTTATAGATTTCAGAGTAGTTTTCTCCTTTGGCGGTGAGTTTGTTCAACCATTTTTCATATCGCATATAACCATTGCCGACTCCACGATCCGAAAAATAACGAACACCTCCTATGGCAATATGTCCTTTTCCATGTTTTTCTAATGCTGAAGCCATGATTTCCAGCTTATTGGAATTCATAATATCATCAGAATCCATTCTTGTAAACAATTGACCTTTGCTCAAATAATAGGCTGTCCTGAGTGCTGAAATTATACCATCTCCTTTATTAGAATGTACTTTTATTCTGGTATCTCTTGATGAATATTGTTCAACTATAGCACGACTGTTATCCTCCGAGTGATCGTCTACAGCAATGACCTCCCAGTTTTGGTAACTTTGAGATAAAATGGAATCAACGCACTCCGGCAGGTAAACCGAAGTATTTTTAAATGGTATTAATATGCTAATTAGTTGATTTTTCATTAAAAAGGTAATTGGCGAATTTGTTTTATTGTTTCCAAAAAATCATTCAAAAGCACAGTAGATCCATTTTTTGCAGAAACTTAGAAGCCTCCGGAATCTTTAACACTCTTGTATAATTTTATGCCGGCAGCTGAAATGGTCTGGGTATAACCTTTTTACACTATTGCAGCACTATTGCCTACCCAATGCATCAGCGATGGCTTTTTCAGCCAATGGAGCCATTAGCTCAAATCCTTTTTTATTAGGGTGAACCCCGTCACTACCAAGATCTTCTCTAAGTCCATTTTTGCCATCGGTCATTGAAGAAAAATAATCCAGGTAGACAAAGCCTTTACGACCGGCATAGCTCTTTATCATATTATTTAGCACCGGGATTTTTTCATTTGGATTAAGCCCCTGGGCCCAGGGGTAATCATAAGCGGGCAATACTGAACATAAAACAACTTTTATACCATTGGCCTCTGCCAATTCTGCCATAGACATTAAATTATCTGCAATCATTTGCAAGCTTGAGGGTCCTGTGTTCCCGGCAATGTCATTTGTTCCTGCAAGTATAATAACCACTTTAGGCTTTAAATCAATAACATCCTCTCGGAACCGCACCAGCATTTGGGGAGTCGTCTGGCCACTTATTCCCCTATTTACATAAGGTTTACCCTCAAAGAACTCCGGTTGATGATCAGACCATCCAATGGTAATAGAGTTTCCCATAAATACCACGCGGCTTTCATTGGTTTTGGCATCGGGTAATTCTTTATTAGCAGTGTCAAAGTGTCCAAGTTGGGCCCAGTCCTGGGCACTCAAAATGGAAACCATTAAAAAAAGGCAGATAACTAAAAGGTTTTTTGGCTTAGTAAAAATCATGATAGGCAGATATAATTTATTGTTTCAAAAGATACAAAATGTCGAAAATATAAATGCCTAAATTTAATATATCAATTGGTAATTGGATTTCTAGAGAGAATAAGAATTAAAAAACCCTGCATCCGTTTAGATGCAGGGTTATATAATATATTTAAAATTCTTAATTATTCACATTGAACGTCATCACCATTACTATCCCAGCAATGCCATAATTCATCTTCAAAGTAATCAAATGCCATTACTCTTCCCACAAAGGTATCTCTGCTCCATTCAATTCTAATATCACTAAAATCCTGTAAGTTGCTGTCGTAAGCGTATGCTTTAAAATAAGCATCCAAATCACCATCCTGAAGTCCATATTCGAGATAGCTGTCTTTAAACATATCGTCATTCTCTTGTTCATCCAGTGCTCTGACCCACGTATATCGAATATTGCCAATTTCGTCATTTGAACGTTCCCAGTCTATTCTTAACATTGCATCTGGTCTCTCTGCACTTTCATTTAATAACCAATATCCACTATTACCATCCATTGCGGAACTTCCTGTAAACCATAATAATTTTTCAAAAGCTCCAATTCCTTCCTTGGTAATATACATTTCCCAAAGAACTTCTTCTCCGGTTACCTCACCTGTAAGAAGCGCCGTATATTTACTTGTAAAGCCATCTACGCTATAAGTCCACTGCCATTTATTATCTCCTAAATTTTCTGGGGAATTTGCAAAAGCAGATTTGAAGGAGGCCACGGGTACTGCCAAGGTGGTAAAAAGTGCTGAATTCCAAACCCCTACAACAATTCGTGAAAAAAACCAATTGCCATCGGGGGCTTTTTCATCATACATCAGGGCCGTACTTTTCCCCGAATTTGAATCATCGATAAAATCGCTAAAATCTATAACCATAGATTCATATGGCGGTAATGCCAGATTATTGGCAACATCTGTTCCTTCATCAGAGTTCTCACAGGAAGTTGTAAAAACTAGTGCGAAAACCAGGAATATGCCATATACTTTCCAATTTTTCATAACTTAAAATATTTGTTTATTAATTACATTGATATGTTCTTTTAACGCTTAAGTTGTAATAAAAGTGTGGTAGAATAAGTAGTTTATCGAAAACTTTAAAGTAAAATTTTTCGATAAACGGAGATTAATTCAGAAGGAATCTCAATTTCAGTTAAGACAATAAAAATCAGTTGCTATGTCATGAAGGAATTTAGTAGCATATGTCTTGAAATCTGGTATTTGGCATTGAAATAAGTGTGGTACTGTCATAATATTTAGACTGAACCAATACATTCAGATAAAGATTCTGTGCCATGCCCTGTCCAGATTATCTCGAATATTAAGATTAAAAAGAATAAAAATTGGATCACTTTCTTTAAATTTAGCTTAGATGAAAATGATTTCGAACAACTAATTTGGTAAACATGAAGAATATTTCCAGAAGATCCTTTAATAAAAAACTATCCAAAGGAATAGGCGGAGCCGCACTTCTCAGTGGAATGCCCTGGGCTTGTGCAATAGATGATCAAAAACAGAAAAAAAAGAAATTAGGTATAGCATTAGTAGGATTGGGAAGCTATAGTACTTATCAGTTAGCACCTTCTTTATTGGATTGTGAATTATGTTATTTGGCAGGGATAGTTACCGGAACCCCTGAAAAAGAAAAGATATGGCAGGATAAATATAAAATCCCCGATGCCAGTATTTATAATTATGAGAATTTTGATAATATCATTTCTAACGACTCCATAGATATAGTCTACGTTGTACTACCTAATTCTATGCATGCCGATTTCTCCATAAGAGCGGCCAAAGCCGGAAAACATGTTATATGTGAAAAACCCATGGCCGTTAGTGTTGAGGAATGCGATACAATAATTGAAGCATGCAATAAAGCAAATGTAAAATTAAGCGTGGGTTACCGTCTTCATTCAGAACCCTATACTCAGGAAATAAAACGATTGGTTAATGAAAAGGTTTTTGGAAATGTACAGTATATATCCGCAGAAGCTGCCTACAGATCTGTTGCTAATCCGGATCAATGGCGATTAAACAAGGCGCTTTCCGGAGGAGGAGCCTTAATGAATATGGGTGTTTATGCGATCCAAAGCGCAATTTATGGAACCGGAGAAAACCCCATATCCGTATGCGCACAGGAGTTTAGTACGAGACCGGTTTATTTTAAGGATACCGATGAGACTATCACCGCACAATTCGAATTTTCCAGCGGCGCTTTTGGTAATATCATGACATCACATAATACGAATGTAAATAGAATGTATGCCTCTTGTGATAAGGGCTGGTTTGAATTAAATCCTGCTAGTTCCTATGGTCCTTTGGCAGGTAAAACTTCCGGCGGCGACTTGAGTTTCCCGCATGAACGCCAGCAAAAATTACAGATGGATGATTTTGCAAGACATATTTTAAATGATACCCCAAATGTTGCTCCCGGCGAAATGGGCAAACGGGATATGATTATTGTTGAAGCTATTTACGAATCGATTGAGAAAGGAAATTCAAAAATTGATTTGAAATTAGGTGCTATGGGTCTGTAGTGAACTAAAGATATATTTCTTAGACCTTTTTGATTATTATGAGGATTTGATCCGAATTAATTTTTAATATAATACAATGGTTGATTTAGGATGTTGAGTCTAAAAATGGTTCATCTTCCCTGTCGTGAATTAACCATACTTTCGCATTTTCATCAGATTCAAAAGTGCGTATCAATGCACGTCTGTTGGTGGCCACTTTTTGTAGGAATCTATTGTGGTTTTCTCCATCCCAGACCAGGGCAAGTTTAATATGATCTCTTAAAACATTAGCGACGTGCTCGCCCAGAAAAAATAGCTCAACAAGGGGAATTTCAGTTTTAACTACCTTAATTACATTCACTAAAATTTTATATTTTTTTTCTGTTAGACATTGATTTCTAATGATCTTAGGATACTTTATAAAATCTGCATAAGAATAATCTCCGGAAATAGTCATTACCAGATAATTTTCTTCTTTCTTAATTGAGTATAGACTACTCATACGATCCTTAATTTCTCGGCTAGGTTGTTATTGCAGAATAAGGCGTATTTATTTTCTATTAGTATAAATATAGTAAATAATCTAAATTTATTTGAGAAAATACTCTTATAAGTTATAATATAACAAATTGGGCTAATCAGGTTGAGTATTAAATATTCTAGAACTTTTCAAATACGCCCAGTCCAAATAGAGCAAAATCATATTTTACAGGATCTGATGGGTCCATTTTTCGAAGATAAGAATCAAGTTCATTCACAGCTCTAGAATCGTTTTGTTTCCGATGTAATAACCCAAGCTTTCTGGCGACATTCCCCGAATGAACATCCAGGGGGCAGGATAAAAGGGCAGGGGAGATGGATTTCCAGATCCCGAAATCTACCTTGGTTGTATTATCGCGAACCATCCACCTAAGAAACATATTAATGCGCTTGGCTGCGGAACCTTTAGCTGGATCAGAAACATGCTTTGTGGTTCTTTTTGGATGTGTTAACTCAAAAAAGGTTTGTTTGAATTTAGAAATTGCGGGCTGTGTTGATTTATCTGTGGTATGTTGGCCAAAAATTACTTCTAAACCTCCGTGTTGACTATATATACTTCTCAAAGCTTTTATAAAGTATACCAAATCAACGCTATTAAAAGTACGATGAACAAATGGTTCAAGCTTTATTAATTCTGATTCCTTGTGGTACAGGACAAAATTATGAGGATCATTATCCAATAAGTCCATTAAAAAACGGGCATTTTTGATAATACTTTTTCGATTACCCCAGGCAATTGTTGATGTGAGAAACCCACTGATCTCAATATCTTCTTTCTTAATGAACAAATGAGGAACCTGAATTGGATCCGAATCCAGAAATTGAGGATTATTGTATTGGATGACTTTTGCATCCAAAAAATCCTTTAACTCATTAAAAGTCAATGATGTATAATTTTAATGAGCTCATTCAGATAACTAGGGTTTTTTAGGACTACCCAAACTTCTCTCAACATATTGGTCTGTGATTTGTCCGTCTATCATGGTTAACTTTCTGTCCGCCATATCAGCTAATTCCTCATTATGAGTGACAATAACAAAAGTTTGACCAAATTCATCGCGCAATTGAAAAAAGAGTTGATGCAATTTATCTGCACTTTCCGAATCAAGATTGCCGCTTGGTTCATCCGCAAGTATTATGCTTGGATTGTTTATCAAAGCCCTTGCCACTGCAACACGTTGTTGTTCACCTCCGGATAACTCATTAGGTCGGTGGTGCATGCGATTGGAAAGTCCCAGGAAAATTAGCAGTTCCGTTGCTCGGGTCTCCGCTTCTGCCTTTCCTGTTCTTTTAATAAAGGCTGGAATACATACATTTTCTATGGCCGAAAATTCCGGTAATAATTGGTGGAATTGAAAAATAAATCCAATATGATTATTTCTAAATGCAGCCAGTGCTTTATCTTTTAATGAAGTAACATCAATGCCATTAATTTCCAGCTCACTTTCCTTTTTGTTCGACTGATTATCCAGTGTGCCTAAAATTTGTAATAAGGTTGTTTTACCGGCGCCTGAGGGTCCTACAATAGAAACCACTTCTCCAGCTTTTATGCGCAAATCTACCCCTTTCAAAACCTGAAGTTCTCCGAAATATTTTTGGATATTAGTGGCCTTAATCATCAATAATTAATTAGGGCATGAAAGTAAACAATACCCATAACACTTCAAAATGTAATGGACCGGGAATCTGCTGGCAGTAGCACAGTAGAAACTATCGATGTTTTCATTTTATTAATAATACATTAATTTAGGATTTTTAAGGGAGAAACCTTTAAATTCGAATTTATTTTAAATCAAGCCATTTATACTTTTTATTATGATATCATATCACAATCTGGAAGAATATAACATAGAGATTACTAATGAAATTACGGAACGTTTTTCAGGAATAATTCAGGAAATAGGTGAAGAAGTGGGTCGTGAAGGATTAATTAAAACCCCTGAACGAGCGGCAAAAGCAATGTTGTTTTTAACGCAGGGTTATAAACAGGATGCCGCTGCTATCCTCAGGAGTGCTATGTTTAATGAATCTTATAACGAAATGGTAATTGTTAAGGATATTGAATTGTATTCTCTTTGCGAACATCATATGTTACCTTTTTTCGGGAAAGCTCATATTGCTTATATCCCAAACGGACAGATCGTAGGGTTGAGCAAATTACCTAGAATTGTAGATGTTTTTGCACGAAGGTTGCAGGTTCAGGAACGCTTAACAGAGCAGATTTTAGATTGTATAAATGATACTTTAAAGCCTCAGGGGGTTGCTGTTGTAATAGAAGCAGCACATATGTGTATGATGATGCGGGGTGTTCAAAAGCAGAATTCCGTAACTACAACATCAGGATTTAGAGGCACTTTCCAAAAAGAAGAAACTCGAAATGAATTTTTAAAATTAATCAGTTCAAATCTGTCCTAATTTTTTCGCATAAATAGTTAAACAAATTGAATAGGACACTTATTTACAATTTCTAAATGATTAAAAATAAAAAATATCAACTCCTTTTATTAGGGCTCCTTTTCGATGGTATAGGAATGATTTCATTTATGTTACCAGGTATTGGGGAATTCACAGACCTGATTTGGGCTCCCATAGCTGGTTGGTTAATGACAAGAATGTACAAAGGGAATCCCGGAAAAATAGCCGGATTGATTGCTTTTATCGAAGAAATTGTGCCTGGTTTAGATATAATTCCTTCTTTCACCTTAATGTGGCTTTATACTTATGTAATAAAAAGAGATAAGACAATAACTTTGGAAGAAAACTAAAGTGGAATGCTTATCCCAATGCTAATATTCCTCCCAATATTTGAAATATCATCTATTTTGAGTCTTGACAAATGTGAAATATAATTTTTGTTGAGGATATTTACAGCTGTCAATTCTATTTCCGCATCTTTCTTAAAGAATTTGAGACTTGCCCCTAGTCCTATATTTAATAAATTATAACCCTCAGTAGGTGTTTCAAAGTTGGCTACTCTATTCTGATCAAAAGTGGTGTTTAGAGTGATAAAGGCATAACTATTCGTTATCCATTTTTGGGAATTATTAAATTCCAATCGAATGGTATTGCTTAATTTATTTGCCGGTATCAGTGGCAGGTAGTCATCATTATTCAATCTGCCTATTACAGATTCAAAGCTGCTTTGCACATGCAACCAGTCTAGCGGGTGTGGGTGAAAATGAAATCCAATTTCTCCGCCGTATAAATTGGCATTTTGTTGTATATAATTGTAGACCGGATTATCATCTACAAATTCGCCATTGGGTTCAATAAAAATATAATCGTTAATTATGTTGTAAAAACCATTAGCGAAGAATTCAAAATGCTGGCTGCTGTATTCCAGTGAGATATCTGTTTGTATGTTTTTTTCGTTCTTCAGATTTGGATTTCCGATTTCAAACCGGTTAGTTCCTTCATGCACCCCGTTTGAGGTAAGTTCTGCTAGATTCGGAGCTCTAAAACCACTGGCAAGATTTATTCTGCCAATAAGATGCTTCACAATATCAATCCGATATCCCAAAGCTGCATTAAAGCTGTTAAAACTACGGTCCAATTCGGCAATGTAACCTTCTTCGTCCATTGCCCCGGTTTCTTCACCTTTTATGGACCTGTTATCAAATCGTAAACCAATCTGTACATCACTTTTGTCAAAGTGGATGTGGGAAGTTGCCAAAACTCCTATATCATTAGTAGTAGCATTGGGAATCAACACTTCCTCACCAAAATTTTTGTTGCGCTGGCTCATCCCTTGAACCCCCGCAATGGTTTGTAATTTACTGATGACGGGTAAATTGTATTGGATATTGTAACTGAATGTTGAAAGGTTCATATCCAGCGCTGGATTTAATTCTTCAGGAGCATCAGAAGCCATATCTGTATCCTCTTCCTCTTCTTCAAATTCTTTCCTGTCGTTGGCTATATATCCCAAAGTTACCCTCAGACTGGAGGTTTTAAAGAATATGTCATTTTTTAAACTTAATATGTGATTGTTTATTTTCTGGTAGGGAAGGTTTGGCTTTCGCCCTAAACTCTGTATGCCAATTTCTTCGGGGATTCCCAAATCAGAGCTGTTTAAATTATAGCGAAATTCCGTTTTAAATCTGCCGAATTGATAGCCTAAAGCCGTTTTCAAATCGTATTCCTTAAAACGGGAATTCGTAACCCTTAAGTCATCTCCCCCTTTATAATCTGCGTGTGAGGAATATGATCCCCGAATTAGAAATTTAAATTTTTCACCTGAAGTCTTAAAACCTGCATTCCCCGCTATGCCTTGAGTGTTGGTAAAATAGTTTAAATTAATATCGCCCTCCGTTAAATTAGCACTAGCAAATTGTTCCGGATTTAAAAAAAGTACGCCCCCAAGTGCATCAGAACCGTAAAGTAGGGAGGCAGGACCCTTAATGACCTCCACACTTTCCACACCCGCTGCGCCTATGCCAAGACCGTGTTCATCTCCAAATTGTTGGTTCTCCAGTCTAATACCCTGAGAATATACCAATACTCTGTTTGAACTCAAACCTCTGATTACAGGTTTTCCTATTCCAATACCTGTAGAAACACTTTCTACTCCGGCAATATTGGTAATTCCGTCGGATAGAGTTATGGCGCCCATCTTTCTTAAAGTTTCAACCTTTGCCTGTTCTACTTTCATTACGTTTTCACGTTGTAATTTGTGGAATGGCGTAGATAAAATTACTTCTTCCATTTCTATGGCACTTGGTGAGAGAACAATATCCAAAGTAGTTGTGCCCATAGTAAGTGTAATGGTTGAAGAGTATGTTTGGTATCCCATAAAAGAAGCTACAATTTTATAGGTCCCTACCGGAAGATTATTCAAAACAAATTCTCCATTGCCTCCTGTCACCACACCTTTTTCCAATTGAGGGAGATATACAGAAACTTGTTCTAAAGGGCTATTTGAATCTTCCGCAAAAATACTCCCCTTAATTGTGCATTGTGCTTTGCTATTAAAATAAATTAATAGAATAATTATTGAAAATAAAACTTTCATAACCTGTTTTTAAATTAAAAAATCTAATAAATTGAGTTACGAAAATATGGGTGGAGCTCTAAGAGAAAATAGTGGAGTATCTGATTCCGGAGTGAAGAAATAAGTATGTGAAAAGTCATTTTTTATTAAAACAGTGGCTACTAATTGTGTTTTAAAAAGGGGTACATAATAGTGATGAGAAAAATTAAATTTATTAAAATCACAATGAAATTCTTTGGAATGGATATGTGACTCAAAAGTATTGTCACAGTTAATGACCAAATGATTAGACGCGTGTAAAAGTTGAATAACCGAAGGAAGCGTCAAAAAGACTATTAGAACTAATGAAATTATTGAAAATGATATTTTTTGTTGTTGATTTACCACCATACAAAGAAATCAAATAAAGCGATTGCGATAAGTTAAGGAAAGATTAATTTACTTAAAAAGAAAACCCAATCCCATTCTATTCAACATTTTCTTTTCAAAGTTCCAGAAAAATTTAAACTGTCCAAAAAGCCATCCGAACAGGACCAAAAGAATTTGGTAGAATGGGAAGATCAGCAATATTCTCAAAGTCCAGTACGCCCAGGAACTCCACCATGTTTCCGAAAAATTGCCTCTTTCCACTCCTATCCACTCAAGAAATGGTTTTGCAATATATACTGCTGCAGAACCAGTAATTGAGAATACAATTAGAATTATGATGAGCTGAAAACTGGATTCTATACCCCAGCGTTTTTTAAGTTTATCCATAAAAAAGAAAATCGGGGTAAATATATTCAATTTATTCGTGGTACAAACGGTCCGAGGCGTTGATTGTATTTGCGTTGAAAATAAATAAAATAATTATAAAGTTCATAGTTCACATCATACCCATAATCAATATTGGGATAATAATTGATCTGCAACTCATATAAATTAGGATCATACTTAAAAGGATCTAAAACCCGCTGATTCCAGTTTATAACATAAATTTGATTTCTGTTTTCCATAAATTCCTGTGTATAATATCCCCTTGGCCTTGCGATACTATTGAGCCATGTATTATAACCGATGTCCATAATTAATATTTCAAATTCCAGGCTATCGTTCTTAATGGTAACGGTGTCACTCATATTTTGATTAAATACTTCCTTTTCTTCTTTCGAAATATCGACACCTGCCTTAGAACCAGAACATTGAATAATTAATACTGTCAAAAGCAACACGGAAAAAATTCTAATTATAGCTTTAAGTTTCATAGCATTAATTTTATAGTATAAAATACAAAAAAAACCATTTGTAAAAACAAATGGTTTTGTTAAATATATAAGATAAAGCTTAAAATTTACTTTCCAAAAAGGCCACCTAGTAAGCCTCCCATACCACCTTTCTTTTTGGAACCACCCATAACCATCCCGGCTACATCGTCAAGTATACTGCCATCTCCATCGGCATCCAACAATGTAGTAAGAAGACTTTGGTTTTGCTCGGGTTGTCCACCCAACATACTTCCCAGCAGATTATTCATTCCACTCGCATCACTAACCTTATTTTCAGCCGTTTGTTTTGCTAAAACACCCATAACAAGTGGAGCTGCAATTTTTAAAATATTAGCAACAGATCCTGCATCTACCCCGGATCGCTGGCTTAAAGCGTTCTCAACAGTTGCCTGTTTGCCACCAAAAACATGTCCTAAAATACCTGCGCCATCATCCATAACCGATTGATCCACACCACCTCCAAATAGGCCACCCAGATCATCAAGAATGCTTCCATCATGTTTAGAAGATAAAGCATTCATCAACCCCTGTGCACCATCGGGAGTGCGTACATTTTTTTTCATTGCCCCCAATAGTAAAGGCATAGCCATACTCAATACATCGGCTGTTTTGTTTTCAGCTTGTCCGGTTTGTCCTGCAACACCGCTTATTACCTGTTTCCCAATGGGACTGTTTAATAAATCTAATAATCCTTCCATTAACTTAGTGTTTTGTTATTTATCATGGTAATGTACAAAATCTAATTGTTCAAAAAGAAAAGTCTTTATAAAAATTAGAATCAAAAACTATAATGGTTAATCCTATAATTTAGAATAAATGGACAGATCATGTTCTTTGATAACTGATGTTATTAATTTAGGTTGCTTTTTATGAGCTTTCTAGTGAGGTTCAAACACGAATTTTTGTAATATTTAACTTTAAGGATTCTCTTCAAAGACAAGGTTATTCATCGGTTTATAGCCTGTACCTTAAAATAAATTACTGTGTTTTTAGTTATCTTTGCATATGAATTATTTAGAACTTCCGGCTCAACCTCATCCGCTGGTTTCCTATTTACGCGTAGGAAGACTATTGCATTGGTCTTTGATACTGTTTCTATTGGAATCATGGTTCTATTGGGTTCAATTTGAAGCTTCTTTGGAACAATTTTCCCTCTTTTGGGTACCTTTTTGGCTTGGTTGTTTTCTTTTTTCTTTTGTACATATTTTTCTGGTTATTATGGACGGCTGGTCAAGATTTCAAAATTATAAAAGGGCTAAAGATCTTTTTTTTGTTCACGGGTTTAATTCCAGAATTGCTGATATGTACTCTGTCTCTAAATGTCAACGCAATGCGGCAATTGTTGCTGCGGAAGAGCTGGGTTATAATGATGAAATAACTTCTTATTTTCGGTCTGTAGGAGTAAAATGGTATCATTATATCCCTTATTTTATTGCTCAGGACCCACTATTTTTAATTCGAAATTACTTTTGGGAAAGAACATTTCTTGAAAAAGTTTATATCTCCAGATTTGACTACAGGAGACTACATATGGAAAGGGCAATATGATACTTGAAGCCAGGAATATTTCCAAATCCTATGATTCACTTGAAGTACTGAAAAATGTGACAATAGAATGTCATAAGGGTAAAATCTATGGGCTTATCGGGGCCAACGGTGCAGGCAAGACTACTTTATTTCGAATCTTATTAGGCCTCATTAGGGCAGACAGCGGAAGTATAGAAATAAATTCACAAGGAATAAAGCCAATTGGTGGAATAATAGAGAAACCAGCTTTATACGGATATCTTTCTGCTTATGGAAATCTAAAAGTTTTTGCCCAGATTCAGGGTTTAAATCTTACCAAAGAACTTTACAGTCAATCTATGCAACAGGTTGGTCTTTCGACAAAAAGAACAGATGTAGTAAAAAATTATTCCCTTGGAATGAAACAACGGCTGGGTCTGGCTATAGCCTTATTGAATAGTCCTGATTGCATAGTATTAGATGAACCTTTTTCAGGTTTAGATCCCATGGGGATTATAGCACTTCATGAATTGATTAAAAAGCTTAGCAGCCAGAATCAAATTACCATAATTATCTCATCTCATATTGTAAACGAATTAACAGATTTATGCGACACTCTTTATGTTCTTAACGAGGGAGAAATAATAAAAAAAGGGCCCACAGCAGAATTGCTTAATGAAAGTGTTACCACCTACAAAATTGTGGGAAATAATTTGGAAATGTCTGAAGTTTTGCAAAATATCAATGCTATATTTTCAAATAAATCGGTTTTTGTATCTCCTGAAACAATGAGCATTACTGAGATTCTACAAAAATTAATTGAAGAGGGGCAGGAAGTAACAGCCTGCATTCCGCAAACAGATTTAAAAGCCTTATTTGGCGGAGGAAAAATATGATATCCTTAATACGCTCAGAAATATATAAAATCCGCAAGCAGAGTAAAACGCTTTATGCATTGGCTGCCATACTTATTATAGAAGGATTTGTAATTGTTAGTGCCTATTATCAGGGTACAGGAATAATAGACCTTTTATTGGCTAACCTGAAGGATTCTTTTGAGTTCAAAGGCAATCTTCTAAATGGGAACTTAATTATTTATCTGATCCTGAATTCGTTGTGGTTTCATATCCCTTTAATACTAATGATAATTATTTCAGGATTTCTTACCTCTGAATATAAGGACAGGACCCTTGAAACAGTTTTGCTTCAGCCGGTGAATAAACTGAATTTTATCTTAAGTAAATATATTGTTTCAATAGGATTTACGCTATTAATTGTGCTCCTTTTGGCGGTTAGCACTTTTTTTGTCTCTTACTGGATTTTTGGCAGAGGGGATTTAGTTGTGTATTTGGATGGATTGAATTTTTTTGAATCGGATGAAGCTTTTTACAGGCTTATCTACGCCTTTATTTCCGGCGCCAATTCTATGATTTTCTTTTCGGTAGTAAGTTTAACACTGGCGGTTATATTAAAAGATGCCACAAAGACCTGGATCGTTTCGGCTATTTTTTTAATATGCAGCAATCTGCTGTTAAAGATCGACTTTCAAAATGAATTCCTTAATGAACTGTTTTTTTCCAAATTGACAGATAGCTGGCAATATTTTTTCTATTATAAAATACCGTATTCTACCATTTACTTTAAAAATTTCATGTTATTTGGTTATACCTTAATTACTATGATAATTGGGATAATTATTTTTAAAAGAAGGGACATTCAGGTATGAAAAGATTAAGTTTTATATGCATATTTTTTATAAGTCTGAACCTTATTAGCGGGCAGGAGATTGATAATGATCTCCTTCAAATAAAAAAGCGCATGGATTCTATAAAGTCTTTTAATGCCAATATAGAATTGGATGTGGACATCAGTTTTATTAACATGCCAACTAAATATGGAAAAGTCCGGTATAAATGGGGAGAATCTACTAAAGTTACGTCAGACGACTTTATTATGCTTCCTAAACGAGGCTTGGATCTTACCTTAAATGAAATCTTTAGACATCCATTTATTACCGTAAACAGGGGAGAAGAGTATCATAAGGATGTTTTATGTAAGGTTATTAATATAATTCCCACATCCTCAAAAGCTAACTTTTCCATAGCCACTCTTTTTATGGATGTCGGGGCAAAAAGAATTATGAAATCAGAGATAAGTTCTAAAACAGAAGGAGTTTTCACTACCTATTTGGGCTATCAAAACTATATGGATGCTCTTCCGGTAGCTATAGAGGTGCAATTTACGGTTAATAGCGTAAAAATACCTTTACGTTTCCTGGGGAAGGAAACGGAAGTTGATCGGGACGTCATTAAGCAGGAAGGATCTAAAACGGGCAAAATATTTTTAACACTATCAGAGATTCAAATTGTGAAATAGGCTTTTGAAAAAATCCAATGATTAGCTTAAGGAACATAACTGAAAAGCTCATGCTCCAAGAGGATCAAATCACTTTTAATATTTAAAACCAATGATTTTTTGTTAGTAGCTGTCGCTTATTTTAAAAGTGTAATAATTTGATTAGCCAATTCCAGGCCAATACGGTCCTGGGCTTCAGCCGTGGCCGCTCCAATATGGGGAGTTAGTGAAATCTTTGAATGCATCAGAATCTTTATTTCAGGAGTAGGTTCAGATTCAAACGTATCGAGGCCGGCAAAAGCAATCTTTCCACTCTCTAAAGCTTCAATAAGGGCAACTTCATCAATTACACCACCTCTGGCTGCATTCACTATACCAACCCCGTCTTTCATTATATCAAATTCCCTTTTGCCAATTACATATTCCTTTTGCGCAGGCACATGCACTGTAATAAAATTTGAATCTCTCAGTACCTCTTCCTTGGGTCTATTATCAAAATCGAAACTAACCGATTGCCCATCAAAGAAAGGCACTTTAATAGTTGCCGAATCCAAGAAAGGGTCGTGAAATATAACATTCATACCTATCCCAATGGCAATTTTTGCAGTAGCTTGCCCTATCCTGCCAAATCCAATTACTCCGAGGGTTTTGCCACGTAGCTCAACACCTTTAGCATAAGATTTTTTTAATTTTTTAAAATTGCTATCTCCTTCAAGAGGCATATTTCTATTGGCATCATATAGAAATCGGACCCCACCAAACAAATGAGCAAAAACCAATTCGGCTACAGATTCAGATGAAGCGGCCGGGGTATTAATGACATGTAAGCCTTTTTCCTTGGCATAAGCTACATCAATATTATCCATACCAACGCCACCTCTGCCAATAAGCTTTAAAGAAGGGCAATTATCAATAATATCCTTACGTACTTGAGTAGCACTTCTAACCAGGATCCCTATAATATCATTTTCATTGATATAATCTACAAGTTGTTCCTGGGCAACCGTGGTTGTGATTACTTCGAATCCGGCTTCTTCTAATGCGGAAATTCCATTTTGTGATATGCCGTCGTTAGCAAGTATTTTCATCCTCTGAGGTCTAAGTTTAAATTTATTTGGTTCTATAATACAGTAATTAACCTTTTCTTTCCAGATCACTCATTACATCAACTAAAACACCCACACTTTCCAATGGAAGGGCATTATACATTGATGCGCGATAGCCGCCTACGGATCTATGACCGTTTAATCCATTAATTCCTGCTTCTTTCCACATTTCGTCAAAGGTATCTTTAAGTGATTCATCAGTTAATGTGAATGTGGCATTCATATTTGAGCGATCTTCTTTTTTCGCAAATCCATTAAACAACGGATTAAGGTCAATCTCAGAGTAAATGAGACTGGCTTTTTTATCATTGATTTCTTCCATGGCAGTTATTCCTCCTAAATCTTTCAACCATTGAAGCGTAAGCATGGATACATACACTGCAAACACTGACGGGGTATTATACATACTATCCTTACTCAAATGAACCTGGTAATCCAACATGGAAGGAATTTGTCTGGATACTTGTCCAAGTATATCATCCTTAATAATAACCAGTGTTGCGCCCGCAGGGCCCATATTTTTTTGTGCTCCGGCATAGATAAGATCAAATTTGGAAAAATCCATTTGTCTTGAGAAAATATCGGAACTCATATCGCAAATTAAAGGAACTTTAGTATCAGGAAATTCCTTTATCTGTGTCCCGAAAATGGTATTATTAGAAGTCAGGTGCAGGTAATCGAGGTCATTCGGAACGACATAACCTCTGGGGATATAATTGAAATTCTTGTCTTTAGAAGAAGCAACCTCTATAACATTACCAAATAGCTTTGCCTCCTTGATTGCTTTAGAACTCCATGTGCCTGTATTGATATAACCAGCCTTGTTTTCCAAAAAGTTATAAGCCACCATAAGAAACTCCAGACTTGCACCTCCCTGGAGATATAAAGCCTTATATCCTTTTCCTTCAAGCCCTAAAAGTTCAAGAGCCAAAGACCTTGCTTTTTCCATAACAGCAACAAATTCTTTGCTTCGATGTGAAATTTCAATAAGAGAAAGACCAATACCATCTAATTCAACCACTGCTTCTGACGCCTTTTGCATCACTTCTTTTGGCAATATACATGGGCCTGCACTAAAATTATGTTTTTTCATCTTTAACTTATTTTTTTGAAGATCTAAAGGTCCTAAATAATAACGAAAAACTAATCAGTAATATAGATTATTTCTATTATGTTTTTAACAGGAATTCAACAGTATCTATTCCATCGGCATAATCCCATAAGTCTGGTTTTTGGGTTTTACCAAACGGCAGTGAATTTTCAATTATATCACTTCCAATAATACATTGAATCTGGTCAGAATCCCTAAGAAGTATTTTTCTCAATTCTTCAGTAGTGTTATATCTTTCGTAAAAAGCCGTGCCTATAGGTGAGGCGTACGCTGCATCTTCTTTTAGTAAGAAAAAACCATTGTCTAGAAATTTGAATTCACTCATCAAATAAACAGCCTTATTATAATCATAATTATTGGCATACTTATTTTGGTCAATTAGGCTTTGATAAGTATTTATACTTTTAAAAAAAGCATCAAAATTATAGTCCATAGGGACGAATAATTTGGAAACATTTCGGCACCCTAATCCGTAATAACGGAATATATCTTCGCCGAGCTCATTAAGTTGTTCTTTAGTTTCCTCTCCTGTAAGTATGGCAATGGAGTTTCTGTTTTTTCTTATGATATTGGGTTTATTGCCAAAGTAATGTTCAAAATAGCGAGCCGTATTATTACTTCCTGTTGCGATAACAACGTCAAATTTGTTTAGCTTTCCTTCACTAAACTCTATTTCAGAAATCAGCCCCGGTTCAATATGTTTTAAGTAATTCGCAATAAATGGTAAGAGTATATTGTCATTAGAGGAGCATTTTACTAAAACCTGGTTCCCACTTATAAGCGTAGCAACAAAATCGTGAAAGCCCACCAGTGGAATATTTCCGGCCATTATTATAGCAACAATTTTATGAGTATTATTCTCGAGAGGATAAGGATATAACCATTCATTGAGGTTTTTTTCTTTAAGCTGTTCCGCCCATGTACTTATGGCGAACATCAGCTGTTGTCTTGTAAACCAACCATTTTTATGGCCTGCTAAAGTGATAGCACTCTCAAATTTTGAATACCATTCATTGTTATGATCTACAGAACTTAAATTATCCGATGAAGTTTTCGTGAAATTTAAAAAAAACTCTCCAAGCTTGACAAAAGCTTTAAATCTCTGCTCCAGTGTGGCCATTATATTTGTGCAATAGTGTATAAGGATATACCTTTGCGCAAAAATATGCATGCCGGGGCATTGTAGCAACAATCAGGGCAAGTATATTGCATATTAAAAGAAAAAGAAAATTATGGCTATTATAATAACAGACGAGTGTATTAATTGTGGGGCCTGCGAACCCGAATGCCCAAATACCGCAATATATGAAGGTGCAGATGAATGGCGCTATAATGATGGAACCTCTCTTGAAGGAGAGGTTGTATTACCAGATGGGAAGACGGTAAAGGCTGAAGAAGTACAGGAACCAATAAGTGATGAGATATACTATATAGCACCAGATAAATGTACTGAGTGTATCGGATTCCATGAAGAACCTCAATGTGCTGCAGTTTGCCCGGTAGACTGTTGTGTTCCGGATGAAGATAGGGTAGAGACAGAGGATGAGCTACTGGCCAAGCAACAATTTATGCACCCTGAATAGATTAGTATTCTATGGGTTGTTCTCGATCATTTTCGAGATTATTTCTCTAAATAGTTTTGCACAAACCATAGCTGTCATATCGTTTATATCACGGGTTAGATTATATTCCACAATATCGGCTCACAGAATAGGACTTTTTAAAAAAGACGACTTCTCATCATATAAAATTCCCTGAATGGTAATTTTCTTCATAATGGCAGTTTAAATGATTCTAAATATACCGGTAAAAACTATATTTGCACCCAAAATATGGTAAGCTGGTTTTAACTTGCCAGGATGTTTCTAAGATATAATAGATGAAAGCAGGTATTGTAGGACTCCCTAATGTTGGCAAGTCAACTCTTTTTAATTGTTTATCCAATGCAAAGGCGCAAAGTGCAAATTTTCCGTTTTGCACGATTGAACCTAATATTGGTGTGGTCAACGTACCTGATTTTAGGTTAGAAAAATTGGAAGAACTGGTTAATCCTGAAAGGGTTATTCCCGCTACTGTGGATATTGTAGACATCGCCGGACTGGTAAAAGGAGCAAGCAAAGGAGAAGGTTTAGGGAATCAATTTTTAGCTAACATACGGGAAACCGATGCTATTTTACATGTTTTACGCTGTTTTGATAATGACAATGTAGTTCATGTGGATGGGTCTATAGATCCTATTAGGGATAAAGAGACTATAGATATGGAATTACAGCTAAAAGACCTGGAAACGGTTGAAAAGAAGTTAGACAAGGTAAATAGAGCTGCCAGAACAGGCAATAAAGAGGCTCAAAAAGAAGCCTTGGTCTTGCAAGCGGTAAAAGAAGGATTAGAAACCGGTAAATCTGTGCGCGCTTTGGCTTTTAAAGATGATGATCGAAATGATTTTATAAAACCTTTGCAGTTTATTACAGACAAACCAGTTCTTTATATCTGTAATGTAGATGAAGCGTCTGCGATCTCAGGAAATAATTATGTAGATCAGGTAAAAGCTGCCGTTGCAGATGAGCAGGCAGAGGTAATTGTTCTGGCTGTAGGCACTGAAGCAGACATTACGGAATTAGATACTTACGAAGAGCGACAAATGTTTTTAGAAGATTTAGGGTTGACAGAGGCGGGTTCGGCTAAAATGATACGAGCAGCTTATTCCCTGTTGCACCTTCAAACCTATTTTACAGCAGGGGTCAAAGAAGTTAGGGCCTGGACTATAAAGGTAGGCTCCACGGCACCGCAAGGAGCAGGGGTTATCCATACAGATTTTGAAAAAGGATTTATTCGGGCTGAGGTCATTTCATATAATGACTACATTGCCTATGGAAGTGAAACAAAAGTCAAGGAAGCTGGGAAAATGCGTGTTGAAGGAAAAGAGTACGTAATAAAGGACGGTGATGTTATGCATTTTAGGTTTAATGTTTAAGAGGCCCTATCACTCGATTTGTCATTTTGACCGGAACTATAATCTCGCTATCAACAATACATGCTGTTTTATTGTTAATTACTTTCTATAGTGCACATTTTGATTTCTGCCTTGAAACTTTATATTAGCATAGGTAATCCCCAAATATCATGGCAGAGTCACAATATACCGAAGATAACATAAGATCCCTTGACTGGAAGGAGCATATTCGCCTTCGTCCAGGTATGTATATTGGAAAACTTGGTGATGGATCTTCTGCTGATGACGGCATATATATCTTACTAAAAGAAACTATAGACAATTGTATTGATGAATTTGTCATGGGTGCCGGAAAAACCATAGACATTTCTATTCAAGGTGAAAAAGTAACCGTTAGGGACTATGGCCGGGGTATTCCATTGGGCAAGGTGGTTGATGTGGTCTCCAAAATGAATACCGGAGGTAAATACGATACACGTGCCTTTAAAAAATCTGTTGGTCTTAACGGGGTTGGAACAAAGGCAGTTAATGCCTTATCCGCGTATTTCAAAGTAGAGTCAAACAGAGATGGCAAATCCAAATCTGCTGAATTTGAAACCGGAGAATTAGTAAATGAAGAACTTTTGGAAGAAACTTCCAGGAGAAGAGGCACCAAGATTTCATTTATCCCTGATGAGGTTATATTTAAAAAATACAAATATAGAAATGAGTATGTAGAACGCATGCTCAAAAATTACGTATATCTTAACCGTGGGCTTACAATTGTTTTTAATGGAGAAAAATTCTTTTCCGAAAATGGACTTAAAGATTTACTGGAGGACAATAATACCCAAGAGAATTTATTGTACCCAATAATTCACTTAAAAGGGAATGATATTGAAGTGGCTATTACACATAGTAAAACACAGTATAGTGAGGAATACCACTCTTTTGTTAATGGTCAGCATACTACGCAGGGTGGTACGCATCAATCCGCTTTCAGAGAAGCCATTGTAAAAACAATAAGAGACTACTACGGTAAGAATTATGACGCTTCCGATATTCGAAAATCAATAATTTCAGCGATCTCTATCAAGGTGATGGAGCCTGTTTTTGAAAGTCAGACCAAAACCAAGTTGGGTTCAACAGATATGGGAGGTTCATTCCCAACTGTAAGAACATATATCAACGATTTTATTGGGAAACAGCTCGATAACTACTTGCATAAAAACGCGGAAACCGCGGAGAAAATACAGCGTAAAATTGTTCAGGCCGAGAACGAACGAAAAGAACTTTCGGGAATACGCAAGCTGGCACGGGAAAGAGCAAAAAAAGCAAGTCTGCACAACAAGAAATTACGTGATTGCAGGTTGCATCTGGGAGATATGAAAAGCGAAAGGCGATTAGAATCAACTTTGTTTATTACGGAGGGGGATTCAGCTTCAGGGTCCATAACTAAATCGAGAGATGTAAATACACAAGCCGTTTTTAGTCTTCGGGGCAAACCCCTGAACTCTTATGGCATGTCTAAAAAAATAGTCTACGAAAATGAAGAATTCAATCTGCTTCAGGCTGCTCTGAATATAGAAGAGTCCATGGAGGATTTGCGTTATAACAATATTGTAATAGCTACTGATGCCGATGTAGATGGGATGCATATCCGATTATTACTTATTACGTTTTTTCTTCAGTTTTTCCCTGAATTAATAAAGGAGAATCATTTATATATTTTACAGACACCCTTGTTTAGGGTAAGAAATAAAAAAGAAACGTTTTATTGCTACAGTCAGGACGAAAAGAATGAAGCAATAACCAAGTTGACCGGAAAACCGGAAATAACACGTTTTAAAGGATTGGGTGAAATTTCGCCGGATGAGTTTAAACACTTTATTGGAGATGACATACGTTTAGAGCCGGTTATGCTGGATAAAGCTTTGTCTATTGAAGAACTTTTAAAGTTTTATATGGGAAAAAATACTCCGAACCGCCAGGAATTTATTATTAATAACCTTAAAGTAGAGGTTGATTTAATAGAAAATAATTAACTATATATTAGATTAATACTAATCTTTCTTTATGGAGGAGAGTGACGAAGCAAGTGAAGCACATGAAGAAGACCATGGTAATGGCCAGGAGGCTCTTACCCGGGTTACGGGCATGTATAAGGATTGGTTTTTAGACTATGCTTCTTATGTGATTTTAGAAAGGGCGGTACCGGCTATTGAGGACGGCTTTAAGCCCGTGCAGCGTAGAATTATGCATGCGCTTAAGGAGTTGGATGATGGAAGGTATAATAAGGTTGCTAATGTAGTCGGACATACAATGCAATATCACCCGCACGGTGATGCGAGTATAGCGGATGCTATGGTGCAGATAGGCCAGAAAGAATTACTTATTGATACTCAAGGGAATTGGGGGAATATTTTAACGGGCGATGGGGCTGCGGCATCCCGTTATATCGAAGCCCGACTATCCAAATTTGCATTAGAGGTAGTATTTAGCCCAAAAATCACAGATTGGCAGTCATCTTATGATGGCAGAAGGAAAGAACCTGTAAATCTTCCGGTGAAATTTCCGCTATTACTGGCTCAGGGAGCAGAAGGAATTGCAGTTGGCTTGTCTACTAAGATTCTCCCTCATAATTTTAATGAGATTATTGCTGGATCTATTAAGCATTTGAAAGGTCAACGTTTTAAATTGTTTCCAGATTTCCCCACCGCAGGTATTATTGATGTAACCAACTACAACGACGGAATAAGGGGAGGCAAAGTAAGGGTTAGGGCTAAAATTTCACAACTTGATAAAAATACACTTGTTATTAATGAAATACCCTATGGTACAAATACTTCTTCATTAATAGATTCAATCCTGAAAGCAAATAATAAAGGGAAGATTAAAATAAAGAAGATTGAAGACAATACAGCCGCACAGGTTGAGATACTAATACATCTGCCCGGCGGTATTTCGCCAGATAAGACCATCGATGCCTTATACGCGTTTACTTCCTGCGAATCTTCAATTTCTCCTTTGGGTTGTATTATAGAAGACAACAAACCCTTATTTATAGGGGTTACAGAAATGCTTCAACGTTCTACAGATAATACGGTTGCTATGCTAAAAGCCGAATTGGAGATACAATTATCTGAACTCCAGGAACAATGGCATTTTGCGTCCCTGGAACGAATATTTATAGAAAACCGAATCTATAGAGACATAGAAGAAGAAGAAACCTGGGAAGGAGTCATAAGCGCCATAGATAGAGGGCTTAAGCCACATGTTAAACACCTCAAAAGAGGAGTAACGGAAGAAGATATTGTCAGGCTTACGGAAATCAGGATTAAAAGAATATCCAAATTTGATTTGGATAAAGCACAACAATATATTGACAGTCTGGAAGATAAAATTGCCAAAACTAAAGACCACCTGGCTAATTTGATAGATTACGCTATTTCATATTTTAAAGAATTAAAAAGTAAATATGGCAAAGGCAGAGAGCGTAAATCTGAAATTAGAATATTTGATGATATTGAGGCAACAAAAGTGGTTATCAGAAACACTAAGCTATATGTGAACAGAGTGGAGGGTTTTATTGGAACTTCATTAAGACGCGATGAATATGTAACAGATTGTAGCGATATAGATGATATTATCGTATTTACCAAAAGTGGACATATGATGATTACCAGGGTAGATTCAAAAATATTTATTGGCAAAAACATAATTCACGTAGCCGTGTTTAAGAAAAAGGACCAGCGCACAACCTATAATATGATCTATAAGGATGGAAGAGGAGGATCGAGCTATGTCAAGCGCTTTAATGTTACCGGAATTACACGTGATAAACTTTACGATCTTACTGCTGGTAAAAGTAGTTCTGATATTAGTTATTTTTCCGCAAACCCAAATGGTGAAGCGGAAGTGGTAACGATTCTTCTCAGGCAAGCCGGCAACATAAAGAAATTAAAGTGGGACCTGGATTTTGCCGATGTGATGATAAAGGGACGTGCTTCAAAAGGGAATATTGTAACTAAATATTCAGTAAAAAGAGTGGAACTTAAAGAAAAAGGACTTTCTACTCTTAAACCTCGAAAGCTATGGTTTGACGATACAGTTCAGCGGCTGAATGTGGATAACCGTGGGGAACTGATGGGTGAGTTTACGAATGAAGACCGACTTCTGATAATTAATCAAAAAGGAATCCTGAAAGCAGTTATTCCGGAGTTGACCATGCGTTTTGATGATGATATAATTGTTTTGGAAAAATGGGTCCCCAACAAACCTATATCTGTAATATACTGGGAAGGAGAAAAAGAATTGTTTTACATAAAACGATTTCTTGTAGAAAACTGGGACAAAGAAGAAAAAATAATTACGGACCACTCAAAATCCTATCTCGAAAAAGTATTTACGGATTATCGGCCTATGGCGGAATTAGTGTATTCGAAAAAACGAGGCGAAGAACGTAAAGACAACCTTACAATCAATATAGAGGAGTTTATTAGCGTTAAAGGCATTTCTGCCATGGGGAATCAACTAACTAAAGAAAAAGTCCTTGAAATAAATGCATTAGAGCCTTTGCCATATCAAATACCTGAAGTTCATGACACCCTGGATATTGAGGTAGTGGATGAAGAAAATATAGTTCCGGAGACCAAAGGGATAAGTAAAAAACCTAAGAAAAAAAATAATCTGGCAAATACCAAAGACAATCTAAGTAAGGAAGACGACGAAGGGCAAACAAAGCTTTTTTAGTAATATCTAAAGTATTTATAGGTTATAATTAGGATGGCATTAATTTTAACTTGGTAATTATAATTGTTTTGGCTATAATTACCAAAACTTGCAATAATAAAGAGAAAACTTCAGCAAATTTATGGATTTTACTAACCCCCTGATTTACGGCGTCCCCTGTTTCATCGCCCTAATTATTTTTGAAATTATATACAGCAAAACACATGGAGACGAACAATTATATAACTGGAAAGATTTGTTCGCCAGTGGTGCCATGGGCATTGGAGCTGCCATAATCGGACCGTTGTTTAAAATTATCTTTGCAATAGCACTTTTTGAGGTGTCTTACGAATTTTTTAACCCTGTTACGAATGGAGTGCGCACTAACCTTTTGGGGTATGAGTCCTTTGGCTATGCTTGGTATGTATGGTTACTTTGCATGTTGGCCGATGATTTTACCTACTATTGTTTTCATAGGGCAAACCATGAAATAAGATTATTTTGGGCAGGTCATATCGTCCATCATTCTTCTGATAATTTTAACCTGGGTACCGCAGTTCGCAATGGATGGTTCACAATTTTTCACAAACCTTTTTTCTATATGTGGATGCCCGCATTAGGTTTTCCACCAGAAATGGTAATTGTGTGTATAGGAATAGAGATTATGTGGCAATTTCAGTTGCATTCTGTCTATATTCCAAAAATGGGGTTCCTTGAAAAGATTTTTAATACACACACGATGCATCAGGTACATCATTCTACAAACGTAGAGTATCTGGACAAAAATCACGGGGGAATCCTCAATATCTTTGATAAAGTCTTCGGCACATGGAAAGAACTGGATAATGATACAAAGATTAAATATGGTGTTATTCATTCCCCAAACTCTTATAATCCACTGGTGATACTTACACATGAATACAAGGATATCTGGAAGGATGTTAAAAAGTCGAAAAAGTTATCTCATGCTTTGATGTACATATTCGGCCCACCTGGATGGAGTCATGACGGCAGTACTTTGACCGTAAAACAACAGCAACAAAAGCTTCAGGAATCACAAGTATTGTAGCTTATAGCGATGAAATGTCCTAAAAACTATTGTGATAAGGATTAAACATCATGGCTGGTTTCTTATGTATGCTTTTCCGGTATTTCTTTTGGATTATTTTTTTTCCGCATCTTTATATTTAAAAACTCTACTAACAAAGAAAAGGCTATCGCGAAATATAGATACCCTTTTGGAATAGCTCCAATCTCCTGCTCAAAAATTCTTGCATGGCTTAGATGCGCAGATTCTGCAATTAGCATAAAACCAATTAAAATTAAAAAGGAAAGAGCGAGTATTTGCATGGAAGGATGATTATTAATAAAAATCCGAATCGGATTGGCAAAGATCATCATGATTAATATAGAAACAACAACAGCAATAACCATAAGTACAAGGGCGTCCATAGGCTTATCACCAATGCCATTGGTCATACCAACAGCTGTTAATATTGAATCTATGGAAAATATAAAATCAATTATGACAATTTGTACAATAGCTTTGGAGAAACTGGTAATATTTTTAGATTTTAGCTCATCTTCATCATGTTGCGGCATCTCTACCTTTTCATGAATTTCCGATGTACTTTTATATAAAAGGAAAATACCTCCCAAAAACAGGATCAGGGCCTGGCCGCTAACCCCTATAGAGATCCAGGAGGCATTAATATAATAAAAGGGAATCCTTAAGCCAATAAGAAGTGAAACTGCAAACAGTAATATAATACGCTGTAGCATGGCCAATAATAATCCAATATTTGTGGCTTTTTTTTGATCTTTTTTGGGTAGTTTATTTGCGGCAATCGAAATAAATACAATATTGTCAATACCTAATATTATCTCCAAAAAAGTTAATGTTAGCAGCGCTACCCAGGCATCAGGGCTTGTTAAAATATCGAACATAATTACTTAATTTTTAATACTGTTCCCAAAGATTTATTTGTTTCTCCCACAATCCCATACTCGAAAGTGTAGGAGCTATCTGTTGTGGTTCGTATTTTCATGTGAATTGATTTCTCTTCGGCCATATTTCTTGGGTTCAATTTCTTCACTATATATTCACAATCATTTATCCACCTTACCGAGGAGGTGTCACTCTTTCCTTCATAAAAATCAATTTCAATATTATCATACCGAACAAAAGTGGTGGTCTTTTCTTCGTTATTTATTATTGAAGTAAAAGTAAAAGTGCCATTTTTAAATGCTTTGCAGTCTCTTTTAGGTTGGTAACAGGAGCTTGTGATAAAAAAAACACAAACTATGAGGTAAAGCCATTTCATAGATGCAAAATAACGAAATAGTACGGATATCTATGCTGAGTATTTAATGAATTTATCAGGCCTTGTTGCTATTGCCCCGCGTTTTTGTTAAAAGCCTCGAAACTACCATCTTCATAAAAAATTATTATTTTTTTAATGGATTTCGAGTTGGAAGGGTATTCTGTGGAGGATACAGTTTCGGTAGAGTGGGGCGTAGCTGTTTCTTTTTGAACCGCCGGAAATGTCCCTTTTCCATTTAGCAACCAATAAAGGTTAACTTCGGGAAACGACTTAACAACCTTCAGGACAAATTCAAGGCTGGGTTTATTTCTACCACTGAGTAAGTGGGAAATAGTAGATCTTTGGACGGCTATCTTATCCGCAAAAGCTGAAGCGGAAAGCCCATAATATTTTAGTATTTTTTCTAAACGCTGAACAAATTCCTCTGTGTTTACCATTGTATAATAACAGATTAAATGGTTTTATTTTTTTTGATATATTCGCAATATTTTAGTTAAAATATATTATAGTAACAATTTAAATAAATAAATATAAATATCTGATATATAGTTAATTAATATATAATATAAAACTTACATCCTAATTTGGTTACAACAGTACTCATATCTCCCGGACAAACCACCTATTTTGTTTACAAATGTAACTAATTTTGTCACATTTGTAATTGAAATTGCCTTTACATTTGTAATTTAAATTAAATTATCTGTGAATTTTTCTTCTTTAAATTATCCGGAAATAAAAGAGCTTTCTGTGCATGGAAGATATATTAGCAGTTTGCAACTTCAATCTTTTATAGAGAGGAATTCAATTCAGAATAAAATTTCTCCCCTGGGAAAATCTGTAGAAAATAGACTGATTTACAAAGTAACATTGGGTAGCGGAAAAATAAAAATCTTAATGTGGTCACAGATGCATGGTAACGAGACCACTACCTCGAAGGCCGTACTGGACTTAATTAATTATTTAAATAAGAGCGACGACCTTACTAATCAAATTTTATCATCGGTAACACTAACTATAGTTCCCGTCTTAAACCCTGATGGTGCTGCCGTCTATACGAGAGAAAATGCGAATAAGGTAGATTTAAACAGAGACGCACTCGAATTAAGTCAACCAGAAAGCAGAATTCTGCGGGATCTTTATGATGAAATAAAGCCTGATTTTTGTTTTAATCTCCATGATCAGCGAACGATTTTTAACGTGGGAAGCCTCAAGAAACCGGCCACTTTATCGTTTTTGGCCCCTTCTCATGATATTCAGCGCAACGTATCAGTTAGCAGAGGTCAAAGCATGAAAATAATTGTGGCCATACATAAAGCATTGTCATCCCTTATACCCGATCAAATTGGCAGATATGACGATGCCTTTAACCCCAATTGTGTAGGAGATACTTTTCAACTACTGGGAACACCCACCATATTATTTGAAGCAGGTCATTTTCCAGATGATTACCAAAGAGAGCGTACAAGGGAATTTATTTTTTACGCCTTAATTAAGGCAATATTGGTAATTGCGCAAAGCAAAATTGAAGGATATAGTTTGGATACTTATTTTGACATACCTGAAAATAATAAGCGTTTTTTTGATGTCTTAATCTTAAATGCAAATCTTATTAATAAGAAATTTGACCATAGTATTGGTATACTTTATAAAGAAGTATTGAATAAAGAAACCATAATGTTCAACCCTTTTATTGAAGTAACGGGTGAATTAAAGGATAGCTTTGGCCACAAATATCTAAATTGTAGTGATCAAAATGATCTGAACTTTTTGAAATCTGATAGAAAATTGTATCAACTTCTTTTTTGAACTATATGAGGAAAAAGTGTTTATTTTTTGCATATAACACAAAAAAACGCATTATTTATTACATTTTAATTCTTAAATTTAGCCCGAAGTAAAAATTATACTTAAAATGGGAAAAATAAAATTAGACGAAATAGACCATCAAATTCTGGATATGTTAATCGACAATACCAGGACACCATTCACTGATATTGCTAAAAAATTACTTATCTCTGCAGGAACAGTTCATGTACGAGTGAAAAAAATGGAGGAATCTGGGATTATTCGTGGATCTTCACTTACTCTCGATTATTTAAAACTAGGTTATGCATTCATAGCCTATGTAGGCATCTTTCTGGAAAAATCACATCAAACGAAATTTGTTTTAGAGCGTTTGAACCAAATTCCCTATGTTACTGTAGCCCATATCACTACCGGTAAATTCAATATTTTTTGTAAGATCAGAGCGAAAGATACTATCCACGCCAAGAATATCATATTTAAGATAGATGATATTGAAGGGATTAGCAGAACGGAGACCATGATTTCCCTGGAAGAGAGTATTAACGACAAAAAACGTTTAATGCACACCATTTTTAATGAGTTATAAATGGCAACATTTCCTGAACTCAACTTGCTGATGTTGTAGTTATGTTCAATTTTTATTGATTTAAGTTAAATTTCCCCGCAACTATTCTCTTTAATAATTCAAAACAGAAAGATATTAACTTTCTTATTGGCCACTATGAAGAATTCTGAACTGAAAAAAGAAGATTTCCATCCCTTTTACGAACCTTACATTGCAACTTTGGGGGATGTGGAACTGGTAGAGATGTTAAGAAGGCAATTGGAGAATTTTCCATTGTTTATTTCCAGTATTCCGAAAGATAAGTTTCATTATTCATATAGTGTTGGAAAATGGACTGTGGCACAGGTGTTGGTTCATATCTTAGATGCTGAGCGCGTATTTCAATATAGGGCTCTTCGATTTGCCAGAAATGATAAAACATCTTTACCAGGGTTTGATCAGGATATGTTTGTTGAAGAATCTAATGCAGATAGTTGGAATAAGGAAGAATTGATAGAAAATTATAGAACTATACGGAAATCTACGATTGCTCTTTTTGAAAAATTATCTGATGAGACATTGAAAAGAGTTGGTATTGCAAGTGATTCCCCTATGAGTGTTGCGGCTTTGGGATTTATTTGTTGCGGCCACCAGAGACACCATAGAAACGTTTTGCGTGAGCGTTACCTTAAAGACTAATCAAAACCTTTTTCGTCCTCATTTTCTTCTTCAATATTAAGTTCTAAGGAAGGCCCTTCAATAGATTCATCTATTATTGCTTCAATGCCTTCGGCTATGTTTTCATCGAAATTAGCAATGAAATGAGAAAGACTCTTACTTATTTTAATAAGATACAGGGTATCTGCAGTTTGAAGTTCTACTGCTTCAATGAATTCACCGTTAACATTTCTAAATGCAATTATATCTTCATCCCCGTATCCGTAAGGATAGGTTTCAATCAGAAGACTGGTTACATCGTGATTTAACTTTTTGTAATCTATAAGTATTCGTTTCATAAGCAGGTATTTGAATACAACCGTATCAGTTGTCTTAATCCTGTACCTAAACTATACTTTTTTTTTCTTTAGGAATTCAAAGAGTTGTAAAACAGCAATTTTAGTATATGAAATTGCTAATCTTTGTAGTAAGAAAATGCCTGGCTCAACATATCATCAGGAACTCTATTGTCAATCTGGGCTTCACCAATCCTTTTTAAAAGAACAAAGAAGATACTTCCGTGCGAGTTCTTCTTATCGAATTTTAAAAGATCTATAATCGCATCGATGTCGTTATCGTTAAAATCAACTTTTTCAAAATGTTTGAGTAAAGTCATTTTGATATCTTCCAATTGATTAATTCCCAAACCGGTTTGCTGATGTGACAAGAATGCTTCCAATATCATGCCGATGGCGATTGCCTCACCGTGAAGCAAGGATTCACGTTCCTGATTCTCTAAAAAATAGGATTCAATTGCGTGCCCAAAGGTATGACCAAAATTTAATATTTTTCTAAGACTTTTCTCTCTTGGATCCTGACGAACTATTTCATTTTTTATAACTATGGATTCGTAAATATGATCTTCCAATTGGTCAACAGAATTAACTTTTTTAAGAGCTCTCCAAAACGGTTCACTTGTGATTAGGCCATGTTTGAGCATTTCCGCGAAGCCACTATTCAATTGCCTTTTATCTAGCGTATTCAGAAATTTAGGAATAATGAGCACCATTTCAGGCTGGTTTATAACACCTATCTGATTTTTTAACATTCCCATATCAACTCCTGTCTTTCCTCCAACAGACGCATCTACCATGGCCAGTAAACTTGTGGGAACATTAATGAAATCTATGCCTCTCCTAAATGTTGAGGCTACAAAACCACCCAAATCTGTAATAACACCACCTCCCAGATTTATTAATAAACTCTGTCTGTCCGCACCTATTGCCGAAAGTGCTTCCCAAACCTGTATGCAACTGCTAATACTTTTGTTAATTTCACCAGATTTTATTTCTACAATCTCGAAGTTATAATCACCTCCAACACTGGCTAAAAATTTAGGCAGACAGTGCTCCCTTGTATTTTGGTCAACAAGAATAAAAATACTGGAATAGTTAGATTTTTTTAAATGATATTCAAAAGCTTCATATCCCAAATAATTAAAATGGATTTGGGCAGAAAAAGAAGTAATTGATTCCATGGGTTATAGTTTATATTGTCTTTCGTGATATTCTTAAATGAATGACTTATTAAAAGTAAAACACAAAATAAAGGCTATTTTTTAGTAAATGAATACAAATTCTGTTATTATCTTTGAATTGATAACAAATCAGCAATAATGAACAGAATTTTTGAAGATACTTCAACAGCATTTTCTCTTAAATCCGATTCTGAATTGGAGCGAGCCTATTTTCTTTTTAGAATGATAGCTAATGAACCGCTTGTTAAAATTGGTACGGCAATGACCAATTTTGCTCTAAAAGCAAGATTACCGGTTGATGGCCTTATTCGGGCTACAGTATTCGATCATTTTTGCGGTGGTGTAAGTGAGGAAGATTGCATGACAGTAGTAGATAAAATGTGGAACAAAGGTGTTTGTTCTGTTCTTGATTATTCTGTAGAAGGTAAAGATACAGAAGATCCTCTGGATGCTGCCCTGGAGAAAACCTTGAAGATACTAGAATTTGTAAAGAAACTAGATGCTATTCCTTTCGCAGTCTTTAAACCAAGTGGCTATGGCAGGGTGGCACTATTCCGAAAAATTGGAAAAGGCAAATCCCTGTCAAAAAAAGAAAAAGAAGAATGGGACAGAGTAGTGGGCCGCTTTGATACTACATGTAAAAAAGCATATGACCTGGATGTTTCACTTTTAATAGATGCCGAGGAAAGTTGGATGCAGGATGCTGCCGATGAATTGGTGGAAGAAATGATGCGTAGATACAATAAGGATAAAGCTATTGTATTTAACACACTACAACTTTACCGTTGGGATCGTATGGATTACCTTAAAGAGCTTCATGCCAAAGCCCGGAACGAAGATTTTAAAATTGGAATCAAGACCGTTCGTGGAGCTTATATGGAAAAGGAAAATGAAAGAGCTTTAGAAAATAATTATGCTTCCCCAATATGTGCTACTAAATCTGAAAGTGATTCTAACTATGATACAACAGTGGCCTATATCGTTGAACACCTGGATAGGATCTCCCTTTTTTCCGGTACCCATAATGAATTGAGTTCTTACAAATTAATTGATTTGATGAAGCAAAAAGGGATTGCTAATAATGACAACCGTATTTGGTTTGGCCAACTATACGGAATGAGCGATCATATTTCTTTTAATCTGGCGGAGAAGGGCTATAATGTAGCAAAGTATTTACCTTTTGGACCCGTACGTGATGTAATGCCTTATTTAATTCGACGGGCCGAAGAAAATACTTCGGTTGCGGGACAGACTAACAGGGAATTGGAGTTGATAAAAAAAGAACGTCGTCGACGAAAAATTTAGACAGACCATTTGTTCTATTAGTAAATTGGTTTTTGGAGCTATTAAATAAGATGCTTTTGCAAACAACCCAAATCAACTTTTTGTTAGCGTATTTTCCTTTAAGGAGTTATTGTTTTACACTTATTAATACTGCTTCGCAACTGGACAAGTCAGAATTCAGAACAATATTTTCTGCACTGGAACCATCCTTTATTTCTATGGAGACTGTGTTTGGAGGAAATTTTCCCAAATTATGGGCATAGAGAAAAAGATCATTCGATTTATTTAAATTCAGTTTTACCTCAAAACTTTTTTTAGTGTATGTTAATATATGATTAGCCACAATTTGCTCTCCATTAAGATAGATAGATACAATGTCACCATCTGCTCTGCCATGATCATAAAGACTTATGGTTATTGTCTCACTATCTACAACCAATTCTTTTTGATACGAAATTTTTCTTCCTTCAAAAACAGTTCTATTTGGGGTCTTAACTACTTCTGATACAGTTATTTCTTTCTCCTCTTCCTCCACTACAGCAATTGTCTCTTTAGGTTTTTGAACCGGCACCGCGGGTTTCTCAACTACTTTGGCGGGCTCTTGAACCGGCTCCACAATAACTTCTTTTACTGCAATAGGTATCTCTGCAATGTCAACAGGAGTTTCAACAATTTCAGCAGGGACCTCGACTATAATTTCTTCAGGTATCTTATCTGCTTTCTTTATCGTAAAATATGGAGTGGCATACTTTGCTATATGGTATTTATTTACGGGAAAGAGTTCAATTCCCATTATTTTATACTTATCTCCGGCGGGAAGTCCTCTTCTAAGCCTTACATCTTTTACAAAGTTCATGTTTTTGAAAACACCTAGTTCTTGCACCACCACATCGTCCCTGGTTAAAAAGAACTTAATAGTTTTGCTTTCATCCAAGTTAGATGTGGTCCATTTTAATTCAACAGGGCCAGGAGCAATCCAAACCGTTCCATTTGTTGGATATTTAATTTCTATGGTTGAACGCCATTGTATTCTTTCGCTTATTCTCTGTTTATTTAATTTATAAACGGAATTTTTAAAGTTATTATACGGTACATATGCAGTTAAGCCAATATTGGCTTCTTGCAATAACTGATAAAATTCTTCCAGTTCGGCCAGAACATTAATTAAAGGGATTTGACTTGGATATGTCTTCTTTATAAAATTTATTTTTGAAATTACTTTTCTTGCATTTTTCTTATTTGATACAGGATTATAATTGTCTGAACTGGCATTAGTTAAATTTTTCGCGAAACTAAGCTTGTTATATCCAAATCTATTTTCTAAAAACTTAATCGCATCTTCATTGCTTAGAGAATTAGATTCTTTAAATTTCTTTACTATGTCATAAGCTAAAAGATATTCTTTCAAGCTTTGCTCCATGCTTGCTTTGGCCACTTCTGCACTTGCTATGTCCGGTGAATTGACAGCCTGATTCAACATATTAAGAAAAATGTCTTTACTTAACAGTTCCTGTGAATTGCCAAATCCACCTTGGAAATAATCAAATACCAGACTTGGTGATTCCAACAAAATATAATTCTTGTTGGTTGCATTGGACGAGTTAGCGGATCCGTAAATATCAAGTATTCGTTGCTTTGCATCCTCGCTCCAGGAGTCGGCGCCCTCATTTATAATTTTCTTACTCAATTCGATTGGGTCATCAATCCGGGACTCAATAGAGGGAGTCTGATTATGAGCATGGTTTGGCTGACTAAAGAAAAACCATAAAAAAAGAATCAAAATATTTTTCATACAAATTTGTTATCACAGAGATATTATATTCACTTTAAGCCCTATTAACAATAGCTAACTTTCAATTTTAGAATACTATAAAAAGTATGTTATCTAGGGTTCGCTCCGGTAAAGTCTAATTAATAGCGACTTATCCTACATAATAACTCCAAAACGCCCCAATTTATTATACTTCTGAACTGATATACGGAATAATTTCTAATTTAGTTTTAGATGATAACAGTCTTTAATAGATCTGGATTTATAGTAAGTAAGAATAAGACTACAAAATATTAATATTCATTAATATTTTGTAAGAGCTTATCATTAAGAAGATAGTTAGCGTAATTTCTAAAATAGTCATCATTAATAGATTCTTGTTTATTAGTATCAAAAAAAATCTATTATAACTTTAATAAATATTACATATCTATTTATTAATCAAGGTCTTGTAAATTATCTATTATAACTATACTGTCGCAGTTCTTTATGGTTAAAGCCATCAATTTTTCCTTTACCATTCCTTCTATTAAATAGGTCTTACAAGTTGTATTTCTAATGTTACTTTTTTTAAAATTAACATCACCTTCATTCATAAAGTAGGCAATAGTAAGAGAATCCAGGGTTTGGTCAGCAACCATCTGATCTATCTGCTTGGAATAGGTGAGGGGTTTGGACCGCAATTCTTTTAATACCCTACAGTTAGGTAGGTAACAAAAGCTCACGCCGGTTTCATCAGATTTTTTTTTCAGAAAGAAGAAAAGGAAAACAAGTCCGATTGATAATCCTATTAGGTAAAATCCCAATCGTTTCAGAAATGCCATTAACTAAAAAATAAGGAAGTTGATATCACTGTATTTCAGATCGAACCATTCACCAACGGATTTATTAGTAAGTATGCCATGATACATATATAATCCATTTCGCAGGCCCCTGTCAAATCTCAATGAATTTTCCAGGCCTCCATCTTCTCCGATCTTGAGTAGATATGGGGTAAAAATATTACTGATAGACACTGATGACGTTCTGGGATATCTTGCAGGAATATTGGGCACGCCGTAGTGGATGACACCAAATTTTTCGCGAGTGGGTTTATCGTGGGTGGTAAGCTCACTGGTTTCGAAACAACCCCCCATATCTATACTTACATCAATGATTACTGATCCTTTTTTCATATGTTCTACCATAGTACTGGAAACTACAATAGGTGATCTGTCACTACCGCGTACGGCCCCTATTGCAACATCACAGCGCTTAAGACTCTTTAAAAGGTTCTTGGGTTGCAGAGTAGAAGTATATATGGTCTGTTTAAGATTAGTTTGAATGTTCCGTAATTTAGTAAGGGAATTATCAAAGACTTTTACATTGGCTCCGAGCCCTAAAGCGGACCTGGCTGCAAACTCTCCAACGGTTCCTGCCCCTACGATTACGACTTCTATTGGAGGTACCCCACTAATATTACCAAACATAAGCCCGTTGCCCTGGTTGGTAGCAGCCATGATTTCCGAAGCTATAAGCACCGAAGCAATACCCGCAATTTCACTTAAGGAACGAACAGCAGGATACTTACCATCCTCATCCCGAATATATTCAAATGCTATTGCCGTGATCCTTTTTTTGGCTAGTTCCTCAAAATAGTCCTTAGACCTTGTTTTTATTTGCAATGCGGAAATAATAGTCGCCTGTGGATTCATCAATTGAATTTCCGACAGGGTAGGGGGCTCTACTTTTAATAATAGCGGACATGAAAACACTTTTTTTGTGTCGCGTGTTATATTGGCACCTGCTTCTGTATATTCCTTGTCGGTGTAGCTCGCACTTTCTCCTGCGCCCGCCTCCATTAAAACCCGGTGACCATTTGAGGTTAAGGCATTTACGGCATCGGGAGTAAGGCAAATACGTTTTTCCTGGTATTGGTTTTCGTTTGGGATCCCAATAAAGAGTTCTCCTTTTTGTTTTAAAACTTCCAGTGTTTCTTCCTGTGGAAGTAGCTGCTGTTTACTAAATGGTGAGGAAGGCTGATGCATAAGAAGTAATTGGTAACCGTAAATTTACAGTCAACTCAAAATTACAATTTTTTTTTTGATGAAGCGGGTTTGTATGGATAAGGGGTAAAAAAAAATCCTGCTCTATGGGAGCAGGATTAAGACTAATTATTTTTTCTTCTATAAAAACATATTGAACAAACTTCTTAAAGAGTGTTGCAACTGCTTAAAGATATTTTTCAGTGCATTATCTGGTGTTTTTTGCGATAGATCCTCTTCCATTTTATCTTCAATTTTTGTCTTAAGACCTACTTTATCATTTTCCCGTCGCTCTTTGTCTTTGTAGTATTGGAGTTCTGCATCCATGGCGTCCAGGTCAATACCGTGTACATATTTATCGTAAAGCTTTACTCTAATAAAGTACACAAAGGGAATGACGACCATACACACCGGTAAGATCCACAAAGTGTTTTCTATATCTACAGTTTGATCATCATAGTAGTAAAAGGCTTCTAATATCTGGAAGGCATACATACATATAGGTACTAAAAGTATATGATACCACCAGTGTTTGTTGGTAAAGAACCAGATCAATAATAAATAAAAGGGAACTATTTTACCTAATAAGAACCACACATAAGTACGCACATTGGCAAATCCGTTATTATCAATAGTTATCCCCAGGAAATTGAAAGTGGCCTCCGGGTCTCTGGGTAAATAATCATGTAATTTAAAAATGAAAGGGGCGGCAATAATTAAAAAAATAGCTATAGATTCTATATACAATCTAGTTTTGGCTTTTTTACTCTTGAATGGAATTTGACTCATTAAAACAATATTTCGAGGGTATATATTGCTTTAACGTAAAAAAGGGCAATTTATGATTGCCCTTTTCTTTAAAAAGTAATTTTATATTCAATAATTTTTAATCTCTAAGAATAATATCCTTTTTCTCCACTGCATCTTCATACAATTGATCGTCTGCAGTACTGTTCGAGGTGCAGGATGCTGCCATCAGAATAAGGCAGGTGCAAATTCCAAATAAAGTTCTTTTAGTGTTCATCGTAATACGTTTTTCGTTAAAGATTTGATTAGCTCTCAATAACAAATGTAGGAAAAAATACACTACCAAATTGTTATTTGTCGGAAAAATACAACCTTTTACCGTAAAAATCATTCATTTTAACGATATTTTTACCGTTCGTCGAATTCAATGCAATAAAAAAGGGCCTTTTACGATAGCGAATTCCTCTCTTCTCGAACGAAATCACATCAATTCACTTGTCACAGACTAATTAGTTCTAATTCTTGATCGCACATTTATTATAATAATTCATGATTTAAAATCTAAAATACAGAAAGGAACATTCGTAGAAAGTCTTGTTTTCTTAAATAAAATTTTAACAAATGAGAAGAAAGAAGAATGTATATTTTCACCCCATCTATCATTGGTCGATGTTTTAGTGCACTTTATCGATGATATAATTAGTGGCATTCCTGGTAAATTAGTGCTTCAAAGTATATAATTCCATTATACTTAAGTCACTTTAAATTATTAATCAGCTTTTGTAATTTCAATTTTACGGGTAACAGGATCAACTATTTCCAGAGAAATTCTTGTGTAATTTTGGGGTAGTTGTGATCCAATCTTTTCGGGCCATTCTATAAATACCCAGGTATCCTGACTAAAATAGTCTTCCAGTCCCAGATCCAGGGCTTCTCCTTCACTCTCCAGGCGGTAAAAATCGAAATGATAACCCAAAAGCTCTCCTTTTTGAGTTTGATATTCATTTACAATCCCAAAGGTGGGACTATTGGCCTGATCGCCACCACCTAAACTCCGGACCAGCGCTTTAATTAGTGTGGTTTTGCCGGCTCCCATTTCTCCGTTAAAACAGAGGATTCTAGACGATACGTTGCCCAGTATCTCTTTCGAAACCATATCTAGTTCTTTAACTGTATAGATTATTTTCTGCATATATAGGATAAAATCAGTATATTTAATAGTCTGTTAATATATAATTAGAACATGCGACTAAACTTTTAGATATTTTCTAAAGGTAAAAATAGAATTTGTCAGTAAAAAAAATTAGTTTCAATGGCATTAAAATCTAAATGGCAACGAAAATATATGTTGGATGTAATAATGGCTTTTATCATAGCTGTTTTGCCATTTTTAGGTTATATTCATTTGCTTTTTAGCTCTGATTTCAGGGGATTTTCATTTTTTGGACTTGAATATTCGCATGACTTCCTTAGTAATAAACTTTTTGTTTGGTATCTTTTTAAAGATATCATTCCATTTACTCTATTATTGATATGGTTTACCTCAATTTCGACAAAGTGGAGATACCTGATCGCTCCTTTATTACTATTATACTTATACAACATAATAGATAGTTTATTTGAACCAATTAGCAAGTACTCTTATCATCTCTTTTATTTTGAGATTTACTCAATTACGGTTAAGGTTTTGCTGATTTCATCAACAATTATTATAATCTTTTTTTTGGATTCTTATTATTTTAAGCACTATCGGAAAATACAGTTAGAGATTTCAATTAAATCTATTATAAGTCGTAACATCAGTAACTCCAATAATGTTTACCGTCAAAATTTGGAATCTCTGATTGAGAAAAGAGAAAAAATAACTCGGACCAGTTATCTTCAAAAAATCTATAATGTAAAACTAATATTAGAAAATCGGCTTAATAGGCATTATAGCTCAATAAACGAGTTTGCTGGCGCACATCGAGATCGCCTAAATTTAATAGTAGTTTGTTTGTTAGTTTTTACACCGCTTCTTTGGTTTATACATTATTTAATTCCTGAAAACGAGCAGGAGTTGGAATTAGGGATAATTCAAGTCCACAACAATGGATTCCTGAATGTGAGAATTTTCATTTGGTTTTTGCTGCAAAAATTGATTATACTTATTCCGTTAGTGTTATGGTTTATTACCTGTCAGCAATGGTGGAAATACGCTATCCTTTCACCAATAATTTTATATTCCTTTCAGTTCTGGGAAGCCACACAGGATGTAAGTTCATTGGATGCAGCTGGTAATATAAGGGCGTTTCCCGCCATATTTTGTGTTGTACTTCTTCTTATAGTTATATCTAAAGCCATCAAATACCGGGTGGAAATATTAATAATGTATGAGCATCTGTCGGAGGAGATAGAAGATATTCTAAAAAATGCTGATTTTAACGCAAATAGCATGCTTAATAAAAATGTAAAAAGATTTAAAAAACTGAAGGAAGATATTGCTCAAGAAACTAATGGCCAACAGCAATTAATAAAGCTAATAACCTTAAGGGAAGAACTGGTAAAACAGTTAAAGATTAATTATTAATGCTATTCTTTTATACGCTTCTGCGTTTTTTCAATCTCTTCTGTAACTTCTTTTAGTAATCGTTTTAATTCCTCTTCCTGGCGTTCCTTGATTTTTTGTTCAATAAGATCTTCAATCTCTTGTTGCCTCGATTTGGGTAGATGATCAAAATCAAGAATTTCATCCTCTTCCTGCTTTTTCAACATATCACCTTCCCCAGTTATCAGCCAGACGACATTCAACTGTGGATAAACCTTAAGGATGTTTTCAATGACATCACTACCGATAGAAGCATTGTTCTTTTTCATTCGTAAGGTGTAGCCATTACTGGCACCAATAGATAAATCGAACTGCCTTGCACTGAGTCCGGCAAATTTAATAAACTGCATTAAGCGATCTATTGTTTTAAACATCTCCTAGAAAATAATCGACATAAAACTTCATTTTATCAAAGATAGGGTTTTAAAAAGAGATAAAAAAGAACTGAATTCCTGTGAGAGATATTATATTTTATAAGGAAGTAGAAAAATATCTACATATATTTGGAAATATAGAAAATATTCTATAATATTATAAAAGAATTAATATAGCTGGATTATTAAGCCATATTTCCAACAAACACTTTAAATAAATATCCCCGATAATTATTTTATGATACAAAAGGGTAGAAGATGAATAAAATTAAAACCTTGGAAAACTTACAAAAACTTCATTTACTAATTGAGTCAGAATGTACAGGTCCACCGCAGTCACTTGCAAGAAGAATGGAATTGAGCGAACGCTCTGTATATAATCTTCTGGAGGTTTTAAAGGATTTTAATGCTCCTGTAGCGTACAGCAGAAGCAGGAAAACGTATTATTACAGTAACCATTTTAAGCTCGATTTTCGAATTTCATTGTCTGTTACGAATAACAATGAAGTGACTGAATTATTCAAAGGGAGCTATTTAAATTAAGTATTCATTAAGAACGATCAAAGAGACGTATAGGATAAAGAGAATTGTTAATTAGTTTTTTGTTTGATCTCTCTTTAAAAGCCGGCTTTAACAAGCTGGCTTTTATTTTGCAATGCTATGAGGAATGCAGATTTTATGAAAACTTAAAAAGAAAAATATAAACCGACCAGAGGAAACAAAAAATAAAAAAACTATAAAGGATAAAGGAAAGTGTAGTTCTTTTTTTCATTAGATATGGGTTTATCAATAAATAATAAGAGCTCTATAATAATACTTTTCCTTCTTTTAAGCGTAGGAAGTCCGATTTTAGGTAGATATATTCGTTAAAAAGGGCTAATTTACTGTTTTGTGCTACCCTTATAATTTTTAATAAACTATTATCCGTTCCAGGAAATCTCCAATAAAATAGGCTACTATCGCTGCAATACATCCTAATAATAGTGTTTCCAGTATTCCTTTCCAAAAGGGCGTCTGATTTACAAAAGCTTTCAGCCAACCAATTATGATAAAACCTGTTCCTGTTAAAATGGAAGAAAGCAGAAAAAGATCACTTTCTAGTGGGTAAATGTAATCCACCACATATACTAAAAGTGGAATTACACCTATTATTATAAACGACATGTACGTAACACCACCAATTATTACCGGAGATTTATCCTCTTCAAACATTACTAATTCCTCTTTCATCATTACGTTTACCCATCGGTCTTTGTCGCTCGTTATCACTTTAACTACTTCTTCTAAAAGATCTCCTTCAAAACCCTGTTCCTTGTATATCACCCTTATTTCTTCTTTTTCCAATTCAGGAAGATTATCAACTTCCCAATATTCTATTTGTTTATGTTTATTGTAATTATCTTTTTTTGTTTTATTAGATAAGTAAGCTCCAACAGACATAGCGAACCCATCTGCCAGCAAATTTGCAAATCCAAGAATTATTACAATATTACTACCGAGGCCAGCACCTACAGAGCCTGCTACAACAGCAAAAGTAGTCACGCAACCATCTATTCCGCCATAAACGAACTCGCCTAAATATTTTTCATATTTCTTTAAAAACCCAGTGTGTTTATGTATGGTATTTTCATTATGTAATTCTGTACTTTCCATCAAAAAGTGTTCTATTGTATGCTGTAATATAAAAGAGAAGTGAAAAATAAAATAATTTAACTCATTACTTGTTTTAAAGCTTTACCAAATACCTCCATATCCGCTAATCTCCCGGTACTTATACGAGCCCATTGGTTTAAAGGGGGGAAAGGGCGACCAATAAGAACATTGTACTTTTTCATATCATCAATCACTCCTTGAATTGGCCTACCGGTTTTAAAAAAGACAAAATTGGTGTGCGACTTCACATATTCCAAGCCTAAATCATCCAGATACTGGTAGATTAGTGATTTTGCCTTAAAATTTTGCATAATACTATACTTGTAAAATTCATCATCTCTTAAGGCTTCCTTTGCTGCCTCAATTGCCAGTATATTGGTATTTGCCATTACAGCTGATTTCAAATTACGGGCGATCTCCGGCTTGGCAATTAAATAACCAACTCGTAATCCCGCAAGACCATAAACTTTAGAAAATGTTTTAGAAACGATAATATTCCTTCCTTCTTTTACCAACTCTACCATTGAAGGATATTCAGGTTCTGTAATAAAATCATAATAGGCTTCATCACTAAATATTACTGCATCATTATCATGGGACTTACAGAAGTCCAGTAAACTTGATTTATTCAAAATAGTACCGGTCGGATTATTTGGATTGCAAATAAAAATAAGCCTGGTATTCTTATTTATCTTTTCGGCCATAGCGGGCAAGTCGTGTTCCATGTCTGCATTTAAAGGGACGCGATGTACTTTTGCCTTAAATGTTTCTGCATACCGTAACATGGCCTGAAAAGTGGGGTCTGCAGAAATAATCTCGCCATTACCAAGTCCGTAGACAAGACCGGTGGCCTTTAGTCCTTCTGTAGAACCTCCGGTTACTACCACATAATCCTTGTTTACACCTTCTTTTAAGGCAATCATTTCTACTAAGCCGGATAAACTTCGAAACGGGTACCTACATGCTTCATCAAACGAATTTGTAAGTATTTTTCTAACCCTTTCGGAAGGACCATAGGGATTCTCATTGGCATTAAGTAACACCTTTGAATAGGCTAAATTACTACGAAGTGGGAAATCCAGTGCCATACTTTCCAATCCCCCCAATAAAGCGAAACTGCTGGTTAAACCAACTTTTTTTAACCATTGCCTTCTATCAATATTTTTCATATTCTGAAATTATGAAAAATAAATCACAAAGAATAATTGAAGAATTAGTTTTGATATTTGCTAAAGACCCAGAGGGAATTAATATTCAAGACTAATATCACCTGTTTAAATCTCCAATAAAAGCGAAGAATCAATCAAACTGAGTATAGGAAATTATAATAAATAGCCTTACGACTATCTAATTACCTGGTTTTGGCTAAGGTATATTTAGCTGTGTACTTTAATAAAGGGTATTGGAAATAAAGATGGTGACAATAAGTAGTACCATTGCCGAATTTACGGTTATTGCAATGATCTTCTTTTCATTAATCGGCTCATTACGACCTTTATAAAGGATGATTGTGCCAATTACACCTAAAATACCTGAGAGGATTATAGGTAAGCCAAAAAGGTATCTTGAAAACACGGGATTAATGTTAACCACAATTGCAAATGCCGCAAAAGTTAAAAGAAAAAGAATAAGTTTACTCAATTTATATGATCTTTCTGTATATGAATTATTAGCCTCCATAATTTCCGGGGTTTTGTTAAAACACAATTAGATTACTTTTATATTGGCTCTTAAGCCTTCTTTGATCCCCAATATATTATTTACTGTTTCTTTTAAATAGTGCTTGATAACTATATTAGGAATTCTTAAAGTTGTAAACCCATTTTGAAATGAGTACATGGTTTCCTCCAGATTGTTCATAGCCTGCTCATGGGTAAGCATTTGATATTCAGTATCTATTTCTATATTTAGTTTCACCCTTGAAAACGCAATGTCCACTGATTTTTTACCGTCCCACCATTCTAACATTGGATGAACTCCGGCTTGCTTAAGACCATAATAAAGCTTTATAGCCTCAATTGGGGTGTTATTTCGCCTGATGAGTCTGTCCATGCGCTTTTTGTGTTTGGAACACAATTCTACACCAAAAGATTCCATGGCTGTTCTATGATCCAAATAACTAAGCTCTTTTTTACATTCTATACACGTCATTCTTAAGTAGGTAAATTTTTAATTTGGGATAGTTATAACCCAGAGTTTTTTGGATTATTATATTTTATCGATGTATGGCCACTCACTTTTAGACGAACTGCAATATTTTAGACGAACTGCACTTTTTATGTTAATTTTTTTTAATTATAATTGAAATCCGAAGTTCCATTATTCTTTAAAGAGTCTATATTTTCTCCGCCATCTTTAACTTACTTCAGTTAAATGTTCAAGAAATTAGGCCCTGGGGCATTGGTTGCTAAGGCATTTATTGGTCCGGGTACAATAACAGCTTCTACTATTGCTGGTGTTGGATAGTGAATATACCGACAGTACCTGGAGATTTTAAGAATTCCATTTTGCAGAACGTAGCTGCAATTTTTATCATTATTTTAGTATAGCTCTTGGAGCTAAAAGTATTTATAGTGTTTTTGGAATAATATGATCAGAAAAGTGTTTATAGATATTAACTGTGACGTGGGAGAAGGTTTAGGTAATGAAAGTGCCCTTTTTCCGCATATTAGTTCATGTAACATAGCTTGTGGCGGTCATGCTGGTACTATAGATACTATGTCTGAAATAGTACGGTTGGCACTAAAATTTGATATTAAAGTGGGTGCACACCCTTCATATCCTGATAGAGATAATTTTGGTCGCAAATCAATGAAAATGGAAAAATGGCATCTAAAAGCAAGTATTAGGAAACAAATTAAAGGATTAGATGCTATTTTAAGCAAGGCCGAAATGCAGTTGCATCATATTAAAGCCCATGGAGCTCTATATAATGATATTGCCGGTGATTTGGATTTATCTAAAATATATTTGGAAAGCATCCTGGCGTATAAAGACCATGTTTTATTATACTTGCCTTATGGTTCAGTTATAGAAGAAGAAGCTCGCAGGCAAGGATATAAAATATCACTTGAAGCTTTTGGTGATCGGAATTACAATGAGGACTTAAGTCTTGTTTCCCGGCGTTCGTCACAAGGCATGATAAAAGAGCCAAAAAAAGTATTGGACCATATTATTTCAATGGTTATAAATAACAAAGTGTACACCCTAAATGGGGTTCAAATACCAATTCAAGCAGACACTTATTGTATTCACGGTGATACGGCTAATGCTTTACAAATATTAATGTATCTTTCGGACGAATTGCCTAAGCAGCATATTTTTCTAAAAAAGTGAGTTCCTATCCCATATTAATTAGACCTTTTGGAGAAGATGCAATTTTGATAGAATGGCCAAATGAGGTGTCAGAAGCTATTCTTTATGATATCCTTGATTTTGCTGAAAGTTTCAAATTGGTTTTTAAAGATTCCAATAAATGGGAGTTAATCCCGGCCTACAATTCTCTTACCTTAATTAATCGGGAGAATAAAATAGATTTTTCTAAAACTAAATTTCTACTACAGGAATGTTTTAAGAACAGGAAGGCTGGCGGCCATCCTCAACGTTATTTATGGAAATTGCCGGTATGTTATGACCTCGAATTTGGTATTGATCTTGAAGAAGTTTCCACAACTTTAGGAAAGAGTATTGAAGATATAATTAAGGCACATACTCATCACATTTACACTGTTTACGGCATGGGATTTTTACCTGGTTTTATGTATTTGGGAGGTTTGCCTAAAGAATTGGAAACCGCTAGAAAATCTGTACCCAGGCTCCGGGTATTTAAAGGTTCTGTTGGTCTTGCAGGCAAACAAACAGGCATTTATCCACAAGATTCTCCCGGAGGATGGAATATCATAGGCAATTGTCCGATATCTCTTTTTAATGTGAATCTTGAAAACCCCTGCTTTGTAAATGTTGGAGATCAGATTCAATTCTATGCTATTACCCGTGCAGAATATGATTTACATAGAATAGAGACAGAGGTTGGAATATATAACCTCGATAAAATCAAGATAGATGCTTAAAGTAATTCATCCGGGTTTTTTTACCACAGTTCAGGATACCGGGAGATTTGGATACCGTGAAAAAGGAGTCCCAGTATGTGGTTGTATGGATAATTACTCTGCCTCCATAGCCAATTCATTATTGGAGAATAAGGAAACGGACGCTGTGATGGAAATCACTATGACCGGTCCTGAACTTGAATTTCATACTTCGAGTTTTTTCTCTATAACCGGAGCTGAGATGTCTCCGACCTTGAATGGAATTCCTGTCAATTCCTATGAAGTACACAAGGCCAAAGAAGGTGATGTATTATCCTTCGGAAAACTAATTAATGGTTTTAGAAGTTATCTGGCTGTTAAAGGCGGCTTCCTGACGGAAGTTAAATTAAGGAGTAGATCATTCTACAAACCAATTACTGATAAGAATCGTATTAAGGAGCGAATGGAAATACCCATTGAAGAGCATACGGAATATTCTCCAATAATAAGTCATATAAAACCGGAGGCCTGGCATAAGGAACACGAACTAATAGTTTATAAAGGTCCTGAATACAAAATATTAAAGGATGATCAATTAAAGTTATTGTTTACTGGTAAATTTACCATTGCCAAGGAAAATAATCGAATGGCATATCAACTTGAAGAATTAATAGGAGCGCATTCTCATAGGATGTTAACTTCTGCAACCCTGCCTGGAACTATTCAATTAACCCCAGCCGGCAAATTAATAATACTGATGCGTGACGGGCAAACAACCGGCGGTTACCCGAGAGTACTTCAACTGGCAACTAAATCAATTGCTATCCTGGCCCAAAAGAAATTTAGGGATACGGTTTCCTTTCACCCTTTAAGACACTAGATTTCTTTATATACTTCTTGAAAAGGAACCCTGAAGCGCGGACCATATATACCTTTTGGATCTCGAATGCCACATGCGATAACCATATTGATTTCAGCACCTCTGGCTAAGTTTAAAACTCTTTTTATGCGCAAGGTATCTGATCCTTCCATAGGGCAAGTGTCGTAACCAATAGCTGCCATAGAGATCATAAAGTTCTGCGCGGCCAATGCGGCACTTTTGTGGGCGACAATGCGCATATCAGAGTTTCGAAGCTGTCTGTACACGGGTTTGAAGAGTCCGACCAGGTTAAATACTAAATAGCGTATCAGCCCCAAAGCACCTAAAAAGTCAATATATAGTGAGGGTATAAGCTTTTTGTAATAAGTTATTGCAAATTTTTCCTTGCTGTCGTATTCTTCAACCGGCTTATCACCAAAACTCTTCGTTAAAAAGTTAAGATTCGCTTTTGCCCTTTTATTCCAAAGATTCTTTCTTGCCACAATTACAACCAATTGTTTAGCTGTATTGGCAGCAGGTTGGTCAAAACATGCAGTACTTATCTTCTTTTGGACATCTTTATTAGTAATATGGTAAAATTCCCATAATTGTAAATTACTACTTGTAGGTGCCAGGACGGCATTCTCAAGACATTTCCTTACCGCTTTGGTATCAATTTCTTCTTCTTGATTATAAATACGTACTGACCTTCTATAGCTTATAGCTTCCGTAACTGTTTTTTCTATTTTCATAACTATGTATTATATCTCATATAGCAAAGAAAGGATTCTAGATTTTCACAGACAAATATTTACACTTACATAAAATCTAATCTGAAAAGAGCTTATTAAACATACTTCACTACTTATTGAATATGGGATATGATAGTCTCTTATATATTTGAAAATCAACGATTTAATCAAATAAATGTTTTATTGAATTTGAACAAGTACTAATTGTTAAAAACATCAACTTTTTTAAACAATTATCTTTGAAAAGTATAGCAATTAAGAGCTATAAAGATTTATAGAGAACCTATTTAATGGAATTGAACAAATACAGTAAAAATGTAACCCAGGATCCAACTCAGCCTGCTGCCCAGGCAATGCTATATGCACTTGGATTAAAGGAGGAGGATTTAAAAAAACCTTTTATTGGCATTGGAAGTACAGGCTACGAGGGAAATCCTTGTAATATGCATTTGAATGATCTGGCACAGGAAGTAAAGCAGGGGGTTCAGCAAAATAATTTAGTAGGACTTGTATTTAATACCATTGGTGTTAGCGATGGAATTTCTATGGGAACTTATGGAATGCGCTATTCATTACCCTCAAGGGATATTATAGCCGATTCTATGGAAACAGTGGTTCAGGCAATGAATTATGATGGCCTGGTAACCGTTGTGGGTTGCGATAAAAATATGCCGGGTGGCTTGATGGCCATGATACGCTTAAACAGACCTTCTATCTTGGTTTATGGAGGGACCATTGCTTCAGGTTGTTTTAAGGATAAAAAACTCGATATTGTTTCTGCATTTGAAGCCTGGGGCGAAAAAGTTGCGGGTACTATGAATGATAAAGATTTTAAAAGTGTCATCCAAAATGCATGTCCCGGGGCAGGGGCATGTGGCGGTATGTACACTGCAAATACTATGGCTTCTGCAATAGAAGCCTTAGGGATGGCTTTACCCTATAACTCTTCAAATCCTGCCATAGGCAAGGAAAAACAGCAGGATTGTATTAATTCTGGCAAAGCATTATGGCATTTAATAGAAGAGGATATTAAACCGAGTGATATTATTACGCGGAAGTCATTTGAAAATGCAATTCGGCTAATAACGGTTATGGGAGGTTCCACAAATGCGGTACTTCACTTTTTAGCAATTGCGAAAGCTGCTGAAATTGATTTTACTTTAGATGATTTTCAAAAAATAAGTGATACAACTCCTTTTCTGGCCGACTTAAAGCCTAGTGGAAAATATTTGATGGAAGATATTCATCGTGTCGGAGGTACTCCTGCCGTAATGAAATTTATGCTTGAGAATGGAATGCTGCATGGCGATTGCTTAACCGTTACCGGTAAAACAATTGCCGAAAACTTAGCAGATTTACCAGGTTTGAAACCCGGTCAGAAAGTTGTTAAATCACTGCAAGACCCGATAAAAGAAACAGGACATTTACGTATTCTTTATGGGAATTTGGCAAAAGAAGGGTCGGTAGCGAAAATAACAGGCAAAGAAGGACTTCATTTTACCGGTCCGGCAAAAGTTTTTGATGATGAGTTTAAGGCAAATGATGGAATAGGAAAAGGATTGGTAAAAAAAGGAGATGTCGTGGTAATAAGGTATGAAGGACCCAAAGGAGGGCCTGGCATGCCGGAAATGTTGAAGCCAACTGCTGCAATTATGGGCGCAGGACTTGGAAAAGAAGTTGCTTTAATTACCGACGGCCGTTTTTCTGGCGGAACCCATGGTTTTGTAGTGGGGCATATCTCTCCTGAGGCTCAGGATGGCGGTATGATTGCTTTGTTGGAAGACGGCGATATTATTACAATTGATGCGGAGAAAAATAGTATTTCAGTAGATTTGACCGATAAGGAAATTAGTGAAAGACAGTCAAAATGGGTACAACCGGCACTTAAAGTTAAACGAGGGAGCTTATATAAATATGCAAAAACAGTTTCGTCGGCCTCTCAGGGTTGTGTAACAGATGAATTTTAAACTGTCACACCAAATTTTGATAAAGATAAGAGCAAAGAAGTTATAGCATTTAATAAAAGATAATGCGTATGCAAACATTAAAGGAAAAAAAAGCGAAGACACACAAAGATACTTCAATAAGAATCAGCGGTGCTGAAGCAATTATCCATTGTCTTCTTGCCGAAGATGTAAATTTGATATATGGCTATCCAGGTGGTGCAATTATGCCTGTTTATGATGAGTTATATAAGTTTCAGGACAAACTACACCATGTACTTACAAGGCATGAACAAGGAGCGACTCATGCTGCGCAGGGTTTTGCCCGGGTTACGGGAAAAGTGGGAGTTGCGATAGCAACCTCTGGCCCGGGAGCAACAAACTTAGTTACCGGTCTTGCAGATGCACAGATAGATTCTACTCCAATGGTTTGTATAACAGGTCAGGTACCCCGACACTTGCTAGGGTCCGATGCATTTCAGGAAACCGATATAATTGGAATATCTACCCCGGTTACCAAATGGAATTATCAGATTACAAAGGCTTCTGAGATTCCTGAAATTATGGCAAAGGCCTTCTATATAGCGAAATCGGGTCGTCCAGGCCCTGTATTGATTGATATTACAAAGAACGCGCAATTTGAAGAGTTTGATTTTAGTTACAGTCGGTGCATAGCTATCCGAAGCTACAAGCCTAACCCAAAGCCTGAGATTGCAAAAATTGAATCTGCGGCAGAATTAATAAACAATGCAAAAAAACCTTATATAGTATTTGGTCATGGTGTAATTCTTGGAAAAGCAGAGGAGCAACTTAAAGCATTGGTTGAAAAAGCCGGAATCCCCGCTGCGTGGACCATTTTGGGCTTATCAGCTATGGATACGGATCACCCCTTAAATGTGGGGATGGTAGGGATGCATGGGAATTATGGCCCAAATATACTTACCAATAAATGTGATGTTCTTATAGCTATAGGAATGCGTTTTGATGACAGGGTTACAGGGAGTCTTGATACCTATGCAAAACAAGCCAAAGTTATTCATTTTGAAATAGACTCCGCTGAGATTGATAAAAATGTAAAAGCGGATGTGGCAATTTTAGGTAATGCTAGAGAATCACTCGATTTATTATTGCCATTAATAAAAGAAAATAATCATGATGCCTGGCATAATAAGTTCAAAAAGTGTTATGAAGAAGAATATGAAGCTGTAATTAAAAATGATCTTTACCCAACCAAAGATGGTCTAACCATGGGTGAAGTGATTGAAGAAATAAATCTGGCTTCAGAAAATAAAGCCGTTATAGTTACCGATGTCGGTCAGCATCAAATGATAGCATGCAGGTATGCCAAGTTCAAACAGACTAAAAGCAATATTACTTCAGGAGGTTTGGGAACCATGGGTTTTGCACTCCCGGCTGCTATTGGCGCCAAAATGGGAGCAATGGATAGGGAAGTGGTTGCTGTTATCGGAGATGGTGGTTTCCAAATGACAATTCAGGAATTAGCGACTATCTTCCAGAATAAGACAGCGGTTAAAATTGTTGTTTTAAACAATGGCCACTTAGGCATGGTAAGGCAATGGCAGGAATTATTTTTTGAGAGCAGATATGCTTCAACCGTAATGACCAATCCGGATTTTGTAAAAATAGCTGAAGGATATCGTATTGAAGCAAAAAAGGTGGATGACCGTAAGGACCTTAAGTCAGCGGTGCAAGCTATGATGGCCTCAAAAGAGCCATTCTTTCTTGAAGTTAGTGTTGAAAATGAAGATAATGTCTTCCCAATGATTCCTTCCGGGGCATCGGTTTCAGATATTCGTTTAAAATAAATTAGCATGGAAAAAAAGTGGTTTACAATATCGGTTTATTCCGAAAATAATGTTGGAATGCTCAATAGAATATCTGGAATATTCTTAAAGAGACACATCAATATAGAAAGCTTAAATGTTTCAAAATCAGAAATTGAGCACGTATCCAAGTTTACTATTGTCATCAATACGACTGAAGATTGGACACGCAAAATAGTAGCACAAATTGAGAGGCAAATTGAAGTTCTAAAAACATTTTATCATACAGACGAGGAGACCATATATCAGGAATCTGCACTCTTTAAAATTGCTTCACATCTTTTGTTTGATGAACCTCAGATACAGAATATTATTTCTGGGAGTAAATCCAAAATTGTAACGGTATCCAGGGAATATTTTGTTTTGGCTAAAACAGGCAGAAGACACGAAATAGATGAAATGCATGATCAACTAGAACCTTATGGAATTATGCAGTTCGTGCGTTCAGGGAGAATTACGGTAACAAAATCGACAATGCCCATCACTCCAATTATTAATGAATTCCATCAATCATAATTTTCGCTAATAAAAATAACAAAAATTAAACATGACAAATTATTTCAATACGCTATCCTTACGAGATCAATTATTACAATTAGGTAAATGCCGGTTTATGGAGTCTACCGAATTTTCGGATGGCATTAATGCTCTGAAATCAAAAAAGATTGTTATTGTGGGTTGTGGTGCACAAGGCTTAAACCAGGGTTTAAATATGAGGGATTCTGGATTGGATATTTCTTATACGCTTCGAGAGGCTGCCATTAAGGAAAAGCGCCAATCTTTTAAAAATGCCAGTGAGAATGGTTTTAATGTGGGAACCTATGAAGATATGGTACCTGACGCAGATCTTGTCATTAACTTAACTCCGGACAAGCAGCACACTTCTGTGATAAATGCAGTAATGCCCCTAATGAAAAAAGGAGCGACATTGTCTTATTCTCACGGATTTAATATTGTAGAGGAAGGGATGCAAATACGGAAGGATCTAACAGTTATTATGGTTGCGCCAAAATGTCCCGGATCAGAGGTTAGAGAAGAATACAAAAGAGGTTTTGGGGTGCCAACTTTGATTGCTGTTCATCCCAATAATGATCCGGAAGGGAAGGGATATGAGCAGGCCAAGGCCTATGCAGTCGCTACCGGAGGTAACAGGGCAGGTGTATTGGAGTCTTCTTTTGTTGCTGAAGTAAAATCTGATTTAATGGGAGAACAAACTATTCTGTGCGGGTTATTACAAACAGGATCCATTCTTTGCTTTAATAAAATGGTAGAGAAGGGAGTTAACCCGGGATATGCTTCTAAACTTATTCAATACGGTTGGGAAACTGTAACAGAGGGATTGAAATACGGTGGAATCACCAATATGATGGACCGCTTGTCTAATCCTGCAAAAATAAAAGCCTTTGAATTATCGGAAGAACTAAAAGATATTATGAGGCCACTATTCCAAAAGCATATGGATGATATTATGAGCGGGCATTTTTCTAAGACAATGATGGAAGATTGGGCAAATGATGATAAAAACCTGTTGACCTGGCGTGCAGAAACCGGAGAAACCGCCTTTGAAAAAACTGCTGCTGGTGATGATGCCATATCTGAGCAGGAATATTATGATAATGGTGTTCTTATGGTTGCTTTGGTAAGGGCTGGTGTGGAACTGGCTTATGAGTCTATGACAGAATCCGGAATAATAGGAGAATCTGCGTATTACGAATCATTGCACGAAACACCTCTAATAGCCAATACTATTGCCAGAAAGAAATTATTTGAAATGAATAGGGTAATATCTGATACTGCAGAATATGGTTGCTATTTATTTGATCATGCCTGTAAACCTTTATTGGGTGATTTTATGAAAAAAGTAGATATTGATGTTGTTGGTACCCCGTATGGCAAAGGAAAGGACAATGGCGTGGATAACGGAAAATTAATCGCGGTAAATAAAGCCCTTCGTGAACATCCGGTTGAGATTATTGGAACCAGGTTAAGAGAGTCCATGACTGCGATGAAACCCATCGTTTAGATAAACGTAATTCAGCCGTATTTAAAAATTATTCTAAGCTTTTAAGACAAAAATAAACATGGAAACAACCGTATCGCTAATTCCTGAGGCATTTCGTATTAATGAGCCAATAAATCAAAAGATTTATTTAGTAAATGGGGTATTAAAAGAGTGGAATAGTGCCACGGCCGATGTTTACTCTACTATCTCAAGTACGTCTGAATATGCGCCAACATTACTTGGCTCTGTTCCGGACATGGGTGAAAAGGAGGCTTTAGAGGCACTAGATGCTGCTGTAAAAGCTTATGACAAGGGACAGGGTGTTTGGCCAACCATGAAGGTTAGAGATCGGATAGAATGTATGGAAAAGTTTGTCCGTATTATGGAGACCAAAAGGAATGAGGTGGTCAAATATTTAATGTGGGAAATAGGTAAAACTTTACCAGATTCTGAAAAAGAATTCGACAGAACTATAGAATACATCTACGATACTATTGAGGAATACAAACAATTGGATCGTGATTCAGCGAAATTTGATAAGAATGGAGGAGTTTATGCTCATATAAGGCGCGGACCTCTTGGCGTAGTACTTTGTCTTGGACCTTATAATTATCCTTTAAATGAAACCTTCTGTTTGCTTATTCCAGCAATTATCATGGGGAATACCGCAGTTTTTAAACCTGCCAAGCAAGGAGTACTTTTGATTGCCCCATTAATAGAAGCCTTTAAAGATAGTTTTCCAAAAGGGGTTGTCAATGTCTTGTTCGGTCGTGGGCGAGCTATTGCAGGTCCCATAATGAAGACAGGTAAGGTAGATGTCCTGGCTTTAATAGGTCATAGTTCATCCGCGAATGCATTGCAAAACCAGCATCCAAAAAGCAACCGTTTGCGACTTGTATTGGGGCTGGAAGCAAAAAACCCTGCTATTGTGTTACCTGATGCAAATCTGGATTTGGCAATAAATGAATGTCTGGCCGGGGCTTTGTCATTTAACGGTCAGCGTTGTACGGCACTTAAAGTGATATATGTACATGATGATATAGTGAAAGAATTTACTGAAAAATTCTCAATAAAAGTAGATGAACTTAAGTATGGTAACCCCTGGGATAAAGGGGTAACTCTTACGCCATTACCAGAACCGGATAAGCCGGCTTATATACAAGAATTAATTGATGATGCTTTGGATAAAGGTGCGCAAATTCTGAACGCAAAAGGAGGAGAACATTCTGATAATTATATCTGGCCAGCAGTCCTTTACCCCGTGACTAAGGATATGAAGGTATATGAAGAAGAGCAGTTTGGCCCTGTGATTCCCATCCTTTCTTTTGAGGATATTCAGGAACCATTAGATGACATGGCTGAATCTAACTACGGTCAACAGGTAAGTTTGTTTGGCAGTGATGTATATACCCTTGCTCCTTTAATAGATAACCTGGCGAATCTGGTATGTCGAGTAAATCTGAATAGCTCCTGCCAACGCGGACCAGATGTTTACCCCTTTACAGGTAGAAAGGATTCCGCGGTTGCTACACTAAGTGTTCATGATGCACTGCGATCGTTCTCTATAAGGACATTTGTAGCATCAAAGGACACGGAGTTAAATAATGAAATTCTCGAAAAGTTATTGGAAACCAAGTTATCCAACTTTATTAGCACCGACTATCTTTTATAAATATCAACTTGATATTTATAAAATTAATTGTGCAAACCCAGAAGCTCTTTTGGAAAATTAGATATATTTCTTCCTAAATATGTGAGGCAAGCCAATCGCCAACTTCACTGGTTTTATAAGCTTTTCCGCCTTCGGCAAGATCTTCCGTAACTATTCCTTCGGAAAGGGATTCATTAACAACCTTGCGAATAGCCTCAGCCTCATCAGACAAATTAAATCCATCAAATAACATAGCCGCAGATAACACTGTTGCCAGGGGATTAGCAATGTCCTTGCCTGCTGCCTGGGGATAGGAACCATGGATTGGTTCGTATAAAGAGATACTTTCCCCAATAGAAGCAGAAGGCATTAATCCCATAGAACCTGAAATAACAGAAGCCTCATCTGTAAGAATATCACCAAACAGGTTTTCAGTAATTAATACATCATATTCACTTGGCCACTGAACAAGTCGCATAGCCACCGCATCAACAAATTCATAGGAAACCTCTACATCAGGATAATCTTTTTCCATAGCCTGAACAGTTTCCCTCCACAAACGCGACGTTTCCAAAACATTTGCTTTGTCTACACAGCATAGGCGTTTAGAGCGTTTTTGAGCCATTTCAAAGCCTTTTTTGGCCAAACGCTGTACTTCCTTTCGGGTATATGTACAGGTGTCATAAGCTGTGTCTCCGTTGTCTTCCCTTCCTCGTTTACCAAAATAGATACCACCGGTAAGTTCTCTTAAAAATACCAGATCAGTACCCTCTATCCGTTCCCTTTTTAAAGGGGATTTATCAATTAAAGATGGAAAGGTAAATGTAGGTCTGACATTAGCAAACAAACCCAGTTTTTGTCTCATTCTCAATAAACCCTGCTCAGGGCGAACTTTTGCTGATGGATCGTTATCGTATTTCGGATGGCCAATAGCACCAAATAGCACTGCATCAGAAGTGATACATATTTCATGTGTTTCGTCAGGGTAAGGGTCTCCCACAGCGTCAATCGCGGCAGCGCCTGTCAATGCAGGTCTCCAGTTTATTTCATGATTAAACTTTGTCGCAATTACATTGCATACTTTTACTGCCTGATCTATGACTTCCGGTCCAATTCCGTCTCCGGCTAAAAGCGCTACATTTAATTTCATTTTATTCCTGGGATCTAATTAGTAGAAAATATTTGTCTTTTTAAAGATTCTTTAAATGATATTCAACATTTTTTCAGTTGCCTTAATGGCGGAAACAGTCTGATCCGAATCCAGACCACGCGTTATAAAGTCTTTCTCTTTGTCTTGCCAGGTTATAATGGTCTCGCATAATGCATCAGAGTTACTACCCGGAGGTATTCGTACCGCGTAATCGGTAAGAACAGGAAGGTCTATTTTTTTAGATTTATATACTTTTCTCAGTGCATTCATAAAAGCATCAAACTGGCCGTCTCCCTGGGCGTTTTCCTCGTAAGACTGACCTTCAATTTCCACCGCCACAGTAGTTGAAGGTTTAAGGCCCTTAGAATGCGTAAGCACATAGGATTTAACAAATGTTTTTTGTTGATATGACTCAGTATCCAATACATCTGAAATAATATATGGAAGATCTTCTTTAGTAACTTTCTCTTTTTTGTCACCTAATTCAATAATACGTTGCGTTACTTTTTTTATTTCTACATCATTAAGAGTAAGTCCTAATTCCTGAAGATTTTTTTGAATATTGGCTTTCCCCGAGGTTTTACCAAGAGCATATTTGCGTTTTCTACCAAAACGTTCAGGCAATAGATCATTAAAGTATAAATTCTTTTTATTGTCTCCATCTGCATGTATACCAGCAGTTTGTGTAAATACATTATCACCAACAATAGGCTTATTGGCCGGAATACCAAACCCGGTAAATGTTGATACGATTTTACTAACTTTAAAAAGGGAAGACTCTTGCACATTAATTTCGATTTCCGGCATAAAATCATTTATAACCGCCACTACACTTGCCAATGGCGCGTTACCGGCGCGTTCTCCCATGCCATTTATAGTCAGGTGTAATCCGTGACAACCTGCCCTCAGGGCTTCCATAACATTTGCGACGCTTAAGTCATAATCATTATGCCCATGAAAATCGAAGTGTGTATCAGGATAGCGAGTAACAATTTGCGAGATAAAATCAAAAGTTTCGCTATGAGTCAAAATGCCAAGAGTATCCGGTAATAATATTCTTTTAACAGGTTGTGTAGTAAGGAAGTCGAGATATTGAAAAACATAATCAGGTGAATTTCGCATCCCATTACTCCAATCTTCAAGGTAAACGTTGGTAGTAATTCCCTGCTTTTTTGCCTCTGCAAGTACATTTGCAATATCTTCAAAATGCTCCTCGGGTGTTTTTTTAAGTTGATAGGTCAGATGATTCAAAGAACCCTTGGTTAAAAGGTTTTGAACTTTGGCCCCTGTCTTTTTCATCCATTTGAGCGAAAGACCGTTATCGACAAATGTAAGTATTTCAATACGATCCAAATACCCAGCGCTCTTTGCCCAGCTGGCTATCTGTTCGACTGACTTAAATTCGCCCTCTGAAACTCGGGCAGATGCAATTTCTATACGATCCACTTTCAATTCATCTATAAGAAGTCTAGCCAGATTAAGCTTTTCTGCTGCAGTGAAGGATACGCCAGAGGTTTGTTCTCCATCCCTCAATGTTGTATCCATTATTTCAATCTTCCTCTTATTCATGCTAAATGTAAAATGGCTTAAAAAGTATTAGTTTACTTAAATTTTAAAGAGGTGTGTCTTTCGCAAAAGATTCAATTTCACTCTTAATATTTAGCAAATAATCAATATCGTCAAATCCGTTGAGTAAGTTTTCTTTTTTGTAGTCATTTATTTCGAAACTTTCCTTTTCACCTGTTGTCTTAATAGTGAATGTTTGATCCGGAAGATTGACTTCAAATTCAGTATTTGGATTAGCTTCAATTGCCTCGAAGATCTTTGTAAGAAAGTTTGAGCTTACCTGAACAGGTAAAACGCCAATATTCATACAATTGCCCCGGAATATATCCGCAAAAAAACTGCTTACAACACACCGAAAACCATAATCATAGATGGCCCATGCTGCGTGTTCTCTTGAAGAACCAGATCCAAAATTTTTCCCACCTACCAAGATTTTACCGCTATAAATAGGGTTGTTCAGTACAAAATGTTCTTTGGGAGTATTGCCAGATTGATATCTCCAATCCCGAAAAAGGTTATCACCAAAACCCTTGCGTTCGGTTGCTTTTAGGAACCTGGCCGGGATAATCTGATCTGTATCCACATTTTCTATTGGAAGTGGAACAGCTGTACTGCTTAAAACTTTAAATTTATCGTATGCCATTAGAATTTGTATCCGTTAATTATTAAAAAAATTAGGCTATTTCGAAAACCATTAACTCCCTTGGGTCTGTTACCTTACCAGTTACTGCTGCTGCTGCGGCTACCAAAGGACTGGCAAGAAGCGTCCTTGATCCGGGGCCCTGCCTTCCTTCAAAATTCCTGTTAGACGTACTCACGGCATATTTGCCAGCAGGAATTTTGTCGTCATTCATAGCAAGACAAGCGGAGCAACCCGGCTCTCTTAATTCAAAACCTGCCTTGTTCAGGATATCCAACAAACCTTCTTTTTTAATAGCGTCTTCCACTTTGTGCGAGCCTGGAACCAGCCAGGCAGTTACATTTTTGGCCTTTTGTCTTCCTTTAACCAGATTCGTAAATGCCCTGAAATCCTCAATCCTGCCATTAGTACAACTTCCAAGGAAAACAAAATCTATTTCCTTCCCCAGCATATTTTCACCCTCTTCAAAATTCATATATTGAAGAGATTTTTTATATGTAGATGCACCACCTTCAATAGCATCAGATTTAGGGATACCACCTGATATTCCCATACCCATGCCCGGATTAGTCCCATAAGTAATCATTGGTTCTATATCTTCACCGTTGAATGTGATTTCCCTATCAAAAACAGAATCATTATCTGTAAATAATGTTTCCCAATAAGTCATTGCCTTAATCCAGGCTTCGCCTTTTGGCGTATACTCTCGATTTTTAATATATTCAAATGTTTTTTCATCCGGAGCGATCATGCCCCCACGTGCACCCATTTCAATACTTAAATTACAAACAGTCATACGTCCCTCCATAGACATCTGTTTAAAGACATCTCCGGCGTATTCAACAAAATATCCAGTAGCCCCCGAAGTGCTCAATTTAGAAATAATATAAAGAGCCACATCTTTCGGTGTAACCGCATTATTTAATTTACCATTTATTGTAATACGCATGCTTTTAGGTTTAGGCTGCATAATGCACTGGGTAGCCAAAACCATTTCTACCTCCGAAGTCCCAATTCCAAATGCTATGGCACCAAATGCGCCATGTGTTGAAGTATGTGAGTCGCCGCAAACAATTGTCGACCCCGGTAACGTAATTCCATTCTCAGGGCCTATTACATGGACAATGCCGTTTTTTTCGTGACCAAGTCCCCAATAGGGAATTTGATGCTCCATCGCGTTCTGCTCCAATGCCCGAAGTTGATTGGCGGACAAGGGATCTTTAACCGGTAGATGTTGGTTTAATGTAGGTGTATTATGGTCTGCCGTGGCAAAGGTGCGTTCTGGATATAAAACCTTAATTTTTCTATTCTTTAAGCCCCGAAATGCCACTGGACTTGTTACTTCATGGACAAGATGACGGTCAATAAACAACACGTCAGGGCCATTCAGTACCTTTTGGACTACGTGTGAGTCCCAAACTTTATCAAATAGTGTTTTTTTCATATAATATTCAAATAACTAATAAATAGCTTTTTAGCACAGCTAACAAATGTATGAAATACAAGTAAAAGGGGGTGAAACAATGTGCTTATATATTACGATGTTCAATAAGCTATTTAGTAATGCAAACTATTGATAATCAATTATATAAATCGAATATGCCCACTTTTCAGTTTTATGTTAACATGGGGCGCTAATCTATCTACTTATCAATATGTGAATGTTTGTATAGAATTCAGAGGTATTTCCTGTTTAAAATTCCTGTAATAATTACAAGAAAAGGCTATGCCTATCTTCAATGAAATCTAACTATAAAATTAATATTTAAAGAAACTAAGCGATGAAAAAAATACATGGAGGGCTATTAACTTATATAATTCCAGATATTCTTATGCTTCATTAATTGGGCATAGGCATATCTAATTTGTTTATTTTCTTCTTCCTGCAATCCCGGATCCTCATTAAGAACCTTTATAGCATAATATCTGGCGGTTTTCAAGATATCATTGTCCTTTACAATATCGGCAATTTTAAGATTCAGAATACCACTTTGCTGTGTTCCCATTAGATCACCCGGCCCCCGTAATTTTAAGTCTACTTCCGCAATTTCAAATCCATCGTTAGTATTGGTCATGGTTACGAGTCTGGTTTTGGCATCTGAAGATAATTTATGGCTAGTCATCAGGATACAATAGCTCTGTTCAGCTCCACGACCAACACGACCTCTTAATTGATGCAGTTGCGATAGTCCGAAGCGTTCTGCGCTTTCAATAATCATAACGGAGGCATTGGGGATATCAACACCTACTTCAATGACAGTTGTAGCAACCATTATGTTTGTTTCACCTTTAACAAAGCGTTCCATTTCATATTCTTTATCCTGCGGTTTCATCTTGCCGTGCACTATTGAAATCTGATAATCCGGTAATGGAAAATCTCGTGCAATACTCTCATAGCCATCCATCAAATCCTTATAATCCAATGCTTCTGACTCTTGAATAAGCGGATAAACAATATATATCTGTCTTCCCTTCTTTATTTCATCTCGCAAGAATTGAAATACTTTTAATCGGTTTTTGTCATATCTGTGCGCAGTCTTTACAGCCTTTCTTCCGGGTGGCAGCTCATCAATTACTGAAATATCAAGATCCCCATAAAGGCTCATCGCCAAGGTTCTTGGAATTGGAGTTGCTGTCATTACCAATATGTGCGGAGGTACCTCATTCTTATGCCATAATTTGGACCTTTGAGCGACTCCAAACCTGTGCTGCTCATCAATTATTGCTAACCCAAGATTTTTAAATTTAACTTTATCTTCCAATACAGCATGTGTGCCAATAAGAAGATCAAGCGTGCCATCTTCGAGATGCTCATGAATAACTCTTCTCTGTGCTTTTTTAACTGATCCGGTAAGTAAAGCTATACTAACCCCAATTTCTCCCAACAATTCTTTAATGCCTTTGTAATGCTGGTTGGCCAATATTTCTGTGGGAGCCATTAAACAAGCCTGATAACCATTATCCAGTGCCAATAAAATTGACATTAAGGCTACTACAGTTTTACCAGATCCCACATCCCCTTGTAAAAGACGATTCATTTGAGCTTTGCTACCGAGATCTGCCCTTATTTCTTTTATGACTTTCTTTTGAGCAGCTGTAAGTTCAAAAGGCAAATAATCTTTATAAAAGCTGTTAAATAGCTTATCTACTTTTTCAAAGGGATAGCCTTTTATCTTTTGTTTTCGAATTAATTTTTTTGAGATAAGCTGTAATTGAATATAAAATAATTCTTCAAATTTCAGGCGAAATTGTGCTCTTGATAATAGTTTAAGGTCTTTGGGAAAGTGAATATTGAACATGGCCTCAGTTTTTGAAATAAGCCTGAGTTCATCAAGTATAGTAGGGGAGAGTGTTTCTTTAAATTCTCCCTTTGTTTCTACAAATAATTGTTGCACCAATTTACTGATTACTCTGTTCGTAATCCCCCTGGCACTTAGTTTTTCTGTGGATGGATATATTGGTTGCAACGACACCTTTATCCCTTTTTCATGCTCAGAAAGTAATTCCATTTCCGGGTGTGGCATTGAAAATTTGCCACTAAACCAATTTGTTCTTCCAAAAATGACATAAGGGGTATTTAATTTAATATTTTCCCGAATCCATTTCTGCCCTCTGAACCAAACCAGCTCCATTTCGCTGCCAGCATCCTTAAATGTAGCCACTAACCGGTTTCCCTTTTTTTGCTCTACAGTTTTAATACGGATGATTTCCCCTATAAGTTGAACATCTGCATTTCCTCTTTGTAACTCATTGATTTTATAATACCTTGTTTTATCAATATACCTGTTAGGAAACAGATTAATCAAATCCTGGTAAGTTACTACCCCTAACTCCGAGTGCAGTATTTCGGACCTGTTTGGACCAACACCTTTCAAATAAGTAACAGGAGTTTGAAGATAGTTCGTATTCATGGAACGAAAATAATGGTTACTGCATACAACTGCAATACCACAAAATGCTAATTTTGGTCTGACAATTGTACAATAACAATTATGAAGTTTACTAATTTACTTTTATTCATTCTTTTTACGGGTTTTTTATTTAGTCAGCCGCAGCCTTCAGTTGATTTCTTTAAAGCGGATGTTGATATAATTCCAGATCCGGGTTATAAAAGATTAAATGGTAAAGTAACTTATTCGTTTAAAGTACTCAAAAAGACGGATTCTGTTTTTTTAGATGCCAAAAACATGGAGTTTTCATCTGTTTTATTGAACGGCAAAAAAGTGCGAAATACAAATACTAAAGAAAAACTATTTTTTTATAAAAAACTTAAAGCAGACAAAACGTATAAGTTAACACTGGATTATTCTACAATTCCAAAGCAAACGGTTTACTTTTTAGGATGGGAAGACTCAATTCCTAATAATAATCAAATATGGACTCAGGGTCAGGGAAAATATACCAGTCACTGGCTTCCCAGTTTTGATGATATGAATGAGAAAGTTGAGTTTGATCTTAGTCTCACTTTTGATAAAGATTATGAAGTTATTGCAAATGGTAAATTAAAAGATACGCTTTTAAAAGAATCGCTGAGAACCTGGTTCTTTGATATGAACAAGCCAATGAGCAGTTATCTGCTGGCTTTTGCAATTGGGAATTATAAAAGTAAGAGGTTTATTAGTAAGAGTGGAATACCTATAGAGCTTTATTACTATCCCGGGGACAGCTTAAAAGAAGAACCAACCTACAGGTATAGCGGGGAAATTTTTGATTTTCTTTCTAATGAAATCGGGATAGCATATCCGTGGCAGAATTACAAACAGATACCTGTGCGTGATTTTTTATATTCGGGGATGGAGAATACCGGGACTACTATTTTTTCTGATGGATTTGTAATAGACAGTGTCGCTTTTGTGGATAAGAATTATGTAAATGTGAACGCTCATGAAATGGCCCATCAGTGGTTCGGGAATCTGGTAACTGAAAAAGATGGGAATCATCATTGGCTTCATGAAGGATTTGCCACATATTATGCACTGCTGGCAGAAAAAAAACTATTCGGCGATGATTATTTTTATTGGAAGCTTTACGAATCTGCCAAACAATTGCAAAAATTATCCAACCAGGGAAAAGGTGAAGCGTTAACGAATCCTAAAGCCAGTAGTTTAACCTTTTATGAAAAAGGCGCCTGGGCACTTCATATTCTTAGAGATAAGCTAGGCGATAAGGCATTTAAAGAAGGTATTCAGGCGTATTTAAATAAATATCAGTATTCCAATGTGACTATATCTGATTTTATCTCGGAGATGGAATTAGTAAGTGAAATGGACCTGTTAGAATTTGTACAAGTTTGGTTAAAAGGAACACAATTTCCTTTTGAAAAGGTAAAGAAATTACTCGCAGCATCTTCAACTGATTTGCAAACTTATTTTGACCTTCAATGGGAATTGACATCCAGTAATACCAATAATGAACAACTAATTAAAAAGTTATGGGATAATAATTTATCAACCAGGATAAAAGAAAATATCATCCTGGACTATCATAAATCTCTGTCCGAAAGTTTTTTAAAAAATGCATTTACTACTAAAGACTTGAAGACAAGACAGGCTTTGTGTATTACAACCGATAGAATACCTTCCGGACTTAAAAATCAATTTGAATCATTATTGCAGGATAAAAGTTATATTACAATTGAAAATGCTCTTTACCGTTTGTGGATATCATATCCAAATGATAGAATAGCATATTTGGAAAGAACTAAGGGAGTTATAGGCCTACCCAATAAAAATGTACGTTTGCTTTGGTTGTTTTTGGCGGTATTAACGAAAGACTATTTAAATGATGTACAGAAAGCAGGTTATACCGAGGAATTATTTGGATATACCTCAGCTAAATATTCTTTTGAAGTACGGCAGAATGCCTTTTCTTTGCTGGCTGAGGTTTTTCCTTTGACAGATCAAAATCTACTGGATTTAGTTGATGCCTCAATTCATCATTCCTGGCAATTCAGAAATTTTGCCAGAAACTTGATAGAAAAGTTATTAAAAGATGACAAACAAAAGGAGCGATTACTTAAATTGTCCGAAGAACTAAATGAAAAAGAATTGCGTTATATAAAAAGTAAACTGGAGGTAGAATGAGAGCTTTAGTCATATCCGGGGGTGGAAGTAAAGGGGCCTTTGCAGGTGGGGTTGCCCAATACCTAATGCAGGAATTAGGTCACAATTATGACCTTTTCCTTGGGACATCTACAGGTAGCTTGCTAATTTCACATTTGGCACTTCAAAAGATTCAAAAAATAAAGGATGTTTATACTTCAGTAAATCAGGACAGTATCTTTAGCAACTGCCCTTTTGTGATTCAAAATAAATATGGTGTGGCAAATATTGGTATAAACCACTGGAATGTGCTAAAGAATTTTTACAGGGGTAGCAAAACTTTTGGCGAAAGCCTCAATCTTTTGGAACTTATAAAAAATACTATCACGCCTGAAGAATTTGAGATTCTTAAATCCGGACCAAAGGATATTGTAGTTACAGTTTCCAATCTCTCTTTAAATGCGGTGGAGTATAAATCCATTAAAGATTTTGAATATGAGGATTTTTGTGAATGGATTTGGATTTCTTGCAATTATACGCCTTTTATGAGCCTGGTACGAAAAGAAGGTTGCGAGTATGCTGATGGAGGACTTGGAAGTATGGTCCCTATTGAAGAGGCTATTATGAGAGGGGCAACAGAAGTAGACGCAATTATTTTACATACTGAAGTAACTCACTTTAACAGAATGCCTTCCAAGAATGCATTTTCGCTCTTGACCAGTATGTTTGCATTTATGTTGGATAGAATTGAGCGTCAGAATATCAGAATTGGAAAATATGTTGCCAATAATAATAATGCAATAATCAATTTATATTACACCCCTACAGTGTTGACCACAAATTCACTAATCTTCGATAAGGAGAAAATGACATCCTGGTGGGAAAAGGGATATGAGTTTGCAAAGACTAAAAATGTAGAAATAAGTGCTTTTGAACCGGAACAGTAATTCATATTCCTTTAAACCAATCACCAAATTTCTCCAATTTCCTTTTTCACATATGCAAGTGCTGTTGCAGAAGGGGATTGTTTATCCATAGTTTCATTGAGAATATCTTCACGCAACTTGTCAGCGGAGTCAGATTCACTCATTCCGACTTTTCTTATGGATTGAATTGTAGCATTTTTAGCAGCTTTTATAATATTCCAACAATCATCACTCATATAGATCTGTTGCGACAAATTGTGATCAAATTCGTTTTCAATACTTCGAATCAATAATTGCTCATAAGCATTTTTCTCAGCAGATTTTGGCGCAACTCGCACTACAAGACTGGGTATTGATATGCGCTCTAAAAACAGTGCCATCCTTTCATAGGCTTGCAAGCGTATAGGCATGGCATCTTTTTGCGCATCTTTGTGAAGTAAAAATCTTCTGCGACCTTCCTCGTTTCTGGTATGTAGTCTAAAAAAATAAAAAGCTATGGCTCCGGTTACCACGGCCGGTAATAAATATGCGAATAGTTGAAAAATTCCGTCCCCACTCATGTTTTTGATATTTAGTTTGGTTTATGGATGTAGAACGTCAGATTATTTAAAAAATTATAGCAGTATTTTATCTTAACAGGAAAGTTGCATTATAACCATATCCGAGGATTCCTTCTTTCATTTCTTCATATTTTGTCTTACGTCAATGTAGAATAAATTGAAATTGGGGTGAAGCCTAATATATAAAGAATTGGATAAATCTGTTTTTCTGGAGACCAAAATTCGCTCTGCTTTAACATTTGCAGTAGGGCCAATAATTTTGGTTATCGAAGCAGCCTGTCCATAGACAATATCCCAGCTGAGAGCATCATCGGTATGGAATTCAAGAGTGACAGCCATATCAGGATTAGCCTTAATTACGCCTGCTATTTTACTCAGAGATTCTGTAGCTCCGGCTTGTAATTCTGTCTTGTTAGTATTGGCTCCAAATAAAGAGGTATGATCCATAATTACAACAACTGATCCACGTTCAACTTTTATATTAGCATTTTCCCCCAAGGTTTGCTTGAAATTGGTAAGCACGAGCAGAGAAATTGAGTCATTGCTGGTTAATGCGTCTTTAATAAATTTCAGTTCGCCTTCTTTCTTTCTCAGGCTTGTCATTACATTGCCGAGGTTGTCCTGCTTGTTACTAGATTGCGCGGTGAAGTTATTTAAGTTTTGTAATAGAGTGGCATTGTTTTCCTCCAATCCCTGTAACTGACTTTCAAAAGAATCTGCCCTGGCTGCACTTATTTTTTCATTTTTTTTCGATTCTAAAAGTTCAGTCTTAGTACTTTCCAACTCCGAATTCAAGGTGTTAAGCTGAGCTCTTAGCTCTTTTTTATTTTGCGCATGCAAGGTAGTTCCTGTCAAAACTAAAAGGAGTAATGATAAAGTAATTCTATTCATAGGGAATTTATATTAATTAAAAAATAGGATTTTTAATCCTGCTTATAAAATGTGACACAAAAATAACTTATTTAAAGTTTCTCAAATTGTTTCTTTGTCAAATAATTGTATTCTAATATAGAATGTTTATACTAAATGATCGAATTAAAGGCCGGTAGAAAATTCAATCTTACATATTTAAGAAATCCAGGCTCATTTCCTTAAGCGTTTTTACACCTAGTATTAAACCGTTATCATCAATTAAAATATTTGGGGTATTGTTACGTACCCTAATCCAGTGACCATATTGTACCAATCATTTCAGTACTTTCATGAATACTATTAAAACGGACCCCATTTTTAATGTTACCACCGGAGATGACAGCAAGCTCATTGGCATGATCAGCTTCTCTGCTCATAATAGTTTGCAGGCCATCGATAATTTTTGCACTTATAAGTATTGGATCTATAACGGATCCGATTCTAATGTTTGTGAATGCAAAGAAGTAAATTCGAATAAAAGGCCCAATGCGAAGTTAAAATTTTTTTTTTTGACATGTAGTTCAATAGATTTTCTAAAGATATAAGAATAGCAGACAATAAGAAGTCAAAGTTTAGAAATATTAGATTATAACTTTTTCATGAGGTTAATTATGGCTAAATTCACTTAATAAAATGCATCTAACTTGAATACTTTTCTGGATGATTTAAATGACGCTCAAAAAGGCCCTGTTTTACACAAGGAAGGACCACTTATGGTAATTGCAGGTGCCGGTTCAGGAAAAACCCGGGTTCTTACATTTAGAATTGCCCACTTAATGGAGCAGGGTGTTGATCCCTTTAATATTCTTGCACTTACCTTTACCAACAAGGCTGCGAGAGAAATGAAAAAGCGAATAGCCAGCATTGTGGGCGGGTCTGAAGCAAAGAACTTATGGATGGGAACTTTTCACTCCATTTTCGCACGTTTACTTCGTTTTGATGGTGATAAATTAGGTTATCCAAGTAATTACACGATTTATGACACTCAGGATTCACAGCGTTTAATTTCATCGATAATTAAAGAAATGGGATTAGACAAGGACATTTATAAATACAAACAAATTCAAAATCGTATTTCATCTTACAAAAACAGTCTAATAACCGTTAAAGCCTACTTCCAAAATCCCGAATTGTTGGAGGCAGACGCCATGGCAAAGCGACCGAGGTTGGGTGACATTTATCAAAACTACGTGGACCGATGCTTTAAAGCAGGTGCAATGGATTTTGATGACTTGCTTTTGCGTACCAATGAACTACTAAGCCGTTTCCCGGAAGTTTTAATGAAATATCAGGAAAGGTTCAGATATATTCTGGTAGATGAGTATCAGGATACCAATCACTCTCAATATCTTATTGTAAAAGCGCTAGCTGACCGTTTTCAAAATATTTGCGTTGTAGGAGATGACGCTCAGAGTATTTATTCTTTCAGAGGCGCCAACATAACAAATATCTTAAACTTTCAGCGGGACTATGATGATGTTGCAGTGTATAGGTTAGAGCAAAATTACCGCTCTACCAAAAATATAGTTAACGCCGCAAATTCGATCATTGCCAACAACAAGAACCAACTGGAAAAGGTAGTTTGGACAGCGAATGATGAGGGTACGAAAATAAAAGTTCACAGAAGTACAACAGATGCTGAGGAAGGAAGATATGTGGCAGGCTCTATTTTTGAAAATAAAATGCAAAACCAGCGGGCAAATGGAGATTTTGCGGTTCTTTATCGCACAAACTCCCAATCCCGTGGCATTGAGGATGCCTTGCGTAAAAGAGATATTCCGTACAGAATTTATGGAGGACTTTCTTTTTATCAGCGAAAGGAAATCAAGGACTTGTTATCCTATCTTAGGCTGGTAATCAACCCAAAGGATGAAGAAGCTTTAAAAAGAGTTATAAATTACCCCACTCGTGGGATTGGCCAAACCACAGTAGATAGGCTAACCGTTGCGGCAAACCATTACTCAAGATCTATATTTGATGTAATGGAGAATTTAGATAAAATAGATTTAAAAATAAATACAGGCACAAAAAGAAAACTCGAAGATTTTACTAATATGATTAAGAGTTTTCAGATTATGAACGAGAGTGCGGATGCTTTTACTCTGGCCGAGCATGTGGCTAAGAAAACGGGCATCCTCCTGGAGTTTAAAAAAGACGGCACTCCCGAGGGTATTGCTCGAATGGAGAATATAGAAGAATTATTAAATGGCATCAAAGACTTTGTTGAAGGGCAAAAGGAATTGGCGGATGCAAAAGGCGATCTTACCGAGTTTCTGGAAGATGTAGCATTGGCCACGGATTTGGATAAGGACACCGGTGATGATGATCGGGTGGCTCTAATGACCATTCACATGGCAAAAGGATTAGAGTTTCCTTTTGTTTATATTGTTGGGATGGAAGAGGATCTTTTCCCTTCTGCAATGAGCATGAATACACGTAGTGAGTTGGAAGAAGAGCGCAGACTCTTTTATGTTGCGTTAACCCGTGCTGAGGAGCAGGCATATCTAACCTACACACAAAACAGATATCGCTGGGGTAAATTAATTGATGCCGAACCCAGTCGTTTTATTGAAGAAATAGAGGATAAGTATATGGAGAACCTGACTCCCGTAGATACGTATCGATATAAACCTTTAATTAATACCGATATTTTTGGTGAAGTTGATAAATCAAGACTGCGACAGCTAAAGCCTGAAAATGGTATTCCACCAGGTATTGGAAAACCCAATAAAAATCAACTAAGAAAACTAAGAAAACTTAAACCGGAATTATCTAAGCCCATTGGAAATACAAATACAATAGATCCAAATCTATCGGAGGGTACTTTGATAAATCACACTCGTTTTGGTCGTGGTAAGGTATTGCGTATTGAAGGAGCAGGGAATGACAAAAAGGCGGAAATACAATTTGTAAAAGGCGATATAAAAAAGCTGCTGCTTCGATTTGCGAAACTGGAAATCATTGATCGTTAGACAATCTGGGATTATATATTAATATTCATGCAGGTATTTACTCAGTGACCTATTTAAGAACTAGCCATTAGTTTTTCATATTATCTTTGGTAAATAGAACAGGCCAATTTGATACAATGTATAAGAATATCGTTTTCCTTGTTCCTATATTCCTGATTGGATTTAATGTGGCCTTACGAGTGCCTGAAATTCTACATGGATGATATGGAGAATATTGAGCTTATATTTCCTCGTCCGGCTATTTCTAACGCGGAAAATGGCCTTTTTCAGGATCATTTTATTTTTTAATAATATTGCTCATGAAAACAATAATATTTATTCCAAAAATCCTGCAAGAAAATGGCCGAATTCATTAAGATATACGAGCAGAATCCTAATCCAAAAGAAATTGATAAGGTGGTATCCATCCTGCGTAAAGGTGGTTTAATCATATATCCTACGGATACGGTTTATGGCCTGGGTTGTGATATTAGAAGTACCAAAGCCATGGAAAAAATTGCTCGTATAAAGGGAATAAAATTAGAAAAAGCTTACTGGTCCTTTATTTGTGCCGACCTTAGTAATCTTTCAGATTATGTGAGGCAATTAGACACTCCAATATTTAAGATTCTTAAGCGAGCCCTTCCCGGCCCTTATACTTTTGTATTGCCCGGCAGCAGTAAATTACCTAAGGATTTTAAGAAAAGAAAGACTGTGGGTATAAGAGTCCCGGACAATAATATTGCAAGGGCTTTGGTTGAGGGATTAGGGAACCCAATTGTATCGACCTCAATTCGTGATGAAGATGAACTTTTGGAATACACCACAGATCCTGAATTAATTTTTGAAAAATGGAATAACTTAGTAGATATTGTAATTGATGGAGGATATGGAGGCAATATAGGATCTACGGTTATTGATCTTTCAGGCGACGTGCCGGAAGTACTTAGAGTGGGCAAAGGAGATCCTGATATTATATAAAAAAACCGCGATCATTGACCGCGGTTTTTTATAAAATTATTAATATTTAGTCGTTAATAGCAGGATCTTTCATTCCTTCTTCAATCATGCTGTAGAACTGATCAATTTTTGGAAGTACAACAATTCTGGTTCTTCTGTTTTTAGATTTCTCAGTCGGAGAAATAGGAATATACTGTGATCTACCTGCCGCAGTCATCCTTTTTGGATCTACCCTATAATCATTTTGTAAAATACGAACAACAGCTGTAGCTCTTTTTACACTTAAATCCCAGTTGTCCAATAAAACTCCTTTTCTGTAAGGAACATCATCTGTATGTCCTTCTACCATAAACTCAAAATCGGGTTTGTTATTAACAACTTGTGCAACTTTTCCTAATATTTCCTTAGCTCTTGCCGTAACATTATAGCTTCCACTGCTAAATAATAGTTTATCCGAAATTGAAATAAAAACCACTCCTTTTTCAACATTTATCTCAATATCCTGGTCATCCAAATTTCCAAGAACACCTTTAAGACTTTGTACCAAAGCAAGGTTTACAGAATCTCTCCTTGTTATGGCATTTTGTAATTTACGAATAGTAAGATCTTTTTCCTGAAGACTTTCCAAAGATTTCTCAAGGTTTTCTGCACCCTTAGCTGTTAGGGTGGTTAAATTCCCCATGTTGTTTATTAACTCCTGATTGTTCGCCTTTAGAAAATCATTTTGATCTGCCAAAGTTTGTAATCTCGCATCTGCAGTGGCCTTTTCCTCAAGACAGGTATTCAATTTCACTGTAGCAGAATTTAACAGGTCCTGTGTCTCTTTTTGTTGCGACTCTAACTCAGCGTATTTCTTTTGCGATACACAAGATGATAACAGGACTGCCATTCCAATAAAGCCTAGAATAAATTTTTTCATAATAATGTTTATATAAAATTAATTGTTTGTTTAAATATTAATTGTTTGTTTAAATCAACTTTCATCTAACCGATGGTAAAATTATGACATTTGATTTCCTTTAATTTCTCAAAATTAGTTAATCTTTTACTAAAATGTTAAAATTCTTTACCTGATATACGAAATAGGACCACACTATGGATTTTGTAATGTAGTACAAAGGGATAAAATTGGCTTTTTCCCTTTTCTTATACATTTTGCCAAAATGCCGGTAATAGCTTAAATGTGCTTTGACAATAGCCCAGCAATGAACAGGTTTAAGTTGTATAATAAATCTAATAGCCGCAATACCATCGAGGAAAAGACGAACAAAAATTATAGGAAATGCCTTTTTTCGGGGGAGGTTTTTAGTGATAGAAAAAAGTGAGTTTCTAAAATTTAAAAAAGTTTTTTTAGGATTCATATTACTCAATGTTGAACCTCCAAGATGATAAACATATGATGCTCCAACGTAGTAAACCTTTAGTCCTTTATTTTGAGCTCGCCAACATAGATCAACCTCTTCCTGGTGCGCAAAATATTCCTCATCAAATCCTCCAAGATTATCGAAAACATTTCTTTTTATAAACATACAGGCACCGGTTGCCCAAAAAATTTCTGTAGTATCATCGTACTGACCTTCATCTTTTTCGATGGTCTGAAAAATTCGCCCCCTGCAGAATGGATAACCAAACTGATCTAAAAAACCACCTGCCGCTCCCGCATATTCAAAATAATCTCTTCGTAACAGATCAAGAATCTTAGGTTGTATTATGGAGGCATCCGGAAATTTTAGTAATGCTTCTTTTATAGGCTCGAGCCAACCAGGTGTAACTTCAACATCGGAATTTAAAAGACAATAAATGTCTGCGTCCACCTGTTTTAATGCGTCGTTGTATCCTTTAGCAAATCCGTGATTTGAACTATTTTGAATAAGGTTTACATTAGGAAAGTTTTCTTTTATAAAAGCCACAGAGCCATCAATAGAGGCATTATCCGCTACATAGATATCAGCGTTGCCGGAATATTGTACCACCAAAGGCAGGTAGCGTTCCAGGAGCGCTTCTCCATTCCAATTAAGTATGACGATTGCAAATTTCAAAACGGTTGCAAATTAACGGCTAAAATCAGGAATTTGCCTTAAAAAAGAATATTTTTCTTCTTCATAATTCATATTGCAGTAAAAATGATCAAATCCATTGGTCACCATAAGGTATTCAGCTTTCAGGTTTAGGTTATAGCGTGCAATCTGATCAAAAACGTCTTGTGAGATTATGATGTTTGGTGATTTGCATTCTACAAGAATGTGAATACTACCATCTTTATTAAAGACTACAATATCATATCTTTTTCTCAAACCGTTTAGCGATAAGGTCTTTTCAACATTAATTAGAGACTTTGGATATTTTTTATCTATGCTTAAAAAATGAATTACATGCTGTCGTACCCATTCTTCCGGTTGCAGGCTAACAAATTTTTTGCGTATTATGTCAAAAATCTGCTGCTTATTTTCGCTACTTTTGAATCTGAAATTGTAGCCGGGAAAGTTGAGAGAAAGCATAAAACAAATTTGGTAATTTTTTTTGGATGGAAGAAGTAAAGCGGATCGTAAATAACATCCGAAATGGAAATATAAGCCCTATATATTTTTTGATGGGTGATGAACCCTATTATATTGATAAAATAGCTCAGTTTATTAGTGATAACCTTCTTACGGAGGAAGAGAAGGGTTTTAATCAAATGGTTTTATACGGCAAGGAAGTATCTCTAGACCAGGTATTGGGCAATGCAAAGAGATATCCAATGATGTCCGAAAGACAGGTAGTCATTGTAAAGGAAGCTCAGCACTTATCTAGAAATATAGAGGAATTAAGTTCTTATGCTGCGAATCCACAGACTTCAACAGTACTGGTTTTCTGTTTCAAATACAAAAAATTAGACAAACGCAAAAAATTGCATAAAACTCTTTTGGCTAACGGAAGTGTTATTTTTGATAGTAAAAAACTATATGAAAATCAGGTTTCAGATTGGATTAGACTAACTTTAAAACAGAAAGGTTATGCCATATCACATAAGGCCTCGGTTTTATTAGTAGAGTATTTGGGAACAGACCTGAGCAGAATTAATAATGAATTAGAAAAATTACAATTAGTACTACCAAAGAACACCGAGATCAACCCAGATCTTATTGAAAAACATATAGGTATAAGCAAGGACTACAATAATTTTGAATTAAAGAAAGCTATAGGTGAAAAAAATGTTGTTAAAGCTACCAGGATAATCAATTACTTTGCTCAGAACCCAAGGGATAACCCTTTTGTTGTTACAGTTAGCCTGTTGCATAATTTTTTCACACAGTTACTTCAATATCATGGACTGTCGGACCATTCTCCTAAGAATGTGGCTTCAGCTTTACGGATCAACCCTTATTTTGTGGGAGAGTTTCAGATAGCGTCCAGAAATTATCCCATGAAGCGCGTTAGCACTATTATAGCTTATTTACGGGAAATGGACTTAAAAGGGAAGGGCGTAGGATCTTATAATATTTCCCAGGCTGATCTTCTGAAAGAACTTCTGGTCAAAATAATATAGAAAGTTTACTTTTTGTCGATACTGTAACGTCCCGGACCAAGTAGCATTATAACCGCGAAACACACTAAGTACAATAGAGCGAGTTCTTTCATTGCAAAAGGATCAGAACCGTGCACAATAAAGGCTGCCACAGCCATTGTTATCACAATTGGTAAGGAGGCCCATCTGGTTTTATATCCGATTATTACCAGAATAGGGCAAATGACTTCACCAATAACTGCAAGAAAAAGAGAGGGAGTAGAACCGATTCCTATGGGATCGGCAAATTCAAAATCTCCATTTAGAAGTTTTTGTAATTTGGGAATACCATGAGACAATAGAAAGGCAGAGGGTAGAATACGCAGAACTGCCAGACCAATATCACTTTTAAGTTTTTTAGTCATTCACTTTAAGATTGGAGAGTCTAAAGTAAGCTTTTTTTAATAACTTTTTATCAAATAGTTTAGAATTCACTTAATGCAAAATGATCGTTAAGTACCATCATATTTAAATAAATATACTTGAATCAAAACCAAAGTAAAATAAATATAGCGTATTTCTCTCAGCGAAGTTTTGGATATTCGTTCGGATTTGCCTCATGCATAATATCATATACCTTTTCAAACATGTCCTCAGCATTTGGTTTAGAAAAATAGTCCCCATCTGTAGCATAGGCTGGTCTGTGAGCTTTTGCCGTAAGGGTTTGAGGTGCACAGTCCAGATATTTATAAGCCCCCTGACGCTCTATAATATCCTGCATGAGATAAGCAGCACATCCACCGGGTACATCTTCATCAATGACCAACAGTCTACTGGTTTTTTTAATACTGCCCAGGACAGTATTTGTAAGGTCAAAAGGGAGTAAGGATTGTGCATCAATTACCTCTGCATCAATTCCGACTTCTTTCAATTCCCCGGCAGTCTGTTGTACTATACGCAAGGTAGAACCATAAGATAAAAGTGTAATATCTGTACCTTCTTTAACAATTTCAACCACTCCGATAGGGGTGCAAATTTCACCCAGGTTATTTGGTTTGTCTTCCTTAAGCCTATACCCGTTTAAACTTTCAATAATTAATGCCGGTTCATCACTTTTCATCAATGTATTGTAAAAGCCGGCTGCTTTAGTCATATTCCTTGGAACCAGAACATAAATCCCCCGTAGGAAGTGAATAATACCCCCCATTTGAGAGCCAGAATGCCAAATACCTTCCAGGCGATGTCCTCTGGTGCGAATTATTAATGGCGCCTTTTGTTTGCCAACCGTTCGATAAAGTAATGTTGCCAAATCATCACTTAGAGTCTGTAGGCCATATAAAAGATAATCCAGATATTGTATTTCTGCTATCGGTCTGAGACCCCTTAGTGCCAGACCAATTCCCTGACCAATAATAGTAGCCTCTCGTATACCTGTATCAGCAATCCGCAATTTGCCATATTTCTTCTGAAGACCTTCTAGTCCCTGGTTTACGTCGCCAATAGCCCCACTATCTTCTCCAAAAATAAGGGCATGTGGATATTTGCCAAAAAGCCTGTCAAAGTTATCTCTTAAAATAATCCTTCCATCTACCTTTTCAGGATTATCATTGTATACAGGTCTTATTTCTTCAATGTTTATTGCCTTATTGGAAAATTCACTATTGAGGTGTGAGCTGAATTTTATTTGTGAATCTTTAAGGAAATTTTCAACCCATTTTAACAAGGCATCTTTTTCCTTCGAACTTTCACCTATTACATATCGGAGAGCCTTTCTTGAATTCTTAGCTAAGTCTTTTTTTAATGGCTCATCAACGGCAATAAGGTCATTCTTGATTTTAGTTATAGATGCCCTATTTGGACTATTTGCAGCCAGTTTATCCAATAATTGTATTAGATTTTTTTTGGCCTCTTTGTGAGGAGATAAGAATTCTAACCAAGCCTCTTTTTTTGCAGTCCTAACCTCTTTTTTAATCTCTAATTCTAGTGCTGACAAAGATTCATTATCAGTAATTTTGTTTTCAAGTATCCATTCTCTGAATCGCTTATTACAATCATTCTCTTTTTCCCAGAGCAATCTATCCTCACTTTTATACCTTTCCTGTGATCCTGAAGTGGAATGCCCCTGAGGTTGAGTCAGCTCCGTTACATGGATCAATACAGGTATATGTTCTTCCCTTGCCAGTTCAGAAGCATTTTCATAAGCATGAATTAACGCCGTATAATCATAGCCCTTTACCCTTAGAATCTCATAACCCTTGTTATTTTCATCTCTTTGGAATCCTTTAAGAACTTCTGAGATATCTTCTTTGGTTGTTTGGAATCTGGCAGGCACTGAAATTCCATATTGATCATCCCATACACTAATGATCATGGGCACTTGTAATACTCCCGCTGCATTAAATGTTTCAAAAAAATGACCTTCAGATGTACTGGCATTGCCAATTGTACCCCAGGCTACTTCATTTCCATTATTGGAAAAATTAGTAGTATCTATCCCTTTGACCTTGCGGTAGATTTTTGAAGCTTGTGCCAGACCAAGAAGTCGAGGCATCTGACCTGCCGTAGGCGATATATCAGCACTGCTGTTTTTTTGTGCGGTGAGGTCTTTCCATGAACCGTCCGGATTAAGGCTGTGAGATCCAAAATGACCACCCATTTGCCTTCCTGCACTCATAGGTTCTTTTTCAATATCTGTAGTAGCGTACAGACCATGAAAAAAATCTTTAGGCCTTAGTTGCCCAAGTGCCATCATAAAAGTTTGATCTCTATAGTAACCACTTCTAAAGTCACCGTTTCTAAAAGATCTGGCCATTGCTAATTGCGGTAATTCTTTTCCATCTCCAAAAATTCCAAATTTGGCTTTACCTGTCAGAACTTCCCTTCTGCCTAAAAGACTACACTCACGGCTGATGATTGCTATTTCATAATCTTTTAAAATCTGTGCCCTAAAATCCTCAAAGGAAATATCATCACTGGTTTGAAGTTTTAAACTCATTAGGGAAAGATTTGCAGCAAAAATAAGAAAACCGAATGATTTTTACAATCAAAAAAAATGGTTTTACGCTAACAATAAAAGAAAAAAACTACTCAAAATGAAGAATTTATTGCAAATAATTAAATAAAAATAGATTTTTTTAAGAATAGTATAATATCTAAAACCATTTCCTGGTGAAAAGGCCTAATAAAGTTCTAGGACTTAGGGTGATTACAAATCGAATTCTTTCTGCATAATTAGGTTGTGCAATTTCCCAACCGTTATTTGAATATATGGGAAAATATAATTCAAAATAATCTGTAAGTAAATTAAGACGTATCCCTGAGTCATATACAAATCTTGTGGGCTGATTTTGGTTTTTGATAAATCCTAAATCACCGTACAATTCTACCCATCTCCAAATATTTACGCTGGAATTAGTGGTAGCGATCCAATCGTTAGAAAAAGGGTTCTCCAATTGAGATTTAAAACCGCCTTCGGCAATAATCAATTGTTGACTCCATATACCCGAATCTTCAGATCTGCCCAGGTAATTGTAATCAAATAAATAATCTGTTGGCCTGTCCAGGGCAAAACTAAAATAATCTCCGCTTGTCTTGTTTCTTAAAAACTTACCGGCAAAAAAGCGAAAATTAAATTGAGTATTATTTACAAATAGTTTCCGGTACTCGAGATTGAAAGCCAATTTGGTAAAATCAGAAGAATGTTGAGCGTCAACAAACCATGAAAAATAGTCGATAATTCCGTTGTTCGTATTTCTAAACCTCGCATTTAATACGCTATAATCCGGATCGGTTTCTATATCAAGACTTGGATCAATATTTCTAAACACATTAACATATCTCAAGGTAAGTAACTGCCGCTTATTGGAAATAAGATCTGCAGGGCGCCATCCAAAACTAACAGAGGGGGTAAATGTACTGTAGCGCGAATTGACTTGAAAATGGGATGAAGATCCACGTACCGCATAATTTGTGACGTAAAAACCACTCTTTCCGTGATAGTGCCTGTAGGTAAGTTTACCCTTTCCTACTAATGTTTTTTCCTTGAATGAATACTCTGGAGAAAAATCAAATACAAAAGGTCGTTCAAGTAATGTTTTATTAGTAAATCTAATGCCCGGACTTAGGCCATCATATATATTAAAACCCAATGTTGGCATATAAAAAATTTGGTTGTAATATGGGTCTTCTGCGTCTTTAAAAAATTGAAATTTTAACTTTTTATTACTGATAAAGAAACCCTTTAGTGCCTTCCAGTTATCTCTCTCATTAAATTCCGGAATGGTATGATCGTAATTAAGGACCAACTTATCTTCTAAATTTCGCGGTATTGTAAAAGTTTCTTCAGTTTTAATCCCATCAAACCAATATTCAGACACTACCTTGTTTTTTTTCAATCCGAATAATGATATTGGAACATCTGTCCCTGTTTTGTTTTTAAGAGTCACATAGAGTGAATCCTGTGTTTTAATTACATTAGATATCTTAAAATCAATACGTTCGTCCGTTGAGACATAACTTTTAAAAAACCAGTCGATATCCTTTTCGGAATTCTCCTTTAATAGACGAACGAAATCATATGGTATTACAGGTTTTAATTTATACTGTTCATAAAACTCTTTGATAGCTATGTCAACCTTATCAACACTTGTGTAATCGGCAAGATAGGCCAAGCCGAGTCCCGCTTTGTACGTATTGGCAATTTTCTGATTAAATTTTATTAGGGAGTCATTAGATGTGTTAAGCGCCTGATCAAGGTTTTTTCTTGCCGTAAACATATATAAAAAGGAATATTGCTCATTGAAGTCCATTTGAGCTAAATGAAATCCTTTAATCAGCCATCCCTTTGACAGTTTTCCGAGCAGTTTTTGATCGGGATAAAACTCTTCCACGAATTTTATCATTATGTAATTGACCACGGCATCTGCAACCCATTTTTCCTTTCTTGGATTAAGGAATATGGATTCTCTTATGTAACTGTTAAGTGCAGTTTTCATAAATGTCATTTCAAACTGGAACTGCTTATCATAAGGACGTATAAACGAGGGTAGCTGATTTAACCCGTAAATAGGGTTTTTATTAAAATCTACTTCACTTACCAGTAGCTGCTCATAAGGAAAGTCTCCCAGATTATCATGAATAAATCGTGAAATCTTATTAATTGAAACACCCTGGGAAATTTCATCATATTTGGTTGCCCTGAGATCTGTAACCACTATTAGTTCAGGAGTGACATGTTTCGTAAACTTGTTTAGTGAATTAAGAATAATGTAACAGCTCTTTCTGTTTACTCCTTCCAACGTGGCCTGTTTTTTACCTGGAAAACCTGTTATATTTACTTCTTTGAAATTGGTGCCAAAGAATAAAGAATCTGGATAGCTGAAAATAATATTGGTGTCTGTGATCCCGGTATATAAGTCTTCAAGATTTTTATTTGAGTACAATTGCCATTGACCGTCATAAACCGCCGGTGTCAGATACCAATCTTTTAAATAATAACCTCCGTCGTTATTATATCCATAGGGAGTATATTTATTTGGTGGCAACTTAACTCTATAGGTGATAAATAATTTAGAGGAAGCACCAGGAAGCAAAGGAGTATTTAACTCAATCTTAATGATATCCTTGCCAGAAGTTCGATTCCATGAGATAGCCCGGTATTCATCATCGACAACACTAAAAATTTCCGTCTTTCCCCGGTCTTTTTCTTTAGCTAAATGAAGACTTTTTTTAAATTCCTCGGCAAATCGTTTAGCGAGAGCAGTACTCTTATCGGAATAGGCGTTTGTCCAATCATTAAAATACAGTTCGTTCAAAGTGTCCTGTGATTCATTTATATATTCAAATTCCTGTTGAATATTTATTTCCTTGGTTTCGGACTCCAAAGAGGCTTTTAAGCTGTTCTTGTGTTGCGCAAAAACACCACTAATACCAAATATGAAATACAGCTTGGCAGTTACTATTAAAAAAGATGGAATGCGCTTTAGAAACATAAAAGAATTAGAAATTTGGACTCAGGGTATGACCTTTATAGAAAGCATCAATAATTTCTACAACCTCTTCCTCTGTATCTACAATACGTATTAAGTCGAGGTCCGTCTTACTAATATTTCCAGCATTTAGCATAGTGCTTTTAATCCAGTCTATCAAACCTTTCCAAAAAGATATTCCGACCAAAATAATGGGAAATTTACCAATTTTATTTGTTTGAATTAGTGTAAGGGCTTCGAAGAGTTCATCAAGCGTACCAAATCCTCCAGGTAAAACCACAAATGCTTGCGAGTATTTTACAAACATCACCTTTCGCACAAAGAAATAATCAAAATCCAGGCTCTTATCATCATCAATGTAGGCGTTGTCATGTTGTTCAAAAGGAAGATCTATATTTAACCCCACTGAGGTTCCTCCAGCCAAATGCGCTCCTTTATTACCAGCTTCCATAATACCGGGACCACCGCCTGTAATAACGCCATAGCCTGCTTCGGATACTTTTTTGGCTACATTGACGGTAAGTAGGTAATACTTGGCATCCTCTTTGGTTCGGGCGGAACCAAAAATTGTAACACAAGGGCCAATTACACTCATTTTTTCAAAACCGCTTACGAACTCCCCCATTATTTTAAAAATGGCCCATGAATCATTGGTTTTAATTTCATTCCAACCTTTATGATGCTTTTCTTTCCTCATATTTTTATTTTTTTTTCACTTACAGGTCAATCGCATAAAGCTATAAAATTAACCGCGAACTTCCAGCTTGGTTTTTTTTGAACTAAATTCCTTATTAAGGTAAAATGCGGTATAACTTTTATCATCTTTAGCCACTTCTTCTGGAGATCCTGCCGCAACTATCATGCCGCCTCCGCGACCTCCTTCATAACCTATGTCAATAATATAATCAGCCATTTTTATGACATCCATGTTATGTTCAATTATCACAATGGTGTTTCCTTTATCTACTAATTTATTTAAAACTTCCATAAGTACCCTGATATCCTCAAAATGAAGTCCTGTTGTAGGTTCATCTAAAATATAGAAAGTGTTTCCTGTATCCCGTTTAGACAATTCGGTTGCAAGTTTTACACGTTGCGCTTCTCCACCTGAAAGGGTAGTTGATTGCTGTCCTAATGAGATATAACCCAGTCCAACATCCTGAATAGTCTTTAACTTTCTATAAATCTTTGGAATTAGGTCGAAAAAGGCTACTGCTTCGTCAATGGTCATTTCAAGAATATCGGCAATAGATTGCCCTTTATATCTTATTTCCAAAGTCTCCCTGTTAAATCGTTTGCCATTGCAGGTTTCACATTCAACATATACGTCGGGAAGAAAGTTCATTTCAATTACCCTCAATCCACCTCCCTGACAAGTTTCACATCTGCCACCTTTTACATTAAAACTAAACCGGCCAGGTTTATAACCCCTAATAGCAGCTTCAGGTGTTTTGGAAAAAAGGGAACGTATTTCTCCAAAAACACCCGTATAGGTAGCCGGATTAGACCTTGGTGTTCTTCCAATTGGAGACTGGTTAATATCAATTACCTTATCAATGTTTTCGAGACCTTTAATATCGGTATATGGCATAGGTCTTTTAACTCCATTAAAATAATGGGCGTTCATTATTGGATAAAGTGTTTCATTAATTAGTGTTGATTTACCACTACCTGAAACACCCGTCACGGCTATCATTTTCCCCAAAGGGAATTTAACCGATACATTCTTTAAATTATTGCCTGTGCAACCTATCAAACTTAAACTTTTTCCATTCCCTTTTCTCCTTGTATCAGGAATAGGGATCTTCTTTTCTCCTGTTATAAATTGGGAGGTCAATGTATGTTGTTCAATGAGTTCAGCTGGTGTACCTTCTGAGATTATTTCGCCTCCGTGTTTTCCTGCCAGTGGACCAATATCAATTACATGATCTGCATTTTCAATCATATCACGGTCGTGCTCCACCACAATTACAGAATTTCCTATATCCCTGAGTGATTCCAATGATTTGATCAGGCGATTGTTGTCACGCTGATGCAATCCAATACTGGGTTCATCCAATATATATAGTACCCCAACTAACTGGGATCCTATTTGTGTTGCGAGCCTTATCCGCTGCGCTTCACCTCCTGAAAGTGACTTTGAGCTACGATTGAGCGATAAATAGTCCAGGCCTACATCTAGCAAAAACTTAATTCTCGATTTTATCTCTTTTATGATCTCTTCGGCGATCTTTCTTTGATTTCCTTCTAGTTTAGAATCAAGTTGATCAAAAAAACGGGCAAGATCAGAAATATCCAGTTGACACAATTCTGCTATATTCTTATCCTCAATTTTATAATAAAGTGATTCTATTTTTAACCTTGAACCATTGCAACTGGGGCAGGTTCTTTTATCCATAAAATCTCTGGCCCAACGTTTAATTGATGTAGAATCTGCCTGATGGTACTGAGTTTTTATAAAATTTGCAATACCCTCATAGTCTATATGATATAGTCTTTTTACACCAAGGGTTTTAGAATCAACTTCAAACTGTTCAGAGCCTCCGTATAGAATAGTCTTTAGTGCTACATCCGGAATTATTGATATGGCATCCGTTAGTTCAAATTCGTATCGCTTGGCTATAGTTTCCAATTGCTTAAATGCCCATGAACTTTTATATTCACCAAGGGGCGCAATTCCACCTGAATGAATAGATAATTTTTTATTAGGAAAAATTTTATTTTCGTTTACTTCGAAGACATGCCCCAGGCCATTACAGTCATTGCACATGCCTTTAGGAGAATTAAAAGAAAATGTATTTGGCTCAGGTGTCGGATATGAAATACCGGTAGTAGGACACATTAAATCCCTGCTGAAATACCGTGGGACTGCTTCACCTTCTTCAAGAACCATTAAGACATTATCACCACTATACATGGCCGTATTTATAGATTCGGAAAGCCTTTTTTTCAAATTTTCATTATCATCAACTTTCAGACGGTCTATGACGATTTCAATATCATGGGTTTTATATCTATCTACCTTCATTCCTTTGGTGATATCCATAATTTCACCATCTACCCTTACTTTCACGAAGCCTTGTTTTCCAATTTGTTCAAAAAGTTCGCGATAATGCCCTTTTCTAGATTTAATTACCGGGGCCAGGATGCTTATTCTTTTTGCAAAATAAGCTTCGTTAATAAGCTCCTTAATTTTATCATCACTATAGCTTACCATTTTTTCACCTGTATTATAGCTATAGGCGTCAGATGCCCTGGCAAACAATAACCTTAGAAAATCATAAACTTCTGTAATTGTTCCTACAGTGGAACGCGGTGATTTGGAGGTGGTTTTCTGCTCTATTGCAATAACGGGAGAAAGACCATCGATTTTATCCACGTCGGGACGTTCGAGGCCTCCTAAAAATTGTCTTGCATAGGAGGAAAAGGTCTCAATATAGCGACGCTGGCCTTCAGCGTAAATAGTATCGAAGGCCAATGAAGATTTACCACTACCAGAAAGCCCGGTAATTACAACCAGTTTTTCTCTTGGGATGGTTACATCAATATTTTTTAAGTTATGAACGCGCGCTCCCTTGACTTCAATATTCTCCTCGTAATTTATCATTGAATTAGACAAAGTTGCAAAGGTACGTTTTTGACGACTAAAAAGGAAACGTGGTTTACTTTGATTTTGTTAAAAGGTCGTAAATAAGTTAATGAAAATTGCCTTCTTATTGTCCTATTGTAACAAAAACAATGATGCTATACTGCTTCCTTATCTTGCTGATATTTCCTTCGTCGTTTAGGCAATTGATGCGTATGTAATTTATTGGATATCAAAGATTTAATAGAATTGTTGGCAAAATATGTATTCCACAATTCAATTACACTAATTGCACTAGTTTGAATTGGATTATTTAGATGCCTGGCATTAGCCATTATCTCTTTAGACTCTAATGACATTAATTGAATTGTATGAAGGTTAAAATAAAGGCCGTAGTTCCGCTTTATATCGTAAATAATCCATTGCCTGTCGCTGAAATTGCACCTAAAATGTTTTGAAACGAGAGGTACTATGTCAAACTCGGGTTCCACAATAATAAAATGAACTCCATCCGTGGAGACATTAAATTTCCTAAAGGCCTCCATCTGGTTTTTTTCCCTGCTTACCATATTTGCCATATGATTTATCCTAAAAACCATATCATCACTTAAGTCGACATGATTGGGTGACCCTTTGGCAACTATTTTTTGAATATATGAGTAAAGCAATTGCTCAATACCAGCTGTCTCACTTAAAAAAGCAAAATAAATATTCTTTATAGCGTTATTACTTCTTTGGCTAATACCATTCCAGACCCGCTTAGCTTTATGAACTTGTGTTAAAATAATTTGTGTTTCAATAAACAAGCCTTTTTGAACCTGACTTTTTCTTTGTATGTCAACAACATTGATTTTTTGCTCAAATGCAACAAATATCGAGGTTAAAAACCCATTAAAACTACCGTCGTACAGTAATATTTTTTCTTTTTCCATAACTCTTAGAATAGACTTAATTGTTTGTTAATTGATTTCTTGAATATATTTTTTGATACCTTCTGTTTAATCTTTGACAGCCTCTTTTCTTTTTTAACTTCTCTAATGCCGCTTGCATAAAAGCCGTCATTTAATCCTCTTTGTGCCCAAAGGCTAAGTTTTTCAGTAATAATTTCATCTAACATGACTAAGTTCATTTGTATATATTCCAAAAATATGGAAAATATCCTAAATTAGGAAATATTCCTAAAATATTTTGGAAATAATCCAAATTTTGTATATTTGATAATCCTGAACAGGGGAACTTTCCAAAATAAGATAAGACGAAGTATTATTTAATCGTAGTCTGGATAAGAAAACAGTTTAAACATAAGTATAGGACGGAATAAACAGGAAAATAACAATGGAAAATGAACTAACGATAAAAAGATTTATTGAGATAAGGCGGGATTTGGGATATACACAGGCAGAATTTGCCGGTATGTTGGGAATTCCCAATACTACCGCAGATATTGAACGTGGTCGTACCAAACTTTCTGGTAAGGTTGTCGTTGAATTGTTAAAACAATTTAATGTGAATCCGCTATGGTTATTTGGCGATAGTATCAATCAACATTTAAATTATTCCGGGACCAGTGTTATCCCAAAAGTTGTAACTGTCGATTCTTCAGATAATGACAATATGGTTTTGGTAAATGCAAAGGCTGCCGCGGGTTATCCTCAAAATATTCAGGACACAAGTTGGTATAAACAATTACCTGCCTTTGATCTCCCGCTTCCTGAATTCAGAAATGCGACCTACAGGGGATTTCAGGTTGAGGGTGATAGCATGTTACCTAATCTGCAGCCTGGCGAATGGGTATTAGCAAAAGCGGTAGAGGGACTGGATGATATAAATCCCAATAAGATTTATGTAGTCGTACTTCATGATGCTGTCCTCGTTAAGAAGATTGAGAAATTGCCCGGGAATTCAAAGATGCTTTTGATTTCACTTAACGAAATCTATCCCCCTTATGAAATAGAAGCGGAACAGATACAGGAACTTTGGCAGGTAAGCAGTAAAATAACTTTTGGGGTAGATGCTACAACAGAAAAAGGCTTGCTAAGGCAGTTGCAGGAATCTATGGAGGAGTTAAAAAATCAATTAAGGAAATAACCATTCATAACGCGATTTTTAATTTAAAAAAAATCGTCACTCCAAATTATTAAGGTTTAAAAACCTACTGCCGTATCATCCCCTCGTTTATCTGCTCCTCCTTCAAGGCTGCCATCCGGTAAAACCAATATAGCATCTACTTTCCCCAGGATAGGTGTGGGTTTCTCATTAATATGGTAACCTTTGGATTCTAACTCATTTTTTAGTGCATCTGAAAATCCTTCTGTCTCAAAAACGATATGATCCGGTAACCACTGGTGATGGAATCTGGGAGCATTTACAGCTTCTTGCATACTCAAATTAAATTCATAAGAGTTTAGAATTGTCTGCGCAACGGCTGTAATTATTGTAGATCCCCCGGGAGAACCGACAACCATCCAAAGTTCACCGTCTTTTTCAACAATAGTTGGGGTCATTGAGCTTAGCATACGTTTCTCGGGTGCTATACTATTGGCTTCAGCGCCTATAAGACCGAACATATTGGGCACCCCGGGTTTAGCACTAAAATCATCCATTTCATTATTCAGGAAGAATCCTAATTCATCGCAATAGAGTTTAGAACCATACGCACCGTTTAAAGTTGTAGTTACAGAAACAGCATTGCCCATCTGGTCAACAATGGAATAATGTGTAGTCTCATTACTTTCAATAATTTCTATCTTACCGTGCTCTACTTCGTTGGAGGGAGTGGCTGCATCAAATGAAAAGCTCTCCATTCGTCCTTGTAAATACTTTTTGCTCAATAAAACATCGAGTGGAATTAATACAAAATCCGGATCACCAAGGAAGAAGTTTCTATCGGCATAGGCCCGCCTTGCCACCTCAGTAAACAACTGAATAGATTTAGCAGAATTATGACCAAAGTCCGCGATGTCATAAGATTCAATCATCTTAAAGATTTGATTTATCGTTACCCCGCCGCTGCTCGGTGGGCTCATTGAAATTATCCTTAAGTCCTTGTAATTGAACACAATGGGCTGTCTCCATTTGGCCTCATAGCTCGCCAGATCTTCCTCAGTTACATAACCGCCTTTTTCCTGAATAAATCTTGCCAGTATTTTGGCAGTTTCTCCTTTGTAGAATTCATCCCTTCCGTTGATTGCTATTCTCCTTAAAGTATTGGCCAGGGCAGGATATCTTAATGTGTCTCCTGCATCACATTTATTGTAAAACAAAGTATTTTCTCCATTAACACTTCTAATCTGATCCCAATACTTCTCTAGCCTGTCGGCCTGCTTTGGAGTTACCTCAACCCCTTGATCAACTAGTTTTATAACCGGTTCTATGATATCTTTTATTGGTAAAGTGCCAAATTTATTATAAACTTCAAAGATACCGGCTATAGTTCCGGGTACGCCAGTGCCACTTGCCCCGAGAGTACTTTTTCCGGGAATGACATTACCCAGAGAATCCAGATACATATCTTTATAAGCGGCCAAAGGTGCCTTTTCGCGATAATCAAGTGCTCCTATATTGCCATCATTTTTGCGGTAAACCATAAATCCACCCCCACCAAGGTTGCCTGCAAAAGGATATGCCACTGCTAGTGCAAGTTCCGTTCCAACCATTGCATCAAAAGCATTTCCTCCTTTTTGTAGTATGTCTGTTCCAATTTTTGAGGCTTCTTCACGCGCAGATACAACCATGGCATTTTTGGTTACCAGACCGGTTGGTGTTGCTGGTTGTTTTTTACATTGCACAAGTGCGAGAAACCCAAGAAGAAGAATTACTATTCGCATATGGATATATATTTTTGTTTAGAAAAGGAAATTAGTTCATTAAAAAATGCTGTAAATTCTACCTCAAATGCTTCGTAGTTTTTTTCAAGATCTATAATGGCAAAATTCATTTTACTTTTATTATTGGTTCTTCTGTTCATTCCATTCAAAACCCTGCCTATCCCGTCCATTTGGGCATAGTTAAGGAGCCAATTATCGCTTATCATATAAGGGATCATTCGCTTAGTTCCATCGGGCAGAATGGTAAAGTTATCCTCCAGTAAATCATAAAATTTATCTGCAAAAATCCCCAAAGGAGTATCCGAATATTGCTGCCAGTTTTTAGCTAAAAAATGATCATAAAAAATATCCACTATTACCCTGCTGTAATGGCTGTAATTCTGGTGTAATCTTTTACTGCTTAATCTAGCTATAGGGTGTGCGTCTGTATAAGTATCTATTTCACGATGAAATAAGATTCCCTTTTGTATTCTATCCGGAAGGTGTTTAAATTTATTACCTCTTATGCTGTCCGCAATGAAATTACCGATTGTTATTTCATCATCTCCAAAGGATAGATATATATGTGCTAAAAAATTCATTCACCACGAATATAATCTTCGCAACTGAATTTACAAATTAGGAACCCATGATAATTGCTAAGACATGTATATTTGTAAAAACTATTTAAAATTTTATGACATTAATAAAATCTATTTCAGGCATAAGAGGTACAATAGGCGGGAAGCCTGGCGATAATCTCACTCCCATTGATACCGTAAAATTTGCAGCAGCTTATGGCACATGGCTAAAAAGTTATTCCCAATCCGATAATTTAAAGGTAGTTGTAGGTAGGGATGCCCGTCTTTCAGGAGAAATGATTCAGAATTTAGTTGTATCCACTTTGGTCGGACTGGGAATAGATGTCATAGACCTTGGGTTGTCCACCACACCTACAGTGGAAATAGCAGTTCCGTTGGAAAACGCCAATGGAGGAATTATACTTACCGCAAGTCACAATCCAAAACAATGGAATGCCTTAAAACTACTAAATGAAAAGGGCGAATTTCTTGATGCAGACGAAGGGGCAATTATTCTTCAATTGGCGGAAAAAGAAGATTTTAATTTTTCTGAAGTAGATGAACTTGGAGCGATTACCAGTAATGACGCTTATATAGATATACATATTGATGAAGTTCTTAATTTGCCATTAATTGACGCAGATACCATTAAAAAAGCCAAATTTAAAGTGGTAGTGGACGGTGTTAATTCTACAGGAGGCATTGCCATTCCCAAATTACTTGATTCTTTAGGAGTTGAAGTCATTAAGTTGTATTGTGATCCCACCGGACATTTTCCGCATAATCCTGAACCTTTAAAAGAACATTTGGGAGATATCTGTGAGCTTGTGGTAAAGGAAAAAGCTGATTTTGGAATAGTAGTTGATCCCGATGTAGATCGTTTGGCATTCATTAGTAATGATGGCGAAATGTTTGGTGAAGAATACACCCTGGTGGCTTGTGCAGACTATGTTCTGGGTAAGACAAAAGGAAACACGGTTTCCAATTTGTCTTCTTCAAGGGCCCTCAGGGATATTACTCTAAAGCATAAAGGAATCTATGAGGCAGCAGCAGTTGGTGAAGTGAATGTAGTGAAGAAAATGAAGGCCAATAATGCTATAATTGGAGGAGAGGGCAATGGTGGAATTATCTATCCTGAAAGCCATTACGGACGAGACTCTCTTGTAGGTACCGCCTTATTTTTAATGCTTATGGCAGAGAAAGGAGGTTCTGTAAAGGACTTGCGCGACAGTTATCCAAGTTACTATATGAGCAAGAAGAAAATTCAACTAACACCGGAACTTGATGTTGATGAGATCTTAGTTTCTATGGAAAAAAAATATAGTAAAGAAGAAGTCTCAACTATTGATGGGGTAAAGGTAGACTTTCCGGAAAATTGGGTGCATTTGAGGAAATCCAATACAGAACCAATTATACGAGTATATACTGAGGCAAAGACGCAATCTGAGGCTGATTCTCTTGCTGATAGAATTATAGGCGAGATAAGCGAAATTGCCGGGATCTGATTTAGTAGGCTTCATCAGGATTAAAGATACTTTTCAGGCACTTTATCACTGTGTTTCCACCGCTTGTGTGTCCACAGATAATATGCCGGATTCTCTATAATTTCCTCCTCGGTTAATTTCAGGAATTGATTGGTAATTTCATTCTCTTTGGTTTTACTACCTTCCAGTGCAATGGGAATAAATTGGGTCTTGTAATAGCCACGTTTAACCTTAGTTACTTTAGCAAACACAGCGGCGTGGTCATACTTTCTTGCGAGTACTTCAGGGCCATTAAAAACAGGGACAGTAATATTCATAAATTTGGTCCAGTATTGCGCCAGGTGTGCCTGTGGCGATTGATCACTTACAATTCCATATACTCCTTTTATGCCATTTTGATGATTTCGTGCCATGGTTATTACCGTCTCTTTCTGAGAAATAGGTGTTGTACTCCATATCGCACGAATTTTTTTTATCAATCGATCAAAATATACGTTACCAATTTTTTGATATATCGCAAATCCTTTTGACTTTACATAACGATTTACGATGATACTCCATTCCCAATTACCATAATGAGGAAACATTACCAAAATACTTCGTTTTTTCTCCACTTCAAGTAGTAAATCAATATTGGGTAAGGCATAGCGCTTTTTTAATTCTTCTTCACTAATATTTAGGGTCTTGATGGTTTCAAGAAACATATCGCACATATGTTTATAAAACGCCTTTTGAATCTTTTTTATCTCCTTGTCACTTTTATTCGGAAAAACCAGAGTTAAATTCGTATTTACAACTTTTTTTCTATAACCAATAATACGGTACACCAGAACATAAACTATATCGGAAAAAAAGTAGAATAACCTATATGGAAGTATAGAAATTAACCATAAAAAGGGATAGGCGAGAATATATACCAGAAGTTGCATGCGTAAAATAAATATGGGCAAATATAGCTATATTTGGCGCTTAATTAAATTGATATTTTTATGAATATGCATCTTGCAACGATCGCAGTAATGGCTGTAAATGTTTTGATATCGCTCAAAGGTTTTAACGATGTTGTGTTTTTCGATCGCTATAAGTTTGCAATAGGGGCAATAAAGGCAGGGCAACGCGATAGAGTGGTTACTTCAGGATTTCTTCATGTGGATTTTTCCCATCTCTTTATGAATATGTTTACCTTATATTTCTTTGCCCCGGTTGTAATTAATTGGTTTGGCTGGGAAAAATTTTTAATTATTTATTTTGTTAGCCTTATAGCCGGAAGTTTACTAGCCTTGTTTTTTCATAAGGATGAACCTTTTTATAGCGCTGTGGGAGCAAGTGGTGCCGTAACCGGCATATTATATGCAGCGATATTATTACAACCTGATATGCAGCTTGGAATCATGTTTATACCAATTCCTATCCCGGCATATATTCTTGGTCTTGCCTATATGTTATACTCCATCTATGGGATGAAAAAGCGGTTGGGTAATATTGGACATACCGCTCACTTTGGTGGGGCTATAGGCGGATATGCTATAACCTTGCTATTTAAACCAGATTTAATAATTACAGATACACTAATGGTGATTCTTCTGGCTATCCCGATAATTATTCTGTTTGTCCTGGAGAAACTAGGTAAAATTTGAATAAATCTGTACAAAAAATAAGCATAAATCTATAAATGCTGCAGAAAAAGTTAATTCGGTGTCGTCTAAATCTTATATTTTGACGAAAAAATACCTGGTATTATATACCTTTTTTGTTCTTTTGTCGTTAGTTAATTGCCCAAATTAATTTAAAATACCTACTTATGACTAAAAGGATCCCCCTTTTACTTATGGCCTCAATGGCCTTTTTTGTGTCTTGTAATGACGAAACCACTGTATTCGTTGATGAACTGCAGGAGAATCTCGTGGTGGAAAACGATTTAGTAAAGTTAAGCGGTAGTATTAATTTCGAAAATTCCGGAGTACTGGATATTTTTGAAGATGAACAAAACACAAATAAACAATTCTCTGCCGCCAAGGCGGATGAAGCGGGAGATTACCCTATTACACTTGTTGCCCAGGTAAGTCCGCCAAGCTTTGGTGGAAGTACTGTATTGACGGCTTCACATGTTGATGTTGATGGTGATTTCGCATATGTTTCTTATAATTTAGCCGGCGAAGATTATTTTGGAGCCATTGATATTATAAATGTAGCTGATCCTCATAATCCCGTAGTAACTTCAAGACTAATCTATTTAAATTCTGATATTAACTCATTACAATATTCAGATGGATATCTGTATGCAGTTGGAGGTCTTAATCAAGAGGCTTCTTTAACTGCTTTGTCAAGTTCTTTTGTAACCAAAATAAAAATCAATGCCGGAGGAACTATGGATTTAAGTGCCGGGGTACTTTACGGATACCAACCTGGTGATAATTCAACAGATGTTCGTGTAGATGGCAAAGAAGTTTATGTAACCAGTGGAAAAGAAGGATCTGTTACGATTTATGATTCCAAAGACTTTGATGTTAAAGAGGAGGAATTATTTTCAGACCTCAGGTCATTGGCGTTTAGCAATAATAGAGTAGTGGTATTAGATGCAGCCTTTGGCTTGCGCATTTTAGATGATAATTTAAACACCAAAAAGGAAATAGCAATCAATTCAGATTTTGGGGCTTATACCAAAAGAACGGTTGATTTTATAGATGATAAAATTGTTGTAGCAGAAGGAAGCAAGGGAGTTGGATTATATTCATATAGTTCAGGTACCCTGCTGCAGTACATACCGATAATTATCGACCCCAATAACACTGCAACAGGAGATGTGGTTAATAATGCAGTTGCTTTTAACAAGGATATAATATTAATGGCCAATGGTGGTGCCGGGCTTTCCTTATCTGAAGACAGAGGACCTAGTGCCTCACCTTACGGAGTAATACAGATTAATGGTTCCGTTAATTATGTGGAATCTAAGGGAGATTATGCTTTTGCCGCTTCAGGAGCGGAAGGTTTACAGATCATAAAACTCAATAGATTGTCACAAAGCTTGGCGGCGACATGTGCCACGCTCCCTGAATATGATGGGACCAGTAAATTGGTTATTAATGAAGGACAGGACATTGCCTTTAGTGGTGCCAAGAGATTTAATTCTATCCAGGTAGAAGGATCCTTATTAATGTGCGGTTCCTGGACGGTTATCAATGACGTGGATATTAAAAAGGATAGCGGTCTATTAGAAATGAACGGCAACCTATTAGTAGGAAGAAATAGGAAAAGGAAAGAAATTAAAATTGAAGAAGGAGCGACTTTAAGAATAGAAGGAGACCTTACTATTTATGGGGATTTAGACTTAAAAGATGGATCTACAATAGAATTTATAGGAACTGAATCTGTAGTGAATATTTTTGGTGATGTTAAAATCGGGGATAACGTTACCATAGCAGGTGAATTCGACGATATTCAGGATAAGTTTTAAAGAACTTTTAGATTAAATGAAAAAGCCCTGATGTTCAAAACATCAGGGCTTTTTGTTATTCACAATTTCTTCTACTGAAGTAGTTCGCTAATTTTATTTTCAAGGGCAGGGCCTCTTAAATCTTTAGCAATGATTACTCCGTTTTCATCCAGAATGAATGTTGCAGGGATTGCCTTAACATTATAAAGTTCCGCAATTTCATCAAAATATTTAACATTAGAAACATGGTTCCAGACCAAACCATCGTCTTCAATAGCTTTGGTCCAGTCTTCTGCCCGTCTGTCTAAAGAAACCCCAAGAATATTCAAACCCTTATCATGGTATTTATTGTAAACCTGAACTACATTGGGATTTTCCGCTCTGCACGGCTTACACCATGCTGCCCAAAAATCTACTATCGTTACTTTTCCCAAAACATCATTGAGAGCCAATTCATCACCAGTAGGGGTAGGAGCAGAAAAATTTGGAGCTTTTACACCAATTGAGGTACTTGCAAGCTTATCAAGTGTACTCTTAATTCGCTGACCAACTACAGTTTCCTTAATATTAGGGCTGAGTGCATCATACAATTCCCTTACTTCATTTTCGGGAAGTGCTTTGGTTGTCAATACCTTTTCAATGATCAATGCCGAAATAAGTGCCTCTGGATGTTCTTTAGCAAATTTGAGTTCGAAAGTCTTGGCTATTTCTTGTAATTCGAAGTATTCATCCCTTAAAGATGTTATAGCAGCAGAATCCTGCAGAGCTCTGGCGTTCCTCATTTCATCAGTCATAGATCTTGCCCTCTTAGCAAAACTTCTTGATTCCACAAGGAAGTCGGCGAATAAATCATTTTGTAAGGTACCTTTCATTTTAGCGAAAGCCAGGCTGTCTATTTGTGCGCTGACCTCAATAGAACCGTTTTCGAGAACTACCGGAATAGTACCTCGTACCTCGTTTATTACTAAATAATGAAGTTCCGGTAATGCTGAAGTTCCGGTAAATGTATACTGACCATTTTCTATGGTGGTTGTGTCTACCTCTACTAACTGATTTGTTCCATCGTTTTTTTTAAGGAAAACCTGTGTCCCGTTTTCCAATTCACCAGTTAAAGTACCTTTCAGATTATAGCCTTCAGGAGTTGTGTTACATGCCATAAGAATTCCTAATAGCAATGCTGTAAAAAAGTAATTTTTCATCGTTTTTTAAATAAGATGGGCAAAGGTAATTATATAAAGCATAATAAAAAAAGTCCTTAGACATAAGGTTATGTTAAGGACATATTAATTCTAAAATGGTATTGTCAAAACTGATAACGGATTCCGAGGGCTATATCAAAGTCAAAATTATCTGAAAAATCATTATAGCCCAATATACCAACTTCTGGTCTTATATCGAGTGATAATAATAGAGGGATATCAAAGTTATATTCAACGCCAACATTTCCGGCTATCAAAACAAAAAAACCTCCATCAGGAGTAAATGGTTCAGCAGTACCATTTCCTGGTACAGCCTCAAAATTCGCGCTTCCAAATCCTGCGCCTACACCATAGAACCAGTTAAAATTGCCATCTATATGGCGCACCCATTCGTAAAGACCAGTTATTTTAAAAGCGTTATATTCTCTGCTGTCCCTCCAGCCTAAATTTAATTCCAATCTGTGATATCTGCTCAATAATCTTTGATATGAAATTTCTGCGCCAAAGCCATCACTGTCACCAAGACGAAGACCAATCGCATTATCGGAAATTTCCTGTGCGCTGATTGTAATTGTAAAAAGACATGCTAGTAGTAAAACCGGATTTAAAATTTTCATATGTTCTGATTTTAGTTTAGGTTTAAAATCGCTCTCAGCTAATAAAAACTTAATTTTGTACCTAAAATTGTTCAAGATTGGATAAAATTTTTTTAACAGATCTTAGGAGTAGCCTCGACGGCACTTTACATATTGATAAAATTACCAGGGCGCTGTATGCAACTGATGCTTCGGTATACAGAAAAGTACCTATAGGTGTAGCCTTTCCCAAAGATGAAAATGACATTGTTAAACTAATTCTTTTTGCAAAACAACATGGTGTTGGGCTAATTCCCAGAACTGCAGGCACCTCATTAGCCGGACAATGCGTTGGAGATGGAATAGTTGTTGACGTATCCACACATCAGACTAAAATTCTTAAACTTGATATAGAAAAGAAAACAGTCAAAGTTCAACCTGGAGTTATCAGAGACGAACTCAATGAATATCTCAAAGAGTTTGGTTTGTTTTTCGGGCCAAATACATCAACCTCTAACCGTTGTATGATAGGAGGTATGGTAGGAAATAATTCGAGCGGGACAACATCTATTCAATATGGGGTAACACGAGATAAAATCATTGCTTTAAAAACAATACTTTCAGATGGTTCCCAGGCAACCTTTAAATCTATTACACCTTCAGAATATAGAAAAAAAATGGGATTGAAAACCCTTGAAGGATCTATATACAGGGAATTATTTACTGAGTTAGACAACAAAAAAATACGGCAAAATATCAAGGATCAATTTCCTAAAGCCAGCATTCACCGAAGAAATACCGGTTACGCAGTAGATGAGTTATTGCGTAGCAAGCTTTTTGGTGGTCCCGAGGACGAAATTAATATTTGTAAATTACTAAGTGGGAGTGAAGGAACACTTGCCTTTACTACGGAAATCACTTTACAATTAGATGATAGTCCCCCTCCAATTGCGGCTATGGTAGTTACCCATTATAAAAATCTGGAAGATTGTCTTCAGGATGTTGTGCCTGTAATGAAGCATAATTTGCATTTATGCGAAATGATGGATAAAGTGATTTTAGATTGCACAAAAAATAATAGGGAACAGTTGTCCAACCGATTCTTTGTTGAGGGTGATCCTGCTGCTTTATTGATGTTAGAGATAAAAGATAATTCGGAAGAAGGTCTTGAAGTAAATTTGGAAAAACTCTTAAAAACGATAGAAGCTTCCGGACTGAGCTATGCCAATCCTATTCTGAGAGGTAATGATATTAAAAAAGCAATTGCATTAAGAAAAGCAGGTCTTGGCCTTTTAGGAAATATGGTGGGGGATATGAAGGCTGTAGCATGCATAGAGGACACTGCGGTTTCTTTGGATGATTTAAAAGATTTTATAGGAGAATTCACAAAGATAATGAAAGCCTATGAACAGGATGCAGTCTATTACGCTCATGCAGGTGCGGGCGAGCTTCATTTAAGACCAATTCTGAATTTAAAACGTGCAGAGGATGTTTCACTTTTCAGGGCAATCACAACGGATGTAGCTAAACTCACCAAAAAATATGGAGGGTCATTTAGCGGGGAGCATGGAGATGGTATTGTTAGGGCCGAATTTATTCCTATGATGCTTGGTGAGGAGAATTATAAACTGCTTACCAGAATAAAATCATATTTTGATCCTGATCATATTTTTAATCCTGGGAAAATTGTGGATGCCTATCCCATGGATGAATCATTGCGGTACGAAACAGATCGGCTTGAACCCGATATAAATACACTTTTTGATTTCTCCGATAGTGAGGGGATATTAAAAGCTGCTGAAAAATGTAATGGCAGCGGGGATTGCAGGAAAACCCATAAAGCAGCCGGGGGAATGTGTCCAAGTTATCATGCGACAAAGAATGAAAAGGATACTACCAGAGGACGTGCAAATATGCTTCGTGAAGTACTCACCAATTCCGCTGAGACAAACCGTTTTGATTCCAATGAACTAAAAGAAGTCTTTGACCTCTGCTTAAGTTGTAAGGCCTGTGCCAGTGAATGTCCCAGTAATGTTGACGTTGCCACCCTTAAAGCTGAATTTTTATATCAATATCAGGAGACAAACGGATATAGTTTCAGGAATAAACTATTCGCATACAATACCAGGTTTAATGCTTTGGGAAGTATTGTTCCCAAAATAACGAATACGATTTATAATTCACGAATACTTAGCTATCCAATAAAAAAGTTTTCAGGAATTGCGACTGAAAGAACGCTGCCTAATATTTCAAACATTAATTTAAATAAATATCTTCAAAAGTCTTATATACAATCAGTTAATAATAAGAAAAAGGTACTTTTGTTTATTGATGAATTCACCCGATACCTGGATTCCGAGGTTGGTAAAGATGCAATAGATTTGTTACATGGTTTGGGGTATGAGGTAAGTCTCTTTCATGGTGAAAGTGGTAGAGCACTTATTTCAAAAGGTTTTTTAAATGAAGCTAAAAAACAGGCAACAAAAAATATCGAGCCATTGTACGAATATGCGAAGCGCGGGATACCAATTCTTGGAATAGAGCCATCGGCAATCCTAAGCTTCAGGGATGAATATAAAAGGTTTCACTGCAATTCGGACAAAGTTGAGGCAATTGCCCGGCAATCTTTTCTTATTGAGGAATTCTTGTCCAATGAGATAAAAAATGGAACCATACGGAAAGAACAATTTACCAGGTCGGCTGCTACAATTAAAATACACAATCACTGCCATCAAAAGGCCTTGTCTGATCAAAAAGTGACTTTTGATATATTAAATCTTCCTGAAAATTATAAGGTAAGTATTATCGCTTCAGGTTGTTGCGGGATGGCAGGATCATTTGGTTATGAAAAAGAGCATTATAAGACGAGTATGCAAATTGGTGAGTTAAAACTGTTTCCATCAATAAAGAAATCTGGTAAAAATGTAATTATAGCTGCGAATGGAACTAGTTGCAGACATCAGATTTTAGATGGCACACAGCGGAAAGCTCTCCATCCTGTAACTATCTTAAAAAAGGCATTATACGTAAATTGATTTGTCTTCTTTTTCAACAGTGTGTTGTTTTGAGGTCAGTTTCATTTCAACGGAGGCAATTATTTAAGTTAGTTCCATTGATTTTAATTCTTCATCTGCAAAAAAGGGCGAAAGTTTGTCATGGCTGTACTTATAGATTTTCCATCGCTTAAATGAATACTCCAAAGCGCTAAGGTTTTCAACCCAATCACCGGAATTAAGATAAGTACATTTCCCGTTCTTTGTCTCAAGTATTTCCTTTTTGGGCTGGTGAATATGACCACATATCACATAATCATAACCCTTGGTTATTCCACTTTTTATTGCTGTTCGTTCAAAATTGTCAATATATTTTACGGCATTTTTCGTGCTGTTTTTAATTTTCTTGGCCAGTGAATATCTTTCTTTCCCAAGCTTAATAAACAACCAATTTAAAATTCTATTTAAAAGCAATAAGAGATCGTAACTATAGCCACCTAACTTAGGAAGCCACTTTGCATATCGAATGGAAATATCAAAAACGTCTCCATGAAAAAACCAGGCTTTTTTGCCATCTAATTCTAAAATTAACTGGTCTTGTATACTAAAGTTCCCTATAAATGTATTGCGAGACTTACGCAACATGTCGTCGTGATTACCGGTTATATAAATGACTTCGGTATCATTGGAAGCCATACTTATAATTTTTTTTAGAATCCTCAAATGGGACGCAGGAAAGTAGTGTTTGTTAAATTTCCCTATATCTAAAATATCCCCATTTAAAATTAATTTTTTAGGTTCAATGCTACTTAGATAAGCCATTAATTCTTCTGCACGGCTTCCAAAGGTGCCTAAGTGCACATCAGATATTACTACTACATCTATACTCCGCTTTTTCAAAGGATAAACAATTATATAAATGCAAATTTAGACCCATTGATATGATATTATTTTAAGCTAATGTCACTATTGTATAATGCGAAGGTTAAGTTTGGCATAGATAAACGGGCAATTGTTACCTTAATATTAACTGGAGGCGCGTTTTGGTTTCCGTTCATTTAACATATATCTTTGGCTAGGGAAAAAAGGAGTAATTGCTCTTAATTTTATATAAGAAAGATCCTAATTTATGGCTGGTAATACGTTTGGAACACTTTTTAAACTCACAACTTTTGGTGAATCACATGGTAAAGCAATCGGGGGAGTTTTAGATGGATGTCCATCTGGTATAATTCTGGATATGGAAGCAATTCAGAATGATCTGGATAGAAGAAAACCGGGCCAGTCGGCAATAGTTACGCAGCGCAAAGAACCGGATAATGTGGTGTTTTATTCGGGTATTTTTGAAGGAAGGACCACCGGAACGCCTATTGGTTTTGCTATTTATAACACCAATCAAAAATCAAAAGACTATTCTCATATAAAGGATTCATATCGCCCTTCGCATGCAGATTATGTATACGATAAAAAATACGGATTTAGAGACTATAGGGGAGGTGGCAGAAGCTCTGCTCGCGAAACAGCCAGCCGCGTTGTTGCCGGCGCTATCGCCAAACAATTTTTAAATGAAATAAGTATACAAGCCTATGTTTCTCAGGTTGGTTCTCTTCGACTTGAAAAACCCTATTCAGAACTGGATTTAAAACTTACCGAAAGTAATGCGGTTCGCTGTCCGGATCCGGAAACTGCTGCGAATATGGAATCTTATATTAAAGAAATTCGTAAAGAAGGAGACACTGTAGGTGGGATTATTAGCTGCGTAATAAAGAATGTCCCTGTTGGCCTTGGAGAACCTGTTTTTGATAAGCTTCATGCCGATCTTGGCAAAGCTATGTTATCTATTAACGCAGTTAAAGGATTTGAATATGGCAGTGGTTTCGAAGGGGTTAAAATGAAAGGAAGTGTTCATAACGATCAATATAAGGCAGATGGCAGTACGATCACCAATAACAGCGGTGGCGTACAGGGGGGAATAAGCAATGGTATGGACATTTATTTTAACGTGGCCTTTAAACCGGTTGCTACGGTCATTCAGTCTTATGAAACTATTGATAAAGACGGAAATATGGTCAAAGCTCAGGGTAAAGGCCGACATGATCCCTGTGTGGTACCAAGGGCGGTGCCAATAGTTGAAGCCATGGCGGCATTAGTACTTGCAGATTTCACATTGCTTAACAGAACCATAAAATTATAAACTTGCTTTTTTAGGGGTTTTCCTATCAAAATACTATCTTTCTAATCTAAACTTTTTATATGAGGAAACTGGAATTGCATTGGCAAATCCTGATAGGGATGATCCTTGGCCTTCTTTTTGGCTTCGCAATGACTTATATTGAATGGGGTCGTGGTTTCGTGCAGGATTGGATTAACCCATTTGGGACTATATTCGTTAAACTACTTAAACTAATTGCAATTCCTCTTATACTGGCATCCTTAGTTAAAGGGATTTCTGATTTAAAGGATATTTCAAAATTTAAAAAAATAGGACTTCGAACAATAGCCATTTATATATGCACAACAATTATTGCCATTACTATCGGATTACTTTTGGTTAATATTTTGCAACCAGGTGAAGGCATTTCAGAAGAAACAATTACAAAATTAACAGAGACCTATGCTTCAGACAGTGGAGTAACTTCAAAACTGGAAGAAGCTTCCAGGCGAAAAGAAGTCGGGCCTCTGCAATTTTTAGAAGATATGGTGCCCGATAATGCATTTGGAGCGTTGAGTGATAACAGATTGATGTTGCAGGTAATATTTTTCACCATTTTCCTGGGAATTTCCATGCTTTTAATAGGTGAAAAAAGGGCTAAACCGCTGAAGAAGTTTTTTGATTCATTAAATTATGTTGTTCTGAAAATGGTAGATTTAATTATGCTAACCGCGCCGTTTGCGGTATTTGCATTATTAGCCAATGTTGTTGCTTCTTCCGGCGACCCGGATCTATTACTGGCGTTATTGAAATATGCCGGAGTGGTAGTATTAGGGCTTTTTTTAATGATTGTTTTTTACACCCTTGTAGTGGCTACTTATACAAAGAAGAACCCTTTCTGGTTTTTAAAAGAGATTAGTCCGGCTCAGCTATTGGCATTTTCTACCAGTTCGAGCGCGGCTACACTTCCCGTTACCATGGAAAGAGTAGAGGAGCATATAGGTGTAGACAAGGAGGTGTCTAGTTTTGTACTCCCGGTAGGGGCGACTATCAATATGGATGGTACAAGTTTATATCAGGGTGTTGCGGCTGTTTTTATAGCTCAGGCTCTTGGTTTTGATCTGAACCTTGGGGGGCAATTAACTATTGTTCTCACAGCCTTATTGGCATCAATTGGATCGGCGGCCGTACCCGGAGCAGGGATGGTAATGCTGGTAATTGTTCTGGAAGCTATTGGTTTTCCATCAGACAAGCTGGCAATTGGTCTGGCACTTATTTTTGCTGTTGACCGCCCATTAGATATGTGCCGGACAATTATTAATGTTACAGGTGATGCAACCGTGGCGATGGTAGTTGCCCAATCTGTTGGTAAACTGGGCAAACCTCGTATTGAAGACTGGGATGAATTTTATGAAGAAGTAAAATAATTTTAATACTATTCTACTGAATATTTGTTTTCCTATGTATCCCGTGGAGGAGATCTATCCTGAGAATGATACAAGTCTTGTGCTAATTCATGAATGCGTTAAACGAAATCACGGCGCAACTGGTCACTGCCTTTATACTGCACATCAACCTATAAAAATATTTTCTAACGGATTCCCGAAAAATATAGAGACCCACTAAGGACTGGCTGCTTTTAGTGAATATATGAGTGGAGCACTTACAATTAAAAGATTTAAAGAATAAGCATATAGAGTTTTAGCTTCAGACAGTTTAATCCAGAAATTTTGCTTTTAGTTCAGGGCTTGGGATCATACATTCATTTTGTTTCCCAAACCAACTATATCTGTTTTTTGCCACCAGATCATAGACCCAATCCCTTATTGGTTTTGGAACCCATCTAAAAATACCCAGAAGACGCCAACCACCTCCAAAAGACTTTCCGATCTCTAAGGCCGCTGTAGATTTAGTATAATATGCAATATTGGGATCGATCAGAATAATTGAATCTATCTGTGAGGAATCAATCCCCCTTTCATTGAGGAGTAAAGAAGCCATATCAGATTGTAAAGCTGCAAACTGATAAATGTTTTTTTTATCACGCTTAATGACAAATTGAATGGCACTATTGCAAAGGTTGCAAACGCCATCGAACAATATAATTTTTTTATCTTCCTGCACTTTCACAAGTCAAAAATAAAACCAAACAATCAGATTCCAATCTGTTTTATAATGTATTTAAGAAAGTTTGGTATTACTTTAGGATAAACGCTTCATTTTGAACTTAGTGAAAAAACTAATTTTGTTTATCATGATAGTCATTAACTATTTTTTAGCCTCAACCAATTCCAATTGATCCACACTCACATTGGTGGTAAACATCCCGTAATTGACTACAGCTTTATTTTTTTCGAGTTTGTCAATGCTGCCAACCGCCCTGCCATCAAACAGTCTAACCCGGTCTCCAATCTTAAAAACTGGTCTCGGTATATTTTTCTCTTTTAAAACTGCTTTTTTCTTTTCTATCTTCTTTTTCTCACGAATAACTTTTACCTCTTTCTGCACTTCCTGCGCTGTTTCAACCTTTTTTTGCCGCTCTATTTTGGCTTGAGTAGCAGACTTTTTCTTGCGTTTACTATTTTCAGTCTCCACAATCCTAATAAGTTCAGAAACCAGAATACGTTTCTTTTTGTCCTGAAAATATTTGTCTGCTATGGTATTCACTTTATTACCCAAGTGGATCATTCTCTGGTCATGGTCATATAATTCCTGATAATTCTCCAACTTCGATTTTACTTTGGCATTCAGTTTTTCCAACCTCATAGCTTCATCCCTGGCTTTGGACTCTTCTTCCTGAAGCCTGGTGCCTGTTTGAGCCATTTTCTTACGCTCTTTTTGCATTTTAGCAATGGTTGCATCAAACCGTAATTTGCCTCGTTCAACCTTCTTCTTGGCTTTATTGATTAAATTATATGGGATCCCATTTTTCTGCGCTACTTCAAAAGTAAAAGAGCTTCCGGGTTGTCCTAACTCCAATTGAAAGGTAGGTTCCAGAGTTTTGGAATTGAATAGCATATTTGCATTTGTAGTATGTGGCAATTCATCCGCCAAAGCCTTTAGATTGGCATAGTGGGTAGTAATAATACCGAACGCTCCGCGCTCATAGAAAACCTCTAAAAAAGCCTCTGCAAGAGCACCACCTAATTCAGGATCACTTCCAGTTCCAAATTCATCAATAAGGAATAAAGTATCCCTATTACACTTCTTAAGAAACCGATTCATGTTCTTAAGTCTGTAACTGTATGTGCTCAAATGATTCTCTATAGATTGGTTATCACCTATATCTGTAAGAATATTTTTAAACAGACATAAAGAACTCCGTTCATGAACAGGAATCAAGAGCCCGCTTTGCAGCATAACCTGAAGTAATCCTATTGTTTTTAGAGTAATGCTTTTTCCTCCGGCATTTGGGCCCGAAATTACGATTATCCTTTTCTCCGGATGTAGCTCAATGGTTTGCGGCCATGTCTTTTCTCCACTTCTTTTGTTGTTTAAAAGAAGCAAGGGATGGAAAGCATCTCGCAAATAAAGTCTGCCATTGTTATTTATTTCTGGTAAAAGCGCGTTCATTTCACTTGCGTATTTAGCCTTGGCAGCTGTAATATCGATCTGTGTTAAAAATTTTTGATATTCACGCAGTAGATATTCGTAAGGCCTGATCAGATTTGTCAATTGATTAAGAATCTTTTGAAGTTCCTCTTTTTCATCAAATTCAAGGTTATTTAGCTCTCGGCTATATTTTAATGCAGCTTCAGGTTCTATATAAACTATACTGCCGGTTTTGGAGGTTCCCATTACAGTACCTTTTACTTTCCGCCTGTACATGGCCTTAACCGCCAGTACTCTCCGATTTTCTACGACAGACTCCCTGATTTCGTCTAAATAGTCGGCAGACTGACAGGTGTTAAGGGCTGTAGCAAAACTTTGATTGATTTTACCCTTAACCTGGTTTATTTGCCTGCGTATGACTTTTAATGCTTCAGATGCATTGTCTTTTACTTCACCAAAACGATCGATGACCAAATCTATATTGGTAGTTATCTCGGAATTAGATTCTATTTGTTCTGTACTGGCAAATAATGAGGGGTAATAATCTTTAAATTTTCTAAAGAATTTTTTATGGGTATTCACCGAAGTACAGATAATGCCAATGCGTCGGAAACCCGAAATTTCCAAGGTAGTATTTTCTATTTTGAGTAGCTGCAATTCATTGTTTATGGAATCAAATCCGTGATTTGGAATCCGATTGTCATTGCTAAAAGAAGCCAGATATTCAGAAGTTTGCCCCAATACTTCTATTAGATCTTCTTTAACTGATATTGGCTGAATAGCTACAGCAGCTATCTTTCCCAGTTCGGTACTACAGCGGTCTGACAGTTGTTGCAATACCAATGGGAACTCTAAATCTTGTAAGGTTTTTTTATCTATTGTTTGCATTACTTAGAATTGCAGATGGCAAAGGTATGGAATAGGGGCGATTTTGAAAATTCTATTATATCATGAGTCAAAATAACCTAACGCGATGGAATAACTATAAATAAGACTTCCTAAAATGCGTGCTTATTTTATCATTTAGGACAATAATCCCATATAAACAGGTGTTTAGTAACTATAGAACAATAATTTAAATTTAGTTCTAAGCATAAAAGCTGTTTATATGAGAAGATATTACAATAGTACTGTCTTGCTGTTTCTACTTGTAATTATAGTTAGTTGCAGTACAACCAGGAATGTTGAAATAGAGACCATGGAGCCTGCTCAGGTTTCTCTTTCAAATGCCATTAAAAGAGTTGGAATTATAGGCGGGAGGGTACATTTAAAGGATGAGAATGAGCAAACCGGACTAAACCGGCTTATTTCAAGAGAAAATCAGATACTTGCCATAAAGGCAAAGGACGCAGCAATTAATGGGTTATATAATGAACTTGTAGGCGACAAGCGTTTTGACACCATAATATTGCTGGAAGATATAGTGCAAAATGA
>NZ_CAMYOM010000001.1:0-22421 GCF_947260015.1 uncultured Eudoraea sp. | reverse complement strand
TTGATGCCATTTTTTCAATGGCTTATTATGATTCAGATACCAGAGTATCTTTAAAAAAAACCACGATGGAGCAACTAAATTTGTTGCGTGTAAAAGAAAAAGTTGCTGCACATCAGATTACGCTTGAAACCTTGATTGAAAATGGATGGCGGATTTATGACCCCTCAAGTAAACTTCTTATTGATGAATTTACTTTCAACAATCAGATTGTTTCAACTGCAAAGGGGCTTGATCCTTATGAGGCCCTGCAGGCAATAGAAGACAGAACGGAAAGTATAGTAAAGCAGAGTAAACAGACAGGAAGTTCCTACGGTGCCAGATTGCAACCCTATGAGCACAGTATTACCAGAGATTATTATGTTCGCGGAACACCCGGTTTTGAACAGGCAGAAATTTATACTTTATCTGGTGATTGGAACGCCGCAGCCGACCTTTGGAAAAAGGAAACGGAAAATAATGACCCAAAAATAAGTAGCAAAGCTTGCTATAACCTGGCGATTTTAAATGAGCGTAACAATAATTTGGTATTGGCGATGGACTGGGCAACCAGAGCTTATTCTCATTACCAGACAAAAAAAATAGCGGAGTATATAGAAGCTTTAAAGTACCGGCAGCAACAAAATGAGTTAATCATCCTCCAACAATCAGAACCCTTCTCTTCCAAATAGTTTTCCAGACCGATTGGAATGTTATTTATGATTTGGTAAAGTGGTTATTATTGGTTTAATTTTATAGCTGGTAATAAGCCCTATTAAATGAACGTTTCCATTCATCCAAGCTGGCAGAGTCAGCTGCATTCTGAATTTCAACAACCTTATTTTGATTCACTGACGCGGTTTGTTAGAGATGAATATACCTCAACTACCTGTTATCCAAAGGGGAATAAAATATTTGCGGCATTTAACCATTCAAATTTTGAGGAGACTAAGGTGGTTATCATTGGTCAGGATCCTTATCACGGGCCCAATCAGGCCAATGGTCTTTGTTTTTCAGTAAAAGATGGAATCCGTCATCCACCATCATTAATAAATATATATAAGGAATTAGAAACGGATGTAAGCAAACCATACCCAAAAAGTGGTAACCTCGAACACTGGGCAGACCAGGGCGTTTTGTTATTGAATGCTACACTTACTGTTAGAGCGCATAGCGCCGGGAGTCATCAGAATAAGGGATGGGAAGTTTTCACTGATGCCGTTATCCGTAAGCTTTCGGCCGAAAAGGAAGGACTAGTATTTTTGTTATGGGGAGGATTTGCTAAAAAGAAGATCTCGTTGATAGATACTTCAAAACACCATATTCTTACCTCTGGACATCCCTCTCCTTTAAGTGCGAACAGAGGCCTGTGGTTTGGCAACAAGCATTTCAGTAAAACAAATGAATTGTTAAAGAAGATAGGCAAAGAGCCTATAAACTGGTGATAAGTTTATCAACTTCAAGTTTGTGACTTATCAATTCTAATTTAAACAGATAATCCTGCACATTCTCAATTGTTTCCGCACTTAGCTGTGACTGACTCCATTCAGTCATTCTTAACCATTCCCGCACATCTTCTAACCGTTGCCCATATTTATTGGATAATGTCCTGTCAATACTTGGAATAAGTTTAAATTCTGAGGTGTAAAGATTAATAACTTCTAAAATATGGCGTAGAATCTCCTTATGCTCTTCTAGAAATGACTCAGTTGCAGCGATAACAAAACATGGCCATGGAGTAGGGCAGTCTTCTAATCTTCTAAAAGTCCCTGCATCAACAATGGGTTTTGTTGTAAAATGTTCCCACATAAAATAATCTGCTGTTCCCGATTTCAGAGCTTCTATTGCCCCATCCAGAGTGTGAATTATTTCAAAATTAAGAGAAGATGTTTCCCAACCCTGATTTTGGGCATTTACAAAGGACATTAAGTGGCTGCCACTTCCAAATCTGGAGATGGCCGCAGTTGTATTTTCCAAATCTGTTATAGTCTGGTATTTGCTGTTAGCCGCCACATGTATTCCCCAATGAAGTGGTGTTGCAATATATTCCTGTACTATTTTTAAAGGATTACCTTCAGTAATGCTTTTCACAACTCCTTCTGTAAGAATAATGGCTAATTCTGCTTGTCCATTCTCTAACAACACATTCATTTTTCCTGTACCTTCCGGAATATCTGTCCATACCAGATCAATTCCTCTTGTTTTAAACGCACCTTCTTCTATAGCCATTAGCCAGGGAAAATTAAAGTGCTCCGGGACGCCTACAATCTTTACTGTTTTCAATAGGCCGTAAGTTTTTCAAGCGTGTACTTAATAAGGGAATCAATAGTTTTAACCGGATCTTTGGAAAATTGGCCTGTACTTCTGTTTGCTAGTATACAGTTCAATGATGCTGCTCTGTGCCCCATTAATTTTGCAAGTCCATAAATTGCAGATGTTTCCATTTCCAGATTGGTAATCCTCATTCCATTGTATTCAAAAGAACTTAATTTGGAATTTAGATCATTATCCTCCAATAATAGGCGCAGCCTTCGTCCCTGGGGTCCATAGAAACCAACGTTTGTGCCTGTGAAGCCTAAAATAACGCTGTCTGAGCGTAGTTTTTCTGTTAATTGTAAATCTGACTCCACAACATAGGGAATAGATTTAAAAACAGACCAAACTGCATGATCTATAAAAGCAAGTTGCATTTCAGGGTGTTGAATATGTTCACTCTCATAGAAATGAAGCACATTGTCAAAACCAATGGCATATTCACTTAATAAAAAGGAATCTGTTTCAATATTCGGTTGAATTCCGCCTGAAGTGCCAATTCTGACAATGTCCAGACTAATTTTGTCTTCTTTTATAGTTCTTGTCTCGAAATCAATATTTACCAAGGCATCCAGCTCATTCATGACAATATCAATATTGTCTGTTCCTATGCCGGTTGACACAACTGAAATCCTGGTTCCGTTAAGCGTACCTGTATGAGTGATAAATTCCCTTTTACCCTTCTTTAAATCAATGGTGTCAAAATATTTGGAAACTAATGGAACCCTGTTTTGGTCGCCAACAACTATAACAGTCTTTGCCAGGTCTTCGGGCAGTAAATTGAGGTGGTATATACTATTGTCAGCATTAAGAATGAGTTCGGATGCACTCAGCTGCATACTACAGTTTTAAAATTCTGTCGGACTCTGTATTGTATAAGAAGTTATATTTTAAAGCACCTCCAAGATAATCTTCGTTGTCCCGTATTTGGGAATAATAATTGGTTTTTCCTTCTAAAATTTCTTTCCCTTTCCGTGATAGGCGTACTGGATTAAAAGAAGAAAACAGAGGCCTTAAATTTGTAATTACACGCTCATACTGCGTATCGCCAAAACCATAAAAACCTTGATTTTGGAGAAGGGAACTTAATAATTCCTTTTTAGATTTTGGTTTTTGTTGAACTGAAAATTCCAACACCCGATTCTCCAGTTCGTTTAATCCATTTTTTATACTCGGAAATCTCCTCAGGTGAACTTTGATGGCATCTGAGAGGTAATCAAATTGATAATTTTCAAAATCGATTAGATTTTCTAATCGGATAGGATTATCACTGCAATACAATTGCCAGACATAGTCTGCATATTCAATATCGTTCTGAGAAAGTTTTAATTTATTCTCATAAGAATTCAGAAGTTGTTCATCACTTAAATCATTAAGTCTGTATAAGCGATTTGTTTCATCTTCATCCCCACTGCACACCATATAAACTTCGGCATATCGGCGATGTTTCTTAAGCCAACTTAAGACTGCCAGCATATTTATCTGGCAAAAAAGGTCGTATTCAAACCAAAGTATAATCTGATCTTGCTGCTTATGATTACAGAGAGAACGATATTCTTTTAATGTTTTTTCAACAAACCAGGATTTACTAACCTTATAATTTTTATGAAGAAAATCGAACCGAGTTTTCCAAAAGGACTCACTACCCACATTGGTTTCTGTTTTCCCCTCACACAGCATTTCGCGCCAGGTGATTATTTCGCCCTTAAGTTTTAGTGATTTCAACTTTTGGGTGAAACTATCCCCGTTGGTGATATGCAATTGGGAACTCATTTTGAATAGGTTCTTTAGTTTATAACGTTTAAAAGTAACATTTAATCGAAAAAAACAAAAACAAATTAACAGAAAAACCTTAATAAATTTTGTTAAAAATATTTTTGACGTATCTCACAGGCGTCAAGTGCCCCATTTTGTCAACCCCCAACACGTTTTGTCTTAAATCCCATTTCCTGTAGTAAAATCATTATTTTGTCTCTGTAATCTCCCTGAATTATAATAGAGTTGTTTTTAAAAGTGCCACCAACACTTAATTTCTTTTTTAAATCCTGAGCCAATTTCTTAAAATCTTTCTCAGCACCATTATATCCCTCCAGGATTGTAATTGGTTTTCCTTTTCTTTTTTCGTATTTACAAATTATGGGATCTTTCTGAAGCCATACTTCGGGTTTCTTTGCATTAATTTTTTCTACTTCTGAAGAGATGTGCTCTGGAAATAAGTTCTTTAATTGATCTTTTAAATCCATTTTAAGAATAAGTATTTTTTTGTAAAACAGTAATTATTTCAAAATCAAATAAATGATAAGTAATTGAAATAAAATTTATTAATTTTTTTTATTTAAAGTTATAAATCACTTTTTAATCAATCCGAGTTCAATTAGACGCTCATTCAGAAACTCCCCTGCTGTGATATCTTCAAATTGCCTGGGATGTTCGTCATTAATACAATTTTCGAGGCAATTAAGTGGCATGCCACTGATAGGGTGCATAAAAAAAGGAATTGAATATCTGGAAGTACCCCATAATTCACGAGGTGGGTTGATAACCCTGTGAACCGTCGATTTTAATTTATCATTGGATAAACGCGAAAGCATGTCACCTACATTTATCATTAATTGATCCGGACTGGCTATGGCATCCACCCATTCTCCCTTATGATTTTGAACTTGAAGGCCTCTGCCATGAGCACCCATTAATAGTGTTATAAGATTAATATCTCCATGAGCAGCTGCTCTTACAGCATTTTTAGGCTCATTCAAAATCGGCGGATAATGTATTGGTCTTAAAATAGAATTACCATTCTTAATATATTCATCAAAGTAAGTTTCAGACAGATCCAGATGAAGAGCCAATGCTCTAAGAACATACCTGGCAGTTTTCTCCAACATCTTATAAGTTTCTTTACCAACTTCATTGAACTCTGGCAGCTCTTTGACGACCACATTTTCAGGGTATTCAGCTTCCAATGCTGGGTCATCTTCAACAAACTGGCCAAAATGCCAAAACTCTTTCAAGTCTCCTTCTTTTCTTCCCTTAGCATGTTCTTTCCCAAATGAGGTATAGCCTCTTTGTCCGCCAATTAAATCTTTGACCAGTTCATCAGAAAGAAAATGACCACTCAGCGCCACAAAGCCAATGTTTTCAAAAGCATTGCCTATTTCTTTTATGAATTTTTCTTTTTGCTGCGGATCACCACTTGTATAATCTCTTAGGTCAACACTGGGAATACTGCTCATTGTTATGGTTTTTTAATACTTCCAAAGTTAATAAATAATATATGCAAATATGCGTCTCATTTATACTGTTTTATTGAGGGCAATTTTGTTACATTTATACCCAAAATACGCTCACAATCTATTCGTTGAAATATGCAATATTTAAGCAAGGGGATTAGCAAAGAAAAGCTGCTGGAGCTCTACCGGGCTATGCTGAAGCCAAGGATGATCGAAGAAAAAATGCTAATTCTCTTAAGGCAGGGAAAGATTTCTAAATGGTTCAGCGGTATAGGTCAGGAGGCTATTTCGATAGGTGTTGCCAGTGCTCTAAATGAAGATGAATATATTCTTCCAATGCACAGAAATCTTGGTGTTTTTACCACACGAGGGATACCGTTATTCCGATTATTTGCACAATGGCAGGGTAAATCCAGTGGATTTACCAATGGTCGTGATCGAAGTTTTCACTTTGGTACACAGGAGTATAAAATTGTTGGAATGATTTCTCATCTGGGGCCTCAATTAGGAGTAGCTGACGGAATTGCATTGGCTGATCTACTAAAAAAGAGAAAAAGAGTAACTGCGGTTTTTACAGGAGAAGGAGCTACCAGTGAAGGAGACTTCCACGAGGCTCTTAATGTCGCTGCTGTTTGGGATTTGCCGGTACTATTTTGTGTTGAAAACAATGGTTACGGACTTTCAACACCAATTTCTGAGCAATTTAAGTGTGAACATATAGCCGATAAGGGCAAGGGCTATGGAATGGAAGCCCATATTATAAACGGGAATAATGTTCTTGAAGTTTATAGCAAGGTTAATGAGCTATGTGAAAGCATCCGGAAAGAACCAAGGCCTGTTTTATTGGAGTTCAAAACATTTAGAATGCGGGGACATGAAGAGGCCAGTGGCACTAAATATGTTCCAAAGAAACTTTTGGAGAAGTGGGCAGCCATGGATCCTATAGAAAATTATGTGGAGTATCTGCACGCTCGGGGGATTCTATCTGAGGAGTTGGAAGTTGAATTCAAAAAGGAGTTTATACATGAAATAGATGATAATCTAAAGCTGGCTTTTGCAGAAGAACAGGTTAAATTAAATGAAAGTAAAGAGTTAAATGATGTTTATAAAGAATTTAAATATCAGGAAATTACACCTAATAATGAACAGAATAACATTCGTCTTGTTGATGCTATTTCCGAAGGTTTGAAACAGTCTATGGAAAAACATGAAAATTTGGTGATACTGGGTCAGGATATTGCTGATTATGGTGGTGTTTTTAAAATAACAGAGGGTTTTGTTGAAGCTTTTGGCACAGATCGGGTGAGAAATACCCCAATCTGCGAATCTGCGATTGTATCTGCAGCTATGGGGCTATCGATTAACGGCATGAAGTGTGTTATGGAAATGCAATTTGCCGATTTTGTGAGTTCGGGTTTTAATCCCATAGTAAACTATCTTGCTAAGGCCCACTATCGTTGGAATGAGAATGCAGACGTTGTAATTCGTATGCCATGTGGCGGAGGGGTGGGAGCAGGACCTTTTCATTCTCAAACCAATGAAGCATGGTTTACAAAGACGCCAGGTCTTAAAGTGGTTTATCCGGCGTTTCCCTATGATGCAAAAGGACTTTTGGCTACTGCTATTAATGACCCGAATCCGGTCATGTTTTTTGAACATAAAGCGCTATATCGAAGCATTTATCAGGAGGTTCCTTCAGCTTATTATACCTTGCCTTTTGGAGAAGCTGCCTTGTTAAAAGAAGGGAAAGATGTATCTATTGTCACCTTTGGGGCGGGCGTTCACTGGGCATTAGAATGCTTAGAACAAAACCCGGAAATTAAAGCAGATTTATTGGATTTGCGCACCCTTCAACCCCTTGATACATCCTCTGTATTTGAATCCGTTAAAAAAACCGGCAAATTGATTATTCTTCAGGAGGACAGTTTATTTGGGGGCATTGGTAGTGATATATCTGCCCTTGTAATGGAAGAATGTTTTGAATTTTTAGATGCCCCGGTAAAAAGGGTTGCGAGTTTAGAAACTCCCGTACCATTTGCGAAATCTTTGGAAAATAATTATTTGCCAAAGGAAAGGTTTTTGACAACATTAATTGAGCTACTGGAATATTAAGATAATTATCATCATTTATGATAGAAAAGTAAACGTATTTTATACCTTAGCAAATTCGAAAAAACTTAAAAAATTAATTATATGAAAAATACAATTTATTTAGTCCTGGCTATGCTAATAGTCTCTTGCTCGGCAACGACTACAGCCACTTCTCAGTCAGCTGCAATGAAGAAAAAAACATTGAAGGGTACCTGGTCCCTAACCGATATTCGTTTTATTGGGGAAGAAGGGCTCTATAAAGCAGATTTATTTGGTATTGCAGATTCTCCTTGCTTTAAAGGCGGAGAGTGGATGTTTATCCCAAATAACGGAACCGGGAGGTTCTCCATCAATGGAACTGATAGGTGCCAGGAAGGTACCCACAGAATTCTATGGTCATTCTATGAGCCGGGTGATGGGAGTACAGAACTTCAATTTAAATTAGTGGATGCGAAAAACAAACCGCTTAGCGGAGATAAAAGCGGTTATCGTATGATCATAAAAAGCTTGACAGAAACTAAGACGGTCTTTATGGTAGAGGTAGATTATAAGGGTAAACCTTTTGATGTAGAACTGACTTTAGACAAAGTCTCCAAGGATGTAACACTTTAAAACATAACCATAATAAATAGTATTGAGATGACAAGAAAATTTACGAGTTTCCTATTAGTAGCCATGATGTTTCTTTCTTTAAACAGTGGTTGCAATGCGATAAAGAATTCTAATAAAACACAAAGAGGCGCTGCAATTGGTGGTGGTGGTGGTGCTCTTATTGGTGGCCTGATAGCAGGTAATATAGGGGGAGCATTAATTGGCGCTGCCATTGGTGGAGTTGCCGGTGGTCTTATTGGAAATAAGATGGATAAGCAAGCCCAGAAGATTGAAACTGAAATTCCTGGTGCCGATGTAAAGCGGGTAGGAGAGGGTATTCACATAATTTTCGACGATAAAAGTGGTGTGAATTTTGCGTTTGACAGTTCTGATCTAACAGCAGAAGCCAAATCTAATCTGGATAAAGTTGCTGAAATATTCCTGGAATTTCCGGACACTAACTTGATGATACAGGGATACACGGATAGTGTGGGTAATGATGATTATAATTTGAAATTATCAAAGAGACGGGCAGACGCTGTTTCCAAATATATAGCCGATGCGGGCGTAGCCACAAGCAGAATGACTGTTGAGGGTTTTGGCGAGGCAGCACCAAGATTTGACAACGCTACTAAAGATGGGCAAGCCGGGAATAGAAGAGTAGAAATAGGTGTTTCTGCCAATAAGGAAATGATAGACGATGCAAAGGCTCAGGCTAATTAATTGATTATACGTTAAATAATATTTTTGTGATTAAACCCGACTAACCAGTCGGGTTTTTTCATTTAAAAACCATTATCTTCCAAATGTGGATCACTATGATATTATTATAATAGGTGGGGGATTAGCAGGACTGACAGCTGCAATTCACTTGGGGAATAAGTCCTATAGGGTGCTGCTTCTCGAACGTTACACATATCCACATCACAAAGTATGTGGCGAATATGTATCTAATGAAGTAATGCCCTATCTGGAAGATTTAGGGATTGTACTACCCAAAACAGTTTCCATAGATACGTTGCAATTATCAACAAGAAAGGGAAAAATACTTCAAACAAAATTACCACTTGGGGGATTTGGAATAAGCAGGTATGCTTTTGATCATGCCCTTTACAAAAAAGCTTTGTCCGTTGGAGTCTCCGTCAACTTTGAAACTGTCAAAAATGTTACATTTTTTAAAGGCAGTTTTAATATAAGTACCGAAAAGGAAAATAGTTATTCAGCTAAGTTGGTTATTGGGGCTTACGGTAAAAGATCCGGGCTGGATAAACAATTGAATAGAAACTTCATAGGTAAAAATGCACCATGGTTAGGGGTAAAGGCGCATTATGCACTTCCTGAATTCCCTGATAACCTCGTAGCCCTGCATAATTTTGAAGGTGGGTATGGAGGTCTCTCCAAAACGGAAACCGGGGCGGTGAATTTTTGCTATCTGGTCTCATATAAAAGTTTTCAGGCTGAAAAAAATATTGAGAATTTTAATTCGACGGTAGTAGCAAAGAACAAATTCCTTAAACAGTTCCTTGAAAATGCAGAGCCACTTTTTACAGAGCCTATGAGTATTGCACAAGTGTCATTTGATCGTAAACAATTGGTAGAGGATCATATTTTAATGTGTGGCGATACTGCGGGTTTAATTCATCCACTTTGCGGTAATGGAATGGCTATGGCCATTCACAGTGCTAAAATTGCATCCGAAAGGATTGATAACTATTTTAAGAATGCAGAATATGGACGAAGTGAAATGGAATCAGATTACAAAAACGAATGGGAGAAAGCCTTTAAGCAACGATTACAAACAGGAAGGATTTTGCAATCCATACTTTTAAACCCAGTAGCTTCCAGCTTCCTTATGGGCGCTATTGCAAAATCACCAGGGTTTATCCGATCGCTTATTAAAAGTACACATGGAAAACCGATAGCACTATAATGGATTTGAGATATCGAAATACAGAATCAGAATTGATGGACAACCCCAATGTTACTATTGATACCCTTAGGCTGGTTTTTAATGATATTAACAAGAGTAACCGTTTTTTGGGTGGTAATTCAATAACCCTGGGTAAAGTAAGTGAGCTGATAAAAGAATTTCCCAAGAAGCAATATACCATAGTAGATATGGGCTGTGGCGATGGAGAAGCGCTTAGAAAGCTGGCAATTTATTTTCGGAAAATTGCCGTAGATGTTGAGCTAATAGGTTTGGATCTTAGCGAAAATGCTTTATCAATTGGACGGGCATTGTCAGTTGATTTTCCTGAGATCACTTTTTTAAAACAAGACATTTTAACCTTGAAGCCATTAGATTTAAACTGCGATATCCTGCTGTGTACGCTCACAATGCACCATTTTAGCAATCAACAAATTCCACTATTCTTATCTCAATTTACAAAATTGGCCAAAATTGGAGTAATTATCAATGATTTACAAAGAAGCGTACTCGCATATTATCTTTTTAAAGGGTTTAGTGCTATTTTTATAAAAACAAAAATTGCGAAACATGATGGTCTCATCTCTATTAAAAGTGGATTTAAGAAACAAGACTTAATATCTTTTTCAAAAAATTTACCTAATACAACTCATACAATTAACTGGAAATGGGCATTCAGATATGTATGGGTGATGCAGACCGCGCAACTAAGCCGATCATATGAATAGTGTACGAATAGCATCCGTGGCAAAAGCATTGCCACCTTACTGCAGGGAAACAAAAGACATCTTGCCTTTTGTTGAGCTATGGCTTAGCGGACAGGAAGAACGATTTAAAAGAAAAGTCATAAAGATATTTGAGGGTGCAGCCGTAGATAAACGCTATGGGATTATGGATATTGAAGATGTATTTACGGCCACCAGCCTGGAAGCCAAAAACGACATTTATGTAAGAGAGGTAAAAAAATTGGGAACATCTGTACTTCAAAAAGCACTGCTTGAGAGCGGCTGGAATCCGGATTCTCTTGATTATATAATTACAGTAAGCTGTACAGGCATAATGATTCCTTCTTTAGATGCCTTTATTGTAAATGACCTTCATTTAAGACAAGATATTATCAGGTTACCAGTTACTGAAATGGGTTGTGCAGCTGGTGTTTCAGGGCTTATATATGCGGCAAATTTTTTAAGGGCAAACCCCGGGAAACGAGCAGCAGTTATAGCTGTGGAATGCCCTACGGCAACATTTCAACTTACGGATTTTTCCATGGCAAATATGGTTAGTGCTGCCATATTTGGTGATGGGGCAGCCTGTGTTTTAGTGTCATCCGAAGAAGATGCAGCCGGACCCGCTATTGTAGCTGAAGAAATGTATCATTTTAGAAACGCTACACATTTGATGGGTTTTGATCTTACCAATACCGGTCTTAAAATGATTCTGGATCTGGCTGTTCCCGAGACAATTGCGCAGCATTTTCCCGATATTGTACATCCGTTTTTGGAAAAGAATGGTACTTCTATTAAGGATGTTGATCATTTGATCTTTCATCCGGGTGGAAAAAAAATAGTTCAGACTGTTGAAGAATTATTCGGGCAATTAGGGAAAAACATTGATGACACCCGCGAAACGCTGAGGCTTTATGGAAATATGAGTAGTGCTACGGTACTTTATGTGCTGGAACGATTTCTGTCAAAAGAAATAGCAAAAGGTGAGCAGGGATTGATCCTAAGCTTTGGGCCCGGATTTTCCGCACAACGCATTTTGTTGGAGTGGTAGCTATAAAAAACAATCGAGGTGGAAGAAGTTAAAACAAATAATTGGGCGTTAATTCTGGGCGGTAGCAAGGGCCTGGGCCTTGCTACCGCCAGAAAACTTGCAAGGAGTGGGTATAATATACTTGTTGTCCATCGGGATCGTAAGGTGGATATACCAGGTATAGAAAGCACGTTTAAAGAAATTAGCTCTGCCGGTGTGATGTTTAAAAGCTATAACCAAGATGCCATACAACAGGCAAACCGAGATGAATTAATAAGTAAAATACAAGGTTTTCTTCCTGAAGGTCATAAGATCAGGATATTGGTTCACAGTATTGCAAAGGGTAACCTAAAACCAATGCATTCTTCAAACGAAAAAGAACTTAGCAACCAGGATTTTCAAATCACGATTAACGCAATGGCCTTAAGTCTGTATGATTGGGCACAGTCATTACTAAAAGCAGGCCTTTTTGCAGAGGATTCACGGATTATAGCATTTACCAGTGAGGGATCTTCGAAAGCTATTTCAAACTATGCTGCAGTTGGTGCTGCAAAAGCCGCTTTGGAATCTATTTCCAGAAATATGGCACTCGAATTTGCGGCTCTTGGTATAAAAACCAATTGTATACAGGCCGGGGTGACGGACACCGAATCGCTAAGACAGATTCCAGGGAGTGAAAATTTGATAAAACAAGCCAAATTTCGAAATCCGAATGCACGGCTTACCAGACCTGAGTACGTTGCAGATGTGGTTTATTTGTTGTGCACAGAAGAGGCTAAATGGATTAATGGAACTGTGATTAAAGTAGATGGAGGTGAAAGTTTAAGATAAATTATGGATGTTAACAAGATCATAGAAAAGTTACCATATACCAAACCGTTTCTATTCGTAGACAGTTTATCTCATGTTAATAGTGAGGGCGCTTCAGGTAGTTTTTGTTTTCAGAAGGATCTTGATTTTTACCAGGGTCATTTTAAACAAAATCCGGTAACTCCCGGAGTTATACTTACCGAATGTTGTGCTCAAATCGGGTTGGTTTGTCTGGGTATTTTCTTGCTTTCGGAAACTCCCGAAACCAACATGAATGATCTTGAGATGGCCTTCAGCAGTTCTCAAATGGAATTTTATCTTCCGGTATACCCTGGAGAGACAGTATATGTAAGTTCAGAAAAGCTTTACTTCAGATTCAATAAATTAAAGTGTAAGGTAAAAATGCACAATTCGGCTAAGGAGTTGGTGTGCAAAGGTGAATTGGCGGGAATGATAAAGTATTCAACTTATGAAGAATAGAGTTGTGGTTACCGGTTTAGGCATTTGCGCCCCAAATGGTGTGACACTTGCTGACTTTACAAAAACCCTTCAAGAGGGTAGTAGCGGGATAAGTTTTCAACAAGAGTTAAAAGAACTTAATTTTGGATGTCAAGTTGCTGGTAAACCTAAACTTACATCGGAATATATAAATAAATACTTCACCCCATTACAACTTAAGGGTTTAAATGCAAGCGGTCTGGTTTACGGAGTGATCGCGGGTACAGATGCCTGGATTGATGCGGGCTTAAGCAAGGCAGAGGAAGATGAGCCTGATTGGGATAGTGGAATTATTTTTGGGACCGGTATTTTAGGAGTGGATAAATTTCGAGAGTCAATTCACTTCATAGATGCAGGAAATACGCGAAGGTTGGGAAGCACCTCTGTAATTCAAACCATGGCAAGCGGCATAAGCGCCTATCTGGGTGGTATACTGGGTACCGGCAACCAGGTCACAACTAATTCGTCGGCATGCACAACAGGCACAGAGGGCGTAATTATGGCCTATGATCGAATACTAGCAGGAAAAGCAAAAAGAATATTAACTGGAAGTTGCAGCGACAGCGGACCATATGTCTGGGGTGGATTTGATGCTATGCGTATTCTCCCGAGAAAGCATAATGATTCGCCAGCTACAGCTAGCAGACCTTTGAGTGCTTCAGCTTCTGGTTTTGTTCCCGGGAGTGGGGCAGGGGCATTGGTTTTAGAATCATTGCAAAGTGCCAAACAAAGAGGCGCAAAAATATATGCAGAAGTTTTGGGGGGAGCTATTAACAGTGGTGGTCAAAGAGGAGGTGGCAGTATGACTGCTCCTAATAGCATATCTGTTCAGAGGTGCATAAAAATGGCCTTGAAAAACTCTGGAGTAGGAAGCAAAGATATTGAGGCCATTAACGGCCATTTAACGGCTACCGGAAAGGACCCCGTTGAAGTGCTTAACTGGAGTTTGGCCCTGGAACGATCAGGACTCGATTTCCCATATATTAATTCTTTTAAAGGAATTATGGGTCATGGTCTTGCCGCTGCCGGAAGTATGGAATGTGTAGCAGCATTGTTGCAGTTTAAAGAAGGACAAATTTTTGGAAATGTAAATATTGTTGACTTGCATCCCGAAATAGAAAAACTAGTAGATAAATCGCGTATTCCTGTAAAAACAATAGATTACAAACCAAAAACAATCGCAAAAGCTAGTTTTGGCTTTGGTGATGTAAATGCTTGCGTTATTTTTAAGACCTTTAAGGATTGAAAAAAACGCTATGAAAGAAGAAAATTATTATCAAAAATTGAAAGGTATCATTAAACCCTATTTACCGGAGGACGTGACTATAGATGATATATCACCAGACAGTCATTTTATCAATGAACTGAATATAAATTCTGCCAACCTTGTGGATATTGTCCTTGATGTTGAAGATGCTTTCGACATTACCCTTGAAAATGATGATATGGACCAAATGCAGACAGTAAATGATGCAATGGCCATTATTGATAAAAAACGAACTTCAAAATAACTATGAAATCGTTTTATTCCTGGGCCCTTAACAAACTAAGGGTAGATAGAAGGCTTATACTTACCTATTGCATAGTTTATTTTGCGTGGGGAATGTTGATGAACTGGTTTGGCAATGAGGCCGAAATTGCCAGGTTTACTTACTGGTGGCAGGTAATAAGCTGCTATATTCTCTATATGGTACCCATCTCTTTGTTGTTGCGAAAACTCCCTTTTCATATGCAATATGCTTACGGGCTTGTAGCTATGGGGCTTTTAGAATTTGGAGGCTATTTCTTTAAAACGTCTTATGCCTTTCCAGATAATATTATCGATCAAATTTTTGGTATTCGCAATTTCGCATTGGGGATGGCTCTTTTTTTTGCCCTATATTTTCCATTGGGAAACTGGGGAGTAGGTAAGATTTATGAATTACTATTTAGTTCAAAGAAGTAAATCTATTGGCTTTAATAACGATTTAATATCTATTAAAATTAAATAAGTCATCCAATTTCAAGGATTAGATTTATTTCCACTTTATTCTCTTCGCGACCCTTTTTTATATTAATATTAAAATCAGAACTAAATAGGGTAGCAGCTCCTCTAAGTGTATTTCCATCTTTCTGAAAATACCAGGTAAGTGTTTTAGATATCCCCTTTATAGTTATGGTTCCAATAACCTCAATACCATTCTCATTGGAGATAACTTCCGTACTTTTAAAAGTAATCTGTGGATATGTTTCTTCATCAAAATATTTACTATTTTTTAGTTGCCAGTCACGCAAAAAATTTCCCGTTTTTAAGGTGTTAACGGCAACGGATCCTTCGAATACAGAACTCGTTAGCTCTTCTGGAATAACTTTGGATGAAGACTGAAATCCTTCAATAGTACCATCAACATCTTTAGAAACAAAGACAAATTCAACACGTGCCGAAGTTATTAGCTGCTGCGCACTTAAGGCGTTGGCTACCAGTAAAAACAGTATCAGGAATTTTGAATATAATTTCATAGTATAAAATAAATTTAGACCCTTATCAAAGGTAATTAAATCATAAAAACGCTAAAGTGCTAATTTAAATCGATTTTCGGCTCATAAACTAAAAATATATTCTATTGCATTTGGCTAAAAATCAGTACTTTGTAAAACAGAACTCTAGTAATGAAAATCATATCTACATCGTTTTTAAGAAAATTTGGCCTTTTGGTTTTTTTATTCATTTTGCATACTATAGGATATGGTCAGAAGGAGAATAAAAACATGGATAAGAACGAACTTACGGTTGAAAAGCGAACAGTCCTGGAGCGATTTGATTCAGACCTTGTGATTTCTCCTGAAGAGAGAATGAAACTAAAGATTGAACGGATTGCAACTATTCAAAAGAGGCAGGAGATTATAGATACATTAAATATCTCAGAAAGACAGCGACGCAGGTTACTAAAAGAACTCTATCGTTCCCCTTTTTCAGATGAATGGAACAAGGTAATAGTAGAACTGGAGTTCGAGGAAGAAACGCACTAGTTTTTTTCATTTTGAAGATTTTCCATGAAAAAATGTCATTACCGGTTGCACAGGCTTAATCCAGGATTAGACCAAATTTTGTAATTTAAATTATTGAGAAAGTCTTTTCTCCCTTTAGATTTTGCAGCATTTATAAAAAAGTTAAATCTTATAAAAAATAGTTAAAGTTCGCATCCTGTGATTCCATGGTTCTCATTTTTGTAAAAAATTTCGTACCTTTTATGATCCAATTAATAAAACGAGTACCCCCAAAATCACATTATAATGACTGCAACTGAACCCACATCAACTATTCCCACTGCTAAAGGCAGTACTAACGCCCTATTGCGACTGGAGCGCAACAACCAAAGTTTACTATCATTGGAGGAAAAATTAAAATCGTATGTCTGTGAGCCTAAAACTCGTACCCTTTATGATAGAATGGAATCGCTAAAACAAAGTCTGGCCAATTTAAAAAATTCAAACCTTGAGATTATAAAAGCGTTGAAAGATCATTCACTCGTTATTGATAATGCAAAAGGGCGTATTAGGGAACAATTAGAAAACTATAAATCTCTGGAACTAAAAGTGCTGGAATATATTGGCATGGCGAAATTACACTGTTAAAAGTCAATTTTAGTTATCTTCAGTGACCTCTTCCTTCTGGGGAATTAATAAAGAAGCTACGACACCACTTAACAGCGACACTACGATTACCGTAAGGGAGATCCATTCAGGGATAGTAACATAATGAGAAAATATCATTTTGAACCCAACAAAAGCCAATATTACTACCAGGCTGTAATGGATAAACCTAAAATTAGCAAGCATCCTTGAAACCAGAAAATACATAGACCGTAAACCTAATATTGCCATGATATTAGAACTAAAGACAATAAAAGGATCTGCCGTTATTGCAAGAATGGCAGGAATACTATCCAAGGCAAACATAACATCTGTTATTTCGATTATAACAAGTGCCACAAACAAAGGAGTCGCCACAGTTAACCCCATCTTTCTTAGAAAAAAGTTATGGCCGTTAATAACTGTAGTGATAGGATAGATTTTCTTTATTTGTTTAAAAACAAAAGAATCTTTAGGATTAAAATCTGAATTTCCTGTACGCAACATCTTAAAAGCCGTATAAAGAAGAAAAATGCCAAATACATAAATTATCCATTCAAACTTGTTTATTAACGCCACTCCAAAGAGGATCATAAAGGCCCTAAAAACAATTGCACCAAGAATACCCCAAAATAATACTCTATGTTGATAAATGGGAGGAATAGCAAAAGCTGAAAAAATAACAGCAATTACAAAGACATTGTCAATACTTAATGAGAGTTCAATTAAATATCCTGTAATATATTTTAAGACTGCATCCCCAGGAGTTAAACCAGTTGGATTATCAATAATACCGCTGGAGAAGAGCCAGTAGACTACCCCGCTAAAACTCATAGCCACAGTAAACCAAAGAGCTGTCCATATGCTAGCCTCCTTGGAACGGATTACATGATCTTTCTTATTGAGCACCCCGAGATCAAGTGCCAGAAAAATAATAATAAGAAAGATATAGGCACCCCAGATGAGCATGTTTATAGCAATTTAGTTGCTAATATAAGAATCGTTTTTATAATTTTGGAATGGTAGTTGTATTATAAAAATTAAGTTAACTTCCCATTAGGATTCAGATGATTATAATTCTTAACTTGGGAGACAAAATCACTATTATGACAAACGTATTTAGAAATTTAATAAAAGGCTTTCCAATTATTCTTGCCCTGATGTTTATTCAAGTCACCAATGCGCAATTTGTACCCAAAAACGACGTAGAAAAGCAAGCTGCTAAACTGGTACAGGCTTATCAGGCCGAGGTGGGGATGACGATTGAAGAGGCAACAGCTGTTTATGAAAAGATTGCTGAAACAATCGTCAAGGAAAACGATATTAGAAACAGTACTGCTACTCCACAAGAAAAGAAAGTAAATCTTACTACTTTGTCAAAGCAGGAAACGGAATATATGAGTACTATTTTGGACGCAAACCAAATGAAAGCTTATAAGAAAATGAAAAAAACATTGCAACCTTTAAAATATTAGCACAATAGATTAGTCATCTTTTTATTTTAATACTAACAATATTATAAAGTGCTTATTATTAACGTCCTGTATGTGCTAATGTATATTAATACTTAAGACCCTGTAAATAGTCAGATGGTTTGTTATTTTCTTATAAATAGCGGTCTTCCTGGCATGTTATTTGTCTTCCTTTTTTTCCATCTTCAACCGAAGCATTTTCATTGTTTAAAAACCAACTTTTCTTTAATTTTTCATTAAATTCGAGCTTCAAGAAATTATACAATTATGAAGATTCGCAGATATTATGCGCTGGCATTTATTTTTAGCCTGGGATTAATATTTAACAACCAGGCTCAGGAAACGAAAGAAGATCCTTATCAAGGTTTAAATTTTCGAAGTTTGGGTCCGGCTTTCACCTCAGGGCGGGTAGCGGATATTGCAATTCATCCCAAAAACGAGAACGTATGGTATGTCGCCATAGGCTCGGGCGGGGTTTGGAAAACGGTCAATTCCGGAACTACCTGGAAACCGATTTTTGACAAGGAAACCACCTATTCCATTGGATGCGTAACTATTGATACATCAACTCCCAGTACCATTTGGGTAGGATCAGGTGAAAATGTAGGAGGCCGTCATGTAGGTTTTGGAGATGGTATATACGTAAGTCATGACGATGGCAAGACATGGAAAAATATGGGCCTTCAGAAATCAGAACACATTTCTAAAATCCTGATTCATCCGGAAGATTCAAATATTATCTGGGTGGCTGCACAAGGTCCGCTTTGGAGTAAAGGTGGCGAAAGAGGGGTATATAAATCTGCCGATGGAGGATCTACATGGAATAAAACCCTTGGAAATGAGGGGTGGACAGGTGCCACAGATCTTCTGATTGACCCTACTAATCCGGATGTGCTCTACGCCGCAACCTGGGACAGGCACAGAACTGTAGCAGCCTATATGGGTGGAGGTCCGGGTTCAGGAATTCATAAAAGTACAGATGGAGGAGAGACCTGGGAAAAATTAATTACAGGAATCCCAAAAGTAAAATTGGGCAAGATTGGCCTGGCCATGAACCCTTTTAACCATAACATGATCTATGCCGCCATTGAATTGGAACGCCTTACCGGTGGTGTTTTTGTTTCTACAAACGGCGGAAAGTCCTGGAGCAAGAAATCCAATACGGTGTCCGGAGGTACCGGCCCGCATTATTATCAGGAATTATATGCATCCCCGCATAAGGAAGGTAGATTATACCTGATGAACAACTATGTGAAAATATCTGACGATCATGGCAAAACATTCTTAAATATGAACGAAAAAGGGAAGCACGTAGATAGCCACGCTATGGCGTTTAAAGCTTCAGATCCTAATTATGTACTTTTTGGTACAGATGGAGGTTTATATGAAAGTTTTGACCATACCAAAACATGGAAATTTATCTCTAACCTTCCAGTAACGCAATATTACAAGGTGGCTGTAGATGATAGTGAGCCATTTTACAATATCTATGGGGGCACCCAGGACAATGGGTCTCATGGTGGTCCTTCCAGGACCAGAAGTGCAGCAGGAATTCTAAATTCGGACTGGTGGATTACTCTTGGATCCGATGGTCACCAATCAGCTACGGAACCCGGGAATCCTGACATTACTTATGGTGAATATCAACAAGGTGTCCTATGGCGTATAGATCAGACCACGGGTGAGACGGTTTTTATTCAGCCTCAACCAGCTGCAGGCGAAACCGCCGAACGTTTTAACTGGGATGCACCTATTTTGGTAAGTCCGCATAAATCTTCCCGGCTCTATTTTGCTTCTCAACGAGTCTGGAAATCTGAAAACAGGGGAGATGAATGGCAGGCTATTTCTAAGGATCTCACACGAAACCAGGAGCGGTTGGCATTGCCTATCATGGGCGGACAACAAAGCTGGGACAACGCCTGGGATGTGAGAGCCATGTCTAATTATAATACTATTACCTCTTTGGCTGAGTCTCCAAAACAGGAAGGCCTGCTTTATGCGGGTACAGATGATGGTATTATACAGGTTTCTGAAGACGGAGGCACTAATTGGCGTAAAATAGAATTAAGCACAATAAAAGGGGTCCCGGCAACCCCATTTGTAAACGATGTACGAGCAGACCTATTTGATGCAAATATCGTTTATGCAGCTCTGGACAACCATAAATATGGAGATTTTAAACCTTACTTATTAAGAAGTACCGATAAAGGCCGGACCTGGAGTTTAATGAACGGAAATCTGCCGAATCGTTTGCTTATCTGGCGTTTAGTGCAGGATCATATTAAAAAAGACCTGCTTTTCGCGGCAACAGAAAATGGTGTGTACTTTACGGCAAATGGGGGTGGAAGCTGGAGCCAGTTAAAAGGAGGTTTACCAACCATTGCCATGCGTGATATTACCATTCAGAGAAGGGAAAATGATTTGGTAGCGGCATCTTTTGGAAGAGGTTTTTATGTGCTCGATGATATTACACCCTTACGGGATTTTAATGCGAGTGTAAAAAATGAAGAAGCAACATTGTTTGATGTAAAAACTGCTTATTGGTATGTACCCAAGCAAGCCCGTTACGCACAGGGTAGTAATCAGTACGTTGCAAAAAACCCTGAATTTGGAGCCATTTTTACTTATTACTTAAAAGATTCACTCAACTCTTTAAAGTCTGCACGAAAGTTGGCAGAAAGGGGTAAAACCACTGTGCCGTTTCCAGGATGGGATGTTCTGGAAGACGAAAAATTACAGGAAAAACCTGTTTTGCTGCTTACCGTAAAAGACAGCAAAGGAGAGGTGGTTAAAGTAGTAGAGGGGACCAACAAAAAAGGATTTAACAGAGTGAGTTGGGCCTTAGACATAGCCGATAGAAGCGGGGTGAGTCTTACACCGCCAAAGGCGATGGGCAATAATTATAACCGCAGTGTTATGGTTACTCCGGGAGACTATACCGTAACCTTATCCAAAATGGTTGATGGCCAATTAGTTCAGTTGGGTAGTACAAAGAACCTTAAAGTAGTACCCTTGGCAGAAGGGGCTCTAAAACGAGCTTCGTTTGAAGAGATAGATGCATTCCGGGTTTCATATCAGGAATTTCAGCAAGACCTGAAGGCTACAAAGACAGTATTGCAAGAAAGTGCTTTAAAAGTAGGTGCAATGCAGCGCGCCTTACAAAAAGCGACATCTGTTTCATCTGAGCTGGTGCAAAAATTACATTCAGCCAAAACGATGCTTCAGGAAATGGATGTAAAAATGAATGGAAATCCTGCTAAGAATGAAGTAGGGGAGAGGAATGAACCAAGTCCTAATTCAGGGAACTCTGTAGGCCGCAGAGCCCTTTCTTCCAGCACATATGGGCCTACTGCTAATCACAAAGCGGCATTCAAAGTTGCACAATTTATGTTAAGCGATATAAAAGCAGAACTCAACGGGTTTGTAAAATCGCAATTGCCAGCTCTTGAATCTGAGCTAAAAGCCGCAGGAGCTCCCTGGATAGAAGGGCAGGGATTGATTGAGAATTAGATAAATTTTAATACAAAATAAACCCGCACATAATTTTATGATGCGGGTTTTTCATTTAATTATTATACCACAGAATTATTTATTTTTTAATGGGGAATTGCCGGGGATCAGGGCATTAGATAGTTAAAAAGGACTTTGAATGCCCCTCTTCCCCAGAAAGAAATAGGCCAATACTCCAAAGGAGATCAACCCGCATACCAAAAATCCAATAAACATTGGAAGAACACTGTCTATAACAAATTGACCGATAAAGGCACTAATAGTAACTCCCATTATGGTGGCAATAAAGCCTGTAATAGCTGCGCCTATGCCTGCAATATGCCCAACTGGTTCCATGGCAAGGGAGCGCAGGTTGCCAAATAGAAAACCAAGAGCGAAGAACTGTAATGCAAAAAAAGTGAGCAGAATCCCAAACGGGGGATTCCCGGTACTGGTAAACAATATAATATAGAGCAATGAGATTAGCACGAAAGCTGCCATAGCAATAGTTACCAGCCTAAGCATCCCATAACGCAATACCAGCGTACCATTAAGCAGAGTGGCAACACCAATAGTAATTGCCAGAGCCGCAAAAATATAGGGGAAAGATTCTTTTAAGGCATATTGCTCCTGGAAAATTTGCTGTGAGGTACTCAG